>NZ_JBLUQC010000020.1:0-96053 GCF_048068435.1 Pseudomonas sp. NY15437
ACCCTCGACCCTTTCGCTGGCACCGAAAGGCCGATGAAATCTTGGCGAGCGTCGGCCGGGCAGCCGAGGCGCTAGGCCGAAAAATATGAGTGTTATTTGTGAAACGCCACAGTAGCATCAAGGCAAAATGCCATTGCAAAGGAGAAGCTCATGGCTAAGCAGCACGCGTTCAACGTTGGTGACATTGTTAGGCTGAAGTCCGGGGGGCCGAATATGACGGTCCAGACCCTTCCAGATGCGGGCGGTCGGCTGTTCACGTGCCAGTGGTTTGCTGGCAAGAAACTCGAGAATGGCCGTTTCCCCGCGGAGTCGCTGGAAGTAGCTCCGGTAGGTGCGCCCGTTGGAGCCTAAAACGGTCGTGCAATGGATGCTCGCGCAGCTCGAAAGAGACGGTTGCATCTATCAGGACGATGTCGTTGATTACCTGGTTAAGGCAAGCGCGGAGGGCCTACTTCGCGAGAACGCGGATGGTAACCTGGTAGTTGGGCGGCGGCTCTTGGACGCCTTCAAGGTTGCGACTGAGCAGACTGTTGTTTGGGTTAAGCCTGATCGGTACTGGCGTTGGCGCGTAGCGGAGGATGAACCTGGTCGAGACGCGAGAGGTTAATCTCGACATTTCTTCGACAGTTTGCAGCAGAAACGAAAAAGCCCCTGAAATTCGCTAGGAAAATCAGGGGCTTATCGTTTGCGTTTGGTGGAGCCGGGGGGATTTGAACCCCCGTCCGCCAGTTCTCCGCTGTCGGTTCTACATGCTTAGCCATCTCTATTAGGTTAACTCCTTGCGGCCCGAGTGGCAGGGCGCTTGGAGCGAGCTGTATGAGTTTTAGCCGTTACGTCTACAGCGAACTTGGCGGCGATCCTGTTCTATATGACAGACCTAATCGTCGGGTTTACAGGCATCCCCTAGGGTCTGCTAGCGGCACTTAGGCTGCTAGGGCGTAGTTGTCGTCGTTGGCAACTATAAAGTTGTGGCAGCTGATTTACGAGAACTGTCACCTACTCGGCATGCCCCTCGAGTTTTGTTACCGGCGTCGAATCCTAATCGGCCCCAAAACCTTGAAAGGTCGTGGGCGATTGTACGGCAAAGCCGCCCCGATAGCCACCCGGGGCGGCGCAAGCCATTGTCAGCTGAGGAATTTCAGCACGGCTTCGGCCACGGCCTCGGAGGACGCGGGGTTCTGCCCGGTGATCAGGCCGCGGTCGACCTCGACGTGGCTCTGCCAGTCCGGGCCCTTGCTGTAGCGGGCGCCGTTGGCCTTGAGCATGTCCTGGACGAGGAACGGCACCACGTCGGTGAGGCCGACGGCGTCCTCTTCGCTGTTGGAGAAGCCGGTGACGTGCCGGCCCTGCACCAGCGGCTGGCCATCCTGCCCGCGTGGATGGCGGAACACGGCCGGGGCGTGGCAGACGGCGGAGACGGTCTTGCCGCTGGAGTGGAAGGCTTCGATCAGCGCCACCGAGGTGCGGTCCTCGGCCAGGTCCCAGAGCGGGCCGTGGCCGCCGGGGTAGAACACCGCGTCGTAGTCGTCGGCCTTCACCTCGCTGAGCTTCACGGTGTTGGCCAGCGCGGCCTGGGCTTCGCTGTCCTGGCGGAAGCGCCGGGTGGCCGGGGTCTGCGCATCTTCCTCGTCGCTCTTGGGGTCCAGCGGCGGCTGGCCGCCCTTGGGCGAGGCGAGGGTCAGGCTGGCACCGGCATCCTTGAAGACGTAGTAGGGCGCGGCGAACTCCTCGAGCCAGAAGCCGGTTTTCTTGCCGGTGCTGCCGAGCTGGTCGTGGGAGGTCAGGACTACCAGGATTTTCATGCTCACTCCTTCGGCGTATTGCGGGTCGAGCGGCTGCCGCCGAAACGGCAGCCCGGACTGTCAGTGTAGGCAATGAGCCGTCTGCGTCAGCGTGACAGGGTGACGCCCAGATAGGCGGCGTACAGCAGGCCGTTGAACAGCAGTACCCAGACGGGCAGGCCGCCGCTGCGCTGGGCGTTGATCCGTAGCCAGAGCGCTGCGCCGAGGGTGATCAGCACGCCGGTGAGCACTTCGATGCGCGGCTGCCAGGGCGTGAGGAGGATGCCGATGGCGGGCAGCAGGGTGCCCTGGAAGACCATGGCGCCGCTGATGTTGCCGAAGGCCAGGGTGTCCTTGCCGCGGCGCACCCAGAGGATGCTGTTGATCTTCTCCGGCAGTTCGGTGGCGATGGGGATGATCAGCAGCGACAGCAACAGGGCGGAGATGCCCAGGATGTGCGAGAGGCCTTCCACACCGTGGATGAAGCCCTTGGCGCCCAGCACCAGCAGCGCGAGGCCCAGCAGCAGTTGCAGTACGATGGTGGCGAGGTTGGTCGGCAGGCCGATGCGCGACAGGTACATGTGGTGGTCGGCCTCGGTGCCGTGGCCGTCCTCCACCAGGCTCTGCGAGGCACGCAGGGTCAGGGTGATGTAGCCGACATAGGTGAGCACCAGCAGCACGCTCAGGGCGATGCGCACGGAGCGCAATTCGGCGGGCACGAACATGGCGATGGTGGCGAAGCAGAAGGCGACCAGGAAGAAGTTCAGGTCGCGCTGCAGGCCGGTGCGCTCCGGGCGGATGCGCCCGAGCAGGCCGCGGGCGCGCCAGGCGACGCAGGCCATCAGGCAGGTGGACAGGGTGGAGAGCATCAGCGGCGCGCCGAGAATGGCGCCGACGCCGACTTCCTCGTTGAGGTTGACGTTGTTGGTGCCGGCGAACAACGCCAGCAGCGGGATCAGGGTTTCCGGCAGGGCCGTGCCGACCGCGGCGAACAGCGAGCCGGTGACGCCTTCGGAAATCCCCAGGCGTTCGCCGAAGTGTTCCAGGGCGTTGGTGAAGAGTTCGGCGGCGATCAGGATCACCAGCAGCATGCCGAGCAGTTCGAGGAGGAAGGTCAGCATGCGCGCGGCTCCAGGCGGGTGGAGCGAAGAGTGGGGTGGTGCATCACGGTGAAGCTCCCGGCCGGTGTAATACCCATGACCACGCATCTCCCCGGCCGTTGCGGAGATCACGTGGTCAAAGGTCTTGCCAGGCTAAGTTGCTGGCGACGCCATGGCCAGAAATCCCTCTACGATCTGCTGCGCGTCGGCAGAACGTCGTTGAGAGCGACTGATAACTGCTCATTTACATTCGTAAACTCCGCTTTCTCAGTCTCTCTCGCCTAGTTCTGCTCTAGCTCGCACGATCGCCAATGGATTTGGGCCAAGTGTGTTGACGTCGCCCCCGTTCACGGAACGGTCGGCTACTCCCCAATGACGCCGCGCATTCTAGCGGATTGGCCGGGCAGCTCAACCCGGGTGTCACCAGGTATCGATCAGTGGGCGCTTTTTCCCCTGGCGCGGGACAGGCCTGGGCGTCGAAGCCAGCCCGCGCAGCACCCAGCGGCGGGTGTCGGCGGGGTCGATGACGTCATCGATCTCCAGGTAGCTCGCCATGTTCAGACCCTTGCCGTTGCGGTAGGCGGCGGCGACCAGCTTGTCGAACAGCTTCTGTCGCTCCTGCGGGTCTTCGATGGCGGCCAGTTCCTTGGCGTAGCCGAGGCGGATCGCGCCTTCCAGCCCCATGGCGCCGAACTCGCCGCTGGGCCAGGCGACGGTGAACAGCGCGGCGTGGAAGCTGCCGGCGGCCATGGCCTGTGCGCCCAGGCCGTAGCCCTTGCGCAGGACGACGGTGAAGAAGGGAACCGTCAGGCTGGCGGCGGTGACGAACATGCGCGAGACGTGGCGCACAGTGGCGGTCTTTTCCGCCTCCGGGCCGACCATGAAGCCGGGGGTGTCGCACAGCGAGATGATCGGCAGGTCGAAGGCGTCGCACAGCTGCATGAAGCGCGCGGCCTTGTCGCCGGCCTCGGCGTCGATGGCGCCGCCCAGGTGCATGGGGTTGTTGGCGATCAGGCCGAAGGGTTTGCCTTCGATGCGCACCAGCGCGGTGACCATCCCGGCGGCGAAGTGCTGGCGCAGTTCGAGCACCGAGCCGCTGTCGGCCAGTTGCTCGATGACCTGGCGAATGTCGTAGACTCGCAGGCGGTTCTCCGGCACCGCATGGCGCAGCAGGCGCTGGTCGGCGCACTGCCAGTCGGCGCTGTCGCCCTGGAAATAGGCCAGGTACTGGCGGGCGATGCGGGTGGCTTCGGCCTCGTCCTCCACCAGCACGTCGATCACGCCGTTGGCGCTCTGCACGTCGCTGGGGCCGACTTCTTCAGGGGCGAACCTGCCCAGGCCGCCGCCCTCGATCATCGCGGGCCCCGCCATCCCCAGGCTGGTGTCGCGGGTGGCGATGATCACGTCGCAGCAGCCGAGCAGCGCGGCATTGCCGGCGAAGCAGCGGCCGGAGACCACGCCCACCAGCGGCACCAGCCCGGAGAGCCGCGCCAGGCCGACGAAGCTCATGTTGTCCAGCCCGGCCACGCCAACGAAGTCGGTATCGCCGGGGCGCCCGCCGCCGCCTTCGGCGTAGAGCACCAGCGGGATGCGCCATTGCTCGGCGAGGTGCAGCATGCGGTCGGTCTTCTTGTGGTTCATCACGCCCTGGGTGCCGGCAAACACCGTGTAGTCGTAGGCCAGCACCAGGCAACGGGCCTTCTCGTCGCCGAACTGCGCGGCGTTGATGCTGCCCAGGCCGCTGACCAGGCCGTCGGCGGGGCTGCTGGCGATCAATTCCTCGACGCTGCGGCGGCGACGCTGGGCGGCGATGGCCAGGGCGCCGTACTCGATGAAGCTGCCCTCATCCAGCAGGTCGGCAAGGTTTTCGCGGGTGGTGCGCTTGCCGATCCGGTGGCGCTTGGCGACGGCGTTCGGGCGGCGTTCGTCGAGGCCGATGGCGTGGCGTTCGAGGACTTCCGCGAGGTCGGTACGAATGGCGTCGAGGTCGACGGCGGCGGCACCCTCGGCCTTCCGGGCTTCGATCTGCGCCGGCTCGACGAACAGCAGCGCGTCGCCCTCGCCGAGGCTGTCGCCGGGCGTGGCGGCGAGGCTGTGGACGATGCCG
Source organism: Pseudomonas sp. NY15437 (assembly GCF_048068435.1). NCBI lineage: Bacteria > Pseudomonadati > Pseudomonadota > Gammaproteobacteria > Pseudomonadales > Pseudomonadaceae > Pseudomonas > Pseudomonas sp. NY15437. The sequence continues at coordinate 4,989 of NZ_JBLUQC010000020.1, forward strand.
CTGGCGCTGGCCTTTACCTCGAACTCCATCTTCATCGCCTCGACGATGGCGATGATCTGGCCGAGGGCGACGGCATCGCCGGTGGCGACGTTCAGGCTCACCAGCACGCCGGCGCTGGGCGTTGCCAGCGGGATGCTGCCGGCCGGCGCTTCGCGGTTACGCGGGGCTTGCGCGGTGGCGCTGGCATGGCTGAAGAAACGGTGCGGGTGGGCGTGGTCCTGGGCGCCCAGCAGCGTGGGCAGGTGCTCTTCGAGGTAGCGGGTGGTGACCTGGTTGTCGGCGACCGCCGGCTGGCGCAGCAGGTTGAGCAGCAGCGGAATGTTGCTTGCCACGCCTTCGAGACGGAACTCGCAGAGGGCGCGGTAGGCGCGCTGCACCAGCTGTGGATAACCGCTGTTGCCGTGCACGATCAGCTTGGCCAGCAGCGAGTCGTAGCCGGCGCTGTTGCGGTAGCCCGCATAGCCGTAGCCGTCCACGCGCAGGCCGGGGCCGCTGGGCGGTTCGTAGGCGCTGAGGGTGCCGCAGGCCAGGTGCGGCGTGCCGTCGCTGGCGAGGCTTTCCAGGTTGATGCGCAATTGCAGGGCGTGGCCGCGCGGCGGGGGAATCTCGGCCTGTGTGAGGTTCAGCTCGGCGAGGCTGGCGCCGGCGGCGATGCGCAGTTGTGCCTGCACCAGGTCGATGCCGGTCACCGCTTCGGTGATGGTGTGCTCCACCTGCAGGCGCGGGTTGGCCTCCATGAACACGAAGTCGCCGCTGTCCTCGTCCAGCAGGAACTCGAAGGTGCCCAGGCCGCGGTAGTTCACCGCATCGGCCAGGCGCACGGCGGCACTGAGCAGCGCACCGCGCAGGCGCGGGTGCAGGGTGGGGCTGGGGGCGATTTCGAGCAGCTTCTGGTGGCGCCGCTGCAGGGTGCAGTCGCGCTCCCACACATGGCTGACGCTGCGACCGTCGCCGATCACCTGCACTTCGATGTGGCGGGCGTGCTGGATCAGCCGTTCCACGTAGAGGCGATCATCGCCAAAGGCGGCGCGGGCTTCGGCCTGGCAGCGGGCGTAGGCCTCGGCGATTTCCTCGACGCTGCGTACCGCGCGCATGCCGCGCCCGCCGCCACCGGCGAGGGCCTTGATCATCATGCCGGCGCCGGACGGCAGTTCGCGGAAGAAACGCTCGGCCTCCTCCTGGGAGGTGGCGCGGTTGCTGCCGGCGGCCAGCGCCACGCCGTGGTCGCGGGCCAGGTCGCGGGCACGGGCCTTGTCGCCGAAGACCTCGAGCACCTCCGGTGACGGGCCGACGAAGGTCAGGCCGGCCGCTTCGCAGCGGCGGGCGAATTCAGCGTTCTCCGACAGGAAGCCGTAACCGGGATGGACCGCATCGCAGCCGTGGGCAAGGGCGATCTCGACGATCCGTTGCTGGTCCAGATAGGCGCTGGCGCCACGCCCGCTGAGGGCTGTCGCCTGATCGGCCTGGCGCGTGTGCAGCGAGGTGGCGTCGTCCTCGGCGAAGATCGCCAGCGTCGGGATACCCAGCTCGGCAGCGGCGCGGGCAATGCGGATGGCGATCTCGCCACGGTTGGCGATGAGCAGGCGGGTGACGGGCATGGCGATTCCGGTTGTGGTTCTTGTGGTCGGGCATCACTGCATCTTAGGGAGCGGGCGGGGCGGGGGAACGAACTGCGGTCTTGCGAATGGCAGAGGCTTCGCGGGCGTTATGAGCGGCGACCGACCAGGCGACCGGCCGCCGCGCAGGGGATCACCCGTTGGCTCCGCCGTCACCGGCGTTCTTCTTCAGCAGCTGCAGGGCTTTTTCGGTTTGCGCGATGCAGGCCTTGGTGTCGCCGGCGGCCTGGGCCTGGGCGGCTTTTTCCTGCAGACGCATGGCCTGTTCCTGGGCCTGGGTGTTGTTGGTGACGGTTTTCACTGCGTCATCGACTTTCTGCAGATTGTCACTGCACAGGTCGGCGGCGAATGCCGGCGACGCCAGCAGGGCGGCGGTAATGATCAGGGCGGCACGTTTCATGGCAGTACTCCTGTCAACTTGACCGTTGTCGTGGGCCGAACAAGCGGGCCGTACAGGGTGGACTGCGGGGTTTTAGCGGGAGTTCAGAGTATGTGCCCAGCGGTAGCCGGGAGTTCGACACACACGCCCAGGCCTGCGCCCTCCAGCCCTTCGTGCAGGGAAATGCGCCCGTGGTGGATTTCCACGATGCGCTTGACGATCGGCAGGCCCAATCCGCTGCCGTGGCTGTTGGCCACGCTGGGGCTGCGGTAGAAGCGGGTGAAGATGGCCGCCTGCTCGGCCGGGGCGACGCCGGGGCCGTTGTCGCGCACCCAGAGGGTCACGCGGTCGACGCCCTGTTCCAGGCTGACCGCCACGCGGCCGCCTTCGGGGGTGTAGCGCAGGGCGTTGCCGACCAGGTTGGTGAGCAGCAGCCCGAGCCAGGCGGCGACGCCGGGCAGGGTGGCGTCCTGGCTGTCGAGGGTGAGTTCGATGTGTTTGTCGATGGCGTGCGGCGCGAGGTCTGCGATGGCGTCTTCGGCGAGCAGGCGCAGGTTCACCGGGGCGAAGATTTCGTGCAGCTCTTCGGCGTCCAGCCGTGCCAGCAGGAGGATCTGCTCCATCAGCGCGCCGATGCGTTCGACGCTGCGGCTCACCTGCTGCAGGCCGTGGGCGTGGGCGGCCGGGTCCGAGGAGCGCAGCGCCACCTGGGCGTGGGTGCGCAGGCTCGCCAGTGGCGTGCGGATTTCGTGGGCGGCGTCGCTGGTCAAACGGCGCTCGGCCTCCATGGCCGAGTTCAGGCGCTCCAGCAGCAGGTTCAGCTCGTTGACCAGGCTGTGCACCTCCACCGGCGCGCGGCTCAGGGCCAGCGGGTGCAGGCTGTGGGCACCGCGCTGGTGCACCTGTTCGATCAGGCTGCGCAGCGGCGCGAGGCCCTGGCGTACGCCGAACCACACCAGCACGGCGAACAGCGGCAACGCCAGCAGCAGCGGGAACAGCGCGCTGAACAACAGCAGGTGCAGGGTCTTGTGGCGGAAGTGCAGGTCCTCGAAGACCCAGATGCGTACTTCGTCGGGCCCCGACGTGGCCATCTGCAGCACACGCCAGTTGACCCCGCCGGCAAGCAGGTCGGAGAAGCCCGGTGGCTGTGCTTCGATGCCCTTGGGCGGTTTGTGGGTGGCCAGCAGGGGCTGGCCGCGGTACCAGATGGCATAGCCGAGCGTGGCTTCGCGGCGGATCAGCGGCAGCCCTTCGATCGCCTTGCGGCTGCGCGCGAGGATCTCCATGGCGTCGCTGGACTGCGGGTCGATGGCGTCGGCGACGTCGACCAGGCTCAGCGCGGCCTGGCCGAAGTCGATCATGTCCTGGTCGTAGAGGCGGTTCACCTGTTCTCGGGTCAGGTGATAGGTGAACAGGCCGGCCACCAGCCACAGCACGGTGACGCCGCCGATCAGCGTCAGCAGCAGGCGGCGGCTGATGGAACCGGCGCGGCGCACGCTGCCGCTCAAGACTGGGGCGCGCCGTCGGGGCGGTCGATGCCGTAGCCGATGCCGCGTACGGTGCGGATCAGGCCGTTGCCCAGCTTGCGTCGCAGGTGGTGGATGTGGACTTCGATGGCGTTGCTTTCCAGGTCGCCGTCCCAGCCGTACAGCGCTTCCACCAGGCGGGTGCGCGACAGCACCTTGCCGCGCTGCTCCAGTAGCAGGCGCAGCAGCGCGTATTCGCGGGGCGCCAGGTCCACCGGTACGCCGGCCAGGCTGACCTGGTGGGTGGCCGGGTCCAGCGCCAGTTCGCCATGCTGCAGCAGCGGCGCGGCGCGGCCGGTGTGGCGGCGGGTGAGGGCGCGGACGCGGGCGAGCAGTTCGTCGAGGTCGAAGGGTTTGGTCAGGTAGTCGTCGGCGCCGGCGTCGAGGCCGGCCACGCGGTCGGCCACCTTGTCGCGCGCGGTGAGGATCAGCACCGGGGTCAGGTCGCCGCGGCGGCGCAGGCTGCGCAGCACTTCCAGGCCGTCCTTGCGCGGCAGGCCGAGGTCGAGCACCAGAAGGTCGAACTCGTCGGTGGCCAGGGCCTGTTCGGCGGCCACGCCATCGTTCACCCAGTCCACGGTGTCGCCTTCCAGACCGAGCCCGGCGCGAATGCCGTCGCCCAGCAACTGGTCGTCTTCTGCCAATAGAATTCTCATCGTGGTCCCCTCACCGGCCTGTGCAGCAGGATAGCTGGCGCCATCCGGTTCGGGCAGAGGGTGCCAGCGATCGCTTAACGAGGGGTTAAGAAAAGTGGCCGGGTTGGCGCCGCCTGCGGCCAATCGCGGACGGAGTCCGCTCCTACGCGGGCCGGGACCTGTAGGAGCGAGCTTGCTCGCGAACATCGCGGCTTCGCTTCGTCTCGTGCAATCGGGCGAGCCTCGGTTCGCGAGCAAGCTCGCTCCTACGAAGAGCGCTGCGTGGCGCGGGTGGCGCGATCCACCAGGTAGACCACGCCGCGATAGTCGATGCCGCCGTGGGCGGACAGGCCGATCTCGCAGGTGCGGCTGGTGGAGACGCCTTCCTCGCAGTATTGCACCGCGTCCTTGAGCGTGCGCAGCGAGTGCGCGTTCAGCTCGGGGGTGGTGAAGCCCTTGTCGCCGGCGAAGCCACAGCAGTGGATGCCCTCGGGGATCACCACCTCGCGGGTGCAGCGCTTGACCAGGTCGATCAGCGCCTGGCTCTCGCCCAGGTGCTGGGTGCTGCAGGTGACGTGCACGGCCACCGGTTTGTCCTGCGGCTGGAAGTCCAGGCGCTCGACCAGGTGGGTGCGGATGAACTTCACCGGGTCGTAGATCTTCAGCCGCTCGTCCGCCAGGTCCTGCACCAGGCGCAGGGTGCAGGGGCTGGTGTCGCAGTAGATCGGATCGAGGCCGCCACGGCTGGCGCGCAGGAGTTCGGCGAGCAGTTCGTCGCGCTTGGCGTCGGCCTGCAGCCGGTAGCCCTTGGAGGCGAACGGCTGGCCGCAGCAGAGGTTGTCGGCGTTGTCCGGGAAGACCACCTGGTAGCCGGCCTTTTCCAGCAGTTGGCGGGTCTTGTCGATCAGCGGCATCTGCTCCTCGTCCGCCGCCGCCGGGCCCATGGCGCGGGACACGCAGGCGGTGAGGTAGACGACGCGCGGCTTGCCGTTATCCACAGGCTGCGGTGGGGCGGCCAGGCGCACCGGCTGCGGCATGGCGGGCGTCCACTGCGGCACGCGGCCCTTGCTGGCATAGCTGATCGAGGCACTGAGACGCGCCAGGCGCGGCGCGCCCAGCAGCATGCGCGCGCCATTGGCGGCATGCAGCATGAGCTTCGCGCCCTTGAGCGCCGTGGCGAAGTGGCGTGCGAGCCAGGTGGCGGTGCCGGCGTGGTGCGCTTGTTCGCCGCGCAGCTTGCGGATCAGCTCGCCGGTGTTGATGTTCACCGGGCAGCGCTGGGCGCACAGGCCGGTGGCGGCGCAGGTGTCGATGCCCTGGTACTGGTAGTCGCGTTCCAGTGCCGTGGTGTCGAGGCCGGCGCGGCGCCTGGCCTGGATGTCGCGCCACATGACGATGCGCTGGCGTGGGCTCAAGGTCAGCCCTCTGGATGGGCACACCGGTTCGCAGAAGCCGCACTCGATGCACTTGTCGACGATGGCGTCGGCGGCCGGCAGCGGCTTGAGGTTCTTCAGGTGCAGTTGCGCATCGTCGGTCAGCACCACGCCGGGGTTGAGGATGCCGGTGGGGTCGAGCAGGCGCTTCAACTGCCACATCAGCTGGTAGGCGTCGTGGCCCCATTCCAGCTCGACGAAGGGCGCCATGTTGCGCCCGGTGCCGTGCTCGGCCTTGAGCGAGCCGCCGTATTCCACCGCGACCAGGTGCGCGACGTCGTCCATGAAGGCCGAGTAGCGCGCGATCTGCTCGGGCGATTCGAAGCCCTGTGTGAAGACGAAGTGCAGGTTTCCTTCCAGCGCATGGCCGAACAGGATGGCCTCGTCATAGCCGTGCTTGTCGAACAGTGCGATCAGGCGGTGGACGCCTTCGGCCAGTTGTTCGACGGGGAAGGTGACGTCCTCGATGATCACCGTGGTGCCGGTCTCGCGCACAGCGCCGACGGCCGGGAAGGTGTCCTTGCGGATGCGCCAGAGCTGGTTGTAGACCACCGGGTCTTCGCTGAAGTCGACCTGCTTCTCCACCGGGAACTCGGCGATGGAGGCGCTGATCTGCGCGAGTTGTTCGTGCAGCAGCGACTGGGTCGCCGCGCGGGATTCGATGAGCAGCGCACAGGCGCCGTCGGACAGGCTCTTCACCCATACCGGCATGCCCTGCATGTCCTGCACCGAGCGCAGGCTGCGGCGGTCCAGCAATTCCACGGCGGACACCGGCTGTTGCTTGAGCACGGGCACCGCCTTGCAGCAGGTCTCCACGTCGGGGAAGACCACTAGCGCGCTGGCCTTGTGCGGGTGGTCCGGCACGGTGTCGTAGGTCACTGCGCTGATGAAGCCCAGGGTGCCCTCGGAGCCGACCATCAGGTGGGTGAGGATATCCAGCGGCTCGTCGTAATCGACCAGGGCGTTCAGCGATAGGCCGGTGGTGTTCTTCAGCCGGTACTTGTGGCGGATCTTCGCGGCCAGTTCAGTATTGGCTCGGGTTTGCCGGCCCAGTGCGGCGAGCTGGTCGAGCAGGGCGCCGTGGCTATCGCGGAAGGCGGCGATGCTGTCGGGCAGCTCGCTGTCCAGCAGCGTGCCGTCGGCCAGCAGCAGGCGCATGCCGGCCAGGGTGTGGTAGCTGTTCTGCGCCGTGCCGCAGCACATGCCGCTGGCGTTGTTGGCGACGATGCCGCCGATCTTGCAGGCGTTGATCGAGGCCGGGTCGGGACCGATCTTGCGGCCGAAGGGTGCCAGCCAGGCGTTGGCCTGGGCGCCGATGACGCCGGGCTGCAGGCGGATCTGCGTGCCGCCGTCGCGAATGTCGCGGCCGTTCCAGTTGTCCCCCAGCACCAGCAGCACCGAGTCGCTCACGGCCTGGCCGGAGAGGCTGGTGCCGGCGGCGCGGAAGGTCACCGCCACCTGGTGGGCGTGGGCGGACTTGAGCAGGCTGGCGACTTCGTCTTCGCTCTCGACGCGGATCACCAGCTTGGGGATGAGCCGGTAGAAGCTGGCGTCTGTGCCGAAGGCCAGGGTCGAGAGCGGATCGTCGAAGCGGCGCTCGCGGGGGATCAGGTGTTCTACCGTGTCGAGGAAAGCGGCAGGGAGGCTCATGGCGGCTCCAGTCATCATCGGTGAGCGTGGACCGCTGGGCGGCCCATCGGTGTTCTTTTGATTTGAACGCGTTGTGGAAACGGTCTTTTCGTAGGAGCGCGTTTGCTCGCGAACCCGGTGGGCATCGAGCTGGGCAGGTTCGCGAGCGAGCTCGCTCCTACAAGCGCATCGTTCTTACTGTCCGAGTTCGCGCACCAGCGAGTCACGGGTGATCTCGCCGATGGTCTTGGCGCCGGTCAGCACCATGGCCACGCGCATTTCCTTCTCGAACAGGTCCAGCAGGTTCTTCACGCCCGCTTCGCCGTGGGTCGCCAGGGCGTAGAGGAAGGCGCGGCCGATCAGCACGGTGTCGGCGCCCAGGGCGACCATGCGCACCACGTCGAGGCCGTTGCGGATGCCGGAGTCGGCGAGGATCTTCAGGTCGCCCTTCACCGCGTCGGCAATCGCCGGCAGCGCGCGGGCGCTGGAGAGCACGCCGTCGAGCTGGCGGCCGCCGTGGTTGGACACGACGATGCCGTCGGCGCCGAATTTCACCGCGTCCCGGGCGTCTTCCGGGTCGAGGATGCCCTTGATGATCATGGGGCCGTCCCAGAACTCACGGATCCACTCCAGGTCCTTCCAGGAGATCGACGGGTCGAAGTTGGCGCCCAGCCAGCCGATGTAGTCGGCCAGCCCCGTGGGGTTGCCGCGGTACCGGGAGATATTGCCCAGGTCGTGGGGCTTGCCCAGCAGGCCGACATCCAGCGCCCAGGAGGGGTGGGTCATCGCCTGCCACACCCGGCGCAGCGGCGCGTTCGGGCCGCTCATGCCCGAATGCGCGTCACGGTAGCGGGCGCCGGGCACGGGCATGTCCACGGTGAACACCAGGGTCTTCACGCCCGCGGCCTTGGCGCGCTCCAGGGCGTTGCGCATGAAGCCGCGGTCTTTCAACACGTAGAGCTGGAACCACATGGGCCGGTCGATGGCCGGGGCGACTTCCTCGATGGGGCACACCGACACCGTCGACATCGTGAAGGGGATGCCCTTCGCGGCGGCCGCGCGGGCTGCCTGTACTTCGCCGCGCCGGGCGTACATGCCGGTCAGGCCGACCGGCGCCAGGGCGATGGGCATGCTCAACGTCTCGTCGAACAGCTTCGTCTCAAGGCTCAGCTCGGACATGTTCTTCAGCACGCGCTGGCGCAGGGCGATGCCGGCCAGGTCGTCGACGTTGTTGCGCAGGGTGCGCTCGGCGTAGGCGCCGCCGTCGGCGTAGTGGAAGAGGAACGGCGGCAGCTTGCGTTGGGCTGCGGCGCGGTAGTCGGTAGAGGCAGAGATGATCATTGGGCTCTTCCGTTTTGAGAGAAAAGTTTTGGATCGAGCGAGCTAGAGCGAGACAAGGCGGAAATGGCCGAGGGAGCGGAGCCTACAACTGTAGGTGAGCACCCCGAGGCCATTTCCAACGCAGTATCGCCGACGCGCAGCCGATCAGCGCTCGGTCAGTGAACCAGCATGCCGGTGAAGATATAGGCCTGGGCCAGAGTGATCAGACCCACCAGGGCGGCGAACATCAGGCTGTGCTTGAGGGTGAAGCGGAACAGGTCGGATTCCTTGCCGACCATCCCGGTGGCGGCGCAGGCCACGGCGATGGATTGCGGCGAGATCATCTTGCCGGTCACGCCGCCGCTGGTGTTGGCGGCCACCAGCAGGGTGTCGTTGACCCCGATCTGGTGCGCGGTGGTGGATTGCAGCGAGCTGAACAGGGCGTTGGACGAGGTATCCGAACCGGTCAGGAACACGCCCAGCCAGCCGAGGAACGGCGAGAAGAACGGGAACGCCGCGCCGGTGCCGGCCAGGACCAACGCCAGGGTGGTGGACATGCCCGAGTAGTTGGTGACGAAGGCGAAGGCCAGCACCATGCCGATGGAGAGGATCGGCCATTTCAGCTCGATCAGGGTCTCCTTGAAGGTGGTCAGACCAGTTTTCGCGCCGATGCGCAGGATGAACATCGAGACCACGGCGGAGAGGAAGATCGCGGTGCCGGTGGCCGAGACGGGGTCGAGCTTGAACACGGCGGCGATCGGCGTCGGGTTGGCGACGATGGGCGCGGTCTTCACCACCAGTTGGTCCAGGTGCGGGATGGCGAAGTTGAACACCAGGCTGTACAGCGCGCCGCCCGGCGCGAAGAGCGCCTTGAACGGCTTCAGGGTCCAAATCGTGACCAGCACGGTCAGCACCAGGAAAGGCGACCAGGCCTTGAGGATTTCGCCAAAGCTGTAGGGCGTCGGTTCGGCGCCGCGCGGGCCGTTGCCGCCCAACACGGCGGCGCCGCCCGCGGTGGCGACCACTTCACGCTCGCCGGCCGGCTGCCAGACTTTCAGGAACAGGGTCAGGGAAATCAGGCTGACCAGCGCGGAGGTGATGTCCGGCAGTTCCGGGCCGATGAAGTTGGAGGTGAAGTACTGGGTAATGGCGAAGCTGCCACCGGCGACCAGCGCGGCCGGCCAGGTTTCCTTCACGCCCTTGAAGCCGTCCATCATGAACACCAGCCAGAACGGCACGAGGATCGACAGGAACGGCAGTTGGCGGCCGGTCATGGCGCCGATCTTGAAGGCGTCGATACCGGTGACCTGGCCGGCCACGATGATCGGGATGCCCAGGGCGCCGAAGGCCACCGGCGCGGTGTTGGCGATCAGGCACAGGCCCGCGGCGTACAGCGGGTTGAAGCCCAGGCCGACGAGCAGGGCGGCGGTAATCGCCACCGGCGCGCCGAAGCCCGCCGCCCCTTCGAGGAAGGCACCGAAGGAGAAGCCGATCAGCAGCACCTGCAGGCGCTGGTCGCTGGTGATCGACAGCACCGAGCTGCGGATCACTTCGAACTGGCCGCTCTTGACCGTGAGTTTGTACAGGAACACCGCGGCGACGATGATCCAGGCGATTGGCCACAGGCCGTAGGCAAAGCCATAGCCGGCGGCGGCGATGGCCATGTCGGCGGGCATGCCGAAGGCGGCGATGGCGATGATGATGGAGAGGGCGAGGGTAATGCTGCCGGCGACGTGGCCCTTGAGGCGGAACACGGCGAGGGCGAGGAAGAAGAACACGATCGGAATGACGGCGACCAGCGCGGACAGGCCGAGGCTGCCGAGCGGGGTGTAGATCTGCTGCCAGGTTTGCATCTGGTTGGCTCCCTAATTGTTTTTGGGTGGAGGGCCTGGTTGCCGGTCGGGCGATTCCGATGCGCTTGTGGCGCCTGGGCAGGTCGGTCGACTGATCGCGGCTGATTTTTCGTGAACTGTTGTCGTTCGATTCGGTTTCCGGTAAATTGGTATGACCAATTTACAAAGCCGAGCGCTCAGGGTAAAAGCCCTGCTGGCGGCATGTCAATTTGCTGCCCTGCGACTTTTGTCGAGAGCGTGAGGTGGGACGGTGCGAAGCTGGGGGCGGCGGCGGTACGGGGCTGGCTGCTCCGTACCGTATACGCCGCGCTCTAGAATGCGGCTCGGAGCACGATAGCCAGGGGAGTTCACCCGCATGAGTTTTGGTCAGGTCAAGCAACGCCGTCTGTCGGACGACATCGTCGAGCGGCTGGAGGCGATGATCCTCGAAGGCACCCTCAAGGCCGGGGAACGGCTGCCCGCCGAGCGCGTGTTGGCCGAGCAGTTCGGCGTGTCGCGACCGTCATTGCGCGAGGCAATCCAGAAGCTCGGCGCCAAGGGGCTCCTGGTCAGCCGCCAGGGCGGTGGCAACTATGTCAGCGAAGGGTTGGGCTCGATGTTCAGCGACCCGCTGCTGCACCTGCTGGAGAGCAATCCGGAAGCGCAGCGCGACCTGCTGGAGTTTCGCCACACCCTGGAAGGTTCCTGCGCCTTCTATGCGGCGCAACGTGCCACCGAGGTGGATCACCAGCGGCTGACGCAGGCGTTCGACACCCTGCAGGACTGCTACCAGCGCCACGGCAAGGTCAGTCGGGCGGAGGAGGGCGCGGCCGATGCCGCCTTCCATCTGGCGATTGCCGAAGCCAGCCACAATGCGGTGTTGCTGCACACCATCCGCGGCCTGTTCGACCTGCTCAAGCGCAACGTGGTGACCAACATCGGCGGGATGTACGCGCAGCGCGACGAAACCCGCGAGCAGCTGATGCGTCAGCACCGCGAGTTGTACGAGGCAATTGTGGGCGGGCACGCGGAAGCGGCGCGGGAAATTTCCCAGCGGCACATCGACTACGTGCAGGAAGTGCTGGCCGAGGTGCAGGCGAAGGAGTTGCGCCTGCAACGGGCACAGCGACGCCAGGGCGCGGCGGACGCCTGATCGGCCACGCCCTCGCAGGAGGGCGCGGGAAGGCGCAGAAGGGCTTAGTCGTCCTTGCCGTGACGAATGGCGCGCTGGATTTCCCGGTCGGAGTCACGCTCCTTCTCGGTGCCGCGCTTGTCGTACTCTTTCTTGCCCTTGGCCAGTGCGATCTCGCACTTGATCAGGTGCTTTTTCCAGTACATCGACAGGGCGACGCAGGCATAGCCTTTCTGTTGTACGGCACCGAACAGCTTGCCCAGCTCGCGCTTGTGCAGCAGCAGCTTGCGCGTGCGCACCGGGTCGGCGATGACGTGGGTGCTGGCAGTGGTCAGCGGCGTGATATGGCTGCCCAGCAGCCAGGCTTCGCCATCCTTGAGCAGCACGTAGCTGTCCACCAGCTGCGCCTTGCCGGCGCGCAGGCTTTTCACTTCCCAGCCGGCCAGGGCGACGCCCGCCTCGAAGCGCTGCTCGATGAAGTAGTCGTGCAGAGCCTTCTTGTTCTGCGCGATGGTCCCCGAAGGGTGCTTTTTCTGTTTAGCCATAGGCCGCGCATTATAGGGAGTCGCTCGCCGCGCCGCTATCAGGACAGCGTGCGACGGCATGCAAGCTTGAGGGTGTGTGGCTAATCTCGGACAATGCGCGCTGTTTTTTTGATCGGCGGGCATCGATCGCGGTCAGATGCCCCACAACACAAAGCGAGAAATCTATGAGCACGCATATCCAGCGTTCGGCGCTGCTGCCCTATCCGGCGAAGGCGCTGTACGACCTGGTCAACGATGTGGCGCGCTATCCGGAGTTCCTGCCCTGGTGTTCCGCCTCCACCGTGCTGGAGGAAAGCGAGACCGCCATGCGCGCCGAGCTGACCGTGGCCAAGGGCAGCCTCACCCAGCGCTTCACCACCCGCAACGTGCTGGTGCCGGGGCAGAGCATCGAGATGAATCTCGAGGAAGGCCCGTTCACCCAGCTCCACGGCGTCTGGACCTTCAAGGCCCTGGGTGACAAGGCCTGCAAGATTTCCCTCGACCTGACCTTCGACTACGCCGGCGCTCTGGTGAAAGCCACCTTGGGCCCGCTGTTCACCCAGGCGGCGAACACCATGGTCGACGCCTTCTGCCAACGCGCCAAGCAGCTGCATGGCTGAATCCGCGAGCATCGCCATCGAGGTTGTCTACGCCCTGCCGCACCGGCAGGTCCTGCTGCGCCTCAGCGTTCCGCGCGGCACGCGGGTGCGCGAGGCGGTGCTATTGTCCGGTATTGCCGGGCAGTTTCCCGATCTGGATGTGCAGGGCTGCCCGCTGGGCATCTTCGGCAAGGTGGTAGCCAGGCCCGAGGAGCGGGTGCTGGAAGCGGGCGAGCGGGTGGAAATCTACCGTCCGCTGGTCGCCGATCCCAAGGAAGTGCGCAAGCAGCGCGCGGCCCGAGCCAGGGCGGCGCGCGGTTAGTCCGCCTGCGCTGAAATCGCAGGCAACAAAAAGCCCGGCATTGGCCGGGCTTTTTCGTGGGCGTGAACCCGTTACTGCGGGTTCTTGTCCAGCGGTTCCGGAGTCGGGATCGGCACGGTTTCCACCTGGTCGACTTCCTTCTGGATCTGCTCTTCCACGGAGCCGGGCTTGGCCGGTTCTTCCTTGGGCTGCTCGGGCTGCTGCTGGGTCGGTTGCGCCGGCGTGGTGGTGGCACCGCCTTCCTTGCCGAGGATCGACTCGTCGCGGCTGACGCCGGGCATGAAGTCGCCGTTGAGGCCGATCAGCTGGTCGTTTTCGCCGAAGTACAGGCTCATGCGCTCCTGCTGACGCTGACCGCCGCCGGGCTGGATGCTGTAGAGGTAGTCCCAGCGATTGGGGTGGAAGGTGTCCACCATCAGGGGGTTGCCCATGATAAACCGCACTTGGCGCCGGGTCATTCCGGGCTTCAACTGGTCTATCATGTCCTGCGTTACAACGTTGCCCTGCTGGATGTCGATCTTGTAGACCCCCGGGAACGAGCAACCGGCGAGTGCGGCGAGTCCCAGCCCGAAAGCGAGACTGGTCAGCATGAGCTTGGCGTTTTGCATCAAGGGGTGACTTCCACTATCTTGGCTGAGCGACGAAATCCCGATCATACCTGTATTGAGAGATGCTGCGAAGCATTCCGCGCCGAGAAAGCACACATGGTTGAAAATAGCGAACTGCGCAAAGCCGGACTCAAGGTCACGCTGCCGCGCGTCAAGATCCTCCAGATGCTCGATTCCGCCGAGCAGCGCCACATGAGCGCAGAGGATGTATATAAAGCGCTGATGGAGGCAGGTGAAGACGTCGGTCTGGCGACTGTCTACCGCGTCCTGACCCAGTTCGAAGCCGCCGGCCTGGTGGTGCGCCACAACTTCGATGGCGGCCATGCCGTCTTCGAACTGGCCGACAGCGGTCACCATGACCACATGGTTTGCGTCGATACCGGCGAAGTCATCGAGTTCATGGACTCGGAAATCGAGAAACGCCAGAAGGAGATCGTCAAGGAGCGCGGCTTCGAGCTCGTCGATCACAACCTGGTGCTCTACGTGCGCAAGAAGAAGTAAGCGCACGCAGATGCAAAAGCGGCGACCCTCGGGTCGCCGTTTTCGTTTGTGCGGCTTTTAGATAGGAGCGAGCTTGCTCGCGAACGGAGCTTCCGGCAGAGCCGGAGTTGCACGGTTCGCGAGCAAGCTCGCTCCTACAGGTTTATTTCTCAGCTCTGGACGGCCGAATCGACCATCTTGCGGGCGTGGGCCAGGGATTCCTTGGTCAGATCGACGCCGCCGAGCATGCGGGCAATTTCCTCGATGCGTTCGGCCTTTTTCAGATTGGCCACGGCGGTGCGGGTCTCGCTGGTGTCGCGGTCCTTGTGCACGAACAGGTGCTGGTGGCCCTGGGCCGCGACTTGCGGCAGGTGGGTGACGGTCAGCACCTGCCCGCGATCGCCGAGGCGGCGGAGCAGCTGGCCGACCACTTCGGCGGTGGGGCCGCCGATGCCCACGTCCACTTCGTCGAAGACCAGCGTGGGGATGCGCGAGGTCTGCGCGGTGATTACCTGGATCGCCAGGCTGATACGCGACAGCTCACCCCCCGAGGCAACCTTGGCCAGGCCCTTCAGCGGTTGGCCGGGGTTGGCGCTGACCAGGAATTCCAACTGCTCTAGGCCATTGACCTGCGGCTCGTCCGCCGTGGACTCGCGCAGCTCGATGGCGAAGCGTCCGCCCGGCATGCCCAGCCGCTGCATTTCCACTTCCACGGCCTTGGCCAGCTTCGGTGCGGCGTCCTGGCGGAGACGGCTGAGTTCCGCGGCCTTTTCCTGGTAGTGGCGGGCGTAGGCGGCCAATTCGTCGCCCAGGCGCTCCACGGCTTCGTCGTCGGCGTTCAGTGCCTCCAGTTCGTCCAGCAGGCGCTGTTGCAGGTCCTGCAGTTCATGGGGCTGCACCCGGTGCTTGCGCGCCAGGCTGTAGATGGCGTCCATGCGCTCTTCCAGTTGCTGCAGGCGCATCGGGTCGGCGTCGAAATGATCGACGAAGCGGTTCAGCTCGCCGATGGCCTCTTCGACCTGGATTTGTGCGCTGGACAACAGATTCACCGCTTCACCCAGTGCGGCCGGCTGGCTCTGGAAGGCGGTGAGGCGGTTGAGGCTGGACGTCAGCGCGGACAGCACGTTGCCGGCGTCGCTTTCGCTGCACAGCTCGACCACCTGGCGACAGGCGGCGATCAGGCTGCCGGCGTTGCTCTGGGTCTTGTGTTCGGCTTCCAGCGACTCCAGTTCGTTGTCACCCAGGCCGAGGTTTTCCAGCTCCTCCAGCTGATAGCTGAGCAGTTGGTGGCGGGCTCGCTGTTCTTCGCCGTTGCGCGACAGGCGGTCCAGCTCCTGGCGGGTCTGCTTCCAGCGCTGCGCGGCGAGGTGAACCTGGCGCGCCAGATCCTGGCTGCCGGCGTACTCGTCCAGCAGGCGGCGGTGGGTGTCGGCCTTGAGCAGCGACTGGTGCTCGTGCTGGCTGTGGATATCGATCAGCAGCTCGCCCAGGTGCTTGAGGTCGCCCAGCGGGCAGGGCGAGCCATTGATGTAGGCGCGCGAGCGGCCCTCGGCGGTGATCACCCGGCGCAGGATGCATGGGCCGTCGTGCTCCAGGTCACGCTCGGCGAGCCAGTCGCGGGCCTCGGCAATCGCGCTGACATCGAAGCTGGCGAGAATGTCGGCCTTGTCGGCGCCGGGGCGTACCACGCCGCTGTCGGCGCGGTCGCCCAGGGCGAGGCCGAGGGCGTCGAGCATGATCGACTTGCCGGCGCCGGTTTCGCCGGTGATCACGGTCATGCCGGCGGCGAGCTCGAGATCGAGGTGCTCGACGATGGCGTAGTTGTGCACAGACAGGTGAACCAGCATGGGCGGCGGCTCCGTAGAAATGTCTGGTTATTTATACAGTATTTTTTGCGGCTGGCAATTCTCCCTCGTCGCCTGCCGGCCTGCCTTGAGGTGACAGCCCTTGAAGTGGCGCAAAGGCGCCCCATATACACGGCAGAGCCGCGGACCATTGGGTTCGCCTTGTTTTCAAAGGCTTATTTTCTTTTTAGGAGAGTGGCATGTCTGACGAACAACAGACTCAGGATTCCCAGTTCAACGAGCAGCCGGACACCGGCGCTACCGGGGACCTGAACGCCCGCGTGCTGGAACTGGAAGAACAGGTAGCCGCGGCGAAGGACCAGAGCCTGCGCGCTGTCGCCGAGCTGCAGAACGTCCGCCGCCGTGCCGAGCAGGACGTGGAAAAGGCACACAAGTTCGCCCTGGAGAAGTTCGCCGGCGACCTGCTGCCGATCGTCGATACCCTCGAGCGCGCGCTGGAGATGTCGAACCCGGAAGACGAGGCGATCAAGCCGATGCGTGAAGGCATCGAGCTGACGCTGAAGATGTTCCACGACACCCTCAAGCGCTACAGCCTCGAGCCGGTCGACCCGCACGGCGAGCCGTTCAATCCCGAACACCACCAGGCCATGGCCATGGAAGAGAGCGTGCGTCTCGAGCCGGGCAGCGTGGTCAAGGTGTTCCAGAAGGGCTACCTGCTCAACGGTCGTCTGCTGCGCCCGGCCATGGTCGTGGTCAGCAAGGCGCCGGAACAAACTCCGCCTTCGATCGACGAGAAGGCTTGAAATCCACCACCCGGTCCCCATCTGGGTAATCAACCGAGCCAAAGACCCGCAACAGGGTCAGCGCGGAATCTAATTTCTGGAGAGTGAAATATGGGCAAAATCATTGGTATCGACCTGGGGACCACCAACTCCTGTGTGTCCATCCTGGAGAACGGTAACGTCAAGGTCATCGAGAACGCCGAAGGCGCTCGTACCACCCCGTCGATCATCGGCTACGCCAACGACGGCGAAATCCTGGTTGGCCAGCCGGCGAAGCGCCAGGCCGTGACCAACCCGAAGAACACCCTGTACGCGGTGAAGCGCCTGATCGGTCGTCGCTTCGAAGAAGACGTCGTACAGAAAGACATCAAGATGGTGCCGTACAACATCGTCAAGGCTGACAACGGCGACGCGTGGGTCGAGGCCAAGGGCCAGAAGATGGCTCCGCCGCAGGTCTCCGCCGAAGTCCTGAAGAAGATGAAGAAGACCGCCGAGGACTACCTGGGCGAGCCGGTCACCGAAGCGGTCATCACCGTTCCGGCCTACTTCAACGACAGCCAGCGCCAGGCCACCAAGGACGCCGGCCGTATCGCCGGCCTGGACGTCAAGCGCATCATCAACGAGCCGACCGCGGCTGCGCTGGCCTACGGCCTGGACAAGGCCAAGGGCGACCACACCATCATCGTCTATGACCTGGGCGGCGGCACCTTCGACGTTTCCGTGATCGAGATCGCCGAAGTTGATGGCGAGCACCAGTTCGAAGTACTGGCCACCAACGGTGACACCTTCCTGGGTGGTGAAGACTTCGACCTGCGTCTGATCGACTACCTCGTCGAGGAATTCAAGAAAGAATCCGGCATGGACCTCAAGGGCGACCCGCTGGCCATGCAGCGCCTGAAGGAAGCTGCCGAGAAGGCCAAGATCGAGCTGTCCTCGACCCAGCAGACCGATGTCAACCTGCCGTACGTCACCGCTGACGCCAGCGGCCCGAAACACCTGAACGTCAAGGTTTCCCGCGCCAAGCTGGAATCCCTGGTGGAAGACCTGGTCAGCCGTACCATCGAGCCGTGCCGCGTTGCGCTGAAAGACGCAGGCCTGGACGTGTCGAAGATCGACGAAGTGATCCTGGTCGGCGGCCAGACCCGCATGCCGCTCGTGCAGAAGACCGTTGCCGAGTTCTTCGGCAAGGAAGCGCGCAAGGATGTCAACCCGGACGAAGCCGTTGCCATGGGTGCTGCCATCCAGGGCGCCGTGCTGGCCGGCGACGTGAAGGACGTGCTGCTGCTCGACGTCACCCCGCTGACCCTGGGTATCGAAACCCTCGGTGGCGTGATGACAGCGCTGATCGACAAGAACACCACCATCCCGACCAAGAAGTCCCAGGTGTTCTCCACTGCCGATGACAACCAGGGCGCCGTGACCATCCACGTGCTGCAGGGCGAGCGCAAGCAGGCCGCGCAGAACAAGTCGCTGGGCAAGTTCGACCTGGCCGATATCCCGCCGGCTCCGCGCGGCGTGCCGCAGATCGAAGTGACCTTCGACATCGACGCCAACGGCATCCTGCACGTCGGTGCGAAGGACAAGGCCACCGGCAAGCAGCAGTCCATCGTGATCAAGGCGTCCTCCGGCCTGTCCGAAGACGAGATCCAGCAGATGGTCCGCGACGCCGAGGCGAATGCCGAGGAAGACCGCAAGTTCGAGGAACTGGCCGCTGCCCGCAACCAGGGTGACGCGCTGGTCCACGCGACTCGCAAGATGGTCACCGAGGCTGGCGACAAGGCCACCGCCGAGGAGAAAGCCGCCATCGAGAAAGCGCTCGGCGAGCTGGAAGTTGCCGTGAAGGGCGACGACAAGGCCGAGATCGAGGCGAAGATGAACGCGCTGTCCCAGGCATCCACTCCGCTGGCGCAGAAGATGTACGCCGAACAGCCGCAGCCGGGCGCTGCCGCTCAGGGCGAGGCCGCTGACGACAAGGCGGGCGACGATGTCGTCGACGCCGAGTTCGAAGAGGTCAAGGAGAACAAGTAAGCCGCGTGCAAGCTTGCGCTCCAGCGCACCGACCAGCGGGTCGGTGCGCGTGAAACGTCACGCGGGGGCTTGCTCCCGCGTTGGCGTGTCTGGGGGAGAGGTTTTCAAGGTGCAAAGAATTTATGGCCAAACGTGATTTTTACGAGGTACTGGGTGTCGAGCGCGGCGCCAGCGAAGCGGACCTGAAGAAGGCCTATCGCCGGCTTGCCATGAAGTTCCACCCGGACCGCAACCCCGGCGACAAGGCTGCCGAGGACAAATTCAAGGAGGCCAACGAAGCGTACGAGGTCCTGTCCGACGCCAGTAAGCGCGCGGCCTACGACCAGTACGGCCATGCCGGCGTCGACCCGCAGATGGGCGGCGGCGGTGCGGGCTTCGGCGGCGCGAGCTTCTCGGACATCTTCGGCGATGTCTTCAGCGACTTCTTCGGTGGTGGCGGCGGCCGCGGCGGCTCCCGTGGCGGCCCGGCGCGCGGCGCCGACCTGCGCTACACCCTGGACCTGGACTTGGAAGACGCGGTCCGCGGCACCACTGTGACCATCCGCGTGCCCACCCTGGTGGGCTGCAAGACCTGCAACGGCAGCGGCGCCAAGGCCGGCACCACGCCGGTCACCTGTACCACCTGCGGTGGTATCGGCCAGGTGCGCATGCAGCAGGGCTTCTTCTCGGTGCAGCAGACCTGCCCGCGTTGCCACGGCAGCGGCAAGATGATCACCGACCCCTGTGGTTCCTGCCACGGCCAGGGTCGTGTGGAAGAGCACAAGACCCTGTCGGTGAAAGTCCCGGCGGGCGTCGATACCGGTGATCGCATCCGCCTGACCGGCGAAGGCGAGGCGGGCGCCCACGGCGGCCCGGCGGGCGACCTGTACGTGGTGGTGAACGTGCGCGAGCACGACATCTTCCAGCGCGACGGCAAGCACCTGTACTGCGAAGTGCCGATCAGCTTCGCCGACGCCGCCCTGGGTGGCGAGCTGGAAGTGCCGACCCTGGATGGCCGCGTGAAGCTGAAGATCCCCGAGGGCACCCAGACCGGCAAGCTGTTCCGCCTGCGCGGCAAGGGCGTGGCCCCGGTGCGCGGTGGCGGTGCTGGCGACCTGATGTGCCGTGTCGTCGTGGAAACCCCGGTCAACCTGGACAAGCGTCAGCGCGAGCTGCTCGAAGAGTTCCGCAATACCCTGCAGGGCAACTCTTCCCACTCGCCCAAGGCCAGTGGCTGGTTCGAAGGCATGAAGCGCTTCTTCGACGATCTATGATGCAAGGCCCCGGCGGTGCGAATCGTCCGGGGCTTTTTTAGCTTTGGAGCTGTTTTATATGCGACGTATAGCCGTAATGGGCGCCGCCGGGCGCATGGGCAAGACCCTGATCGAGGCGGTGCAGCAGACCAATGGCAGCGCCGGCCTGACCGCAGCGGTGGACCGTCCGGACAGCACCCTGGTGGGTGCCGATGCCGGCGAGCTGGCGGGCCTGGGGCGTATCGGCGTGCCGCTGTCGGGCGACCTGGCCAAGGTGGTCGACGAGTTCGACGTGCTGATCGATTTCACCCATCCGACCGTGACCCTGAAGAACCTGGAGGTCTGCCGCAAGGCGGGCAAGGCCATGGTCATCGGCACCACCGGTTTCTCCAGTGCGGAGAAGGAACTGCTGAGCGAAGCGGCGAAGGACATCCCGATCGTCTTCGCGGCCAACTACAGTGTCGGCGTGAACCTGTGCCTGAAGCTGCTCGACACCGCCGCCCGCGTGCTGGGTGACGACGTGGATATCGAGATCCTCGAAGCGCACCACCGCCACAAGGTCGACGCGCCGTCCGGCACCGCGCTGCGCATGGGTGAAGTGGTTGCCAATGCACTGGGGCGTGATCTGGAGAAGGTGGCCGTCTACGGTCGTGAAGGCCAGACCGGTGCGCGTCCGCGCGAGACCATCGGCTTCGCCACCGTGCGGGCCGGTGACGTGGTGGGCGACCACACCGTGCTGTTCGCCGCTGACGGCGAGCGCGTGGAAATCACCCACAAGGCCTCGAGCCGCATGACCTTCGCTCGTGGCGCCGTGCGTGCCGCGCAGTGGCTGGAAGGGCAGGCCAACGGCCTGTACGACATGCAGGATGTGCTCGGCCTTCGCTGAGAGGCATAGCCGTACGTCGTGCAAAAGGTGGACCATGATGTCGCTTTTCTGTAAACTACAGCTTTAGTGTGTCCACTAAAAGCAGCGCAGCATGATCACATAAAAAGCGGGATGACTTCTTCTGATGTCATCCCGCTTTTTTACAATCTGCGCACGCCCAGCCAGGCTTGAACTACGGGAGGTCTTCTTGACTAAGCCAGCCATACTTGCACTTGCCGACGGCAGCGTTTTTCGCGGTGAAGCCATCGGCGCCGACGGGCAGACCGTCGGAGAGGTGGTGTTCAACACCGCCATGACCGGCTACCAGGAAATCCTCACCGATCCTTCCTACGCCCAACAGATCGTCACCCTGACCTACCCGCACATCGGCAACACCGGCACCACGCCCGAGGACGCCGAATCGAACAAGGTCTGGGCCGCCGGCCTGATCATTCGTGACCTGCCGCTGCTCTCCAGCAGCTGGCGCGACAAGCAGTCCCTGCCGGACTACCTGAAAGCCAACGGTACCGTTGCCATCGCCGGCATCGACACCCGCCGCCTGACCCGCATCCTGCGCGAGAAGGGTTCGCAGAACGGCTGCATCCTCGCTGGCGATGATGCCACCGAGGAAAAAGCCCTCGAACTGGCGCGCGGCTTCCCGGGCTTGAAAGGCATGGACCTGGCCAAAGTCGTTTCCTCCACCGAGCGCTACGAATGGCGTTCCAGCGTGTGGAGCCTGGAAACCGACAGCCACCCGGAAATCGCCGCCGCCGACCTGCCGTACCACGTGGTCGCCTACGATTTCGGCGTGAAGCTGAACATTCTGCGCATGCTGGTGGCACGCGGCTGCCGCCTGACCGTGGTGCCGGCACAGACCCCGGCCAGCGAAGTGCTTGCCCTGAACCCGGACGGCATCTTCCTCTCCAACGGCCCCGGCGACCCCGAGCCGTGCGACTACGCCATCCAGGCCATCCGGGAGTTCCTCGATACCGAGATCCCGGTCTTCGGCATCTGCCTCGGTCACCAGCTGCTGGCCCTGGCGTCCGGCGCCAAGACCCTGAAGATGGGGCACGGCCACCACGGTGCCAACCACCCGGTGCAGGACCTGGATTCGGGCGTGGTGATGATCACCAGCCAGAACCACGGTTTCGCCGTGGACGAGGCGAGCATGCCGGCCAACCTGCGCGCGACCCACAAGTCGCTGTTCGATGGCACCCTGCAGGGCATCGAGCGCACCGACAAGGTGGCCTTCAGCTTCCAGGGTCACCCGGAAGCCAGCCCCGGCCCGCACGACGTGGCTCCGCTGTTCGACCGCTTCATCGCGGCGATGGCCGAGCGCCGCTGAGTTCGGCCTGGTGCGAACTGGACGCAAGAGGTAGAAGAAGATGATGCCGACCCTCGGAATCACCGACCTGTGGACCTACGTCCTGGGTACGTTGTTCATCGTCCTGCTGCCGGGGCCGAACTCGCTGTTCGTCCTCGCCACCGCCGCCCAGCGCGGCGTGGCCTCGGGCTATCGGGCGGCGAGCGCGGTGTTCCTGGGCGATGCGATCCTGATGTTCCTCTCGGCGCTGGGTATCGCCTCGGTCCTCAAGGCCGAGCCCATGCTGTTCCTGGGCCTGAAATACGTTGGCGCCGCGTACCTGTTCTACCTGGGTATCGGCATGCTCCGCGGTGGTTGGCAGAAGCTGCGCCACCCGCTGGAGGCGGCCGCCGCGCCGGCCAAGGAAGTGGACGTCAATCAGCCGTTCCGCAAGGCGCTGCTGTTGAGCCTGTCCAACCCCAAGGCGATCCTCTTCTTCATTTCCTTCTTCATCCAATTCGTCGACCCGGGTTACGCCTACCCCGGCCTGTCGTTCCTGGTGCTGGGCGCGATCCTCGAGATCATCAGCGCCCTGTACCTGAGTTTCCTGATTTTCTCCGGTGTGCGTCTGGCGGCCTGGTTCCGTCGGCGGCAACGGCTGGCTGCCGGCGCCTCGAGTGGCGTCGGCGCCCTGTTCGTCGGCTTTGGCGTGAAGCTGGCCAGCGCAACCCTTTCCTGAATATTGCAACGAGAGTCCCATGCCCAAGCGTACAGACATCAAGAGCATCCTGATCCTCGGCGCCGGCCCGATCGTCATCGGCCAGGCCTGCGAGTTCGACTACTCCGGCGCACAGGCCTGCAAGGCCCTGAAGGAAGAAGGCTTCCGTGTCATCCTGGTGAACTCCAACCCGGCCACCATCATGACCGACCCGGCCATGGCCGACGCCACCTACATCGAGCCGATCAAGTGGCAGACCGTCGCCAAGATCATCGAGAAGGAGCGCCCTGACGCGCTGCTGCCGACCATGGGTGGCCAGACTGCCCTGAACTGCGCCCTTGACCTGGAGCGCCACGGCGTGCTCGAGCAGTTCGGCGTGGAAATGATCGGTGCCAACGCCGACACCATCGACAAGGCCGAAGACCGTTCGCGCTTCGACAAGGCCATGCGCGACATCGGCCTGGCCTGCCCGCGCTCGGGTATCGCCCACACCATGGAAGAAGCCTACGGCGTGCTGGAGAAGGTCGGCTTCCCGTGCATCATCCGTCCGTCCTTCACCATGGGCGGCACCGGCGGCGGCATCGCCTACAACCGCGAAGAATTCGAAGAAATCTGCGCCCGTGGCCTGGACCTGTCGCCGACCAACGAGCTGCTGATCGACGAATCGCTGATCGGCTGGAAGGAATACGAGATGGAGGTGGTCCGCGACAAGAAGGACAACTGCATCATCGTCTGCTCCATCGAGAACTTCGACCCGATGGGTGTGCACACCGGTGACTCGATCACCGTCGCTCCGGCACAGACCCTGACCGACAAGGAATACCAGATCATGCGCAACGCCTCGCTGGCGGTGCTGCGTGAGATCGGCGTGGAAACCGGCGGTTCCAACGTGCAATTCGGCATCTGCCCGAACACCGGCCGCATGGTCGTGATCGAGATGAACCCGCGCGTGTCGCGTTCCTCGGCGCTGGCCTCCAAGGCCACCGGCTTCCCGATCGCCAAGATCGCTGCCAAGCTGGCCGTCGGCTACACCCTCGATGAGCTGCAGAACGACATCACCGGCGGTCGCACCCCGGCCTCCTTCGAGCCGGCGATCGACTACGTCGTCACCAAGATCCCGCGTTTCGCCTTCGAGAAATTCCCGAAAGCCGACGCCCGCCTGACCACCCAGATGAAGTCCGTGGGTGAAGTCATGGCCATCGGCCGCACCTTCCAGGAGTCCGTGCAGAAAGCCCTGCGCGGCCTGGAAGTGGGCGCCACCGGTTTCGATCCGAAGCTGGACCTGAACGATCCGGAAGCCGACGGCATCCTCAAGCGCGAGCTGACCGTGCCCAATGCCGACCGCATCTGGTACGTCGCCGACGCCTTCCGTGCCGGCAAGAGCATCGCCGAAGTCTTCGACCTGACCCGCATCGACGAGTGGTTCCTGGTGCAGATCGAAGACCTGGTCAAGGACGAGGAGCGCGTCAAGACCCTGGGTCTGTCCGCCATCGACCGCGACCTGATGTACAAGCTCAAGCGCAAGGGCTTCTCCGACGCCCGCCTGGCCAAGCTGCTCGGCGTGACCGAGAAGAACCTGCGCAGCCATCGCCAGAAGCTCAAGGTGCTGCCGGTGTACAAGCGCGTGGACACCTGCGCCGCCGAGTTCGCCACCGACACCGCCTACATGTACTCGACCTACGAGGAAGAGTGCGAGGCCAACCCGTCGACCCGCGACAAGATCATGATCCTGGGCGGCGGTCCGAACCGCATCGGCCAGGGCATCGAGTTCGACTACTGCTGCGTACACGCCGCACTGGCCATGCGTGAAGACGGTTACGAGACCATCATGGTCAACTGCAACCCGGAAACCGTCTCCACCGACTACGACACCTCCGATCGCCTGTACTTCGAGCCGGTGACTCTGGAAGACGTACTGGAGATCGTCCGCGTCGAGCAGCCCAAGGGCGTGATCGTGCAGTACGGCGGCCAGACCCCGCTGAAACTCTGCCGCGCGCTGGAAGAGGCCGGCGTGCCGATCATCGGCACCAGCCCCGACGCCATCGACCGCGCCGAAGACCGCGAGCGCTTCCAGCAGATGGTCCAGCGCCTGAACCTGCGCCAGCCGGCCAACGCCACCGCGCGCAGCGAAGACCAGGCCCTGGAGCTGTCGAAGAACATCGGCTACCCGATGGTGGTGCGCCCGTCCTACGTACTGGGCGGTCGCGCGATGGAAATCGTCTACCAGGAAGAAGAGCTCAAGCGCTACATGCGCGAGGCCGTGAAGGTTTCCAACGACAGCCCGGTGCTGCTGGACCGCTTCCTCAACTGCGCCATCGAAGTCGACATCGATGCGGTGTGCGACGGCGAGACCGTGGTAATCGGCGCGATCATGCAGCACATCGAACAGGCCGGCGTGCACTCCGGTGACTCCGCCTGCTCGCTGCCGCCGTACTCGCTGCCGCAGCACATCCAGGACGAGATCCGCGAACAGGTCAAGAAGATGGCCCTGGAGCTCGGCGTGGTCGGCCTGATGAACGTGCAGATGGCCGTGCAGGGCGAAGACATCTACGTGATCGAGGTCAACCCGCGCGCCTCGCGTACCGTGCCCTTCGTTTCCAAGTGCATCGGCGAATCCCTGGCCAAGGTTGCGGCCCGCGTCATGGCTGGCAAATCCCTGGCCGAAGTCGGCTTCACCCAGGAGGTGATCCCGCCGTACTATAGCGTCAAGGAAGCGGTGTTCCCGTTCGCCAAGTTCCCCGGCGTCGACCCGATCCTCGGCCCAGAGATGAAATCCACCGGCGAGGTAATGGGGGTCGGCGACAGCTTCGGTGAGGCATTCGCCAAGGCCCAGCTGGGCGCCAGCGAAATCCTGCCGAACGCCGGTTGCGCCTTCATCAGCGTCCGCGAGGACGACAAGCCGCAAGCCGTCCAGGTCGCTCGCGATCTGGTCGCGCTGGGCTTCGAGGTGGTTGCCACTGCCGGTACCGCCAAGGTGATCGAAGCGGCCGGCCTGCCGGTGCGTCGCGTGAACAAGGTGACCGAGGGCCGTCCTCACGTGGTCGACATGATTAAGAATGACGAAGTCACCCTGATCATCAACACCACCGAAGGCCGCCAGTCCATCGCTGACTCGTACTCCATCCGTCGTAACGCCCTGCAGCACAAGATCTACTGCACCACCACCATCGCGGCGGGTCAGGCGATCTGTGAGGCGCTCAAGTTCGGTCCCGAGAAGACCGTTCGCCGTCTGCAGGATCTCCATGCAGGAATCAACGCATGAGCAAATTCCCAATGACCGTCCAGGGCGCCCGCGCCCTGGAAGAAGAACTGAAATACCTGAAGACCGTTCTGCGCCCGCAGATCACACAGGCCATCGCGGAGGCGCGTGAGCTGGGCGACCTCAAGGAAAACGCCGAGTACCATGCGGCCCGCGAACAGCAGGGCATGTCCGAGGCGCGTATCCGCGACATCGAGGCCAAGCTGTCCAACGCGCAGATCATCGACGTGACCACCATTCCGCACACCGGCAAGGTGATCTTCGGCACCACCGTGGATATCGCCAACGTCGAGACCGACGAGACGGTGACCTACCAGATCGTCGGCGACGACGAGGCGGACATCAAGAACAGCAAGATCTCGGTCAACTCGCCGATCGCCCGCGCGCTGATCGGCAAGACCGAAGGCGATGCCGTGCTGGTGAAGACCCCGGGCGGCGACGTCGAGTACGAGATCGTTGAAGTCCGCCACGCCTGATCGGCAATCCCTCAACGCAGGCACCGTCAGTTGGCTGCTGGCCCAGACATTCTGGGTCGGCGGCCTGTGGCTGCTTCAGTTCGTGGTTCTGCCGGCACTGGACAAGATCGGCCTGGCGCCGCTGCTGGTGGAATCCGTGGCCGACGCGCTGAAGCCGTTGCTGCTGGCTTTCGCGGCGTTCTGCGTGCTGCTCCAGGCCCTGGTGCTCTGGCAGGCGCGCGGCGCCGCTGCCTTCCTCCGGGAAACGCGAGGGCAGTTGCTGCTCACCGTGCTGGTGATGGCGGCGGCCTATTTTGTGGTGCGCCAGGTCGCGCCGGACGCTCAGCGCTGGCTGCTGTTCAACTACCTGGTGGTGGCGCTGTGCGGTCTGCTGCTGGTGCTGCAACCGGCGCCGGGACGGGGCGAGCGGAATTGACGCGGCGGAGCCTTGCCGGCTCCGCGCTGCCGGGCTTGACTGTCAGAGGCCGCTGTAGCGGCTGATGTTCGACAGGTTCTTGTTCGGCTTGGGATTGCGGCGATAGATCAGCGCCATCTTGCCGATGACCTGGATCAGTTCGCAGCTGCCGCTCTGGCAGAGTTCGTCGATCAGCGCGCGACGGTCGTCGCGTTCGGCGATGCGGAACTGCACCTTGATCAGTTCGTGATCGTTCAGAGCACGCTCAAGCTCGGCCATCACGCCTTCCGACAGACCGTTTTCAGCAACGGTCAATACGGGTTTCAGGTGATGCCCGATAGATTTGAACTGCTTTTTCTGCTCCTGAGAGAGCGCCATAATCTGACCCCTGGGAAAAAAGGCGGATATTCTACCCGAGTTTCGGTTATACCGGGATGCCGCTCAGACGAGGTAATACGTGGCCCGTTCCAAGACTAGCCATCGCTGGCTGAAAGAACATTTCGACGATCCGTACGTGAAGATGGCACAGCGCGACGGCTATCGCTCGCGCGCCAGCTACAAGCTGCTGGAAATCCAGGAGAAGGATCGCATCCTGCGCCCCGGCATGACCGTGGTCGACCTCGGCGCAGCGCCAGGCGGCTGGTCGCAGGTCACCAGTCGGGTGATTGGCGACAAGGGTACGCTGATCGCCTCGGACATCCTGCCGATGGACAGCATCCCGGACGTCACCTTCATCCAGGGCGACTTCACCGAGGACGAGGTCTTCGAGCAGTTGCTCGCGGCCATCGGAGAAAATCCGGTAGACCTTGTGATTTCCGATATGGCCCCCAATATGAGTGGATTGCCCGCTGTGGACATGCCCCGCGCAATGTTCCTCTGCGAGCTGGCCCTGGACCTGTGCACCCGTGTGCTGCGTCCGGGCGGTGATTTCCTGATCAAGATTTTCCAGGGTGAGGGTTTCGACGCTTACCACAAGCAGGTTCGCGAGAACTTCGAGAAGGTACAGATGCGCAAGCCGCTGTCCTCCCGCGACCGTTCGCGCGAGCAGTATCTGCTCGCACGCGGGTTTCGCGGCGCCTAGACTGGAATGAATGGGCAGGCTGTTGGTCTACGCCTTGCAGGTTTTGCTTGTACCGGTGAAGGCCGGGGTTCATAAAGGGTTACAGACGGCGCCTGCCGGGCGGCGGGCGTTGTGTAGTAATTTTGGCCGGAAGGAGTCTGGCCGTCGTGAGAAGCGGTTTCCAGGGCGGAGCCGGCTTCAGAGGGTAGTCAATTGAACGACATGGCAAAGAACCTGATTCTGTGGCTGATCATCGCGGCGGTACTCGTCACCGTGATGAACAACTTCTC
The DNA here is from genome assembly GCF_048068435.1 of Pseudomonas sp. NY15437. NCBI lineage: Bacteria > Pseudomonadati > Pseudomonadota > Gammaproteobacteria > Pseudomonadales > Pseudomonadaceae > Pseudomonas > Pseudomonas sp. NY15437. The sequence continues at coordinate 33,236 of NZ_JBLUQC010000020.1, forward strand.
CAGCCCGAGCGAGCCGCAGACGCTCAACTATTCCGACTTCATCCAACAGGTGAAAGACGGCAAGGTCGAGCGCGTAACCGTCGACGGCTATGTCATCACCGGCAAGCGCCAGGATGGTGACACCTTCAAGACCATCCGCCCGGCGATCCAGGACAACGGCCTGATCGGCGACCTGGTCAACAACAACGTGGTCGTCGAAGGCAAGCAGCCCGAGCAGCAGAGCATCTGGACTCAGCTGCTGGTCGCCAGCTTCCCGATCCTGGTGATCATCGCGGTGTTCATGTTCTTCATGCGCCAGATGCAGGGCGGCGGCGGTGGCCGCGGCGGCCCGATGAGCTTCGGCAAGAGCAAGGCGCGCCTGTTGTCGGAAGACCAGGTGAAGACCACCTTCGCCGACGTCGCCGGTTGCGACGAGGCCAAGGAAGAAGTCAGCGAGCTGGTGGAATTCCTCCGCGATCCGGGCAAGTTCCAGCGCCTGGGCGGCCGTATTCCGCGCGGCGTGCTGATGGTCGGCCCCCCCGGTACCGGCAAGACCCTGCTCGCCAAGGCGATCGCCGGCGAAGCCAAGGTGCCGTTCTTCACCATTTCCGGTTCGGACTTCGTGGAAATGTTCGTCGGCGTGGGCGCCTCGCGCGTTCGCGACATGTTCGACCAGGCCAAGAAGCACGCACCGTGCATCATCTTCATCGACGAGATCGACGCCGTCGGCCGCCATCGTGGCGCCGGTCTCGGTGGCGGTCACGACGAGCGTGAACAGACCCTTAACCAGTTGCTGGTGGAGATGGACGGCTTCGAGATGAATGACGGCATCATCGTCATCGCCGCGACCAACCGTCCGGACGTGCTCGACCCCGCGCTGCTGCGTCCGGGGCGCTTCGACCGCCAGGTGGTGGTCGGCCTGCCGGATATCCGCGGCCGCGAGCAGATCCTGAAAGTGCACATGCGCAAGGTGCCGCTGGGCGACAACGTCGATCCGGCCGTCATCGCGCGCGGTACTCCGGGTTTCTCCGGTGCCGACCTGGCCAACCTGGTCAACGAGGCCTCGCTGTTCGCCGCCCGCGCCAACAAGCGCATCGTCGACATGCGTGAGTTCGAGCTGGCCAAGGACAAGATCATGATGGGCGCCGAGCGCAAGACCATGGTCATGTCCGAGAAAGAGAAGAAGAACACCGCGTTCCACGAAGCCGGCCACGCCATCGTCGGCCGTCTGGTGCCGGAACACGACCCGGTCTACAAGGTTTCGATCATTCCGCGCGGTCGCGCCCTGGGCGTGACCATGTTCCTGCCGGAAGAGGATCGCTACAGCCTGTCCAAGCGCGCCCTGGAAAGCCAGATCTGCTCCCTGTTCGGTGGCCGTATCGCCGAGGAGATGACCTTGGGCTTCGAAGGCGTGACCACCGGTGCCTCCAACGACATCATGCGGGCCACTCAGCTGGCGCGGAACATGGTGACCAAGTGGGGCCTGTCGGAGAAGCTCGGTCCGCTGATGTATGCGGAGGAGGAGGGTGAGGTGTTCCTCGGTCGCAGCGCCGGCAGCCAGCACGCCAATGTGTCGGGCGAGACCGCGAAGCTGATCGACCAGGAAGTGCGCCGCATCATCGATGACTGCTACGGCACCGCCAAGCGCCTGCTGGAAGAGAATCGCGACAAGCTCGACATGATGGCCGACGCGCTGATGAAGTACGAAACCATCGATGCCGATCAGATCGACGACATCATGGCCGGCCGTACGCCGCGTGAGCCGCGCGACTGGCAGGGCGGCAACTCGGGTTCTTCCGGCAATGCCGCCGCGCCGCGCGACGAAGGCCGCCAGGAAAATCCGATTGGCGGACCTGCCGGCGAACACTGAGAGCACTGAATGAGTTCGTTGTACCACCCGACCCGGTTGCCTTGCGGCAACCGGGTTCTTGATTTGAGCCGCCCGCATGTCATGGGCATCCTCAATGTCACCCCTGATTCCTTCTCCGACGGCGGGCGCTTCAATCAGCGCGATGCCGCGTTGCGCCATGCGGCACAGATGGTCGCCGCAGGCGCCACGCTGATCGATATCGGCGGCGAGTCGACCCGACCCGGCGCGCGTGTGGTTTCGCCCACCGAGGAGCTCGAGCGGGTGGCGCCGGTCGTCGAGGCAATTGCCCGCGAGCTGGATGTGGTGATCTCCGTGGATACCTCCACCCCGGCCGTCATGCGCGAAACCGCGCGTCTGGGCGCCGGACTGATCAATGATGTGCGCGCACTGCAGCGCGATGGCGCCCTGGATGCGGCAGTCGATACCGGTCTGCCCGTATGCCTGATGCACATGCGTGGCGAGCCGGGGAACATGCAGGACGACCCGCGCTATGCCGATATTCTTCAGGAGGTCCGTGGCTTCCTCGAGGAACGCATCGCTGCGTGCGAAGCCGTGGGCATTGCCCGCGAACGCATCGTCATCGATCCTGGCTTCGGTTTTGCCAAGACCCAGAGCCACAACCTCAATCTGTTCCGGCAGATGGATCGGTTGCTGGAAATGGGCTGCCCGTTACTGGTCGGCGTCTCGCGCAAGAGCATGATTGGCCGGGCGCTCGGCCGTGAAGTGGGCGAGCGTCTGTATGGCAGTCTGGCCCTGGCTGCCCTGGCGGTTGCCAAGGGAGCCAGCATTATCCGCGTCCACGATGTCGCCGAGACCGTGGATGTGGTTCGAATGATTTACGCAGTGGAAAGTGCAAAGGAAGAGGGGATGCCCGCATGAGCAGGAAGTATTTCGGTACCGATGGAATCCGCGGTCGTGTCGGCACGCCGCCGATCACGCCCGACTTCGTGCTCAAGCTGGGCTGGGCGGTGGGGATGGCCTTCCGTCAGCAGGGCAAGTGCCGCGTCCTGGTGGGCAAGGACACGCGGATTTCCGGCTACATGTTCGAATCCGCGCTGGAGGCGGGCCTCTCGGCCGCAGGCGCCGACGTGATGCTGCTCGGCCCCATGCCGACTCCCGGTATCGCCTACCTCACCCGTACCTTCCATGCCGAAGCGGGCATCGTCATCAGTGCGTCGCACAACCCGCATGACGACAACGGCATCAAGTTCTTCTCCGGCCAGGGCACCAAGCTGCCCGACGAGGTCGAGTTGATCATCGAGGAACTGCTCGACGCGCCGATGACCGTGGTCGAGTCCGCTCGCCTGGGCAAGGTCTCGCGCATCAACGACGCCGCCGGCCGCTACATCGAGTTCTGCAAGAGCAGTGTGCCGTCCAACACCAGCTTCGCCGGCCTGCGCATTGCGCTGGATTGCGCCCACGGCGCGACCTACAAGATCGCTCCCAACGTCTTCCGCGAGCTGGGCGCCGAGGTTTTCGTCATCGGTGCCGAGCCCAATGGCCTGAACATCAACGACAAGTGCGGCTCCACTCACATGGGGGCGCTTCAGGAGGCCGTGCTGGCCCAGCACGCGGACATCGGCATTGCTTTCGACGGTGACGGCGACCGGGTGATGATGGTCGATCACACCGGGACCATCGTCGATGGCGACGAGATCCTCTACCTCATCGCGCGCGACATGCTGGATCGCGGCAAGCTGCACGGCGGTGTGGTCGGAACGCTGATGAGCAACCTGGGCCTGGAGCTGGCGCTGCAGGAGCTCAACATCCCGTTCGTGCGCGCCAAGGTAGGCGACCGCTACGTGATGTCCGAATTGCAGTCGCGTAACTGGCAGCTGGGTGGTGAGAACTCCGGCCACGTGGTCTGCTGCCAGCACACCACCACCGGTGATGCGATCATTGCCGCACTGCAGGTGCTGATGGCGCTCAAGACCCGCGGCCAGAACCTGGCCGAGGCTCGCATGGGCGTTCGCAAGTGCCCGCAGGTGCTGATCAACGTGCGCTTTGCCGGCGGCGGGGTCGATCCGCTGGAGCACCCGGCGGTGAAGGACGCCTGCGCGAAGGTGACCGAGGAAATGGGCGGCCGCGGCCGCGTCCTGCTGCGCAAGTCCGGTACCGAGCCGCTGGTACGGGTGATGGTCGAAGGGGATGAGGAAGCCCGCGTGCGTGCCTATGCCGAACAATTGGCAAAGGTCGTTACCGAGGTATGTGCTTGATTTCTCTTGTCAGTTCCAAAAGCGTCGAGTAATATCTGCGCCCACTTTGCTCAGCGAGGTACAGCATGCGTCGACCCTTGGTGGCCGGTAATTGGAAAATGCACGGTACCCGCTCCAGCGTAACGGAGCTGATCAAAGGCCTGCGTCAACTGGCTCTTCCCACGGGTGTCGATGTGGCGGTGTTCCCGCCCTGTCTGTACATCAACCAGGTCGTACAAGGTCTGGATGGAAAGGCGGTTGCCGTCGGTGCGCAGAATTGCGCGGTTGAGCCGATGCAGGGAGCCCTCACGGGCGAGGTCGCAGCCAGCCAGTTGGCAGATGCGAGCTGTTCCCTGGTGCTGGTCGGTCACTCCGAGCGTCGCCTGATCCTGGGTGAAAACGATGGAGTGATCAGCCGCAAGTTTGCAGCGGCTCAGTCGTGTGGCCTGGTTCCGATCCTGTGCGTGGGTGAGACTCGCGAACAGCGTGAGGCGGGCAAGACGCTTGAAGTCGTCGGGCGCCAGTTGGGCTCGGTGATCGAAGATCTGGGTGTCGGGGCTTTCTCCCGCGCCGTTGTGGCTTACGAGCCGGTGTGGGCGATTGGGACGGGGCTGACCGCTTCTCCCGAGCAGGCCCAGGAAGTACATGCGGCGATTCGCGCGCAGATCTCGGCGGAAAACGCAGAGGTGGCCCGCGGTCTTCGTCTCCTGTATGGCGGCAGTGTCAAGGCCGCCAACGCTGTCGAACTTTTCGGCATGCCGGATATCGATGGGGGGCTCATTGGTGGAGCTTCCCTGAATGCAGATGAGTTCGGTGCGATCTGTCGCGCCGCAGGAAACTGAAGATGCTGGAAACAGTTGTAATCGTGATTCACCTGCTGATGGCGCTGGGTCTGGTTGTGCTGGTCCTGCTTCAGCAAGGCAAGGGTGCCGACGCCGGTGCGTCGTTCGGTGCAGGTGCTTCGGCCACCGTTTTCGGTAGCCAAGGTTCTGCTACCTTCCTGAGCCGCTTTACTGCTATACTCGCTGCAGTTTTTTTCATTACCAGCTTGGGTTTAGCGTATTTTGCTAAAGAAAAAGCTGATATGATTCGTCACGCTGGGCTTCCTGATCCGGCAGTGATGGAGCAGAAGCAGGAACAGGCTCCGGCAGCTAGCGACGTGCCGGGCGCGCAAGGGCAACCTCAAGCCCCAGCAGGCGGTAACGGCGACGTTCCGGCGGCTCCTGAACAGAAGTAAGCAGGCAAGAGTTTTTGCCGAGGTGGTGGAATTGGTAGACACGCTACCTTGAGGTGGTAGTGGCCATAGGCTGTAGGGGTTCGAGTCCCCTCCTCGGTACCATATACGAAAAGGCCCGCAGTGCGGGCCTTGTCGTTTCGGAGTTTCGGTTGACCTTGAAGGGGCTCAACCGTATAATTTCGCACCAGCTTTGACGCGGGATGGAGCAGTCTGGTAGCTCGTCGGGCTCATAACCCGAAGGTCGTAGGTTCAAATCCTGCTCCCGCAACCAGTTTGGCAGAGCCCCTTTTCAGGGGCTTTTTGCTAGCTGGACAGTCCGCGCCGCCATGTCAGGGCGGTCCTTAAGGGATGGGCGTTTCGCCCATTTTTTGTTTCTACAGCATACGCGAGGCGATCAGGTGTCGAGCAAGCTAGAACAGTTGCAGGCCTTGTTGGCCCCTGTAGTAGAAGCGCTCGGCTATGAGTGCTGGGGCCTGGAGTTCATTTCCCAAGGTCGCCATTCCCTGCTCCGGGTATATATCGATCGTCCGGAAGGCATCCTGATCGATGACTGCGAAGTCGTCAGTCGTCAGGTCAGCGGCATCCTGGACGTGGAAGACCCGATCAGTGGCGAGTACACCCTGGAGGTGTCGTCGCCCGGTATGGATCGGCCGCTCTTCACGCTCGAGCAGTTCGCCCGCTATGTCGGCGAGCAGGTGAAGATCAAGCTGCGTACGCCCTTCGAACGGCGTCGCAATTTCCAGGGCATTCTCCGTGGTGTGGAGGAGCAGGATGTGGTGGTCCTGGTGGACGACCATGAATACCTGCTGCCGGTCGACTCGATCGACAAGGCCAACATCATTCCCCGATTTGAGTGAGCCGCCAGAGCGCGGATTCCAATGGATTGAAAGGCGAGGCGTACGATGAGCAAAGAAGTACTGCTGGTTGTTGAGTCGGTATCCAACGAAAAGGGTGTACCGCCTGGCGTGATTTTCGAAGCGCTGGAGCTGGCCCTGGCGACCGCGACCAAAAAGCGTTTCGAGGACGAGGTTGACCTGCGCGTGGAAATCAACCGCGCCAACGGCAACTACGAAACTTTCCGTCGCTGGACCATCGTCGAGGACGAGGACTACTCCAACCCGGCGTCGGAACTGACCGTCGAAGACGTGCAGGAACAGCACCCCGGCATGAAGGCCGGCGAGGTCATCGAAGAGAAGATCGAGTCCATCGAGTTCGGCCGCATCGCCGCACAGACCGCCAAGCAGGTCATCGTGCAGAAAGTCCGCGAAGCCGAGCGCGCTCAGGTGGTCGACGCCTACCGCGAGAAGGTCAACGAGATCATCTCCGGCACCGTCAAGAAGGTCACCCGTGACAACGTGATCGTCGACCTGGGCAACAACGCCGAAGCGCTGCTGGCCCGCGACCAGATCATCCCGCGTGAAACCTTCCGCGTCGGCACCCGCGTGCGTGCCCTGCTGAAGGAAATCCGCAGCGAGAACCGTGGCCCTCAGCTGATCCTGTCGCGCACCGCGCCGGAAATGCTGATCGAGCTGTTCCGCATCGAAGTACCGGAAATCGCCGAGCAACTGATCGACGTGATGGCCGCTGCCCGTGACCCGGGTTCGCGCGCCAAGATCGCCGTTCGCTCCAAGGACAAGCGTATCGACCCGCAGGGCGCCTGCATCGGTATGCGTGGTTCCCGCGTCCAGGCCGTCTCCGGCGAACTGGGCGGCGAGCGTGTGGATATCGTCCTGTGGGACGACAACCCCGCGCAGTTCGTGATCAACGCCATGGCTCCGGCCGAAGTGGCGGCGATCATCGTCGACGAAGATACCCACACCATGGATATCGCCGTTGCCGAGGACAACCTGGCCCAGGCCATTGGCCGCAGTGGCCAGAACGTCCGTCTGGCCAGCCAGCTCACCGGCTGGACCCTGAACGTGATGACCGAGGCCGATATCCAGGCCAAACAGCAGGCTGAAACTGGCGACATCCTGCAGCGCTTCGTCGACGAGCTGGATGTCGATGAAGAACTCGCCCAGGTTCTGGTGGAAGAAGGTTTCACCACCCTGGAAGAGATCGCCTACGTACCGATGGAAGAGATGCTCAGCATCGACGGCTTCGACGAGGAAATCGTCAACGAGCTGCGCTCGCGTGCCAAGGACCGCCTGCTGACCAAAGCCATCGCCACTGAAGAGAAACTCGCCGACGCACAACCTGCCGAAGACCTGCTCAGCCTCGATGGCATGACCAAAGAGCTGGCCGTGGACCTGGCGCTGCGTGGCGTAACCACCCGTGAAGATCTTGCCGAGCAATCCATTGACGATCTGCTCGACATCGACGGCATGGACGAAGAGCGTGCCGGCAAGTTGATCATGGCCGCCCGGGCCCATTGGTTCGAGTAAGCATTCGCGGCCTGAGGAGAGAAGTGCATGACGCAAGTCACGGTGAAAGAACTGGCCAAGACGGTCGATACGCCGGTAGAGCGCCTGCTGCAGCAGATGCGCGAAGCAGGTCTGCCGCATAACAACGCCGAGCAGGTAGTGACCGACAGCGAGAAGCAAGCGCTGCTGGCCCACCTCAAGGGCAGCCACGGTGATCGCGCGGAAGAGCCGCGCAAGATCACCCTGCAACGCAAGACGACGTCGACCTTGAAAGTCGCTGGCAGCAAGACCGTCAGCGTCGAGGTCCGCAAGAAGAAGACCTACGTCAAACGCGATCCCGAGGAGCTCGAGGCCGAGCGCCAGCGCGAGCTGGAAGAGCAACGTGCCGCTGAAGAAGCTGCGCGTCTGAAGGCCGAGGAAGAGGCTCGTCAGCGCGCCGCCGCCGAAGAGGCTCGCCGTCAGGCGGACGCCGCTCGCCAGGCCGCTGAAGCTGCGCCTGCCGCCGCTGCCGCTCCGGCTGCTGCCGAAGCGCCGCGTGCCGCGGCTGCAGCGCCCGCTGCCCCGGCTGCTGCCGCTCCTGCTGCGGACGACCGCAAGAAGGAAGAAGTGCGCCGCGCGCCCAAGCGCGACGACGAGGACGAGCGCCGCGATCGCAAGCATGCCCAGCATCGCCCGTCGATCAAGGAAAAGGAAAAGACCACCGCACCGCGCGTTGTGCGCAGTGGTGTCGACGACGACGACAGCTTCGGCCGTCGTGGCGGCGGCCGTGGCAAGGCCAAGCTGAAGAAGCGTAACCAGCACGGGTTCCAGAGCCCGACAGGACCGATTGTGCGTGAAGTGAGTATCGGCGAGACCATCACCGTGGGCGAACTGGCTGCCCAGATGTCGGTGAAAGGGGCCGAGGTCGTCAAGTTCATGTTCAAGATGGGCACCCCGGTGACCATCAACCAGGTACTCGACCAGGAGACCGCCCAGCTGATCGCCGAGGAACTCGGCCACAAGGTCAAGCTGGTCAGCGAGAACGCTCTGGAAGAGCAACTGGCTGAATCCCTGAAGTTCGAAGGTGAGGCGGTTTCCCGCGCGCCGGTCGTGACCGTGATGGGCCACGTCGACCACGGCAAGACCTCGCTGCTCGACTACATCCGTCGTGCCAAGGTGGCAGCAGGCGAAGCCGGCGGCATCACCCAGCACATCGGCGCCTACCACGTGGAAACCGACCGCGGCATGGTCACCTTCCTCGACACCCCCGGCCACGCCGCGTTCACCGCGATGCGTGCCCGTGGTGCCCAGGCGACCGACATCGTCATCCTCGTGGTGGCAGCGGACGACGGCGTGATGCCGCAGACCCAGGAAGCCGTGCAGCACGCGAAAGCGGCTGGCGTGCCGATCGTGGTCGCGGTGAACAAGATCGACAAGCCGGACGCCAACCCGGACAACATCAAGAACGGCCTGGCCGCTCTGGACGTGATCCCGGAAGAGTGGGGCGGCGATGCTCCCTTCGTCCACGTATCGGCCAAGGTCGGTACCGGCGTCGACGAGCTGCTCGAAGCCGTGCTGCTGCAGGCTGAAGTACTCGAACTCAAAGCCACTCCGTCGGCCCCGGGCCGTGGCGTGGTGGTCGAGTCCCGCCTGGACAAGGGCCGTGGCCCGGTCGCTACCGTGCTGGTCCAGGATGGCACCCTGCGTCAGGGCGACATGGTGCTGGTCGGCGTCAACTACGGCCGCGTCCGTGCGATGCTCGACGAGAACGGCAAGCCGATCAAGGAAGCCGGTCCGTCCATTCCGGTCGAGATCCTCGGCCTGGACGGCACCCCGGACGCCGGTGACGAGATGACCGTGGTTGCCGACGAGAAGAAGGCCCGCGAAGTCGCTCTGTTCCGTCAAGGCAAGTTCCGCGAAGTGAAACTGGCTCGTGCCCACGCCGGCAAGCTGGAAAACATCTTCGAGAACATGGGCCAGGAAGAGAAGAAGACCCTCAACATCGTGCTCAAGTCCGATGTCCGTGGTTCGCTGGAAGCCCTGCAGGGCTCGCTCAGCGGCCTGGGCAACGACGAGGTGCAGGTTCGCGTGGTCGGTGGCGGCGTCGGTGGTATCACCGAGTCCGATGCCAACCTGGCGCTGGCCTCCAACGCGGTGCTGTTCGGCTTCAACGTCCGTGCTGACGCTGGTGCGCGCAAGATCGTCGAGACCGAAGGCCTCGACATGCGTTACTACAACGTGATCTACGACATCATCGAAGACGTCAAGAAAGCCCTGACCGGCATGCTCGGCAGCGATGTTCGCGAGAACATCCTGGGTATCGCCGAAGTGCGTGACGTGTTCCGTTCGCCGAAGTTCGGCGCGATCGCCGGCTGCATGGTCACCGAGGGTCTGGTGCACCGCAACCGTCCGATCCGTGTACTGCGCGACGACGTGGTGATCTTCGAAGGCGAGCTGGAATCCCTGCGTCGCTTCAAGGACGACGTCGCCGAAGTGCGTGCCGGCATGGAGTGCGGTATCGGCGTGAAGAGCTACAACGACGTGCGCGTCGGCGACAAGATCGAAGTGTTCGAGAAGGTCGAAGTCGCTCGTACTCTGTAAGGGTATTCGAGCGTGAACGCAGCGCCCGGGCCGGCTTTCCAGTCGTCCCGGGCGTTTGCCGCTTTCAGGCCCGCAGCCTTCAGGCTCGGGTAAGCAGGTTAGAAAAATGGCCAAAGAGTACAGCCGTACCCAGCGTATCGGCGACCAGATGCAGCGCGAACTGGCGCTGCTGATCCAGCTTGAAATCAAGGACCCCCGTCTGGGCCTGGTGACCATCACCGGCGTCGACGTGGCCCGTGACCTGTCCCATGCCAAGGTGTACGTCACCGTGATGGGCCAGGACGACAACGCTGCGGTGGTGAAGCAGAACACCGACATCCTCAACGATGCCGCAGGTTTCCTGCGCATGCAGCTGGGCAAGGCGATGAAGCTGCGCACCGTGCCGCAACTGCACTTCAGCTACGACGCCAGCATTCGCCGTGGTGCCGAGCTGTCGGCGCTGATCGAGCGTGCGGTCGCTGCCGATCGCCGCCATGGCGGCGATTCCGAGGAGTAACGCGTGGCCCAGGTGAAACGCATTCGCCGTGCGGTCAACGGTGTGCTGATTCTCGACAAGCCGCGTGGCATGAGCTCCAACCAGGCCCTGCAGAAGGTGCGCTGGCTGCTCAACGCCGAGAAGGCCGGCCACACTGGCAGCCTCGACCCGCTGGCCACCGGCGTGCTGCCGCTGTGCTTCGGCGAGGCGACCAAGTTCTCCCAGTACCTGCTCGATGCCGACAAGGCCTACGAGACCGTCGCCCAGCTCGGCGTCACCACCACCACCGGCGATACCGAGGGCGAGGTGGTCGAGCAATGTGAAGTGACCGCTGGTCGGGAGGCCATCGAAGCCCTGCTGCCGCGTTTCCGTGGCGACATAGAGCAGGTGCCGCCGATGTACTCGGCCCTGAAGAAGGATGGCCAGCCGTTGTACAAGCTGGCCCGTGCAGGAGAGGTAGTGGAGCGCGAGGCGCGTTCTGTTACTATTGCGCGCCTGGATTTGCTCGTGTTCGAGTCGCCCTGTGCGACGCTGGCCGTTTCCTGCAGCAAGGGCACCTACATTCGCACCCTGGTCGAAGACCTCGGTCGCGAGTTGGGATGTGGCGCTCACGTCGCCGCCCTGCGCCGGACCCAGGCCGGTCCCTTCCAGCTGCACCAGTCGGTGACGCTGGAGGAACTCGAGAAAGCCCATGCCGAGGGTGGCAACGAAGCCCTCGACCGCTTCCTGCTGCCGGTGGATGCCGGCCTGGAACACTGGCCGCTGCTGCAGTTGTCCGAGCACAGCGCCTATTACTGGCTGCACGGTCAGCCGGTGCGCGCTCCCGAGGTGCCGAAGTTCGGCATGCTGCGGGTGCAGGATCACGAAGGTCGTTTCATCGGTATCGGTGAAGTGACCGATGACGGGCGCCTGGCGCCGCGTCGACTGATTCGGTCGTAAGTCCGAAACCGAGGGTGGCTGTCAGCAGGCACGGTCACTCCTCTTACTATGAACACAGGGAGCAGTCCCTGGCCTGTTACCTCAGAGGAAGCCCCATCATGGCACTGAGCGTCCAAGAAAAAGCCCAGATCGTTAACGAGTACAAGCAAGTTGAAGGCGACACCGGTTCCCCGGAAGTGCAGGTTGCACTGCTGTCCGCCAACATCAACAAGCTGCAGGACCACTTCAAGGCCAACGGCAAAGACCACCACTCCCGTCGTGGCCTGATCCGTATGGTTAACCAGCGTCGTAAGCTGCTGGACTACCTGAAGAGCAAGGACACCTCTCGTTACAGCGCCCTGATCGGTCGCCTGGGCCTGCGTCGCTAAGACGGCAAGCCTGAAGTGGGAAGCTGGGAGTCCGGGGTTGATGAACGGTGCAAACCGTTCATCGGCCTTGGGCTCCCGGCTTTCTCGCTTTTATAGGGAATGAATTCGGGTCCGACTCCCGGCATTTCCACGATTTCCCCCAAGGCAACTAAAGAAAGGTAGAGAAACCGTGAACCCGGTAATCAAGAAATTCCAATTCGGTCAGTCGACCGTCACCCTCGAGACTGGCCGCATTGCCCGCCAGGCCACTGGCGCCGTCCTGGTCACCATGGACGATGTCACCGTACTCTGCACCGTCGTCGGCGCCAAGCAGGCCGACCCGGGCAAGGGCTTCTTCCCGCTTTCCGTGCACTACCAGGAAAAGACCTACGCAGCCGGCCGCATCCCCGGTGGCTTCTTCAAGCGTGAAGGCCGTCCTTCCGAGAAGGAAACCCTGACCTCGCGCCTGATCGACCGTCCGATCCGTCCGCTGTTCCCGGAAGGCTTCATGAACGAAGTGCAGGTTGTCTGCACCGTCGTTTCCACCAACAAGAAGTCCGATCCGGACATCGCCGCCATGATCGGCACCTCCGCCGCCCTGGCGATCTCCGGCATTCCGTTCGCCGGTCCGATCGGCGCTGCCCGCGTTGGTTTCCACCCGGAAATCGGCTACATCCTCAACCCGACCTACGAGCAGCAGCAGAGCTCCAGCCTCGACATGGTCGTGGCCGGTACTTCCGACGCCGTACTCATGGTTGAATCCGAAGCCGACGAGCTGACCGAAGACCAGATGCTGGGCGCCGTGCTGTATGCCCACGAAGAATTCCAGGCCGTTATCCGCGCCGTTGCCGAGCTGGCCACCGAAGCGGGCAAGCCGAGCTGGAACTGGACCGCGCCGGTCGAGAACACTGCCCTGGTCAACACCATCAAGGCCGAGTTCGGTGCTGCCATCTCCGAGGCCTACACCATCACCGTCAAGCAGGACCGTTACGCGGCCCTGGACGCCCTGCGCGAGCAGATCGTCGCCAAGTTCGCCGGTGAAGGCGAAGGTCAGTTCTCCGCCGCTGAAGTCAAAGAAGTCTTCGGTCTGCTGGAATACCGCACCGTTCGCGAAAACATCGTCAACGGCAAACCGCGTATCGACGGCCGTGACACCCGCACCGTTCGCCCGCTGAAGATCGAAGTCGGCGTACTGGGCAAGACCCACGGCTCGGCACTGTTCACCCGTGGCGAAACCCAGGCCCTGGTCGTCGCCACCCTCGGCACCGCCCGCGATGCCCAGCTGCTGGACACCCTCGAAGGCGAGCGCAAAGACCCCTTCATGCTGCACTACAACTTCCCGCCGTTCTCCGTCGGCGAGTGTGGTCGCATGGGCAGCGCTGGTCGTCGTGAAATCGGCCACGGCCGTCTGGCCCGTCGCAGCGTCGCCGCGATGCTGCCAACCCAGGACGAGTTCCCCTACACCATCCGTGTCGTTTCCGAGATCACCGAGTCCAACGGTTCCAGCTCCATGGCTTCGGTCTGCGGCGCTTCCCTGGCTCTGATGGACGCCGGTGTTCCGGTCAAGGCGCCGGTTGCCGGTATCGCCATGGGCCTGGTGAAGGAAGGTGACAAGTTCGCCATCCTGACCGACATCCTGGGTGACGAAGACCACCTGGGCGACATGGACTTCAAGGTCGCCGGTACCGACAAGGGCGTTACCGCCCTGCAGATGGACATCAAGATCAACGGCATCACCGAAGAGATCATGGAGATCGCCCTGGGCCAGGCCCTGGAAGCTCGCCTGAACATCCTCGGCCAGATGAACCAGGTCATTGCTGCTCCGCGTGCCGAGCTGTCGGAAAACGCGCCGACCATGATCCAGATGAAGATCGACACCGACAAGATCCGCGACGTCATCGGCAAGGGCGGCGCCACCATTCGCAGCATCTGCGAAGAGACCAAGGCCTCGATCGACATCGAGGACGATGGCAGCGTGAAGATCTACGGCGAAACCAAGGAAGCTGCCGAGGCCGCCAAGCAGCGCGTCCTGGGTATCACTGCGGAAGCCGAGATCGGCAAGATCTACGTCGGCAAGGTCGAGCGCATCGTCGACTTCGGTGCCTTCGTCAACATCCTGCCGGGCAAGGACGGTCTGGTGCACATCTCGCAGATCAGCGACAAGCGCATCGACAAGGTCACCGACGTTCTGCAAGAAGGCCAGGAAGTCAAAGTCCTGGTTCTCGACGTGGACAACCGCGGCCGCATCAAGCTGTCCATCAAGGACGTCGCCGCTGCCGAAGCCTCTGGCGTGTAAGCTGACGGTGAAATGAAAGAGGGCCCTTGCGGGCCCTCTTTTTTTGCCTTGAGAATGCGCCATTCGCCGATCTCGCACCAAGGATGCCCCGAGATGGATAAGCGTTACTGTCACTACCACAGTGCTCAGCCCGCGACCTGGCATTGCCAGCCCTGCGAGCGTCATTACGGCGACTGCTGCATTCCGCTCAATGCCGACGCCCCCGAGTACGCCCCGGCGTGCCCGCTGTGCCGCGGCCATCTGCGCTACCTCGGCGCGGCCAATACCGCGCAGCCCTTCTGGGAGCGCCTGCCAAGATTCTTCGCCTATGGTTTCCAGGCCGGCCCGCTGGCGTTCTGTGCCCTGCTCGCCCTGGCCTGTGTGTTCATGCCCGCCTCCTTCGTGCTGTGGATCGCATTGCTCAGCGTGGCGACCAAATACCTGCACAGCGTGATCGAAGCGGCCAGCTTCGGTGGCCAGGATGCCCCGGGCCTGCTGGAAGCGTTCAGCGCCGACAGCCTGCGCACCTTCTTCCAGCAACTGGTGGTGTTCCTCATCGCCCTGGTACTGCTCTGGCTGGCGGCCGACTTCCACAGTGAGGCGATCTACTGGGCCGCCAACATCGGCATCATGCTGGTACTGCCGGCGAGCATCATCCGTCTGTCCCTGGACAAGAGCCTGGGCGCTGCGCTCAGCCCTGGCGAAGTCGGGCAGGTGATTGCGGCCATGGGCTGGCGTTACCTGATTCTGTGTGTGTTCCTGTTCATCCTCTGGCAGTCGCCCAATTATGTCGCCTGGTTGCTCTCCAACGGCCTGCCGCGGGTGGTGATGGTGCCGGTGGTGGCGGGGCTGACCGGGTATTTTGCCGTGGTCATGTGCGCCATGATGGGCTATGCCGTCTTCCAGTATCAGGGCGAGTTGGGCTACGCCACCGCGGGCGAGGATGCCCCGGCCGGTTTCGCCGCGCCGGAGTGGCACCGCCGCAAGGCGCTGGCGGAAGCCGAGGTGCGGGTCAAGGAGGGGCAGACTGGCGCCGCCCTGGAGATCCTGGTGGCTGCCCTGCGCGAAGGTCGCCAGGACCTGAAGCTGAACGAGCGCTATCACCAGCTGCTGTTCGCCCTGAATGACCGTGCGGAGTGCCTCAATCACTTGCCGCACTACCTTGGCCTGGCCAGTCGGCTCAACCCGCAGCTGGCCGCCAACGCCTTCCTCAATGCCCGTCAGCTGCAGGCGGATTACCTGCCGGAAGACCCGACCGTCTGCGAGCGCATCGCCGAAGTGCTGATCGAGCGGCACAAGGCCCGCGAGGGCTTGAGCCTGCTGCGCAACCTGCACAAGCGTTTCCCGCAGTACCCCGGCATTCCCCGCGCCTACCTGATGGCGGCACGGGGCTTTTCCGAGGGGCTGGGCCAGGTCGAGCCGGCCCAGCAACTGCTCGCGTTCATTCGCCAGCGCTACCCGGCCTTCGAGCAGATGGGCGAGGTGGTGCAGCTCGAAGCGGTGCTGGCCAAGCTGGGTAAAAACTCCGGCAGCTGATTCGTGCAACCTGCATGAAGCGCAGCGGCGAGTTTTGCAAACTGCACGTGGCGGCCGGTCTGCTTGTTTTTATAACTTGCTGATTTTATTGATTATTTCTGGATGAGAAAAACTGGCACAGCGCTTGCGATAGTCCTTGTGCAACTGCTGCCAGGCACGGGCCGCAGTTTTTCAAATCATTCAGGAGTAACCGCCATGAAACGTTTCAACAAACTGGCTCTCGCCGCTGCCACTGCAACCGCCCTGAGCTTCTCGTTCGCCAATTCGGTGTTCGCCCAGCCGACGACTCTGGCCGCCAACGACACAGTCCAGAAGACCGAAGAGGCGGTTTCCGACACCTGGATCACCAGCAAGGTGAAATCCAGCCTGATCGCCGACAAGGACATCAGCGGCACCAACATCAAGGTCGAGACCAACAAAGGCGTGGTCTCCCTGTCCGGCAACGTCAAATCCGATGCCGAGAAAGAGCTCGCGATCAAGACCGCCAAAGGCATCAAGGGCGTGACCGCCGTGTCCGCCGATGGCCTGAAGTCGGTCGAGTAAGGTCAACGCCTTATCCCACCATCCTGTAGAGGAGGATCGCCATGAACACTGATGTCATCAAAGGCAAGTGGAAGCAGCTGTCCGGCACCATGAAAGAGAAGTGGGGCAAGCTCACCGACGACGATGTACAAGCGGCCGATGGACACGCCGAGTACCTGGTCGGGAAACTGCAGGAGCGTTACGGCTGGACCAAGGAGAAAGCGGAAGAGGAAGTCCGCGATTTCAGCAGCCGCCTGTAACGTCCTGTCCAGGGATGCGCGAAGCCCCGCCGGTAAGCCGGCGGGGCTTTTTCATGGGCGTCAGGGGGCGAGGTGCTGCTGATAGATCGTCAACTGGCGGGTGGGATCGGCTTCCGGGTAATGCTGGCGGAGGAAGCGCGACAGCTCGCGCACCGCCTGCAGGTCGCCTTTCTGGCCCATCTGCTTGGCCAGTTGCAGGGTCAGCCCGGGTAGGGGCTCGGGGCGCTGGCTGGAGCGGGCCAGGCGCCGCCAGCAATTCAGCGCCAGGGGCGCTTCGTTGCGTTGCAGCAGGGCGCGCACCAGGTGCAGCTGAATGGCGGGGTGGCTCAGCAGTCCCGCATCGCTCGCGGCACTCTCTTCGGCGAGGCGGCGCAACAGGGCATCGGCGCCGGGGGAGGGCGGCAGGGCAAACAACTGCTTGAGGGTTTCACTCATCAGGGCGCGGTCCTGGCGGCCCTTGGCAACGCCGTAGAGGCGCTCGACCAGCACCGGCTGCCCCGGGAACTGCCGCAGCAACTCCGCGCCGCGCGCGGCGGCCTGGTCCAGGGCAAAGCGGCCGATCTGCTCGTCCAGCGACGCCAGGGCCCGTTTGAACGGGGCCTGCGGGTCTTCCTTGGCGAGGTACGCCTCGTCCACCGGCATGCGCCCCAGCTTGCGCGGCAGCCAGACGGCCAGGAAGCCGGAGACCAGTCCGCCGATGTGCGCGTAGTAGTTCACATGGTCGGCGGCGCGGATCAGACCGAAGAGTTCCTTGCCCAGCCACAGCGGCAGGATCCACAGCGCCGGCGCCTTGAGGTAGCCCATCAGCGGCCCGAGCCAGTAGAAGAAGCGGATGCGCCGCAGGCCGTAGACGCCGATGTACATGCCCATCAGGCCGGAGATGGCGCCCGAGGCGCCGATGCCCGGCACCCAGGAGGGATCCAGTGCCCACCACAGCAGCCCGGAGCACAGGCCGCTGAACAGGTACAGCCCCAGGTACATCGCGCGGCCCAGCGCCGCTTCCAGGGCGAAACCGAAGATGAACAGGAACACCATGTTGCCGGCCAGGTGCCAGAAGCTGCCGTGGAGGAACATCGAGCCGAACAGGCCCTGCACGGTGAAGCGCTGGGGGACGAAACCGAAGCGCAGGCTGCTGGTCATGTCGCGGGCCGCCTCGGCCCTCAGGCGCGCGGCCTGCCAGGCAGCGTCCTGCTGGAAGGCCGGCAGGGCGCGCAGTTCATGGCCGAACTCGAGGTCCGACAGCACCAGCCAGGCCAGTTGCTGACGCGGCAGGGCTTCCAGCGCGCGTTGCTGGTTCGCCTCCAGCCGATCGCGGCGCTCCAGCGAGGCGCTGAAGAGCGGGCGCTCATGGCCGAGCAGGTCCTGGTCGAGGTAGACGCGCACCGCCTCTTCGCGGCGGGTACTGTCGCCGCCCTGGTAGCCGAAGTAGATGAGGACGTTGAGGACGATCAGCAGCAGCGTGATGACCGGAGGCTTCTTCCAGTCCAGCGGATGCTCGGCGGGGACGATGACCATGGCGACCGATCCTTGGCCCTAATGGCGTGAGTGCGGGAATGGCGGCGAGACTAGCACCTCGCCACCATGGCTGTCAGTTGCCGCTGCGCTTGCTCTGGATGTCGCTCAGGCGGTTGCCCTCGAAGCGGACGAAATACAGCATGCCGCTCCAGGGGCCGTAGATCCATTCCTCCACGGCCACCTCCATGGATTCGCCATAGCGCGGGCCGGGCACCTGCTTGTAGCCCAGGAAGGAGCGGCTGACCGGCTCGCCGCAGCGGCTGAGCACGTCGCTGGTGACATCGCCGGTGCTGATCAGCTTGCTGTTGCAGCGCAGGCTGGCGGCGTGCGCATCGAGACTGGACAGGGTGAGCGGCAACAGGAGCGCGGCCAGGCGCAGGAGAGACGTCGTCTTCAATTGCGTTTGAACTCGATGCTTTTGAGCTTGTTGGCTTCGAAGGTGAGGATGTAGCTGGTGCCATTGCGCGGGCCGTAGACCCACTCCTCCACCCGGTACTCGCGGTGGTCGTAGCCGCTGAGGGTATAACCGACCTCATCGCGGTGATCCGGCGCGCCGCACTTCTGCTCGACTTCCCAGGCGCGGTCGCCGGCGTTGATCAGGGAACTGCCGCAGCGCATGCTTTCCGCCTGGGCGCCCGCCGCGCAAAGCAGCAGGGCGCAGGACGTCCAGGTCAGGGCTTTCATCGAACGACTCCTCATTCGCTATCAAGGTGAAGCTGGGTGGCCACACGGCCTCCATTCTCCGCTTCGCCGAAGCTGACGTCGATGAGGTAGATACGGTCGTCACCCAGGCCGCCCTTGGTGACCAGGTAATCCTTGATCTGGGTGGCGCGCTCCTGGCCGAGCTTGCGCAGCAGCAACTGGCTGTCGCTCCAGGAGTCGAGCACGGCCTGGCGCATCTTCGCCGAACGCTCGTCCTTGCTGAGCTGCTGCCACTCCGCCGGCGGCTGTTTCTTCAGGCGGGCGCGGTAGACGCCTTCGAGCAGAATCGGCTGCAGGTCCTCCGGGACCTCCAGTTGACTGGCGTCGCTGGGCACCTTGTCGCCGCGGCGCTGCAACATGCTGTAGTAGTTCTTCTGGTATTCCTGCTTCAGGCGCCGGTCGGCCAGCAACGGGCCGTCGCTGGCAGCCGCGGCGACGCCTTCGACTTCCAGCTTCAGCGCCGGGCGCTGCTTGAGCGCGTCGGCGAGCTTGTCCAGGTTGGCCTGGGCGCTGGCGTCCAGTTCGCTGGCCCCAGCGGCGAAGGTCACGTTGCTCAGGTCCGGCCCGCCGCCACCGCTGGCAAGGCCGGCGATGAAGTTGAACGGCGCCTGCACGGCGCGCACCACCAGGTTGCGCAAGGTCTGCCAGACGATGGGCATGACGCTGAATTGCGGGTTGTTCAGATCGCCCTCGACGGGCAGCTGGATGTCGATGTTGCCGTTGGCGTCCTTGAGCAGGGCGATCGCCAGCTTCACCGGCAGGTCCACCGCATCCGGGCTGTCGACCTTCTCACCCAGTTGCAGGTGTTCCACCAGCACCTTGTTCTCGGCTTTGAGCTTGCCCTGGGTGATCTGGTAATGCAGGTCCAGGTTCAGCCGGCCCTTGCGGATGCGGTAACCGGCGAACTTGCCGGAGTAGGGTGTCAGGGTGGTCAGCTCGACGCGTTTGAAGCTGGTGGCGATATCCAGCTTCTCCAGCGGCGAGAAGGGGTTGAGGCTGCCCTTGATGGTCACGGGGGCGTACTTGTCGACCTTGCCCTTGACGTCCACCGAGGCGGGCGCCGGATTGCGGTTGTCGATGGTGCCGATCTCGCCGCCCAGTTGCTGGATGGCGGTGGCGAAGTCCGGGCGCAGGGTGAGGTCGGCGAAGTTGGCCGAGCCATTGTTGATCTTCACCCCGCCGATGCGGATGCCCAGTTCCTTGCCCCCGCCGGAGCCGCTGTTCTTGCTGGCGGGGGCGGACGAAGATTCCGGCTGCTTGATGATCAGCTCGCTGACGTTGGTGCTGCGGTCCTCGTTGATGATGAAGCGCGCGTAGGGCTCTTCCAGCGACACGGTCTGGATCACCAGGCTGTCGCCGTGCTGGTAGGCCAGGCCGTCGAGGGTCAGCTTGGTCCACTTGACGAAGTCGCGGCTCTTGAGGGTGTCCAGGGTATGCAACTGGGTCACCTGGGCGCTGCCCTTGACGCTGAAGGCCAGCGGGTCGGTGCCCTTGAGGTCGACGTCGAGATCGCTGGCGAGCAGGCCGCTGCGCAGCTCCAGGCGAATGAACGGGTCGATGTAGGCCTGGGCGACACGCAGGTCGATATCCCGCGTCGAGACTTTCAACTTCGCGCTGACCGGGTTGGGGATGACCTGGCCGCTGGCTTCGATCTGCCCGCGGGGGCCGAGGCCGGTCTTGAGCTTGAGCTGCAGGGGCGAGGTCAGGCCGCTGTCGAGGTTCTGCAGGTCCAGGTCCAGCGGGCCGACTTCGAGGTTGACCGGCTTGCCCGGTGCGCGATCCGCCAGGTGCGCCTTGTAGCCGCGCAGCTGGGTATCGCGCAGCACGACGTGCCACGGCTTCGCTGGCTCGGCGGGTTGTGCCGCCTCGGCGGTCTGCGCGGCCTTGCCGGCGTCGGCGGGCTTGGCCCCGGGCTGGGCCGGGGCTGCCGGTTTGGCCTGTGCCGTTTCAGTCGGGGCTGCGGGCGTGGCGTCTGGTTTGCCGGCGGGTTGCGCTGCCGTGGCCGGCTCCGACGCGACCCCTGCCGGGGGCTCGCCGGCTGTCTGCCCGGGCGCAGCCTGCGCCTGTGGCGTGGGCTCCTCCGGGCGTTTGTAGGGTTTGAAGGTGGCGAAGAGTTTCTGCCAGTCCAGCTGGCCGTCTTTCTCGCGCGCTGCCCAGGCTTCCAGGCCCTGGCTGCGGATCTGGCCGACCACCACTTCCTGCTTGACCAGGTCCAGGGTGGTGTCGGCGACGTCCAGGCTGGCGAGCTTGGCCAGCGGCTTGCCTTCCGGGGAGCTGAGGTCGAGGTCGCGCAGTGTGACGGCGGCCTTGTCCAGCAGCAGTTGGGTGCCTTTCGACAGGTCGAGGTGGTAGTCCGACGCGAGGCTCAGGACGCCGTTGTTCAGGTTCAGCGGTGCGTTGTCGCGCACGTAGGGCCACCACGCCTTGAGCGGCACGCCCTCGAGCGTGAAGCTGCCCTTGGAGGTGAACGGGACGATGCTCAGGTCGCCCTTCCAGTCGAGCTTGCCGCCGTGGGGGCCGGTAGCGACCAGGGTCATGTTGCCGCCGTCTTCGGGCAGGGTGCTGAGGTTGTGCAGCTCGAAGCCCATCGGGTCGAAGACGAACTCCACCGGCTCGCTGGGGCGACGGTCGAGGAAGTGCAGGCTGCCCTCGGCCAGGCGGATGCGGTCGATACGCAGCGGGAAGGGATCGCTCGGCTCTTGCGCGGCGGGAGTCGGTTCGCTGGGGGGCAGCTTGAACAGCCTGGACAGGTTCAGCGTGCCGTTCTCGGCGAACAGCAGCTCGGTGTGTGGCGCGTCCAACTCGACGTCGGCGAGGTGCAGCCTGCGTTTCCACAGGCTGTCGAGCTCCAGGTTGGCGTAGAGGCGGCGGAAGCGCACCTGCTCCTGCCCGTCGTCACCCAGGTGCAGGCCCCAGAGGGTGAGCTCCAGGCTGAAGGGGTTGAACTCGATGCGCTCCAGGCGTGCCGGAACGGTCGAGTAATGAGCCAGTTGTTGGTTGGCGACACGCAAGCCAATGCCTGGAAGGATCAGGAAGCCCAACAGGCAGTAAAGGGAGACCAGCAGCACTACCGCGCCGATGGCGCGCTTCAATCCTTTGGGCATGGTGAGATTCGTTTCCGTCGTGACATGCTGGATCAGTATGGCACGGCTTGGATTCTTCGAATCGAAAGTCGCCTTCGGACGCGGTTTTCAGTGATGTCTGTCAGTCATTCAGGCGATGAGTGCGGGCAAATTCCACGAGATCCACCAGGCTTTCCAGGTTGAGCTTCTCGAGAATCCGCGTCTTGTAGGTGCTGACGGTCTTCTGGCTGAGGAACAGCTCCTCGGCGATATCCTTGTTGCTCATGCCCCTCACCAGGCTGCGCAGCACCACCAGTTCGCGTGGTGTCAGGCTGGCCACCGGGTCGGCGTTCTTGTCGACGCTCAGGGCCTTTTCCGGGAAGCAGCGATAGCCGGAAACCAGCATGCGCGCTGCGTTGAGAATGGCGCTGGTGTCCTTGTTCTTGCTGACGAAGCCATGCGCTCCCGCCGCCTCGACCTTGCTCGAGTAGAGACGCTCATCCTGCGAGCTGAGCACCAGCAGGCGAATGTTCTCATCGAAGATATGGATGCGCGCGAGCAAATCGAGCCCATCCATGCCAGGCAGGTTGAGGTCCAGGATCACGAGGTCCGGACGTTCCTTGCGGACAGCGTCAAGGCCACCATGGCCGTCGGCTGCTTCGCGGGCCACTTCGAACTGCGGATCCTGCTCGAGCAGCGAGCGGATGGCCAAACGCATCGCGGGGTGGTCCTCGATCAACACGACACGCTTTTTCATAGTTAGCTCCCTAGAGTCTGAATTACAGCGCGCATTGATGTTGAAGATAGACCAGCGTTTCAAGCCTCTTAGGAATATTCCTAGGACGAGAAGGCAAAGCATGCGTGAGGTCAATTAAGTGCGAAAAGCTCCTCCCAGCGCGCGCGGAGACTTGCTGCACGGCCCATTCTGTGCAGCAAGCCCCCTGCTCGTCAGCGCTGCAAGGCGAGGGCAACGCCTTGCCCACCCCCGATGCAGAGCGTCGCGAGGCCTTTGCGGGCATCACGGCGAATCATTTCGTGCAGCAGGGTAACGAGCACCCGGCAGCCCGACGCGCCGATCGGATGACCGAGGGCGATGGCGCCGCCGTTCACATTGACCTTGGACGCATCCCATCCCAGCTCCTTGCCCACCGACAGCGCCTGGGCGGCAAATGCTTCGTTGGCTTCGATCAGGTCCAGGTCGGCGAGCTGCCAGCCGGCCTTCTCCAGGCAGCGCCGCGTGGCCGATACCGGGCCGATGCCCATGATCGCCGGGTCGACGCCGGCGTTGGCGTAGGCGGCAATCCGTGCCAGCACCGACAGGCCCAGTTCGGCAGCCTTGGCGGCGCTCATCAGCAGCACGGCGGCGGCGCCGTCGTTGAGGGTGGAGGCGTTGCCGGCGGTAACACTGCCGTCTTTCTTGAACGCCGGCTTGAGTTTGGCCAGGGACTCGGCGGTGGTGCCGGCGCGGGGCTGCTCGTCGGTGTCGAAGCGCAGCGGCTCGCCCTTGCGCTGGGGAATCTCGATAGCGGTGATTTCGGCCTTGAAACGGCCCGCTGCGATGGCGTCGGCCGCCTTGCGCTGGGACTCGGCGGCGAAGGCGTCCTGTTCCTCGCGGCTGATGCCGTACTTGTCCACCAGGTTCTCGGCGGTGATGCCCATGTGGTAGTCGTTGAAGGCGTCCCACAGGCCGTCCTGGATCATGCTGTCGATCAGCTTGGCGTGGCCCATGCGCAGGCCGGTGCGGGCGCCGGGCATGACGTAGGGCGCCAGGCTCATGCTCTCCTGGCCGCCGGCGATGACGATGTCGGCATCGCCGCAGCGGATCGCCTGGGTGGCCAGGTGCAGCGCCTTGAGGCCGGAACCGCAGACCTTGTTCACCGTCATGGCGGGCACGGTGTTGGGCAGGCCGGCGGCGATGGAGGCCTGGCGCGCCGGGTTCTGGCCGGCGCCGGCGGTGAGGGTCTGGCCCAGGATGACTTCGTTGACCTGGGCCGGGTCGAGTCCGGTCTGTTGCAGCAGGCTGCGAATCACCGCGGCGCCCAGTTCATGGGCCGGCAGCGCGGACAGCGAACCCTGGAAGCTGCCGATGGCGGTACGGGTGGCGGCGACGATGACGACTTCTTGCATGACGCGAATCCTCTGGCTGGAGCGGCGACGGCCGCAGCGAAAGGCCATGGTTGCACAGGCCGCTGCGGTCCCACCACACCCCGAACCGGGTGGTCACGCTCTAGCGCAGCGGTGGCAACCCCATGCGCCGCCGGGCGCGATGCAGTGAGCCATTGCGCACTGCCCAGCGCAGCAGCGGCACGCTGCGCTTGACGCTGGAGCGGATCAGCTGCCGCTGCAGGCTGCCCAGGTTCAGGCCGAGCAGGTCCGTGGCCCAGTCCGGCAGCAGGTCGACGCCGGCGCGCATCATCAGCAGCCCGAAGGGCTTGGCGAGGAAGCTGGGAGCCGGCGCGTTGAACAGCACGCTGACGACTTCGCGGGTGCGCTCGTCGTAGCGCAGGTGCGGGCGCATGCGCTGCAGGTAGGCGGCTACCTCGGCTCGGGAGCGGGGGACGTTGCGCGCGCCGAGGCGCTCGGCGATGAGCGCGATTTCGGCGTAGTAGCGGTCCTGTTCCTCGCCGGAAAGCTCCGGGTTGAGGTAGCGCAAGTGGGAGGCGAGGAAGCAGCTGACCTCGGCGACGTGCACCCAGGTCAGCAGGTCCGGATCGCTGGCGGCGTAGGTGCTGCCATCGGGCAGCGTGCCGTGGACGGCGTCGTGGATGCGCCGCACGCGCTCGATCAGCTTCTCGGCGTCGCCGCGCGAGCCATAGGTGGTGGCGGAGATGAACTGGCCGGTGCGGCGCAGGCGGCCGAGCATGTCGGCGCGGAAATTGGAGTGGTCCCAGACACCGCCCAGGGCGGCGGGGTGGAGCATTTGCAGGAGCAGGGCGCTGATGCCGCCGATGAGCATCGAGCTGAAGTCGCCGTGGACTTTCCAGCACACGGAATCCGGCCCGAACAGTCCGGGGTCGCCCTTGGGCGATTCGAAGTCGACCCCGCCCAGGGCGAGGCCGGTCAGGCTGAGTACCTGGCTTTCGATATGACGGCGAACGGTTTCCATGACGGGGAGCTGCAAGCCTCAAGCGTCAAGCTACAAGTGGTGCACTGCGGTTAGCTTAACCGCAGGCTCTTCCGCTTGCAGCTTGCAGCTGCCCCTTACCGGTTGAGGCGGTTGTCGATCAGCCCCTGGACCACGCTGGGGTCGGCCAGGGTCGAGGTGTCGCCGAGGTTTTCCAGCTCGTTGCAGGCGATCTTGCGCAGGATGCGCCGCATGATCTTGCCCGAACGGGTCTTGGGCAGGCCGGGCGCCCACTGCAGCATTTCCGGCTTGGCGAAGCTGCCGATCTCCTTGCTCACCAGCGCCAGCAGTTCCTGCTTGAGCGCGTCGCTGGGCTCGATGCCGTTCATGGTGGTGACGAAGGCGTAGATGCCCTGGCCCTTGAGGTCGTGCGGGTAGCCCACCACGGCGGCCTCGGCGACCGAGTCGTGCAGCACCAGCGCGCTTTCCACCTCGGCCGTGCCGATGCGGTGCCCGGAAACGTTGATCACGTCGTCCACCCGGCCGGTGATCCAGTAGTAGCCGTCCTCGTCGCGGCGGGCGCCGTCACCGGTGAAGTAGTAGCCGGGGTAGGGCTTGAAGTAGGTATCGATCATCCGCTGGTGATCGCCGTAGACGCTGCGGATCTGACTCGGCCAACTGGCCTTCACGGCCTTCACGGCCAGCACGCCGGCGCCGGGGCCGACGATTTCCTTGCCCTGCTCGTCCAGCAGCACCGGCTGCACGCCGAAGAACGGGCGGGTCGCCGAGCCCGGCTTGAGATCGGTGGCGCCGGGCAGCGGGGTGATGAGGATGCTGCCGGTCTCGGTCTGCCACCAGGTATCGACGATGGGGCAGCGCTTCTCGCCAACCACCTCGTAGTACCACTCCCAGGCTTCCGGGTTGATCGGCTCGCCCACCGAGCCGAGCAGGCGCAGGCTGCTGCGCTCGGCCTTGCGCACCGGCGCGTCGCCTTCGCGCATCAGCGCGCGGATGGCGGTGGGGGCGGTGTAGAAGATGTTCACCTGGTGCTTGTCGATCACCTGCCAGAAGCGCGAGGCGTCCGGGTAGTTCGGCACGCCCTCGAACATCAGGCTGGTGGCGCCGTTGGCCAGCGGGCCGTAGACGATGTAGCTGTGGCCGGTGACCCAGCCGACGTCCGCGGTGCACCAGTAGACGTCGCCGTCGTGGTAGTCGAACACGTACTTGTGGGTCATCGCCGCGCCCAGCAGGTAGCCGCCGGTGGTGTGCAGCACGCCCTTGGGTTTGCCGGTGGAGCCGGAGGTGTAGAGGATGAACAGCGGGTCTTCGGCGTCCATCGGCTCCGGCGCGCAGTCCTCGCTGGCCTCGCGCAGCGCCTCGTGGTACCAGATGTCGCGGCCTTCGACCCAGGGGATTTCGCCCTGGGTGCGCTCGACCACCACGACGGTGGAGACGTTCGGGCAGTCGGCCAGGGCCTTCTCGACGTTCTTCTTCAGCGGGATGTACTTGCCGCCGCGCACGCCTTCGTCGGCGGTGATCACGGTGCGGCAGTCGGCGTCGTTGATGCGATCGCGCAGGGCATCCGGGGAGAAGCCGCCGAACACCACCGAGTGGATCGCGCCGATCCGCGCGCAAGCGAGCATGGCGTAGGCCGCCTCGGGAATCATCGGCATGTAGATGCACACCCGGTCGCCTTTCTCCACGCCCCGGCTCTTGAGCACATTGGCCAGGCGGCAGACGTGGCTGTGCAGCTTGCGGTAGGTGATGTTGGCGGATTCGCTCGGGTTGTCGCCTTCCCAGATGATCGCCACCTGCTCGCCGCGCTGTTCCAGGTGGCGGTCGATGCAGTTGTAGGTGACGTTGAGCTGGCCGCCCTTGAACCAGGTGGCCTGGCCCTTCGCCAGATCCCCGTGGTGCACCGAGTGCCAGGGCTTGAACCAGTCGAGGAAGGCCTTGGCCTGTTCGCCCCAGAAGGTATCCGGGTCGTCTACCGACTGCCGGTAGAGGCGCTGGTAGGCGTCGTTGTCGAGGTAGGCACGCTGGCGCACGGCCTCCGGCACGGGGTGAAGGCTGATCTCATGCATGGGGAATCCTTGTTGTTGTTTAGCCGAGATGCCCACAAGGGTGCATCCAAGACCAGGCGGGTTCAAGGGTTGTCCATGGTGTTTCGACGCGCCAGCGGGGTGGATCGTTCAGGGGCGGCGTATTCCAGCTGGGCGGCGACCAGTTGCCGGGTCGCCTCGCCATAGCGCCGGGCGATGGTGTCGAGGCTGCCGTCCAGCGTCTGCATCGCGGTGGCGCCAAGGCCAGGCAGGACCGGATGGCCGCCAGCCGGTTCCGGCAGGAACAGCAGGCCGGCGGCGCTGGTAACCGGATGTGCGGCGCTGCCCTGCACGTCGCTGCGGAAGGTGCGGGCCCAGGCATCCGCCGCCAGCGCCACGCTGACTTCGTCGAAGCCCGGCTCCAGGGGAGCGCTGAAGACCTCGTGGTTCCAGCGGGCAAGCGTGTTGCCGGCGGCGGTCAGGTAGCCGCTGGCGCCCAGGCCGAAGCGCTGGCTGTCGTGCCGGGCGGACCAGTCCTGCAGGCCGAATTCCCCCGCGAGCGCGGCCGCCCTGGGTTGACCGGCGATGGCCTGGATCAGTGCCAGCGATACCGGGAGCGCGGCAGTCACACCGGCGGTGGTGATCACCTTGCCGTCGACGACGTAGCGGCGATTCTCCTGCCAGTGCGTATCCGGGTAGTCCGCGAGGCGCTGGCGGCGCGAGTACCAGTGGCCGGTGGCGCGTCGCCCGTGCAGCAGGCCGGCGTTGCCCAGCACCAGCACGCCGTCGCAGACGCCGATGACGGTCGCGCCCTGCGCCGCCTGCGCGCGGACGAAATCCAGCAGGGCGGGGTCCTGGCTGTCGTGCACGGCGGGCACGATCAGGTAGTCCGCGCCTTGCGGGTAGCGCCGCGTGAATGCCTCCATCGTGGCCTGCGGCTGGAGGCGCAAGGCCGGCATCAACTCGACCGCTCCCGGGCCGGTTGCCAGGGCGAACACCTCCGCCACGGCGGAGCGCCGCAGCACGCCGAGCGGGACGACGTAGTCCGCCAGTTCGGTCATATGGTTCTGGGCGACGACCGCGATCACCGGGCGCTCCCGGCTGAAACGCGGCTGATAGGGCGCCAGC
This sequence comes from Pseudomonas sp. NY15437, assembly GCF_048068435.1. Taxonomy (NCBI): domain Bacteria; kingdom Pseudomonadati; phylum Pseudomonadota; class Gammaproteobacteria; order Pseudomonadales; family Pseudomonadaceae; genus Pseudomonas; species Pseudomonas sp. NY15437. The sequence goes on from NZ_JBLUQC010000020.1 coordinate 61,327, forward strand.
GCCTCGTCGTCAGCCCGAGCGGCGTGCAGCGGCAGTAACAGGATGAGAAACAGCAGGGCGATGCGCATGGTGGTCTCCGGCGTGGGAGTTGCCAGCGTGCCGTGAAGAGCGTTGTCACTTCTGACGCTAATGGATGAATATCTGCCAATGTCTTCCAGGGAGTTGCCCTGATGCGTGCTCCTCACACTGTGCTGTTGCTGGTCTTCCCGGATTTCCAGCTGCTCGATGCCACCGGCCCGGCTGACGTCTTCGCGGCCGTGGACGAACATCTGCCGCCCGCGTCACGGCCGGCCTATCGCCTTGAGGCGCTGTCGCCCGCGGGTGGTCTCGTGCGCTCCAGCACCGGGCTGGAACTGGCGACCAGGGCCCTGCCCGAACCCGAGCAGGCGGCGGGCTGTACCGTGCTAGTCGCCGGGGGCTTCGGTGTGCAGGCAGCCCTGCAGCAGGGCGACCTGGCGCGCTGGCTGGCGCGGGCCGCGCTCCATGCCACGCGCTGCGCCTCGGTGTGCACCGGTGCCTTCCTGCTGGCCCAGGCCGGGCTGCTGGACGGGCGTCCGGTGGTGACCCACTGGCGCTACGCCCAGTGGTTGCAGCGGCTGTTTCCTCGCGTGCGGGTGATGCCGGACGCCCTGTTCGTGCGCGACGCGCAGTTCTACAGCTCGGCCGGCGTTACCGCCGGCATGGACCTGTGCCTGAGCCTGGTGGAGGAGGACCACGGCCGCGAGGTGTCGTTGCAGGTCGCTCGCGGCCTGGTGATGTACCTGCGTCGCCCCGGAGGCCAGCGTCAGTTCAGCGCCGAGCTGCTGGCCCAGCAGGCGCCGCCCGGCGGGCAGATGGAGCGCCTGGTGGCGTGGTTGCGGGAGCGGCTGGGGCAGACGGTGGACGTCGAGGAGATGGCCGCGCAGATGGCCATGTCCTCACGCACCCTGCACCGGCATTGCCAGGCGGAAATGGGCATGACCCCGGCGAAGCTGCTGTTGCAGTTGCGTCTGGAGCGGGCGAGTCAACTGCTGGAGGGGGGAGAGCCGGGGCTCAAGCGTGTGGCGCAGCAGGCGGGCTTTGGCAGCGAGTACAACTTGCGGCGCGCCTTCGTCCAGGCACTGGGCGTGACGCCGGGGGAGTATCGGCAGCGCTTCTGCCGTTAGGCGCGGGACGGATGCGCAGGGCGCGCACCCGTCCGCTTCGCCGTCAGCCGCGGTGACGACCGCGGAAGAAGTCGATCAGGCCCTGGGTGGAGCCGTCTTCGGCGGCGCTTTCCTCGCTGCCGACCAGGCGGCCATAGACGGCCTTGCCCAACTCCTTGCCCAGCTCCACGCCCCACTGGTCGAAGGCATTGATGCCCCAGAGGATGCTCTGCACGTAGACCTTGTGTTCGTACATGGCGATCAGCGCGCCCAGGCGGCGGGCGCTGATGCGCTCCAGCACCAGGGTGTTGCTCGGGCGGTTGCCCGGGATCACCTTGTGCGGCGCCAGGCGTTGCACTTCGGCTTCGTCCACGCCCTTGGCGCGCAGTTCGGCCTCCGCCTCGGCGCGGCTCTTGCCGACCATCAGCGCCTGGCTCTGCGACAGGCAGTTGGCGTACAGCCACTGGTGGTGATCGGCCACCGGGTTGTAGCTGGACACCGGGACGATGAAGTCCGCCGGGATCAGGTGGGTGCCCTGGTGCAGCAACTGGTGGTAGGCATGCTGGCCGTTACAGCCCACGCCGCCCCAGATCACCGGGCCGGTGCCGGCGGAAACCGGGCTGCCGTCCTGGCGCACGCTCTTGCCGTTGGACTCCATGTCCAGCTGCTGCAGGTGGTCGGTGATGTTCCGCAGGTAGTAGTCGTACGGCAGGATCGCGTGGCTGCGCGCGCCCCAGAAGTCGCCGTACCAGACGCCGAGCAGGCCCAGCAGCACCGGAATGTTCTTCTCGAACGGCGCGGTCAGGAAGTGCTGGTCCATGCTGTAGGCACCGGACAGCAGCTCCTTGAAGTTGTTGATACCCACCGACATGGCGATCGGCAGGCCGATGGCCGACCACAGCGAGTAACGGCCGCCCACCCAGTCCCACATGGGGAAGATGTTCTCAGCGCGGATGCCGAAGGCGGTCGCGGCTTCCTTGTTGCTGGAAACGGCGATGAAGTGGCGGTACAGCTCGGCCTCGCTGCCACCCTGGGCCAGGTACCAGGCGCGGGCGGCCTGGGCGTTCTTCAGGGTTTCCAGGGTGCCGAAGGATTTCGACGAGACGATGAACAGCGTGGTCTCGGCATTGAGCTTGGCGGTCATCTCCCGGAATTCGCTGCCGTCGATGTTCGCCAGGTAGTGGCAACGCACGCCTTTCTGGGCGAACGGCAGCAGCGCCTCGGAGACCAGTTGCGGGCCGAGGAACGAGCCGCCGATGCCGATGTTCACCACGTCGGTGATTGGCTTCTCGGTATACCCGCGCCACAGGCCGTTGTGCACGGCGGCGACCAGTTCGGTCATCTGGTGCAGCACGCGGTGCACCTCGGGCATCACGTCGACGCCATCGACCATCACCTTGTCGCCGATCGGACGGCGCAGCGCGGTGTGCAGCACCGGGCGGCGCTCGGAGGCGTTGATCACCTCGCCGCGGAACATCGACTGGATGGCTTCACCCAGTTTCGCTTCCTCGGCGAGTTTCACCAGCAGGTCGAGGGTGTCCTGGCGAATCAGGTTCTTCGAGAAGTCGAGGAACAGGCCACAGGCGCTGAGGGAAAAACGCTTGAAGCGCTCCGGGTCCTCGGCGAATGCCTCGCGCATGGTGAAGTTCTGCAGATCCTGGCGGTGGGCGGCCAATGCCTGCCAGCTCGCCAGTTGGGTGGCATCCAGCGGAGTGAGGTGGTGTTCCATGACATACCTTCGGGTAAGACGTGCGTGTTTGAACGTGCTTTCGAGCTGGAAAAAAGCCCGGCGGTTCCGGGCTTTTCTCGTCGGTTCAGGCGAGCTGGACCGGGATGGCGTTGCTGGTGTGGCTCAGTTCGTTGCCAGGGGCCATATACAGCATGCGCGGCTTGAAGTCCTCAAGTTCGGCGTCGCTGAACTGAGCGTACGCGCAGATGATCACCCGGTCACCCACTTTGGCCTTGTGGGCGGCGGCGCCGTTCACGGAAATCATCCGCGAACCGTCCTCGCCACGGATGGCGTAGGTGGTGAAGCGTTCGCCGTTGTCGACGTTGTAGATCTGGATCTGTTCGTACTCGCGGATGCCCGCGAGATCGAGCCATTCGCCGTCGATGGCGCAGGAGCCTTCATAGTCGAGCACGGCGTGGGTGACTTCGGCGCGGTGCAGTTTGGCTTTGAGCATGATGCTCTGCATGGCGTGGCTCCTGTTTTTCTTCTGGTCGAGGAGGGCGGGGCGAGTATGCCCGAGCACCCGGAGTCGCTCAAGGCTGCGGCTGGCGCGGCTTCGAGGCGAAAATTCGGGTGTCGGGCAAGGAATCAGTCGATGTGAAAGGCGAGGTTGTCGATCAGCCGGGTAGTGCCCAGGAAGGCGGCCACCAGGATGACCAACTGATGGTCTTGCGCCGTCGCCGGGCGCAGGCCGACGGGCTCGCGAACTTCGAGGTAGTCGATGCGCAGGCCGGCGTCTTCGATCTGCTGGCGACCCTGGGCGAGCAGCGCTGCGTAGTCGCGTTCGCCCTGGCGGATGCGTTCGGCCAGTTGCTGCAGGGTGCGTTGCAGGATCGGCGCGATGCCGCGCTGCGCCTCGGTGAGGTAGCCGTTGCGCGAGGACAGCGCCAGGCCGTCTTCGGCGCGCACGGTGGGCTCGCCGAAGATCTGGATCGGCAGGTTCAGGTCACGCACCAGCTTGCGGATCACCGCCAACTGCTGAAAGTCCTTCTCGCCGAACAGCGCCATGTCGGGCTGGACCATGTTGAACAGCTTGCAGACGACGGTGGCGACCCCATCGAAATGGCCTGGGCGGCTGCCGCCGCACAGTCCTTCGGACACACCGGTCACGTGCAGGCGGGTCTGGCCGTCCATGCCGTCGGGGTACATCTCCTCGACGGTGGGGGCGAACAGCAGGTGGCAGCCGGCGTCGAGCAGCTTCTCCTGGTCGGCGGCGAGGGTGCGCGGGTATTTGTCGAGGTCTTCGCTGGGGCCGAACTGCAGCGGGTTGACGAAGATGCTCGCCACCACGAAGTCGGCGCGCTGGCTGGCCTTGGTCACCAGCGCGGCGTGGCCGGCGTGCAGGTTGCCCATGGTGGGCACCAGCGCGATGCGCTTGCCCTCGCTGCGCGCGCGCGCCACGGCGGCGCGCAGCTCGCGGACTGTCTTGACTGTATTCATCAGGCGAAACCGTGCTCCGGGCCGGGGAAGGTGCCGTCCTTCACTGCCTTCACATAGGCGGCGAAGGCGGACTGGATGTCCGGCTGGCCGTCGAGGAAGTTCTTCACGAACTTCGGCGAGCGACCGGACAGCGACAGGCCCAGCATGTCATGCATCACCAGAACCTGGCCGTCGGTGCCGGCACCGGCGCCGATGCCGATGACCGGGATCTTCACCGCTTCGGTGATTTCCTGGGCCAGCGCGGACGGTACGCACTCCAGCAGCAGCATGGCGGCGCCGGCCTGCTCCAGGGCGATGGCGTCGGCGCGCAGCTGGCGCGCCTGGGCTTCCTGGCGCCCCTGGACCTTGAAGCCGCCGAACAGGTTGACCGCCTGCGGGGTGAGGCCCAGGTGTGCGCACACCGGGATGCCCATCTGGGCCAGGCGGGTGATCGGCTCGGCGAGCCAGGCGCCGCCCTCGAGCTTGACCATGTGGGCGCCGGCCTGCATGACCTTTACCGAGTCGCGCAGGAGCTGGTCCAGCGAGGTGCCGGATTCGAACGGCAGGTCGGTGACGATCAGCGCGCCCTTGTTGCCGCGCTTCACGGCGGCGGTGTGGTAGGCCATGTCCTCAACGGTCACCGGCAGTGTGCTGTCGTGACCTTGCAGCACCATACCCAGGGAGTCACCGATCAGCAGCATTTCGGCACCGGCCAGGCTGGCCGTGTGGGCGAAAGTGGCATCGTAGGCGGTCAGCATCGCGATCTTTTCGCCGCTTTGCTTGAGACCTTGCAGGGTGGTCAGGGTGACATCAGGCATGAAAGTGTCCTCGGTTCTGCGCCGGGCAGGGGCAAACGGGGCCCTATAGTCCGGATCGAAAAAGGCTAAGTCAATTGCAGGTGTTACCGGACTGTTACGGCGTTACTGCCAGTGCGTCCCACGCCTGGGGCGCAGCATGCCTCAGGACAGGCGTTCGAGGCCGCTGAACGGACAGGCGGCGAGCAGCTCGGGCAGGGTGCGCCCGTCGGGCAGGCGCAGTTGCGGGGTGAGGTCCGCCAGTGGGTAGAGGACGAAGGCGCGGGCGTGCATATGGTAGTGCGGCACGGTCAGGCGCGGATCGTCGATCTGGCGCTCGCCGAACAGCAGGATATCCAGGTCCAGGGTGCGCGGACCCCAGCGTTCGTCCTTGCGCACGCGGCCCTGCTCCAGCTCGATGGCCTGCAGGGCGTCCAGCAGGGCCAGCGGCTCCAGGTCGGTATCCAGGGCGGCCACGGCATTCACGTAGCGCGGCTGGTCCGGCGGGCCCAGCGGGTCGCTGGCATACAGCGGGGAGACCACCGCCACCTTGGTGGCGGGAACCTGCGACAGCGCCTTCAGCGCGGCTTCCAGCTGCTGGCGCGGCTCGGCGAGGTTGCTGCCGAGCCCGATGTACACGCGTTCGCTCATTCGCTGCTGGCGCCTTCGGTGCGCGGGCCGCGACGACGGCGGTTGCTGCCACCGCGGCGGCGTTTGCGTGGAGCGGCGGTTCCGGCCTCTTCCTGCTGGCTGGCAAGGTTGCGGATCATGCCGCGGCGTTCGCCGTCGCTGGCGTCCTGGTAGTCGGTCCACCAGTCGCCCAGGCCGCCGGTTTCCTCGCCGGCGCTTTCGCGCAGCAGGAGGAAGTCGTAGCCGGCGCGGAAGCGCGGGTTTTCCAGCAGCAGGTCGGCCTTCTTGCCCTGGCGGCGCGGCAGGCGCTCCTGCATGTCCCAGATCTCACGGATCGGGATGGTGAAGCGCTTGGGCACCGCGGTGCGGCGGCATTGTTCGAGGATCAGTTCGTGGGCGGCTTCCTGCATCGCCGGGATCGGCGGCATGCCGCGGTCCTGCAGCTTCAGCACGCGGGCGGGCAGGGCCGGCCAGAGCAGTGCGGCGAAGAGGAACGCCGGGGTGACCGGCTTGCCCATGCGGATGCGTTCGTCGGTGTTGGCCAGGGCCTGGCGCATCAGCTTGCCGGCGTACTCGGGGTCATCCTTCAGGGCCTTGGCGCTCGCCGGGAACAGCGGGGCGAACAGGTCGTACTCGTTGAGCAGTTCGAAGGTGCGCTCGGCCTTGCCGCTGAGGAACAGCTTGAGCACTTCGTCGAACAGGCGCGCCGAGGGAATCTCGTTGAGCAGCGGCGCCAGGCGGCGAATCGGCGCGGCGCTGTGCTTCTCGATCTCGAAGTCCAGTTTGGCGGCGAAGCGCACTGCGCGCAGCATGCGCACCGGGTCTTCGAGGTAACGCTGCTCCGGGTCGCCGATCAGGCGGATCAGGCGGTTGCGGATGTCGCGCACGCCGTGGGCGTAGTCGAGGATGCGCTCGCCGGTGACGTCGAAGTACAGCGCGTTGATGGTGAAGTCGCGGCGCTGGGCGTCGTCTTCCAGGGTGCCGTAGACGTTGTCGCGCAGGATGCGGCCGGCTTCGTTACGCGAAGCGTGGGCGTTGTTCTCGTCGTCTTCGCTGACCGGGTGGTTGGCGCGGAAGGTGGCGACTTCGATGATCTCGCGGCCGAAATGCACGTGGACCAGCTTGAAGCGGCGGCCAATCACCCGCGCGTTACGGAATTCGGCGCGCACCTGCTCGGGGGTGGCGCTGGTGGCCACGTCGAAGTCCTTGGGGGCAATGCCCAGCAGCGGGTCGCGAACGCCACCGCCGACGATGTACGCCTGGTAGCCGGCCTTGGTCAGGCGCTCCACGACGTTCACCGCATTCCTGCTGAACTGTTCCCGCCGCAGCGAGTGCTGATGATTGCCAACGACTTCCGGAGTAGTGCGGACGGCGCGCGGACGGCGCAGTGGGGATCGGATGGACTGGATCAGCTTTTTCAGCATGTGTGCACTGTCGGGAATGGGTCTATGGATGGCATACGCAAGTCTCGGCAAGCCGCGTGTTCACGGCGCTTCCTGGAGGATAGCGGGTGTCTGCCGCCGCCTGGAAACAATTGGCAGCAAATCGGGGGCCGATTGCGCCGCGGCGATTCTAGCATCGTGGGGTGGGATGATGAAGAAAACTGAAGAAAGGGACTTGCGGGGAGAAGGGGAGAGGGTGTAGCGAAAGCTACTGGGGGAGCCGAGGCTCCCCCCCAAATAGGTGCGTGCTTTGTTTTTATTATGTTTACCGGGCTTGTTGTTTTTGTTTGTAGACCCGTCCCTCGAAGCTACCTGCTTCGGGGAACCTTCCACACATGGAAGGTTTCAATAGCAAACGGATTGCTTTGGTCGCTGAGTGAGCAATTATCTTTCGATCCAACCAGTTTTGCGTGCTGCCTCAGGGCAGTTTTATTCTTCTTGACTGGTTGCGGGACTGGTCCCGACGGCTACCCTTCTCCAAAAGAATCAGTTAGCTGCGCCTCCGCGATCTTGTTTTTGTTGTGCTGGAGTCGTTTCGTCTTGTTCTTATTGTGAGTGGTCGTGCTTGTTATTGTTGTTGTGCCAATAACAAAGCAGATGCCGTGCCAACTTTTACGAATCCTTATTTTTCAAGGGTTTGCGAGGTTTCGCCCTCCCGCAGCGGGCACAAAAAAGCCGGGTTTTCGTTACCGATGAACCCGGCTTGTTACGGAGCATGTCCCCCCGGTAACAGTGTGGGGGCTGTTACGAGTCCGCCGCGGCCCCCGATTTGCGGCGCGGAATGCCCAGGCGCTGGCGACGTTCCCACAGGCACTTGCGGCTGATACCCAGCTTGCGGGCCAGTTCGGTCTCGGTCATGTGGTCCTGGTGCTCGAGGACGAAGTGCTGGAAGTAATCCTCCAGTGACAGGTCCTCGGTGGGCTCGTGGTTGCTGGCGCTGCCGTTGGTGGGGCGCAGGTCGCCGTCGTCGCCGAAATCGTCGTCCAGGTCATCCAGTTCGATGTCGATACCCAGCAGGTCGGCCGGGATTTCCTGGCCCTCGCTGAGGATCACCGCGCGCTCGATGGCGTTTTCCAGCTCGCGCACGTTACCCGGCCATGGGTAGTGACGGATGGCCTGTTCGGCTTCGTGGGAGAAGGTCAGGGCCGGGCGCCCCATCTGCGAGCACTGGCGCGCCAGGAAGGAGCGCGCGATTTCCATCACGTCCGCGCCACGCTCGCGCAGCGGCGGCAGTTTCAGCGAGATGACGTGCAGGCGGTAATAGAGGTCTTCGCGGAACTGGCCGGTCTTGGCCAGCATCTTCAGGTCGCGGTGGGTCGCGGCGATCAGGCGTACGTCGACCTTCTGCGACTGCACCGAGCCGACCCGGCGGATCTCGCCTTCCTGCAGCACGCGCAGCAAGCGCGCCTGGGCTTCGAGCGGGAGTTCGCCGATCTCGTCGAGGAACAGCGTGCCGCCATCGGCGGCTTCGACCAGGCCCGCACGGCCCGCGCTGGCGCCGGTGAAGGCGCCCTTCTCATGGCCGAACAGTTCGGATTCGATCAGGGTTTCCGGGATCGCCGCGCAGTTCACCGAGATCAGCGGCGCCTTGGTGCGCTTGGACAGGTTGTGCAGGGCGCGGGCGACCAGTTCCTTGCCGGTGCCGGACTCGCCCTGGATCAGCACGTTGGAATCGGTGGGCGCGACCTTGCGGATCTTGGTGTACAGCTCCTGCATCGGCGGGCAGGAACCGATGATGCCGATCTCGCCGTCCGCAGCGGCGGTGTTACCGCTGCTGCGCTCCGCGGCCTTGGCGTTACCGCGGGCTTCGGCGGGGGCGTTACGGTTCTCCTGGCGGTCCTTGAGGATGCGCGCCACGGCCTGGAGCATCTCGTCGTGGTCGAACGGCTTGGCGATGTAGTCCACCGCGCCCATCTTCATCGAGTCCACCGCCGAGCGCAGGCTGGCGTAGCTGGTCATGATCAGCACCGGGGTGCCCTGGGCCAGCTTGATCAGTTCGGTACCGGGGGCGCCGGGCAGGCGCAGGTCGCTGACGATCATGTCGAACGACGGAATGCTGTAGCGCTCCTGGGCCTCCTGCACCGAGCCAGCTTCGCTGACCTGGTACTGGTTGCGCTCGAGCAATCGTCGCAGGGCGGAACGGATGATGGTTTCGTCTTCGACGATGAGGATATGTGCCATGTATTCAGCTCTCTCGACGTGCTCGTTTACTGCTCGGCCGTCGGGCCAGGATGCCGCGGCAAGGTGACGCTGATGCGGGTTCCGCATTCGCGTTCGGGGTCAGCCGGGCTGTCTATGGTGATTTGCCCATAATGCTCTTCCACGATCGAATAGACCAGAGCGAGCCCCAGGCCGGTTCCCTTGCCCGGGTCCTTGGTGGTGAAGAAGGGCTCGAACAGGCGGTCGATGATCGACTTGGGAATGCCGCTGCCTTCGTCCTCGACGATCAGGTCGATGGCCTGCTCGGACGCTTCGGTGCGCACGCGGATCGCGCCGTTGGGCGGTGAGGCGTCGCGGGCGTTGGACAGCAGGTTGATCAGCACCTGCGCCAGGCGCTGCGAGTCACCTTCCACCCAGTGTTCCGGGTTGCACAGGTTGAAGAACTGCACGTCGACGCTGCGCTTGTTCAGCGACAGCAGGCCGATGGCCTCCTGGGCGACGTCCGCCAGGCACACCGGCTCGGCCGCCACCTGCTTGCCGCCGGCGTGGGCGAAGCTCATCAGCGACTGCACGATGCGCGAGACGCGCTTGGTCTGTTCGAGGATCTGCCCGCTGATCTCGGTCAGCTCGCCGTCGCCCTCGCGTTCTTCCCGCAGGTTCTGCGCCAGGCAGGCGATGCCGGTGATGGGGTTGCCGATCTCGTGGGCGACGCCGGCGGCCAGGCGGCCGATGGAGGCCAGGCGCTCGGAGTGGATCAGCTTGTCTTCCAGGGACTGAGTTTCGGTGAGGTCTTCCACCAGCAGCACCAGGCCGCTGTTACCGGGGGCGAGCGGTTCCTCGATCGCCGCCTTGTGCAGGTTGAGCCAGCGGGTCTGCCCCTCGATGGACAGACGCTGCTTGTGCAGGTGCTCGTCGGGCGCGTCGATGAAGCCTTCCAGCAGCCCGCGCCAGGGTTCGGGCAAGGCGGCGAGGCGTGAGCCGACCACGCGCTGTGCGCTGACGCCGGTGAGCTCCTCGATGGCGCGGTTCCACATGAGGATTTCCTGGTCCTTGGCCAGCGAGCAGACGCCCATGGGCAGGTCCTGCAGGGTCTGGCGGTGGTAGCGGCGCAGGGTGTCGAGCTCGGCGGCCAGGCCCGTGAGCCGGGAGTGGTAGTCCTCCAGGCGGCTTTCGATGAAGTGGATGTCCTCGGTGACGTAGCTTTCGCTGCTAGCCTTGTAGGGCAGGAAGGTTTCCACCATGTCCTGCGCCACGCTCGGGCCCATCAGCCCGGAGAGGTTCGCTTCGATGCGGTCGCGCAGGCGGCGCAGGGCGTAGGGGCGGCGTTCGTCGAAGGGCAGGTGCAGGTCGCGCAGGGCCTGTTCCACCTCGCGCTGGGCGGTCTTCGCGCCCAGCGGCTTGGCCAGCTGACTGGCGAATTCCTGCGGCGACACGGCGATCAACTCGCGGCGCTGCGGGCGGCGGACGTTGTCCACGGCGCAGGCTTCGGCGGCGCCTTTCTCTTCATCGCTGGCTTCGGTGAACAGCGAGACCAGAGTGAACACCAGCACGTTGGCCGCCAGCGAGGCGAGCGCTGCGAGGTGCCAGGTGGTGTCGTCGAGCACGTAGAGCGAGTTGAACAGCGGCAGGTAGATGCTCTGCAGGTTCGCCACCAGCGGGGTGAGCATGGTCGCGCCCCACACCAGCATGCCGGCCACCAGGCCTGCGATGAAGCCGCGGCGGTTGGCGGTCGGCCAGTAGAGCACGGCCAGCGCGCCGGGGAGGAACTGCAGGGTGGCGACGAAGGAGACGATGCCGAGGTTCGACAGGTCCTGCTCGGCGCCCAGCAGCAGGTAGAAGGCGTAGCCGGCCATGATGATCGCGGCGATCAGCGCGCGGCGGGTCCACTTCAGCCAGCGGTAGATGTTGCCTTCGGCCGGCGGCTGGTAGAGCGGCAGCACCAGGTGGTTGAGCACCATGCCCGAGAGGGCCAGGGTCATCACGATGATCAGGCCGCTGGCGGCGGAGATGCCGCCGATGAAGGCGGTCAGCGCCAGGGCGGGGCTGTCCACGGAGATGCCCAGGCCGAGGGTGAAGTATTCCGGGTTGGTCGAGGCGCCCAGGTGCAGGCCGGCCCAGAGGATCGGCGGCACCGCCAGGCTCATCGGCAGCAGGAACAGCGGCAGGCCCCAGCTGGCGCTGAGCAGCGAGCGCGGGTTGAGGTTCTCGGTGAAGGTCATGTGGAACATGTGCGGCATGACGATGGCGGCGGCGAAGAACACCAGCAGCAGCGTGCGCCACGGCCCTTCGGCCAGCGGCGTGTGCAGGGTGCTCAGGGCTTCCTGGTTCTGCAGCAGCCAGACTTCCAGGCCGTCCGGCCCGCCGAACACGCCATAGAGGGCGAACAGGCCGATGGAGCAGAGCGCCACCAGCTTCACCAGCGACTCGAAGGCGATCGCCATCACCAGGCCTTCGTGGCGCTCGCGGGTGGCGATGTGGCGGGCACCGAAGAGGATCGCGAACAGTGTGATCAGTGCGCAGAACGCCAGCGCCGCGCGGTTGGGCTCCGATTCGCGGGTGAGGATGCTGATCGAGTCGGTCACCGCCTGGATCTGCAACGCCAGCATCGGCAGCACGCCGATCAGCATGAACAGGGTGGTCAGCGCGCCGGCCCAGGTACTGCGGAAGCGGAAGGCGAACAGGTCGGCCAGCGACGACAGCTGGTAGGCCCGGGTGATGCGCAGGATCGGGTAGAGCAGCACTGGCGCCAGCAGGAAGGCGCCGGAAACGCCCAGGTAGATCGCCAGGAAGCCGTAGCCGTACTGGTAGGCCAGCCCGACCGTGCCATAGAAGGCCCAGGCGCTGGCGTACACGCCCAGCGAGAGGGTGTAGATGAGTGGATGGCGCACCAGCCGGCGCGGAACGAAGCCGCGTTCGGTGATCCAGGCGACGCCGAACAGAACCATCAGGTAGGAGGCGCTGATCAGGATCAGCTGGGTGAGGCTAAAGCTCGTCAGCATCGCGCTGGCTCTGCAGGATGAAGGTGACGACGATCAGGATCAGCCACAGCAGATACGGGCGGTACCAGGCGCCGTGGGGATCGATCCACCAGTCCATGATGGCCGGCGAGAACAGGTAGATGCCCACGACCAGGAGCAGCACCAGTCGGTAGATGTACATGTCGTCTCTCTCTGGGTTCGGCGGGCAGGCTACCTGTGCGCACAGGCGCCGGCAAGCCGGCCGCCGGCCCGCCTTGCGCCGAATGCTCGGCAGGTCCTGTAGGAGCGAGCTTGCTCGCGATCCCGAACCCCGCTGTGGGGCGTGTTCGCGAGCAAGCTCGCTCCTGCAGCAAGGCAGTCCGCGCGCAGCAGCCTTGCTTCGACAGTCTAGAGCCGTGCGTCTTCCAGTGTCAGGCAATGGGGGATGGCGTCGGCATTCCAGTGCTCGATGCCCCAGGCCAGCACGTCCTGCGGCGTGGCCTGCCGCAGCTCGGCGGGTGGCTGCTGGCCCAGCGCCTTGAGGGCGCGCACCAGCAGCGGGGCGGCCTGGTCGGCTTCGAGCGGCGGCGAGCGGTAGGACTTGCCGAGCTTGTGCCCGTCGGGCTGGATAATCAGCGGCACGTGCAGGTAACGCGGGGCGGCGATGCCCAGCAGTTCCTGCAGGTAAAGCTGGCGCGGCGTGTTGTCCAGCAGGTCGGCGCCCCGGACGATGTCGGTCACACCCTGCCAGGCGTCATCCAGTACCACCGCCAGCTGATAGGCGAACAGGCCGTCGCGGCGGCGGATGATGAAATCGCCGACGTCGCGGCCCAGGTGCTGGCGGAACTCGCCCTGCAGGCGGTCGGTGAAACGGTACTCCAGCTCCGGCACGCGGATGCGGATGGCGACGTCGCCGTGCCAGTCGTGCTGGGCGTCGCGGCAGGTGCCGGGGTAGATGCCGTGGCTGCCTTCGAGCTGCTTGCGCGAGCAGGTGCAGGCGTAGGCCAGGCCGCTGCGCAGCCATTGCTCGACCTGGGCGGCGTAGGCCTCGCCGCGCTCGCTCTGGCGCTCGACCGGGCCGTCCCATTCGAAGCCGTAGCGTTCGAGCGTGTCCAGGATGGCGGCCTGGGCGCCGGGCATTTCGCGCGGCGGGTCGAGGTCTTCCATGCGCACCCGCCAGGTGCCGCCGACGGCGCGCGCATCCAGGTAGGACGCGACCGCCGCCACCAGCGAGCCGAAGTGCAGGTAGCCGCTGGGCGTGGGGGCGAAGCGGCCGACGTAGCGGGAGGCGGGCATGGCGTCTCCTGGGCTTTCTATTAAGGGTGGGGCGCACAAACGAAACGGGGCGCCGCAGCGCCCCGTTCGGGATCAACCAGGCTCAGGAGCCCAGCTGCTTTTCCTTGATTTCCGCCAGGGTCTTGCAGTCGATGCACAGGGTGGCGGTGGGGCGGGCTTCCAGACGGCGAATGCCGATCTCGACGCCGCAGGAATCGCACCAACCGTAGTCGTTGTCTTCGATCAGCTGCAGGGTTTCGTCGATCTTCTTGATCAGCTTGCGCTCGCGGTCGCGGGCGCGCAATTCGAGGCTGAACTCCTCTTCCTGGCTGGCACGGTCGGCCGGGTCCGGGAAGTTGGCCGCTTCGTCCTGCATGTGGTGCACGGTGCGGTCCACTTCTTCCATCAGCTCAACTTTCCACTTGTTGAGGATGGAGGTGAAGTGCGCGCGCATGCGATCGCTCATGTACTCCTCGCCCTTGGTTTCCTGGTAGGGCTCGAAGCCACGAATCAGTTGGCTGCTCTGTTGTTTTGCTTTGGTGGGCATGGATGACCGCCTCTCACTCTCGCTAATCCTCTCGCGGATGGTCCCTCTCCGGCACCGCCGGCCCCGCGCTCGCAAGCGGGCGAACTTACCAGAACGATTCCCGGGACGCTACTCCCGGTTGTCGAGCCTGACAGTGCCCGCACATACCTGATCGCCAGTTGGTCGACCCGTTGGTCACGGCCAGCGGGTTTGTCGACAAACCGTTGCAGGATCGTTGGCGTTTGCCGGACGAAGCCTGCACGTTCCCAGGTGCCGCGCCTTGACCGCGCAGCGCCCCAGTATTCATCAGTGGCCTGTTAGAATCCCGGCTCTGTCGCAAAGTTCGGAATATTCCATGGCCACCACCTTCAGTGCGCGCAGCCGCGCCATCGAACCCTTCCACGTCATGGCGCTGCTGGCGCGGGCCAATGAGCTGCAGGCCGCGGGCCACGACGTCATCCACCTCGAAATCGGCGAGCCGGACTTCACCACCGCCGCGCCCATCGTCGAAGCCGGGCAGAAGGCCCTGGCAAACGGTCACACGCGGTATACCGCCGCACGTGGCCTGCCGGCGCTGCGTGAAGCCATCGCTGGCTTCTATGCCCAGCGCTATGGCCTGTCGATCGATCCGCAGCGCATTCTCGTTACGCCGGGCGGTTCCGGCGCCCTGCTGCTGGCCAGCAGCCTGCTGGTGGACCCGGGCAAGCACTGGCTGCTGGCCGATCCGGGCTACCCGTGCAACCGCCACTTCCTGCGCCTGGTGGAAGGCGCCGCACAGCTGGTGCCGGTGGGCCCGGAGAGCCGTTACCAGCTCACCCCGGAGCTCGTCGAACGGCACTGGGATCAGGACAGTGTAGGCGCTCTGGCCGCATCGCCGGCGAATCCTACGGGCACCCTGTTGCACAAGGATGAACTCGCGGCGCTGTCGTCCACCCTCAAGGCGCGGGGCGGCCATCTGGTGGTGGACGAGATCTACCACGGCCTGACCTACGGCCTGGACGCACCCAGCGTGCTGGAAGTGGATGACGAGGCCTTCGTCCTCAACAGTTTCTCCAAGTATTTCGGCATGACCGGCTGGCGCCTGGGCTGGCTGGTGGCGCCGCAGGAGGCGGTGGGGGAGCTGGAGAAGCTGGCGCAGAACCTCTACATCAGCGCGCCGAGCATGGCGCAGCACGCCGCGCTGGCCTGCTTCGAGCCGGCGACCCTGGCGATTCTCGAAGAGCGCCGCGAGGAGTTCCGCCGCCGCCGCGACTACCTGCTGCCCGCGCTACGCGAACTGGGTTTCGGCATCGCCGTGGAGCCGGAGGGAGCCTTTTATCTGTACGCGGACGTCAGCGCCTTCGGCGGCGACGCCTTCGCCTTCTGCCAGCACTTCATCGAGACCGAGCACGTGGCCTTCACCCCCGGCATCGACTTCGGGCGTTACCAGGCCTCGCACCACGTGCGGTTCGCCTATACCCAGAGTGTCGAGCGCCTGCAGCAGGCGGTGGAGCGCATCGCCCGTGGCCTGAAGACCTGGCGTCCCTGATGCGCTTCGAACCGGCGCTGATCGAGGCGCGCCTGATCAAACGCTACAAGCGCTTCCTGGCGGACATCGAGACCGCCAGCGGCGAGCGGCTCACCATCCACTGCCCGAACACCGGCTCGATGCTCAACTGCATGAGCGAAGGCTGCCGCGTCTGGTTCAGCCGCTCCGACGACCCCAAGCGCAAGCTGCCGGGCACCTGGGAGCTGGTGGAAACCCCGCAGGGGCGGCTGGCCTGCGTGAATACCGGGCGGGCCAACCGCCTGGTGGAAGAAGCGCTGCTGGCCGGCACCGTGACCGAATTGGCGGGCTTCGACGAGTTGCGCCGCGAGGCGGCCTACGGGGTGGAGAACAGCCGCGCGGACTTCCGCCTGATGTATGCCGGCAAGCCGGTGTACGTGGAAGTGAAGAGTGTGACGCTGGGGTTCGATGGCACCAGCGTCGCAGCCTTTCCCGATGCCGTTACCCTGCGCGGTGCCAAGCACCTGCGGGAGCTGGCAACGCTGGCGCGCGATGGCATGCGCGCGGTGCTGCTGTATGCGGTGAACCTGACGGACATCGACGCGGTGCGCCCGGCGATGGAGATCGACCCGGCCTATAACTCCGCCTTGGCGGAGGCGCACACCGCCGGCGTGGAGGTGCTCGCCTACGGGGCGCGGATCGATACACAGGAAATCTGCCTGGATCGGCCGCTGAAGGTGCTGCTGTAGTTCTGGGTAGGGCGGTTCGCGAGCAAGCTCGCTCCTACACACACACACACACCGAGCGGCTCTTCGTAGGAGCGAGCTTGCTCGCGAACCCGCTCGGACGCAGCGCTACTCGCGAACGTCCTCCAGCCAGATGCCCTGCTCATCCTCCCGGCAGGGCAGCGCCTCCAGCCCGTCCCCCAGACACGGCCCCTGGATGCACTCGCCGGTTTCGATCAAGAACAGCGCGCCGTGATGGCCGCACTGCAGCAGGCGGCCGCTGGCATCCAGGTAGTGCTCGGCGTCGTAGCCCAGCGGGATCTCCCGGTGCGGGCAGCGATTACGGTAGGCGTAGACGCGACCCTGGCGGCGCACGAGGAAGAGGTTCAGGCCAGCGGCCTTGAAGCCCCGGCTCTGGCCTTCGGCCAGGTCATGCGGGGTGCAGAGCAGGATCATCCGGGGTTCCATTCAGCGTAAGGCGTCACGAGGCGGGCATTATCCGCGCCTCCAGGGCCCGACCGGAAGAGGGTGCACTTCCGTGTGCTGAAGCAGGGCTGCGTTGGCGCCTGGCCAACGAAAGGCGGCAGACCTTAAGTCCCTTTGTCATTTAATGCAAATAATTATCAAATAGATTTCATGACTTCCCTGTGGCAAGGTTCGTCCGTGCCGCCGCGCCGCGGCCCACTCCCTTTCACGCGAGGAAGACAGCGATGACCACCCTGACTGCACGCGCGCTATTGGCCGCGCTCTGCCTGACTGCCACCAGCGCGCTGGCTGACGCGCTGCCGCAGCGCTGGGTGAGTGCCGGTGGTTCGCTGAGCGAATGGGTCGTCGCGTTGGGCGGCGAAAGCAAGCTCGTCGGCGTCGACACCACCAGCCTGCACCCGGCCTCCCTCCAGGCGCTGCCGAAGATCGGTTACCAGCGGCAACTGGCCGCCGAGGGCATCCTCGCGCTGAAGCCGGACATCCTCCTGGGCAGCGAGGAAATGGGCCCGCCGCCGGTACTGCATCAACTTCGTGCCGCTGGCGTGCAAATCGAGACGCTGTCGGCCAAGGCCGATCAGCAGACCGTCCACGACACGCTCCAGCGGCTGGGCGCATTGCTCGGTGCGCCGGACAGGGCGAGGCAGCTCGCGGCGGAGTTCGATGCGCGCCTGGCCGCGCACGCGGACTGGGTGAAGAAGGCCCGGTCCGTGCAGGCTGCGCCCGGTGTCGTCCTGCTGGTCGGGCACGCCGGTGGCAACCTGCTGGTGGCCGGGCGCGGCACGCCCGGCGACAGGTTGATCCAGCACGCCGGCGGCCAGAATCTGGCGACCCACGTGGGCTACAAGACGCTGTCGAGCGAAGCCCTGGCTGCGCTGGATCCCCAGGTGCTGGTGCTCAGCGACCGCACGCTGGCGGGCGACGCGGCCCGCGCCGCCCTGACCCGGCAGAACCCGGGCCTGGCGGCGACCGCGGCACTGCGCGACGGCCGCGTGCTGGTGCTCGACCCGACGCTGCTGGTGGGCGGCCTGGGCCCGCGTATCCCGGACGGGCTGGCTAGCCTGTCGCGGGCCTTTTATCCTTCCGCGCAGGCCCTGAACACGGAAAGTCGTCCTTGACCCGGATCGTTACCGCTCGACCGCTGTTCCTGCTCCTCGGTTGTCTCCTGCTGCTGGTCGTCTGGCTTTCCCTGGCCCTCGGGCCGGTGAGCCTGCCGCTGGGCGATACCCTGCGTGCGCTGGGGCACCTGCTCGGGCTACCGGTGGCCGACGCCGGCCTGGGCCAGGCCGAACTGATCGTCGGGCAGATCCGCCTGCCGCGCACCTTGCTGGGCATCGCCACCGGTGGCGTACTGGCGCTGGCGGGCGTGGCGATGCAGGGGCTATTCCGCAATCCGCTGGCCGACCCCGGCCTGATCGGCGTTTCCAGCGGCGCCGCGCTGGGCGCGGCCATCGCCATCGTCTTCGGGGCGTCCGTGGGCGGGCTGCCCGAAGCGTTCGCGCCGTACCTGCTCTCCGCCAGCGCCTTTGCCGGCGGCCTGCTGGTGACAGCGCTGGTCTACCGCCTGGGGCGCCACAACGGCCAGACCAGTGTGGCGACCATGTTGCTGGCCGGCGTCGCACTGACGGCGCTGGCTGGCGCGCTGATCGGCCTGTTCACCTACCTCGCCGACGACGCCACGCTGCGCACCCTGACCTTCTGGAACCTCGGCAGCCTCAATGGCGCGAGCTACCCGCGCCTGTGGCCGCTGCTGCTGATCGCGCTGCTGGTGGCCTGCTGGCTGCCGCGCCGGGTGAATGCCCTGAATGCATTGCTGCTCGGGGAATCCGAAGCCCGTCACCTGGGCTTCGATGTCGAACGACTGAAGGTCGAACTGATCCTCTGTACCGCACTGGGTGTCGGTGCCGCCGTGGCCGCCGCCGGGATGATCGGCTTCATCGGCCTGGTGGTGCCGCACCTGCTGCGCCTGATCGTCGGCCCGGATCACCGCGTGCTGCTGCCGGCCTCGATGCTCGGCGGTGCGATCCTCCTGCTGCTCGCCGACCTGGTCGCCCGGCTGGCGCTGGCGCCGGCGGAGTTGCCGATCGGCATTGTCACCGCGCTGATCGGCGCGCCGTTCTTCCTCTACCTGCTGATCCGGGGGCGTTCCTGATGCTGTGCGCAGACAAGCTGCTGGTGAAGCGCGGCGCGCAGACTGTCCTGCGGGAGGTGAGCGTGACCTTGCAGCCCGGCGAGGTGCTCGGCGTGCTGGGCCCCAACGGTGCGGGCAAAAGCACCCTGCTGGGCGCCCTGAATGGCGAGTTGCCGCTCGCCGGAGGGGCTGTCAGCCTCGATGGCCGGCCGCTGGCGTCCTGGCAGGGCACCGAGCGTGCGCGTCGACTGGCGGTGCTACCGCAATCGTCCTCGCTGAACTTTGCGTTCTCCGTCGAGGCGGTGGTGGGCTTCGGCCGGCTGCCCCACGACAGTGGCCGCCAGCGCGACGCGGAAATCGTCCGCGACGCCATGGCCGCTGCCGACGCCTCGCACCTGGCGGGGCGCAGCTACCTGGCGCTGTCCGGGGGCGAGCGGCAGCGGGTGCATCTGGCCCGGGTGCTGGCGCAGCTCTGGCCGGGCGGGGCGGAACAGGTGTTGCTGCTGGACGAGCCGACCTCGGCACTCGACCCGCTGCACCAGCACACCACGTTGCAGGCCGTGCGCGACTTCGCCGGACGTGGCGCCGCCGTGCTGGTGATCCTGCACGACCTGAACCTCGCGGCGCGTTACTGTGATCGCCTGATGCTGCTGCACGAGTCGCGCGTGCACCTGCTCGGCACTCCGCACGAGGTGCTGCAGGCGGAACCGCTGCGCAGCGTCTTCGGCCTCGATGTGCTGGTGCAGGCGCACCCGGAACGCGGCCATCCGCTGATCATCGCACGCTGAGAGGAATCGCCATGAACAAGGTCCTGCTTGTCCCGCTGCTGGCGCTGCTCGCTGCCTGCCAGGGCCAGTTGGCCGCGCCGCCGTTGCCGGCCTGGCAGAGTCCGGAAGGTCGCGACAATGCCGAACTGGGGGTGATTCGCGACCTGCGCAGCGGCGACGTGCTGTCGCCGGCGCAACTGCTGGATCGTCTCGCCGCGGCACCGCGGGTGCTCATCGGCGAGCAGCACGACAATCCCGATCACCATGCCCTCGAACTCTGGCTGGTGCGTGCCCTGGCCGAGCGGCGCCCGGGCGGCAGCGTACTGCTGGAGATGCTCAACCCCGATCAGCAACGTGCTGTGTCTGCCAGCCAGGCTGCGGCGGCGAAGGGCGAAACGCCGACCGATCTGATCGGCGCGCTGCACTGGCAGCCGGGCTGGGACTGGTCACAGTACGGCCCGCTGGTGACCTGGCTGGTGAAGCAGCCGGCGCCGCTGCTGGCGGCCAACCTGGATCGCGGCGAGATCATCGGCATCTACCGCAGCGCCCCCGCATTGCAGGGGCCCGCTTCCACGGCCGCCCCGGTGCGCGATGCATTGCTGCAGGACATCCGTGATTCCCACTGTGGGCTGCTGCCGGACAACCAGCTCCCGCCGATGCTGGCGGTGCAGCAGCAGCGCGACCGGCGCATGGCCGAGCGCTTCAAGGCCGCGCCCGCACCGGCCGTGCTGATTGCCGGCGGCTTCCATGCGCGACGCGACCTGGGCGTTCCGCTGCATCTGCAGGACCTGGACGCCGCCCAGGGGCTGAAGGTGGTGATGCTGGCGGAAGTGGGTAAACCTGTGGCGCCGGAACAGGCCGACTACGCCTGGTACACACCGGCCCAACCGCCAACCGATTACTGCGCGCAGATGCGTAGCATGAAGTGAAGGGGCCGCGAGGCCCTTTTTCACGCGTGCGTGAATGGCGGTCGCGGCAGGAATCGCGGGCAAAAAAAGACCCGGCAAATTGCCGGGTCCAAACCGTGATTAGCCTGATGAGGAGATAATCTGAAGAGTCCGACTGTGGTCTCTTAAGCTTATCCGGCTGGCCTCGCGACCAGTTGAGGTAATAATAACCATTATCATTTGAGAGTCAACACCTTTCTTTTCCGTGCTGGCGCTTTTGCGATTGCCCGGCAGGTGCTGCGAAAAAATCGAGGCAAAAAAAAAGACCCGGCAAAGTGCCGGGTCCAAACCGTGATTAGCCTGATGAGGAGATAATCTGAAGAGTCCGACTGCGTGGTCTCTTGAGGTTATCGATCTGGCCTCGCGACCAGATGATTCAATAATAATCATTATCATTTGAGAGTCAACCTCCTTTCGTTACCTTTTTTTCTCGCTCCTGCGAATTTCCGCCCGCCACCCACGAAAAAGCCCGGCACAGGGCCGGGCTATTCACGCAAGAGGAACGTCAGTCTGCCTGGCGTTGCAGGCGCAGCTGGGTGACTTCCTTGTTCAGCAGGTCGATGCGCCGCGCCATGCCTTCGATCAGGCTGTGGGCGATGCGCGGGTTGCTCTGCATCAGGCTGAGGAATTGGTCCTTGGGGATCACCATTACCGTGCACGGCTCGCTGGCGATCACCGAGGCGCTGCGTTTCTCGCGAGTGAACACGGCCATGGCGCCGAAGATCTCGTCCTTCTGCACATCGCCGACCTTCTGCCCGTCGACGAAGGCCTCGGCGTGGCCCTCGATGATGATGAACACGTGCTCGGCGTCGTCCCCCTGCTGGATCAGCTGGGCGCCGGCGGCGAAGTGCTGGAAGCCGGTGGCCGGACGGATCTCCGGCTGCTTGAGGTGCGCCAGGGCATCGGACAGCAGCGCGGTATGGCCAATCAGGTAGTGCAGGAACTGCTCCTGGCGCTGCTCGTGGTTGTGGATGTGGCGGAATACTTCGCTGCGCAGATACGGCACCAGGCACAGCGGCTCTTCGCTGACGTAGCGGCAGGGCGGCAGTTCGATGCCCTGGCGCAGGCCAACCAGGTCGCCTTCCTGCAGATAGAACAGCGGGCGTTCGTCCACCAGCGCATGGACCAGGCCATTCTCGATGAGGAACAGATGCTTGCCGGGCAACTCGCCTTCCAGGTCGTCGGAGCGTTCCAGGCGGATGGCTTCGCCGGCGGGCTCCAGGCCGGCGAGCAATTGCGCTGGGATGCCCTGCAGGCGATTGATCAGTCGATCGGCGTAAGCAGGTTGTTCACCGAGTAGGTACATGGCCGTAATTCCTTGATATGGCGACGGTCGAGGGCGCACGAAGGGCCCTGAGACCATAAGCGGAGAGGCTCCTTGCGTAAACATTTTCCCACAGAGCTTGTGAGCTAGCTCTTGTTACGTGTGGGAAATGTCTCAAGCTCGCCAAGAAGTGCAGCCTTGTGGGCGGGAGGCAGGTCGTTCCAGTGCACATCCAGCAGCGCGCCCTCGATGGCATAGAGCAGCACCTTGGACGCGCGAAAGCCGCGCGCACGCACGGCCCGGTAGGCGCCGACCGCCCCCAGGCGGCGCAGGTCGCTGGCGCTATGGATGCCAACGGCATGCAGCCATTGCGCGGAGGTCTTGCCGAGGTTTTTCAGGTGCAGCAGTTCGTCGTTCATCGTCGGTCCTTGCGATGGGCACGATGGGTGTCAGGTCTTGAAGGGGCCGAGAACTGCTCGTAGCGGCCGGACACGCAAAGAGAAGTGTAGCGGTGGCTGGGAAAAACGTGGCTTTGTGATATCGCCGAGAAAGCGGGGCAGGGCGATGTCGTCGTGGACGGTGCGTCGGGCGGCGCGGCCGCCGGCCGGAAGTCGCCGCAACAGGGCGATTCCGGCCGACAGGCGGTGGCTCAGAGGCCCGGCAGGCGCTGGCGGATGCTGGCGACCAGGGCGTCCAGGCTGGCGGCGTCCGGGGTATCGACGCGCTTGCTGTGCTGCTGCTCTTCGGCGCTGAGTGCGTCGCGGCTGGCCTGCTGCGCCTGGATCACGTCCAGGGTGGCGTCGGAGGGGTCGTTGCCCTCGCTCTGGCGCTGGCTCAGCCAGCCGGCGATGACCGCTTCCGGCGCCTGGCAGTCGAGGATCAGGAAGGGCACGCCGGTTTCCTCGGCGATTTCCCAGGCCGCGGCGCGTTGCTCACGCTTGAGGAAGGTGGCATCGAGCACGACGGGGTACCCGGCGCGCAGGATGTCCACGGCCAGCTCGTTCAGGCGCTGGTAGGTTGCCATAGTGGCGTCGGCGTCATAGATGCCGCCCTTGAGCTGGCCTTGCTGCTCGGCCTTCTGTTCGCCGAACAGGCGCTTGCGCTCCACGTCCGAACGCAGGCGCACGGCGCCCAGCGCCTCGACGAGACGCAGCGCGACCTGGCTCTTGCCGACGGCGGACACGCCGACGGTCACCGCCAGGAAGCGCGACGGAATGGCGCTGTAGCTCTCCGCCAGGTTGGCGTAGTTGCGGTACTGGCGCAGGGTTGCGGCTTTCTGCACGGCGTCGTTCTGGTGCGCCAGGCTGAACAGCGCGATCTTGGCGCGGACCAGGGCGCGGTAGGCCTTGTAGAAGTTCAGCAGGGCCAGGGACTGGTAGTCGCCGGTGTATTCCAGGTACTGGCTGACGAAGCGCCGCGACAGGCACTTCAGTCCGCGGTCTTCGAGGTCCATGGCCAGGAAGGCATAGTCGGCGGTGACGTCGGTGAAGCGGAACGGCTCGTTGAACTCGATGCAGTCGAACAGCACGACCTTGCCGTCGATGATCGCCGCGTTGCCCAGGTGGATATCGCCGTGGCATTCGCGGATGAAACCGTTCGCCTTGCGTTGCTCGAACACGCCGTGCAGGCGTTCGTAGCTGGATTCTGCCCAGGCTTCGAGCGCGTCGAGCTGCAGCAGGTCGGCCTTGTCGGAGAGCATCGGGCGGATCTGTTCGAAGTTCTGCCGCACCGGTGCCATGCAGGCTTCGGGAGTGCCCAGCGGGTGCTCGGTGGGAACGACCGGGGTGCGCAGGTGGAAGTCGGCGATCTGCCTGGCCAGTCCGTCGATGTGCTGGGCGCCCAGTTCGCCGCGCGCCTGCACTTCGCTGAGCAGCTGGGACTGCGGGAACTCGCGGCACTGGATCATGTATTCGATGGCCGGGCCTTCGCCGTTCAGCTGCGGCGCGGCCTCGCTGCCGGTGATGGCGATGACGTCGAGGTACAGGCCGTCAGTCAGGCGCTGGTTCAGGCGCAGCTCTTCCTCGCAGAAGTGCTTGCGCTGAGCGAGGTCGGTGAAGTCGAGGAAGCCGAAGTTCACCGGCTTCTTGATCTTGTAGACGTAGGAGCCAGTGAGCAGCACCCAGGAGATGTGGGTTTCGATGACCCGGAAACCCTCGACCGGATGGGGGAAGAGGGCGGGGTTCTGCAGGGCTGCGAGGAGAGTCTGGCTCACGTGATGTCCTTTCCGATCGAATTTCTGAAGGCAGGCATTATGGCGGCTGGGTCGGCAGGTGCAAACTCTGCGGTCGGCCGGCAACCAAATGGCCATCGTGGGGTCATAGCTCGGCCACTGACCGTCGTCCCGAGATGCGCGGCAGTTCGCATCAAGCCCGGACGCCCGCGGGAGCGGCGTCTGTCCCCTGTGGATAAAGTACGTATAATGCGCCGCCATGACGCGTCCCCGATCTTCCAAACCTCGTAAAAAGAGCGGCAAATCGTCGCCTGCCATGCGCAAGTGGCTGGGCTGGGCACTCAAGCTCGGTCTGGTTGGCGTGGTGGTGCTGGCCGGTTTTGCCGTGTACCTCGATGCGGTTGTGCAGGAGAAGTTCTCCGGCAAGCGCTGGACCATTCCCGCCAAGGTGTACGCCCGGCCGCTGGAACTGTTCGTCGGCCTGAAACTGGGCAAGGACGACTTCCTGCGCGAGCTGGATGCCCTGGGCTACCGCCGCGAAACCACCGTGGCCGGGCCCGGCGCCGTCTCGGTGTCGGGCAATGCCGTCGACCTGAACACCCGTGGCTTCCAGTTCTATGAAGGCGCAGAGCCCGCGCAGCGTATTCGCGTGCGCTTCTCCGGCGACTACGTGGCCGGGCTGAGCCGCGCCAATGGCGGCGACCTCGCCGTGGCGCGCATGGAGCCGCTGCTGATCGGCGGCCTGTACCCGGCGCACAACGAAGACCGCATCCTGATCAAGCTCGACCAGGTGCCGCCGTACCTGATCGATACCCTGGTGGCGGTGGAAGACCGCGACTTCTGGACTCACCACGGCGTTTCGCTGAAGTCCATCGCCCGTGCCGTCTGGGTCAACGCCAGCGCCGGACAGCTGCGCCAGGGCGGCAGTACGCTGACCCAGCAGCTGGTGAAGAACTTCTTCCTGACCAACGAGCGCAGCCTGTCGCGCAAGCTCACCGAAGCCATGATGGCGGTGCTGCTGGAGCTGCATTACGACAAGCGGGAAATCCTCGAGGGCTACCTCAACGAAGTGTTCCTCGGCCAGGATGGCCAGCGCTCGGTGAACGGTTTCGGCCTCGCCAGCCAGTACTTCTTCAGCCAGCCGCTGTCGGAGCTGAAGCTGCCCCAGGTGGCGTTGCTGGTCGGTATGGTGAAGGGCCCCTCCTATTACAACCCGCGGCGTAACCCCGAGCGTGCGCTGGAGCGCCGCAACGTGGTGCTCGACGTGCTCGCCGAGCAGGGCGTGATCACCGCCGACGAAGCCGCCGCCGCCAAGCAGGCGCCCCTGGGCGTGACCCGTCAGGGCAGCATGGCCAACAGTTCCTATCCGGCATTCCTCGACCTGGTGAAACGCCAGCTGCGCGAGGATTACCGCGACGAGGACCTGACCGAGGAAGGCCTGCGCATCTTCACCAGCTTCGACCCCATCCTGCAGATGAAGGCGGAGTCTGCCGTCAGCGAAACCTTCAAGCGTCTGGAAGGCCGCAAGGGCGTGGCCGAGACCGAGACCGCGATGGTCGTGACCAACCCGGAAACCGGCGAGATCCAGGCACTGCTGGGCAGCCGCGACCCGCGTTTCGCCGGCTTCAACCGCGCCGTCGATGCCGTGCGGCCCATCGGCTCGCTGGTCAAGCCGGCGGTCTACCTGACGGCGCTGGAACGACCGAGCCAGTACACCCTGACCAGCTACATCCAGGACGAACCGTTCCAGGTGAAAGGCAAGGATGGCCAGGTGTGGACGCCGAAGAACTACGAAGGCACCGCCAACGGCACCATCTTCCTCTACCAGGGGCTGGCCCGTTCGCTGAACCTGTCCACGGCACGGCTGGGCCTCGACCTGGGGGTGCCGAATGTCCTGAAGACCCTGGAGCGCCTGGGCGTGTCGCCGAACTGGCCGGCCTATCCATCGATGCTGCTGGGCGCCGGCGCGCTCAGCCCCATGCAGGTGGCGACCATGTACCAGACCATCGCCAGTGGCGGCTTCAATACGCCGCTGCGCAGTATCCGCAGCGTGCTGGCGGCCGACGGGCAGCCGCTCAAGCGCTATCCGTTCCAGGTCCAGCAGCGCTTCGACCCGGGCGCCATCTACCTGCTGCAGAGCGCCATGCAGCGCGTGATGCGCGAGGGTACCGGGCGCTCGGTCTACAACCAGCTGCCGGCGTCGCTGACCCTGGCAGGCAAGACCGGCACCACCAACGATTCCCGTGACAGCTGGTTCTCCGGTTTCGGCCAGGACCTGCTGGCGGTGGTGTGGATCGGTCGCGACGACAATGGCAAGACGCCGCTCACCGGTGCAACCGGCGCGTTGCAAATCTGGACCAGCTTCATGCGCAAGGCCAATCCCGCCCCGCTGGACATGCCGATGCCGGATAATGTCGTGCAGGCCTGGGTCGATCCGCATACCGGGCAGGGCACTGAGGCCAACTGCCCCGGTGCGGTGCAGATGCCTTATATTCGAGGAAGCGAACCTGCGCAGGGCGCGGGTTGCGGAAACCAGACGCCGGCCGGCGAAGTCATGGACTGGGTGCGCGGCTGGTTGAACTGATGCAAGAGGATTGGAAGTGAGAAAAGCTTGGTTTGCAGCGTCGGCGACTCTGGCGCTTCTGTCCGGTTGTGCGTCCCCGCAGCACGGTGCCATTCCCGTGCAGGACTCCGGCACCTCGGTGTCCAATTCGGAGCGTGTCGGCCGTAGCGGCGGTAACACCCAGGCGCCGGTGCGCGCCAGTGCCGGCCAGAGCATCCCGCAGGGGGATTCCGGCGTCACCGTGATGGTGCCGCAGGATGCCGGCATGGCGCCGATCCAGACCTTCCCGGCGCAGACCGGCGCCGCGCCGATCAGCACCTCGCCCATGACCACGGCGCCGGGGGCCACCGGCTCGACCTATTCGCAGCAACCGATCTCCACCAGTGGCGGCATCACCTCCAATGGCGGTTTCCAGTCGCAGACCTACCAGCAGCCTGCTTATCAGACCCAGCAGGCAGCACCGTCCACCGCGAAAACCTACCAGGGGCCGTCGGGCATTCCGTCGAGCAACACGGGGCTGGCCGCGGACGAGCAACTGGACGGCCCGGTGCTGGCGCTGCTGACCTCCGCCTCGCAGCAGCAGGGTGGTGGTGACCTGAACGGCGCGGCCGCCAGCCTGGAGCGCGCCCAGCGTATCGCCCCGCGCGAGCCGCAGGTGCTCTACAAACTGGCCCAGGTTCGTCTGGCCCAGGGCGATGCCGCGCAAGCCGAGCAGGTAGCGCTGCGTGGTCTGTCGCTGGCCAACGGTCGCCCGACCATGCAGGCCAGCCTGTGGGACCTGATCGCCAAGTGCCGTGACCAGCAGGGCAACGCCGCCGGCGCCGCCGAGGCGCGTCAGAAAGCCAAGGTGACCCTGTAATGGATGCGCGCGTGCTGGCCGTCGCCGATCAACTGCTGTTGATCGAACGCGAGTTGCGTGCGGTCGGCATGTGGGGAAGTGAAAGCCCGTCGACGGACAGGCTATCCAGCGTCGAACCCTTCTGCGTGGATACGCTGGCGCTGGAGGAGTGGCTGCAGTGGATCTTCCTGCCGCGGATGAAGCTGATCATCGAGAGCGGCGCGGATCTGCCCAATGCCTCGGGCATCCGCGCCATTGCGGAAATGGCCTACGCCAATGAGGGAGCTCGGGTTGCTGCCCTGCTGGAAGCATTGGGCGCCTTCGATCAACTGATCAGTCCGACGCCCTGAGCGGAGGTCAGTTGCAGTTCTCGCGGATGCTCTTCTCGCTGGCCGCGATGCGCTCCTGACGCTCTTCTTCGCTGATGCGACGCAGGTCGCCATTGCCGTCATCCACGCGAATGCGCGGGTTGTTCTTCAGTTGCGCCACGTCGGTGCGCAACTGCTGGCATTGCTTGGCGCGCTCCGCTTCCCGCTGCGCCACTTCCTGGCGGACCTTCTCGTCGGCAGCCTTCTGCTTCTCGTCGGCACTGGGCGGGAGAGTCGGCATGGCGGCGGCAGGCGGCGGGAAATTGCTGCTGGGCTTGGGCGGCGCCGTGTTGGTGTTCACGGTCGCGGCGTCGGTGCCTTCGGGCGGCTGCGCGCCGAAATGGGTAATGCCCTGGGCGTCGACCCATTTGTAGACCTGCGCGGCCATCACGGTCGGGGCCAGCGCGAGCAGCAGGCTGCCCAGGAAAATCATCCGTCGCATGCGTTGTCGATCCTTGGAAGGCGGAGTCTGGCGGTAACTATAACCAAAACGTGCACTTATTCACTCTGAGAAAGTTCACATCCCCGCTTCATTCGATGCCACATATGGCTTGACTTGACCGCCTCGTTTCAGAAGAATCCAAGGTTCGCTGCAGTGGGCCGGCCGCAAGCTGGTTTTACTCGGCAGACAAGAGGTGCTACCCGCGCCGCAAAGTTTCACCCTGTTTCGCGTTACCTCGCGCTGGGTGGAGGCTCTCCGTAACACAAACAGGAGCGTCTCCAGGTTCTGCTCAATCGGCAGTCGACGTAGCCGGCGATTACATTCGCCCATGTCTGCCGGGCAGCCATCCAAGTCGGTCCCCCACGTTGGGGGTTTCCGTATATAGCGTTCTAGAGGTGACAACGTGGAACTTTTATCCGGCGCTGAAATGGTCGTCCGCTCCCTGCGTGACGAAGGCGTTAAGTACATCTACGGGTACCCGGGCGGTGCCCTCCTGCATATCTACGACGCTCTCTTCAAAGAGAACGAAGTAACCCACATCCTGGTTCGCCACGAGCAGGCCGCCACCCATATGGCCGACGGCTATGCGCGCGCCACCGGCAAGCCGGGCGTGGTGCTGGTGACCTCCGGTCCCGGCGCGACCAACGCCATCACCGGCATCGCTACCGCCTACATGGACTCCATCCCGATGGTGGTGATCTCCGGCCAGGTGGCGAGCAACATGGTCGGCACCGATGCCTTCCAGGAAACCGACATGGTCGGTATCTCCCGCCCGATCGTGAAGCACAGCTTCATCATCAAGCACCCGGCGGAAATCCCGGAGGTCATCAAGAAGGCCTTCTATATCGCCCAGTCCGGCCGTCCCGGCCCGGTGGTGATCGATATTCCGAAGGACATGGGTGATCCGACCCAGAAGTTCGAATACAACTACCCGAAGAAGGTCAAGCTGCGCTCCTACAGCCCGGCGGTCCGTGGCCATTCCGGCCAGATCCGCAAGGCCGCCGAGATGATGCTGGCCGCCAAGCGCCCGATCATCTACGCCGGTGGTGGCGTGATCATGGGCAATGCCGCCGAGCCGCTGACCGAAGTCGCGCGCATGCTCAACGTGCCGGTCACCAACACCCTGATGGGGCTGGGTGGCTACCCGGGTACCGATCGCCAGTTCGTCGGCATGCTCGGTATGCACGGCAGCTACACCGCCAACCTGGCCATGCACCACGCTGACGTGATCTTCGCCGTCGGCGCGCGTTTCGACGACCGCGTGATCAATGGCGAGACCGCAGCCAAGTTCTGCCCGAATGCCAAGATCATCCACGTCGACATCGACCCGGCCTCGATCTCCAAGACCGTGAAGGCCGACATCCCGATCGTGGGCCCGGTGGACAGCGTCCTGACCGAAATGGTCGCCATCCTCAAGGAAATCGGCGAGACCCCGAACAAGGAAGCCCAGGCTGCCTGGTGGAAGCAGATCGACGAATGGCGCGGCACCCGCGGCCTGTTCCCGTACAACATGGGCGACGGCAGCATCATCAAGCCGCAGACCGTGATCGAGACCCTCTGCGAAGTCACCCACGGTGATGCCTTCGTTGCTTCGGACGTGGGCCAGCACCAGATGTTCGCGGCGCAGTACTACCGCTTCAACAAGCCCAATCGCTGGATCAACTCCGGCGGCCTGGGCACCATGGGCTTCGGCTTCCCCGCCGCCATGGGCGTGAAGCTGAACTTCCCGGACGCCGACGTCGCCTGCGTGACCGGTGAAGGCAGCATCCAGATGAACATCCAGGAGCTGTCCACCTGCCTGCAGTACGACCTGCCGGTGAAGATCGTCAACCTGAACAACGGTGCGCTGGGCATGGTCCGCCAATGGCAGGACATGCAGTACAACAGCCGTTATTCGCACTCCTACATGGAATCGCTGCCGGACTTCGTCAAGCTGGCTGAAGCGTATGGCCACGTCGGCATGCGCATCACCGACCTGAAGGACCTGAAGCCGATGATGGAAGAGGCCTTCGCGATGAAGAATCGCCTGGTCTTCCTCGACATCCAGGTCGATACCAGCGAGCACGTCTACCCGATGCAGATCCGCGGTGGTGCGATGCGCGACATGTGGCTGAGCAAGACGGAGCGTACCTGATCATGCGACACATCATTTCCCTGCTGCTGGAAAACGAACCCGGCGCGCTGTCCCGCGTCGTCGGCCTGTTCTCCCAGCGCAACTACAACATCGAAAGCCTGACCGTCGCCCCGACCGAGGACCCGACGCTGTCGCGCCTGACCCTGACCACCGCCGGTCAGGATGAAGTCATCGAGCAGATCACCAAGAACCTCAACAAGCTCATCGAGGTGGTAAAACTGGTGAACCTCTCGGAGAGCGCGCACATCGAGCGCGAGCTGATGCTGGTGAAAGTGAAGGCCACCGGCGCCCAGCGCGCCGAGGTCAAGCGCACCACCGACATCTTCCGCGGCCAGATCGTCGACGTCACCAGCAGCGTCTACACCGTGCAGCTGGCCGGTACCAGCGACAAGCTGGACAGCTTCATCCAGGCCATCGGCACCGCGTCGATCCTCGAAGTCGTCCGCAGCGGCGTCACCGGCATTGCCCGTGGCGACAAGACTCTCAGCATCTGATTTGAAATACGGCCCACGAGGCCAACTGACAGGGGATTACCCAAATGCGCGTTTTCTACGATAAAGACTGTGACCTCTCCATCGTTCAAGGCAAGAAAGTTGCCATCATCGGTTACGGTTCCCAGGGCCACGCCCATGCCTGCAACCTGAAAGACTCCGGCGTCGACGTTACCGTCGGCCTGCGTGCGGGTTCTTCTTCCGTTGCCAAGGCTCAGAACCACGGTCTGAAAGTGGCTGAAGTGGCCGAAGCCGTTGCTGCTGCCGACCTGGTCATGATCCTGACCCCGGACGAGTTCCAGGGCCGCCTGTACAAGGATGAGATCGAGCCGAACCTGAAGAAGGGCGCCACCCTGGCCTTCGCTCACGGCTTCTCCATCCACTACAACCAGGTCGTACCGCGCGCTGACCTCGACGTGATCATGATCGCGCCGAAGGCTCCGGGCCACACCGTGCGTTCCGAGTTCGTCAAGGGCGGCGGCATCCCTGACCTGATCGCCATCTACCAGGACGCGTCGGGCAATGCCAAGAACGTCGCTCTGTCCTACGCCTGCGGCGTGGGCGGCGGCCGTACCGGCATCATCGAAACCACCTTCAAGGACGAGACCGAAACCGACCTGTTCGGCGAGCAGGCTGTTCTGTGCGGCGGTTGCGTCGAGCTGGTGAAAGCCGGCTTCGAAACCCTGGTCGAAGCCGGTTACGCGCCGGAAATGGCCTACTTCGAGTGCCTGCACGAGCTGAAGCTGATCGTTGACCTCATGTACGAAGGCGGCATCGCCAACATGAACTACTCGATCTCCAACAACGCCGAATACGGCGAGTACGTGACCGGCCCGGAAGTCATCAACGCCGAATCCCGTCAGGCCATGCGCAACGCTCTGAAGCGCATCCAGGACGGCGAATACGCCAAGATGTTCATCTCCGAAGGCGCCACCAACTACCCGTCGATGACCGCCAAGCGCCGCAACAACGCCGCTCACGGCATCGAAGTCATCGGCGAGCAGCTGCGCGCCATGATGCCGTGGATCGCTGCCAACAAGATCGTCGACAAGACCAAGAACTAAGGTCTTCGCGACAAACGAAGAAACGCGGCGCTTGCCGCGTTTTTTCGTTTAGGGGCGGTGTTCTGGTATAAAGCGGGGGCGTCGGGTGAGTCTGCGCAGTAGCGTGCCCCGGCGAATCTCAGCCTCAACGAGTTCTCAAGGAATCGTCCATGAGTGAAGGTCACGAGGAGCCCAACAAGGCTTCCGACACCGAAGAAAGTCTGCTGCCCATCGATGAGCACATCGAAGAGGGCCACGACGCCGAAGGTCGCAAGGTTCGTCATCGCGGCATCTACCTGCTGCCCAACCTGTTCACCACTGCGGCGCTGTTCACCGGCCTGTACGCCATCATCAATGCCATGAGCGGCGATTTCTCCAATGCCGCCATCGCCATCTTCGTCGCCATGGTCCTCGACGGTCTCGACGGCCGCGTGGCCCGTCTGACCAATACCCAGAGTGCTTTCGGCGCGGAGTACGACTCGCTGTCCGACATGGTCGCCTTCGGTGTTGCGCCGGCGCTGGTCGCTTTCGAGTGGGCGCTGAGCAGCCTGGGCAAGGTCGGCTGGATGGTCGCCTTCATCTATGTGGCGGGCGCTGCACTGCGCCTGGCGCGTTTCAATACCCAGGTGGGCAAGGCCGACAAGCGCTACTTCATCGGTCTGGCCAGTCCGGCTGCCGCGGCGCTGGTAGCCGGTACGGTTTGGGCGTTCGCCGACTTCGACGTGCAGGGTGCCAAGGTTTCCCTGCTGGTGGCCCTGATGGTCGCTGCGGCCGGCATGCTGATGGTCAGCAACATCAAGTACTACAGCTTCAAGGACCTCGACCTGCGTGGCCGCGTGCCGTTCATGGCGATCCTGGTGGTGGTGCTGGCGTTCGCGGTGGTCTTCACCGACCCGCCGCGCATCCTGCTGCTGCTGTTCCTTGCTTACGCCGCCTCCGGCCCAGTGCAATACTTGTTGCAATTGCGCCGTCGCAAGCAGCCGCCTGCCGTGTAATTTCCAGCGGGCTCCGCAGTCTACTGGCGCATACAGCCAGTCGTTGCGGAGCCCGTCATGCTGATCAAGTCGTCCCGCCTGTCCGATTGCCACGAATCGGACGTCACGCCCGAATCCCTCTATCTCTCCCGTCGCCACTTTCTCGGTGGTGCGCTGGCGGCTGCCGCCATGTCCGGGCTGCCGCGGCTGGGTCTTGCCGACGGCGGTCGCTACGCGGACGTTGCGGAAGCAGCTACGCCGGCCTGGCTGACGGAGAAGCTCTCTGCGACTCGCTGGGACGCCGTGACGGTGAAAGATGAAGCCATCACGCCGTTCAAGGATGCCACCCACTACAACAACTTCTACGAGTTCGGTCCGGACAAAGGCGACCCCGCAGCCAATGCCGGCGCGCTGAAAACCGAACCCTGGTCGGTCGTGATCGATGGGGAAGTCGGCAAGCCCGGCAACTATGCGCTGGAGGACTTCATCAAGCCCTACCAGCTGGAAGAGCGGATCTACCGATTGCGGTGCGTCGAAGCCTGGTCGATGGTGATTCCGTGGATCGGCTTTCCCATCTCCGAGCTGATCAAGCGCGTGGAGCCGACCAGCAAGGCCAAATACCTACGCTTCGAAACGCTGGTGGATCGCAAGGATATGCCGGGAGTGCAATCCAACTTCGCGTTGATCGACTGGCCCTACGTGGAAGGTCTGCGTATGGATGAGGCGATGCATCCCTTGGCGATCCTGGCGGCGGGTATGTATGGCCGGGTATTGGCGAATCAGAATGGCGCGCCGCTGCGGCTGGTGGTGCCATGGAAGTATGGCTTCAAGGGTGCCAAGTCTATCGTGCGGATCAGCTTCGTCGAAGAGCAGCCGAAGACCACCTGGCAAAGCCTGGCGTCGGACGAGTACGGTTTCTATGCCAACGTCAACCCGACCGTGGACCATCCCCGCTGGAGCCAGGCGCACGAGCGTCGCCTGCCCAGCGGACTATTCAGCCCCAATGTTCGTCCCACCCTCATGTTCAACGGCTATGCCGATGAGGTCGCTTCGCTCTATGCGGGCATGGATCTGAGGAAAGATTACTGATGCGCTATCCGTACTGGCGCGCCGGGGTGTTCCTGGCGGCGCTGTTGCCACCGCTCTATTGGCTGTACCAGGCGTGGATATTCGATCTGGGCCCGGACCCGGGCAAGGCCCTGGTCGATCGACTGGGGCAGGGCGGCTTGGTCCTGCTGCTCATTACCCTGGCCATGACGCCGCTGCAGAAAATCACCCGGTGGGGTGGCTGGGTCCAGGTGCGTCGTCAACTGGGCCTGTGGTGCTTTACCTATATAGTGCTGCACCTGAGCGCCTATGCCGTCTTTATCCTTGGCTTGGATTGGGCGCAGCTGGGCGTCGAACTGCGCAAGCGCCCCTACATCATCGTCGGTGTCGTCGGCTTCCTTGGGTTGCTCTGCCTGGCCGTCACCTCCAATCGCTACAGCATGCGCAGGCTGGGCACCGGCTGGAAGAAACTGCATCGCCTGATATATGTCATCCTCGGTCTGGGGTTGCTGCATATGCTATGGGTCGTGCGCTCGGATCTCGAACGCTGGGCCGTCTACGCAGCCATAGGCCTGCTGTTGATGCTGCTCCGGGTGCCGCCTGTGGCGCGGCGTCTGCCTTTGCTGCGCGGCCG
Source organism: Pseudomonas sp. NY15437 (assembly GCF_048068435.1). NCBI lineage: Bacteria > Pseudomonadati > Pseudomonadota > Gammaproteobacteria > Pseudomonadales > Pseudomonadaceae > Pseudomonas > Pseudomonas sp. NY15437. The sequence goes on from NZ_JBLUQC010000020.1 coordinate 95,890, forward strand.
CCTGATGGCTGGCTGAAGATTCTTTCAGAAATGTGTTGACGGACTTTTTTCAGTCCCTATAATGCGCACCACTCCCAGCGACGAAGCGCTGAAAGAACTTGAAAATCAAGTACTTACAGAGATTCGAAGTTGAGAGTGGCGATCAGGCAGGTGATTCACTTGCC
>NZ_JBLUQC010000021.1:0-93938 GCF_048068435.1 Pseudomonas sp. NY15437
TTTTATAACCCCAAACGCCGGCACAGCAGCGCTATGCAGCTATCGCCAGTGGAGTTTGAGAAACGCTATTTCCAGAGCTTGGAAAGTGTCTAGGAAAGCCGGGGCGATTCAGGTCATAGAGAAAAAGAAATGATTAAAAACGTAATCATATTTATTGTTAAGTGTTTTTTTATTTGTGTTATTTTGTTGTTTTTGGCAATGATTGTAGGGACGTATGTGTCTGCTGCTGCAAAAGGGAGTGATATCGTGTTTTATGATGTTGTTGTGAAATCTGCTAAAGATTCTATTAGAGGTGGTGCGATCATGTCGACTGTTGCATTGTTATTGATGTTGAAGAATTATGTATTTCGTGCAAAAAAATAAATGCAAATTCCTATCTGTCCGCCCAAGTGTCTAAAAGATTATCCCGTCTTCGGGTGGGATAGAGTTTGAGTTTTCTGCTCGAATTTCTGCTGCGTTGCCGTTCCGTTCGTGTTTTTCGCTGATTTTTCTTTCGCGGTCTCAAATTTCCCGCCTTTCTTGCTGGGCGCGCAGCCGAATTTGCCACCCCATGACAAGTGATTGTCTGCATGCGCAAACCTAAGAGCACCTCTCCGTCCAAGAAGGAGCCGCCTAGTAAACCATCCCAGCCTTCAAACCATTCATGCGTTTTGCTATTCGCCGATAGGGATCGATCCCGCGCCAAACCTCCCACGGCGTCCAACTACCCAAGTTCTGGTGCGGGCGGACGCGGTTATACGAAAATTCGAATTCCTGAAGCGCTGCCCTAAGTCCTCTCGCCGTTAGCATACGCAGCGAATTGGAGTGAAAAGGAGTCGGCGAATCTTCTTGCTCTAAAGCAGCTTGGTTAGTCAGGTTACGAGTTAAAGAAAATCAACCTGCTCTTTTGTTTCTAATAGCCGCCGTCGCGGCTGCCCTGATGCTCCGCCACGATCTTGAGCATCCGCAGCGACTCGAACGGTGCATCCACCACGAACTGGTTCGCCAGCCACGACGGCACGCTGCCGCCGGGTTCGCCGCGCATTTCGTAGGTGACTTCGGTGAGCGTCGGGCCCTTGGGGATCATCTGCCAGGTGCCGGTGAGCGCGGGGACGCGGATGCGGTCCCTGGTCGGGGGGATGTAGTCCGGCGCGGCCTGGAGGTGGCGGATCATGCCGCCGTCCGGGGTTTGCTCGGTGCTCACCTTCAGTACCAGGTCGCGCGGGGCGGCGGGCCAGGGGAGTTTGGTGTCGAGGTAGACCCAGATGGCCTCGTCGCTGTAGTTGAGCAGGCGCATCTGGGCGCAGGCATAGAGCCAGGCGCAGGAGACGCGCAGGTTTTCCTGCAGGTGGCCGAGGGTGGCGACGTCGGCCTTCACCAGGGTGACGCCACGGAAGCTCTTGTAGCGCGAGCCGGGCACCTGGCTGAGGTAGACCTGCACGCCGTCCTTGTCCTTGGCCAGCGTCCAGGCGTTCGCTTGCCCAGGGGTGAGCATCGGGGCTGCGAGCAGCAGGGCGAGCAGGGCGAGCAGGGGGAGCAGGGGGAGCGAGGGGCGTGTCATGGCAGCGAACCGGCGGGGAATCAGTTCGATCTTATGCCTGACGCATGAGCGCGGCGCATTGGCCGGCGAGCGGTCTGCGCGGGTGTTCCGCGGCGCGCGCACAGGCAAATCGCGAGCATTAAAAAAGCCGGCTTGTGGCCGGCTTTCAGGGGGTGGTCCAACCTTACTTCTGGTAGGGCGGACCGCCTTGATTCTGTGGCAACGCAGCGGGCTGCGTGCGGGGCGCAGATGGTAGCAAAGTCGGGACGAAAAGCCTAATCCCGGTCATAAAAAAGCCCCGCGCAGGCGGGGCTTCTTCGTGGCGGGGTCAGCCCGCGACCATCACTTGGCCTGGAAGGCGGCGACGGCCTTGGTGATGTAGTCGTGAGCCTGGGCGGCGTCGCCCCAGCCTTCGACCTTGACCCACTTGCCCTTCTCGAGATCCTTGTAGTTCTCGAAGAAGTGCTTGATCTGCTCCAGCAGCAGGGCCGGCAGGTCGGTGTATTCCTTCACGTCCTTGTACAGGACGGTCAGCTTGTCGTGCGGCACGGCGATCAGCTTGGCGTCGCCGCCGGCTTCGTCGCTCATGTTCAGCACGCCCACCGGACGGGCGCGGATCACGGAGCCCGGCGCGACCGGGTACGGGGTCACGACCAGCACGTCCAGGGGGTCACCGTCGTCAGCCAGGGTGTTGGGGATGAAGCCGTAGTTGGCCGGGTAGAACATCGGGGTGGCCATGAAACGGTCGACGAACAGGCAGTCGGTGTCCTTGTCGATTTCGTACTTGATCGGCGCGTGGTTGGCCGGGATCTCGATGGCGACGTAAATGTCGTTCGGCAGGTCTTTGCCAGCCGGGATGCTGCTGTAGCTCATGGACGACTCCAGATAGTGGTCGGGCCGAAAAAGTGCGGCGGATTATAGGCAGATTGCCGTGGCCAAGCCACAGACATCGCCTAGTGCGCCTGAGTTTCCTGATATTCGGGGTGCTCGGCCTGAAGCCGCTGCAGGCGCGAGAGCGGATCTTGCCGGTAGAACAGCGAAAGCTGTTCATAGACTTTGGGATAGGCCGCCTGAAGGAGGTCCGGAGCGGTAAAGAAGTACTCGCTGGTGACGGCGAAGAACTCCGCGGGATTCTCGGCGGCGTACGGGTCGATGGCGGTGTGGGCTTGCGGGTCGTGGTCGAGCTGGCGATTGAGGTCGTCGTAGGCGGCCTGCATGGCGGCGGCCCAGTCGCTGACGCGCATGCTGCGGTGCAGCGGCGGCAGGCCGTTGGCGTCGCCGTTGAGCATGTCGAGCTTGTGCGCCAGCTCGTGGATCACCAGGTTGTAGGCATCCCAGCCGCCGCCGCTTTCCACGCCGGGCCAGGCGAGGATCACCGGGCCTTGCAGGGAAGTTTCGCCGGCGCGCTCGTCGTCGAATTCGTGCATGACGCCGGCCGGGTCGCGGTGCTTCTGCGGGCTGACGAAGTCGTCGGGGTAGAGGACCAGTTCATGGAAGCCGCCGTACCAGTTGAGGTCGGGCAGGTGCAGCAGCGGCAACTCGGCCTGGACGGCCAGCAGCAGGCGGCGGTAGTCGTCCAGCTCGATGCCGGGCAGCGGTGTGAGGCGCTTGTCGCGCAGGAACAGCAGCGCCCGTTCGCCTAGCCGGTGCAGTTCCTCGTCGCTCAGCCCGTCGAGGATCGGCAGGCTGCGGCGCACCTGCGCCCACAGTTGGGCGTCGAGCGGGTGGCGGGCAAGGAAGCGCCGGCGGCGCCAGGCGCTGAAGGACCACATGGGCGGATCAGCGCTCGCCGGGCTGGGCCTTGGCGGCGGGGCGCAGCTTGTGGCGGATGAAACCGATCACCATGGGCAGCAGGGAGAAGGCGATGATGCCGATGATCATGACCGACAGGTTCTGCTTGATGAACGGCACGTTGCCGAAGAAGAAGCCCAGGGTGACCAGGCCGCCGACCCAGGCGATGCTGCCGGCCACGCTGAAGAACAGGAAGCGCGCATAGGGCATGTAGGCCATGCCGGCGACGAAGGGCGCGAAGGTGCGGACGATGGGCAGGAAGCGCGCCAGGGTCACGGTCTTGCCGCCGTGGCGTTCGTAGAAGGCGTGGGTCTGGTCGAGGTAGTCGCGGCGGAAGACCTTGGAGTTCGGGTTGCTGAACAGGCGTTTGCCCAGGGTTCGGCCGATCACGTAGTTGGTGCTGTCGCCGCTGATGGCCGCGAGCAGCAGCAGGCCGCCGAGCATCCACGGGTCCATGCCGCCGGTGGCGCAGATGGCGCCGGCGATGAAGAGCAGGGAGTCGCCCGGCAGGAAGGGCGTCACCACCAGGCCGGTTTCGCAGAAGATCACCAGGAAGAGGATGGCGTAGATCCAGGTGCCATAGTTGGCCACCGCCAGCGACAGGTAGCTGTCGAGGTGGAGAATCAGGTCGATCGGGTTGAATTCCATGAGAAGCCTGTATGACAACGAGAGGAACGGCCGGGCCGGCCATTATAGGGCTCGGCTTGGCTGCCGGGGGCGCGCTCCGTCGTATCCTGCGACGGGAGTCCCGCGGCAGGATATTACAGCTTCTGCGTGAAAATCATGTCGCTGCGAACGCCGCAATGCTTTGTGACAAATGGCCGCCGCAGCGCGCCGCATGGCCTTACAGCAGGCTCGCCTGCCAGCTGAGCAGCTCGGGGGTGGCCCTGGGCGACAGCGCAGCGCCATGCTGCTCGCCGGCCGCCGGAGGTTGCTCGGCCAGCGGGTGCGCGGCGACTTCGCGGCTGTTCAGCGCGGTTTCCAGGCGTGCCTCGGCGATCAGCTGCTGCAGGCGGCCGCTGCGGCGCAGGGTGCGCAGGCCGCGGTCGAGGCTGGCGGCGAGAGCTTCGCCTTCGGCGAGCTTCCTGGGCACCAGCACGTAGAGCGGCTTCACCTCCAGCGGCGGGTCGACGAACTCCAGTTGCTCGCGCAGCGCCGGGGCGTTCTGGCTGAGCAACTGGTAGCCGGTGTAGCGGTCCACCACGGCCAGGTCGATGCGCCCGCGCAGGAGTTTTTCCAGGTTCTGCCAGTCGCTGCTGACCACGTCCTTGTTGAGGAAGTCGGCGGCGTCGAAGCCTTCCTGGTTGACGTAGCCGCGCACCACGCCGATGCGATAGGGGCGCAGGGTATCGAGGTCGCGAGGGTTGATCGGCAGCGCGCGGTCGCGGCGGCGGAAGAAGCCGAGCTGGGAGTCCAGCAGTGGCATGGAGGTGTAGAAGTCCTGGCTGCGGTCCGGCGACAGGTAGGCCGGCATCAGGGCGTCGAAGCGGCCTTCGCGGGTTTCGTTGAGGGCCCGCTGCCAGGGCAGGAATACCAGTTCGGCCTTGTCGCCATTGAGGGCCAGGGCTTCGGTGAGGATACGGCTGGCCAGCCCGTTGCCCGGCAGGTCGCTACCGACGTAGGGCGCCCACTCCAGGGTGGCGACGCGCAGGGTTTGCGCCTGGGCGATGGCGCCCAGGAAGGCGAGGCTGAGGCAGGCGGTGCGCAGAACGAGCAGGGAAATACGCATGGGGTCCCTTCAAGCGGAGGCCGCGACAAGTCCGCTGATGGCACTTTAATGCGCCGGGCCCGCCGATGCCAGCGGGCTGCGCGCGATCTCAGTTGAGGTCGTCGCTGATCGGCAGGATGTAGTTCTTGAACTCGCTGTCCTCGCGGAAGCCGATGGACTCGTAGACCTTCTGCGCCACTTCGTTGTTCACGCTGGTGGACACGCGCATGCGCACGGCCTGGGTTTCGCGGGCCATCTGCCGGGCGGTCTGCAGCAGGTGGTCGGCGACCAGTTGGCGGCGCGCCTCTTCGGCGACGTAGATGTCGTTGAGGATCCACACGCGCTTGAGCGACAGCGAGGAGAAGCTCGGGTAGAGCTGGCAGAAGCCCAGCAGCTTGCCGTCGTCGTCATCGGGCAGGGCGAGGTAGATCACCGATTCCTTGCGGCGCAGGCGCTTTTCGAGGAATTTTCGCGAGGATTCGGGGTAGGGGAGCATGCCGTAGAACTCGCGATATTTGACGAACAGCGGCGCGAGCAGATCGAGGTGGTCGAGCGTGGCTTGCACGATGCGCATAAGCGGGCCTCGGCGGGAGGTGAATGGGCTGGAATGGCGATGCAGGGGCTATGCCAGCGAATAGCCATTGGTCCGATGCTGCACCAGAAATTGTTGAAAGCGCAATCCAAGCGAGCGTTTGATCAGCGCCAGCAGCTGTCGACGCTTCCCACGCTGACGCCGCGGGTGCCGCGCTCGTCCAGGGTGAGGTCGCCGCAGTCCGGGTCGCGCAACTGGGCGCCCCGTCGCTGAGCGGTCAGCCGGTAACGGCGGGTATCGCCGTCGGGATGTTCGGCGGCCAGCTCGTACAGCTGGTGCGTCGAGAGGCGTTTGCCGTCCGCCGTGAGTGGGTAGGTGAACGCCAGCTTCGTGGGATCGTCGGTGTATCTGCTGTATTGCGCCAGGTAGCGTTCCTGTTGGGCGGCGGCATCGCGCAGCAGGGTCTGGGCCTCACTGCGGTTGGCGCGAAGCACGAACTGCCGGTAGCTGGGAATGGCGATGCCGGCGAGCAGGGCCAGGATGGAAACCACCACCATCAGTTCGACCAGGGTGAAGCCGCCGGTTTTCATGAGGCGCGGCGTGGGGCGACGGGGCAGGGCTTTCATGGGTAACTCACGGGCAGGTTGTAGTTCATGATCCGCCAGTTGAAGCGGCCCTGATTCACCGGGTCGAACAATTGCACGGGCAGGCGGCTCCCGTCGGGGGTGTAGAGGCTGTCGCCGATGCGCGTCACCGGGCCGTCGATGCGCACGCCGCTGGCGGTTTCGCTGAAGGAGCCGTCGCCCACCAGGTCGAACACGTTGAAGTCCAGCGCCCCGCCGGTCTTGGGGTTCACCGCCAGCAGCCAGTAGGTGATGCCGGCATTGCAGGGGTCGGCGCTGGGCTGGCCGACGGTGACGAACAGAACGTCGCCGAGCATGAACGGCTGGTCGAGGATCATCTCGCCCTCGGCCAGGTCGAAGTACCAGCCGCGGATGCCGACGCCACGCTTGCCGCTGTTGTCCCAGGCGATGGGGGTGCTGCTCAGTTGGCGCACCTCGCTGCTGCCGGCGCTGTGGGTGACGGTGGCCCGGGTCAGGGTCTGGGCCTGGAGGTCGGCGAGCCCGGTCAAGGGGGCCGGCGCGCCGGCGCCATCGATGTGGGCGAGGTAATCCGTCTGGTCCCAGAAGCCGTAAAGAGACTGCCGGCGGACGGGGCCTTCCTTGTCGCCGCCCTCGAAGTACTTGCCCGTGCCGGCTATCACCAGTTGCCCGCCGCGTGGGTGCTGGGTGACCTCGGCGGCGGCGCTGAGCGGCTGGTTGCGGTTGGCCGGGATGCTGGAGAGCAGGCTGGAGGCGACGTCGAGGCCCGCCTGCCGGTAGAGCTGGCCCTGCAGGCTGCCGTAGTAGCGCTGGGCAAGTTCGCCGGGGCTGTCGGCGCGGGTCCAGGCGACCGTGCTGCCCACCTCGCCGTCGCCGGCGGCGGACTGGCTGGCAGCGCTGATGCGCCCGTCTTCCAGGCGGATCGATAGCGAGTAGCCCTTGGCGGTGTCATAGCCATTGCCGGTGAGCACGTAGGCCTCACCGTTGGAGATGGTGATCACCGGCCTGTCGAGTATGTAGCCGAACTCGATGTCCTTGCCGTTTTCGCTGCTGGCGCTGCCCGAGTACTCCCAGAGCAGGCGGGGCTGGTCGGCGTTGGTGATGTCCAGGGCGAACAGGCCGCGCCCGCCGCGTCCGGGTGCCATAACCAGCACGGTGTGCCAGCTGCCGTCGATGGGCACATCGCGGGTAACGGCGCTGCCGTCGACGTAGAAGCGGTGCAGGCTGTTGGTGTTTTCCTCTTCCGAGCGCGCCGCGTAGCGCGTGTCGGAGAGATAGTTGAGCTGTCCGAACACGGCGGCGGGAATGAAGGCCCAGCGCTCCCGGCCGGTCTCGTCGAAGGCGTGCAGCATGCCGTCGTTGGCGCCGACGTAAATGCGCCGCTCGCGGTCGGCATTGGCCTGCCGGAAGGCGTCATAGCCGGTCGCACCGGAGGCCTTTTCCAGGTAGTAGGTGACGGCGGACGGCGGGCCGACGACCGTGGGGGAGGAGTAGATGATGTCGCCCAGCAGGTGGTTGCGGGCGCGGAAGGTGTCGCCTTCGTCGCTGCGATCGCCGCGCAGCCAGGCGACACGCTTCTCTCCCAGGTGGTCCTCGCGCTGGGTACCCGGCGCGCGGTTGAGCAGCTCCTGCTGCGCGGCAGCGAGGTTGCCCCAGGTGAAGGGCTGCAGGTGGCCGCTGGTGCTTTCCGGTGCGGTATTGGTGTAGAGGCTGCGGCTGGCCGGTGAACGCTGGTCGAGCTGGTTGCGGAACGACAGCGCGGAGTTCGCCTGGGCATTGCCCTGGGCGTCCAAGCGGTACTGCAGGAGGTCGCCGCTCCAGTCGGTGGGTTGGTAGCTGGCTCGATAGAGGTGGGTGTCGGTGCTCAGCGAAGTCGAGCTTGCGCCGGCGGCGGCTACCGCCAGCTGGTTGCTGGAGATGCTGCTGACGATGGACTGGAAGGCTTTCACCAGTTCGCTGGTGGAGTCGGCGCTGAAGAACTCGCCACGGGAGTTCAGCGCGCCGTGCCAGAGCGCGGCCACCTTGCCCTCGTTGGCGGTGACGGTCATGCCATCGAGGTTGGTGCTGGCGCTCGGGTTGGGCCAGCTCCGGGTGCCGTCGAGCAGTTGCGGGTAGGAGCCGGAATAGGTGTCGCCATCCCACTGCAGGTACTTCAGGGTCGGGCCGAGCCCAAGGCCCACGGTGTAGGTGGTGATGTGCTGCCAGGTGGCCGGGTCGTTCTTCGGGTTCCAGTAGTCGTTGCCGTCGCGAAAGCGCGGTGGAACCTTGTTTTCCAGGTCGGGACGGGCATCGGTGGCCCAACCGAGGAAGATGTTGTCGGCCAGGGTATTCGACCATTTGTCCTGGTACGGCGCCTTCGCAGCGAAGGCGGTGCCGTCGGGCAGGGTTCGCGCGGTGCCGTCGGCGTTGCCGCCGCCTGCACCGTCGCCGAAGCCATCGGTCATCAGCAGGTGGTAGCTGGGCCGGCAGGCGTATTCGGTCTTCACGTCGCGGGGGCTGCCCGGCGCGCGGGCATAGGGGTTATAGGCGGTGGTGTTGCCCAGGTAGTTGTTGACCCGGTTCTGCGCCGTGCCCAGCGGGGTGCCGCCACTGGCGGCGAGGCGGCTGGTGAAGTTGAAGAAGTCGGCCTTGTGCTGACCGGTGAAGGCCGCGAGGGTCTGGTTGCCGCAGACCGTGGAGCTCATGCTGAAGTTGGTGTTGTAGCAGCTGTTGAGTGCCTGCCAGGTCACCCGGATGTGCTCGGGCAGATCGAACAGCGCCAGGTTGGCGGCGGTGCGGGTGGCGAGCTGGCGGGTACGGTAGAAGGAAAACCAGTTGGCGTAGTTCTGCTTCTCCTCCGCCGTGGTGACCCAGTGCGGGGTGAAGCAGGTGCGGGTGCAGGCACTGGCGCTGGTGTAGGACGAGTCTGCCGCGCAGTTCTGCACGGCGCTGAGGGTGCTGGTCGCAACGTTGCGCGCGTGCGGGCAGGACGCGTCGAACTGGTAGTAGTGGGCGTAGCGCCGGTAGCTGTCGGTGCTGTTGACCGCCTGGGTCGCGTTCTGGCTGTAGCCGTTGCCGGTATAGCGGTTCAGGTCGACGGTGCCGGTCTGGTTGGTGAGGAAGCCGTCGTAGTAGGCCTTGTCGAACGAGGTGGCGTAACGCTCGCTGACGATCCGGCCGCCGCTGACGCTGACCTTCCACGGCGCCTCGTAGGTGATGTCGGGGTTGTAGTACATCGGGTTGTAGGCGGTGGAACGGTTGGCGATGGTGTAGGAGCTCATGCCATCCGGGGTGTAGGCGCTGGTCATGCTGCCGGAGTCGTCGAGGGTGACGATCAGGTTGGGCGAGACGCCCTCCACCAGGAACAGCGGCGCCTGGCTGGGGACGGCGCCGTGCACTTCCGTGCCGGTGAGCAGAATCGCCAGGCCGGCCAGCGCGGCGAGACGGAGCGGCGGGCGGAACGGGTCAGCGCTGGACACGGGCGTACTCCTGTAGTCGGACCAGGGCCTGGTCGGTGATGCCGGTGGACAGGGCGTTCATCTGCAGCAACAAGGTGCCGTTGCCCGCCAGGCAGTCGGCCATGGCGCTGGAGGAGCGGCTCTCGCATTGCGCGGCGACGTACCAGCGCGGCGCGCTGCTCAGTTCCGCCAATTGGTCGGGGTTGGCCAGGTCGTTGCCTTTGTAGGTGCGCGCCCGTGTCAGCAGTGCGCTGCTGGCGGCATTGTCGGGTTCGAGCCAGAGTCGGTCGCACAGCAGTATCTGTTGCTGGCTCTGCGCGGTGCTGATGCAGGTGGCGGCCTCGCCCACGGCCATCGTCGGGCTGTAGCGGGTACGGTTGAGTGCTTCGCTGATCGCCGACTCGGCGCCGCCCAGCGCCGCCTGGTAGTCCCTCGACTCGGCCAGGCTGTTGTCCAGCAGCAAGCCGCTGCGCAGGTTGCCCAGGGTCAGGATGCTCAGCGCCAGCAGCATGAGCAGGGCGATCAGCAGGGTCTGGCCACGTTGCCGGTTCATGGCTGGTTCCTCAGGTAGAGCGTCTGCGCAAAGGCGCTGCACAGGCCTCGTGCACCGGTGCTCCTGGTGGTCGCGGGGTTCAGCGGGTCCTGATAGGTGCAGTTTTCGGGCAGCAGCGCGCGGCTGGAGCCGAGCACCAGGCCGACGCGGATCTGGTTGGTCGAACCGACCGCAAACATCAGGTCGTGGATCCCGTCGGCAAGGGCGACTTCGCCGGCGGACAAGGCGTTGTTGGTCTTGCACAGCAGCTCGCCGTCGACCAGGCGCAGGTGGCTGACCAATACCGCTGGATTGCCCGCATCGTCATCGCTGTAGAGCGAGGCGCCGGTGCAATCCTGGTGTACCTGCGCATCGCTGCGCTGGGGGCGCTGGTGGCGCAGGCACAGGCCGCGGCCACCGGTGTCCAGGCTGGCCACCTTGCCGGCGCCGAAGGTGCAGCCGGTGGCGGTGTCGGTCAGGGCCGGGAAGGGCCCCTCGCGGTCGATGACGAAGTCGTACTGCTGCTCATCGGCATCGCTGGCGTGGCGCACCCAGGCGCTGTAGCCGGCCTGTCCGCTCTCGCGCTGCAGCAGGTCGAGGATGAAGCGTGCGTTGGCCTGGTTCTGCTGCTGGGCGTGGTTGAAGGCGGCGTGATCGCTGCCCGACAGGTAGATCTGCAGCACGCCCAGCAGCACCATCACGCCCAGCGCAATGGCGACCATCAGCTCGATCAGGGACAGGCCGGTCTGACGATGCGCAGTCATGGCTGGAAGCTCAGTCGGTAGCGTTCGACGCCGCCGGCATCGCTGCCGGAAAGGCAGGCTGCGTCGTCATCGTCGGCGGTGGTCGGGCTGCCGGCCTGGCAATTGCGGCTGTGCCAGGCCAACTGGATCAGCAGCAGCGGCTGGCGCGAGGCACCGTCGCAGGTCTTGCCGTCGCGGCTGGGGCAGATGAAGGTGTTTTCGCTCAACAGCGCGTCGTCGGTGTTGAGCTTCAGGCGCACCTGTTCGACCCAGCAGGCCAGTTCGCGCCGGGCCCGGTCGGCCTTGCCCAGGCCGCTGGTGGCGCAGCCCTGGCCGCTGCCGAGGCTGGGAAAGCTGCTGCCGGCCGGAACCAGGTAGGCCGCGTCGGCACTGACCTTGCCCTTGCTGACCAGCGCTGTGCGATTGGCCTGGATGCTGCGGGCGAGGTCGGCGGCGAGCAGGAGGGCATTCTGCCGCTGCTGACTGTCGTGGCTGTAGGCGATGCTGCGGCTCTGCAGGGCCAGCAGGCCGAGTAGGGCGACGCTGGTGAGCATCACCGCCACCATGACCTCGATCAGGTAGAAGCCCCGCTGGGCAGCCTGGGGTCGGCGGGTCAGTCGCATGGCAGCGCCGCTCCGCCGCGCTGCAGGCAGATCTTGCTCGAGTAGCGGCCGGCTCCTGGGTGATGAGCACCTGGCCGGACTCGTCGAGCCGGGTCCTGCGCAACTCGATCTCCCGGTGGCCCTGCAGGTCGCCGCCGCGCAGCCGACCGACGCTCAGCTCCGAGGTCCAGTCGCCGCTGCTCTGCGGCGTCACCCGTACCGGCTGGTGCCCGATCTGCGCCTGGGCGCGGGCATACTGCAGCACCGCAATCAATTGCTTGCCGGTGCTCTGCGCGCGGTTGCGATTGATCAGCAGGTCGAAGGAGGGCACCGCGATGCCCAGCAGGATCGCCAGGATCGCGATGGTCACCATCGCCTCGATCAGGGTGAAACCTTGCTGAATGCGCCGGAGGGGGGCCGGAGCGTGCCATTGAGTCCTGGATGAATCCATCGTCTCGCCATCGTCATGAAGCGCCGGGCGCTGGCGCTTGCTTTCGTGCGCCGGGCACGGTCCTTGATGGCGTGGTTTTTATCGCGATGAATGGCGAGGGCGATTTAAGACGATTCTTAAAGACGGCCGCCCGCTGCGCGGCATGTGGTCGCGTTCACGCGGCGGGCGGTGCGGCGCGGCCGGGCTCAGCTGCTGATGAGGAAGTTGCCATGCACACCTGCGCGCTCGCCCTCCAGGGTCGGCAATTCTGCTTCGTCCTTCAGGTTCACCCCCGACAGCTGCCGGCGGCACGCTTCGCGCATCAGGTACAGCAGCCGGTGCGTGGCGAGGCCATAGCTCAGGCCTTCCAGGCGTACGTTGGAGATGCAGTTGCGGTAGGCATCGTTCAGGCCGACCTTCGGCGCCCAGGTGAAGTACAGGCCCAGGCTGTCCGGCGAGGACAGCCCGGGGCGTTCGCCGATCAGGATCACCACCATCTTCGCCCGCAGCAACTCGGCCACCTCGTCGGCCACCGCGACCCGGCCCTGCTGCACCAGCGCCACCGGCGACAGGCTCCAGCCTTCGTTGCGCGCCTGCTCCTCCATGCGTTCGAGGAAGGGCAGGCTGTGGCGCTGCACGGCCAGCGAGGAGAGCCCGTCGGCAATCACCACGGCCAGGTCGTAGCCCTGCGGATGACGGTCGGCGTGGCGGCGCAGGAGGTCTGCCGACGCCTCGTCCAGCCGGCGGCCCAGGTCCGGGCGTTGCAGGTAAATGTCGCGGTCCGCGGCGGCGCTGTGCAGCAGCAGGGTCTCGCGGCCGCGTTCGGCCAGTTGCGCGGCGAGCCCGTCGCGGTCGAAGGGCAGGTGCACGGCGTCGCGCGCCTGGGCGTGGGCGAACTGGAAGTCCAGTTGGGCGTGGGTCGGCAGGCTGGTGCCGGCGCGGCCCAGGGCGATGCGCGCCGCAGTGAGGCGGCGCAGTTCTTGCCAGGGGTTGGGGGTGAAACTATCGCTCATCGAAGACTCCTCCACTCAGGACAGTTGCGCGAGCGCATGACGGAAGGCGCCGGGCAGTTGGCTGGCCATCTGCACCCGGCCGTCCTGCTGGCGGAGGATTTCCATGCGCGCCAGCCACTCCTCGAACTCCGGCGCCGGCCGCAGGCCCAGCGTCTGCCGCGCGTAGAGCGCATCGTGGAAGGAGGTGGTCTGGTAATTGAGCATCACGTCGTCGGAGCCGGGGATGCCCATGATGAAGTTGATGCCGGCCACGCCCAGCAAGGTCAGGAGCATGTCCATGTCGTCCTGGTCGGCCTCGGCGTGGTTGGTGTAGCAGATGTCGCAGCCCATGGGCACGCCGAGCAGCTTGGCGCAGAAGTGGTCTTCGAGGCCCGCGCGGATGATCTGCTTGCCGTTGTACAGGTATTCGGGGCCGATGAATCCGACCACGGTGTTCACCAGGAACGGTTTGAAGTGCCGTGCCACCGCGTAGGCACGGGTCTCGCAGGTCTGCTGGTCGACGCCGTGGTGGGCATTGGCCGACAGCGCGCTGCCCTGGCCGGTCTCGAAGTACATGAGGTTGTCGCCCAGCGTGCCGCGCTTTTGCGACAGGCCGGCCTCGTAGCCTTCCTGGAGGATCGACAGGCTCACGCCGAAGCTGGCGTTGGCCGCTTCGGTGCCGGCGATGGACTGGAACACCAGGTCCAGCGGCGCGCCACGGTTGATCGCTTCGATGGAGCTGGTGACGTGGGTGAGCACGCAGGACTGGGTGGGGATCTCGTAGCGCTGGATGATCGCGTCGAGCATTTCCAGCAGGGTGCAGATCGATTGCAGGCTGTCGGTCGCCGGGTTGATGCCGAGCATGGCGTCGCCGTTGCCGTAGAGCAGGCCGTCGAGCACGCTGGCGGCGATGCCGGCCGGGTCGTCCGTGGGGTGGTTGGGTTGCAGCCGCGTGGACATGCGCCCGCGCAGGCCCATGGTGTTGCGAAAGCGCGTGACCACGCGGATCTTCTGCGCGACCAGCACCAGGTCCTGCACGCGCATGATCTTCGATACCGCCGCTGCCATTTCCGGCGTCAGCCCGGGCGCCAGGGCGCGCAGGCTGGTTTCGTCGGCGGCCTCGCCGAGCAGCCAGTCGCGCAGGCCGCCCACCGTGAGGTGGCTGACCGGCGCGAAGGCCTGGCGGTCGTGGGTGTCGATGATCAGGCGGGTGACTTCATCGCTCTCGTAGGGGATCAGCGCCTCGTCGAGGAAGCGCTTGAGCGGAATGTCGGCCAGCGCCATCTGCGCGGCGACGCGCTCGGCATCGCTGCCGGCGGCGACCCCGGCAAGGCGGTCGCCGGAGCGCGCCGGGCTGGCCTTGGCCATCACCTCGCGTAGGCTGTCGAATCGCCAGGTCTGGCCACCGACGCTGTGGACGAATCCGGACATGGCGCTACTCCTCAACCTTGGCTGGCGAACGAGGCATCGGTGCCGCGATTGAGGCTGATGACGATGCTGCAGATGGAGCAGCCGCCGATCATCAGCACCAGGAACACCGAGGCGATCACGCTGTTGAACCAGAGCATCGCGGCCAGGCAGACCAGCGCCAGGGCCAGCGCGATGCCCGGCACCACCGGGTAGCCCGGCGCGCGGAAGCTGCGCTCGAGTTGAGGTTCGCTGCGGCGCAGCTTGAACAGGCTGAACATGCTCATGATGTACATGACGATGGCGCCGAACACGCTCATGGTGATCATCGCCGCGGTCAGGGTCATGCCCTGCAGGCTGATCAGGCTGTCGCTGAAGATCGCCGCGATGCCCACGGCGCCGCCGGCGAGGATGGCGCGGTGCGGGGTCTGGAAGCGCGACAGCTTGGCCAGGCTGCGCGGCAGGAAGCCGGCGCGCGCCAGGGCGAAGAACTGCCGCGAGTAACCCAGGATGATGCCGTGGAAGCTGGCTACCAGGCCGAACAGGCCTATCCACACCAGCATGTGCATCCAGGTGGAGTTGTTGCCCACCACGGCCTTCATCGCCTGCGGCAGCGGGTCGTTGATGTTCGACAGGGCGCGCCAGTCGCCCACGCCGCCGGCGAAGATCATCACGCCGATGGCCAGGGTGACCAGGGTCAGGATGCCGGCGATGTAGGCACGCGGGATGGTGCGTTTCGGGTCTTTCGCTTCTTCCGCCGCCATGGCCGCGCCCTCGATGGCGAGGAAGAACCAGATGGCGAACGGGATGGCGGCGAAGATGCCGGCCATCGCGGTGGAGCCGAAGACATCCGAGCCGGCCCAGCCGTTGAGCACGAAGTTGCTGAAGCTGAAGCCCGGCGCCACCACGCCCATGAACACCAGCAGCTCGGCGACCGCCAGCACGGTCACCACCAGCTCGAAGGTGGCGGCGATGCTGACGCCCAGGATGTTCAGCGTCATGAAGATAATGTAGGCGCCCGTGGCCGCCCAGCGCGGGTCGAGGCCGGGGAACTGCACGTTGAGGTAGGCGCCGATGGCCATGGCGATGGCCGGCGGGGCGAAGACGAATTCGATCAGCGTGGCGATGCCGGCGATCATCCCGCCGGTCTTGCCGAAGGCCCGCAGGCTATAGGCGAAGGGCCCGCCGGCGTGGGGAATGGCGGTGGTCAGCTCGGTGTAGCTGAAGATGAAGCAGGTATACATCACCGCGACGATCAACGTGGTGACGAGAAAGCCCAGGGTGCCGGCGGCGGCCCAGCCATAGCTCCAGCCGAAGTACTCGCCGGAGATCACCAGGCCCACGGCGAGGCCCCAGAGGTGAAGCGTGCCAAGCGTGGGTTTGAGTTGTGATGCGCTCATTGTTGTTATTCCTCTTCTCTCAAGGAGTGAGCCGCAGGGTGCGGGCCGCACGGGCGTGGACGGATACCTGAGCCTCGATGGTAGTGGCGCACTGCCGCGCAAGACTTGACCGCTGGAACCGGCTTTCGCCGCCCGCGGTCAACTGGTTGTTACCCATTGCCCCACCGTGGGCGCGATGCTCGCTTGTGGTGCCCAAAAACGCCTGCCTGCCCTCTGCTGTGGCAGCTGCACGCCAGGCGCGACGCGGGGTGGGCGATTTTCGGAAAGGGCGCGGCGAGGCACGGGATTTGCTTTGTTTATTCCCTCCCCCGAGCGGGGAACGACGTGCCTTGTGCGCCTGATAACAAGATCGGTAACCGACATGAGCCAGCCTCTGTTTTCTCCCTCCGGCCTGAGCCTGCCCCTGGCCAGCAACATCGGCGTACTGTCCGCCGCCGCCAGCGGCCTGGGCCGCTTCATCGGCGACCAGGGCGGCGACATCGACCGCGTGTTCGGCCGCGCCGGCATCGACCCGGAGCGCCTGCTGCATCCGACCCTGAGCCTGGCGCTGACCAACTACTGCCAGGTGCTGGAGGAGGCCGCGCGGCAATCGGGCTGCGACAACTTCGGGCTGCGCTACGGCGAGCAGTTCCGCCCGCGCGAGCTGGGCCTGCTGGGGTATGTCGGGCTGTGTTCGGAGACGCTGGAGGAGGCGCTGAAGAACTTCGCCGCCGCCTTCCCCTATCACCAGCACGACACCCTGATCCGCCTGGTGGATTGCGGCGAGTGCTACCGCTTCGACTACCAGGTGCGCCACGGCGCGATCCTTGACCGCCGCCAGGACGCCGAACTGACCCTGGGCATGGCGCTGAACCTGATGCGCCACGTGCTCGGCCCGCAATGGGCGCCGCGCGCGGTGAGCTTCGAACACGCGCGGCCGGAAGGCTGGCAGGAACACGGCCGTGTGTTCGACGCGCCGGTGCTGTTCCAGCGCGGCTGCAATTCGATGCTGATTCCCAAGCGCGACCTGTATGGCCGGCAGATGCCCGAGCGCGACGCCAATTTGCTGTTCCTGGTGCAGGACGTGATCCGCCGCCTGGGCGAGCAGGGCGGCGCGCCGAACCTGGTGGAGGATGCCGGCACGCAGATCCGCCTCGCCCTGGCGGACGGCGAGCCGTCGCTGGAAGTCATCGCCGAGCAGCTGGAACTCACCACCGCCGGCCTGCAACGCCGCCTGCGCGAGGCGGGGCTGAGCTTCAGCCAACTGGTGGAAAACACCCGTCGCGAGCTGGCGCTGCACTACCTGCGCCAGCCGCAGCGACCGATCTCCGAACTGGCGCCGCTGCTGGGCTATTCCGAAACCAGCGCCTTCTCCCGCGCGTTCCGCCGCTGGTTCGGCGTGAGCCCGCGGCAGTGGCGCAGCGACGCGCACTGACCGGCTTATCGTAGGAGCGAGCTTGCTCGCGAACGGGCTTTTCCGGCGACTTCGAAGCTGGGCGGGTTCGCGAGCAAGCTCGCTCCTACAGGCTTCGCTGCGTGCTGAACCCTGTGTAGGAGCGGACGCCGTCCGCGATGACATCCGGCGCGTCGCGAATCTATCGCGGACGAAGTCCGCTCCTACCTGATCACGTGCACAAAGGCTGCCCTCTCCCTAACCCTCTCCCTGAAGGGAGAGGGGACTGTTCGGTGCAGGGTGAAACCACGTCGTCAGCCGGCACGATCTGCTCCCTCTCCCTTCGGAGCGGGGCGCGCAGCCAGGGCGGGGGTGAGGGGAGTCCCTAGCGCGGGCTTTCATGGGAAGGCAGTTTCCCCCAGGCATAAAAAAGCGCGGCCCGCAGGCCGCGCAAAGATCGATTGGAGAGAATGCCCGGCTCGCGCCGGGCGGTGGAGCAGCGGAACTCAGAAGAAGCCCAGCGGGTTGATGTCGTAGCTCACCAGCAGGTTCTTGGTCTGCTGGTAGTGGTCGAGCATCATCTTGTGGGTCTCGCGGCCCACGCCGGATTTCTTGTAGCCACCGAAGGCGGCGTGGGCCGGGTACAGGTGGTAGCAGTTGGTCCACACGCGGCCGGCCTTGATGCCACGGCCCATGCGGTACGCGCGGTTGATGTCGCGGGTCCAGACGCCGGCGCCCAGGCCGTATTCGGTGTCGTTGGCAATCGCCAGGGCTTCGGCCTCGTCCTTGAAGGTGGTCACGCCCACCACCGGGCCGAAGATCTCTTCCTGGAACACGCGCATCTTGTTGCTGCCCTTGAGCAGGGTCGGCTGGATGTAATAGCCGGTGGAGAGGTTGCCGTCGAGCTTCTCGACCGAGCCGCCGGCCAGGATCTGCGCGCCTTCCTGCTGGGCGATGTCGAGGTAGGAAAGGATCTTCTCGTACTGCTGCTGCGAGGCCTGGGCGCCGACCATGGTGTCGGTGTCCAGCGGGTCGCCGCGCTTGATGGCCTTCACCTTCTTCAACACCACGTCCATGAACTGCGGGTAGATGGATTCCTGCACCAGCGCCCGCGACGGGCAGGTGCACACCTCGCCCTGGTTGAAGAAGGCCAGCACCAGGCCCTCGGCGGCCTTCTCGATGAAGGTTTCCTCGGCCTGCATGATGTCTTCGAAGTAGATGTTCGGGCTCTTGCCGCCCAGCTCCACGGTGGACGGGATGATGTTCTCGGCGGCGCACTTGAGGATGTGCGAGCCCACCGGGGTGGAGCCGGTGAAGGCGATCTTGGCGATGCGCTTGCTGGTGGCCAGCGCCTCGCCGGCCTCCTTGCCGAAGCCCTGGACGACGTTGAGCACGCCCTTGGGCAGCAGGTCGCCGATCAGCTCCATCAGCACGCTGATGCCCAGCGGGGTCTGCTCGGCCGGCTTGAGCACGATGCAGTTGCCGGCGGCCAGGGCCGGGGCCAGCTTCCACGCGGCCATCAGCAGCGGGAAGTTCCACGGGATGATCTGCCCGACCACGCCCAGCGGCTCGTGGATGTGGTAGGCGACGGTGGTGTCGTTGATCTCGGCGGCGCTGCCTTCCTGGGCGCGGATGCAGCCGGCGAAGTAGCGGAAGTGGTCGGCGGCCAGCGGGATGTCGGCATTGAGGGTTTCGCGGATCGGCTTGCCGTTGTCCCAGGTTTCGGTGACGGCCAGCAGCTCCAGGTTCTGTTCGATGCGGTCGGCGATCTTCAGCAGCACCAGCGAGCGGTCCTGCACCGAGGTGCGGCCCCAGGCATCGGCGGCGGCATGGGCGGCGTCCAGCGCCTTGTCGATATCCTCGGCGGTGGAGCGGGGGAATTCGGCGATGGGCTGGCCATTCACCGGCGAGGTGTTGGTGAAGTACTGACCCTTCACCGGCGGGACGAACTCGCCGCCGATGTAGTTGCCGTAGCGCGCCTTGAACGAAACGATGGCGCCTTCGCTACCGGGATGGGCATAACGCATGGTCGGATCTCCTGGGTCTTGTGCTTGTTGGGGAGGACGTTGATTCAGCGTAGAGCAAGGGCCGGGCCATGCCAGTGAAAGGCGCGCCGCCCGTGGCCTGGACGGGTACGCGGCGATGGGGCGGAAGGCCCGCTGTGACGCCCCTGGCACAGCGCCGGGTGACACTTTGTCCCGTATCCGTGACAGTCGTGACCTGACGGTCGGCCAGACGTTGCATTGGCCCGGCGCGTGGGGGATGCTGTCTCGTGTTCCGACGAATTGTCCGACAGGACTGCGACGGAATCCGGGGCTGCCTCCCCGTCCCCCATGCGGAGAACAACAAGAATGCGCGCCAACGATTTGAGCCGCCACGCCCGCCAGGTCATGACTGTGGCCGAGGGCAAGGCCCCCGCCGGTGCCCCCGGCGCGGACCCGTCGATCGCCCGCTCCTGGATGCGCTGCCTGGAGCAGTACCACCTGGACCCTGCCCAGCCCATGGCGCCGGCCGTGCTGGAGCACGCGCGCATGCTCGAGGTGCGCGAACGCCACCGCCAGGTGCTGGAGATCGCCAGCGGCGAGATGAACAGCCTGCACCAGCAACTGTCCGGCGCCGGCCACGCGGTGCTGCTCACCGATTCGCGCGGGGTCATCCTCAACTGCGTCAGCGAAGCCGCCGAGCGGCGCACTTTCGAGCAGGCCGGGCTGTGGCTCGGCGCCGACTGGAGCGAGGCTCGCGAAGGCACCAACGGCATCGGCACCTGCCTGGTGGAGCGCCAGGCGCTGACCATCCACCAGGACGAACATTTCCGCAGCCGCCACACCGGCCTGACCTGCTCGGCCAGCCCGGTATTCGACCCGCAGGGCGAGCTGCTGGCGGTGCTCGATGTGTCCTCCGCCCGCCGCGATGTCTCGCGGCAGAGCCAGTTCCACACCATGGCGCTGGTCAACCTCTCGGCCAAGGCCATCGAGAGCTGCTACTTCCTGCGCCATTTCGAGGACCAGTGGCTGCTGCGCTTCCACCTGCAACCGGACGGCCTCGGGCTGTTCAGCGAAGGCATGCTGGCCTTCGGCGCCGACGGGCGCATCCGCGCGGCGAACCAGAGCGCCATCAACCTGCTCGGCAGCCGCCGGGAGAGCCTCATCGGCCGCTCCCTCGACCAGTTCTTCGAGTGCCGGCTGGACGACCTGTTCGGCCGCGCCGACCCGCAGCCCAATGCCAGCTGGCCGCTGCGCACCCACGCCGGGCGCACCCTCTATGCGCTGCTGCGCGGCAAGCGCCCCATTGCTGCCGCGCCGGTGCTGCCGCGCGCGCCGCTGGCCAAGGGGCTGTGCATCGACGATGCGCAACTGGCCCATGATTTCCGCCGCGCGTTGAAGGTCTACGCCCACGACGTACCGCTGCTGCTGCAAGGCGAGACCGGTACCGGCAAGGAGGCGTTCGCCCGCGCCGTGCACCTGGGCGGCGAGCGCGCCGGCAAGAGCTTCGTCGCGCTGAACTGCGCGGCGATTCCCGAAACCCTGATCGAGAGCGAACTGTTCGGCTACCGCGGCGGCAGCTTCACCGGTGCGCGCAAGGAAGGCATGCGCGGCAAGCTGCAGCAGGCCGACGGCGGCACGCTGTTCCTCGACGAGATCGGCGACATGCCGCTGGCGCTGCAAACCCGCCTGCTGCGCGTGCTGGAAGAGCGCCAGGTGGTGCCCATCGGCGGCGAGCCGCAGGATGTGGATATCCGCCTGATCAGCGCCAGCCACCGCGACCTGGAGGCGCTGGTGGCGGCCGGGCAGTTCCGCGAAGACCTCTACTACCGCCTCAACGGCCTGGTCGTGGCGCTCCCGCCGCTGCGCGAACGCAGCGACCGCGGCGCGCTGCTCGACCACCTGCTGGCCGAGGAAAGCAAGGGCCGCAGCGTGCGCCTGGACGACGACGTGCGTCGGCACCTGCTCGATTTCCCCTGGCCGGGCAACGTGCGCCAGTTGCGCAACGTGCTGCGCACGCTGTGTGCGCTGTGCGAGGGCGGCCGCATCCAGATGGCCGACCTGCCGCCGGACCTGCGCCGCGCGCCGGCGCCTGCCGCCCCGCCGGCCCCCGTGGCCGAGGACGGCGGCGACACCCTCGGCGCGGCCGAACGCAATGCGCTGCTGGAGGTGCTCGAAGCGCATCACTGGCATGTCAGCCGGGTGGCGCAGCACCTGGGCATCAGCCGCAACACGCTGTACCGCAAGCTCAACCGCCACGGGCTGAGCAGGAAGCAGCTGTCGTAGGAGCGCACTCCGCCCGCCATTGGCCCGGTGCCATGCGGTTCGCGAGCAAGCTCGCTCCTACGAAGAGCGAATTCGCCGAGCCTGTAGGAGCGAGCTTGCTCGCGAATGGTGCTTGGGCGTGGGGCAGGCGCTTCGATTGACTCCGCTCCCTCTCCGTAACCCTCCCCCTGAAGGGGGAGGGGACCGCATGGTGCAGGATGAAGCCTCGGCATCAGTCGGCACGATCTGGCCCCTCTCCCTGAGGGAGAGGGCTGGGGTGAGGGGGACGCGCAAGCACGGATATCCCCGTCGATCACCGCCGACTTGAAACGCACGACGATGATGGAAAAGTGAACGCCTTCCCCCTCCACCGGGAACCGCCTCCCCACCTCGTCGTCTGATGCCCCGGCGGCGGGCCGCGCGGGGGCGCGCTGTGCTACTCTGCCGCCCATTCGAAGCGCCTTCACAGGCTTGATTGCAGGAGTCTGCATGCATATCCACATCCTCGGCATCTGCGGCACCTTCATGGGGTCGCTGGCCGTCCTGGCGAAGGAACTGGGCCACCGCGTGACCGGCTCCGACGCCAACGTCTACCCGCCCATGAGCACCCAGCTGCAGGCCCAGGGCATCGAGCTGATGCAGGGCTACAACCCCGCGCACCTGGAGCCGGCCCCGGACCTGGTGGTGGTGGGCAACGCGCTGTCGCGCGGCAACCCGGCGGTGGAATACGTGCTGAACAAGGGCCTGCCCTACGTCTCCGGCCCGCAGTGGCTGGCCGACCACGTACTGCAGGGCCGCTGGGTGCTGGCGGCCGCCGGCACCCACGGCAAGACCACCACCAGCAGCATGCTGGCCTGGGTACTGGAACACGCCGGCATGAGCCCGGGCTTCCTGATCGGCGGCGTACCGCAGAACTTCGGCGTCTCCGCGCGCCTGGGCGGCACGCCGTTCTTCGTGGTCGAGGCCGACGAGTACGACAGCGCCTTCTTCGACAAGCGCTCCAAGTTCGTCCATTACCACCCGCGCACGGCGATCCTGAACAACCTGGAGTTCGACCACGCGGACATCTTCCCCGACCTCGCCGCCATCGAACGGCAGTTCCATCACCTGGTGCGGACCATCCCCGGCGAAGGCCTGGTCATCCACCCCACCGCCGAAACCGCGCTCAAGCGCGTGATCGACATGGGCTGCTGGACGCCGGTGCAGACCACCGGCGAAGGCGGCCAGTGGCAGGCGCGCCTGCTCAGCGAAGACGGCTCGCACTTCGAGGTGCTGTTCGACGGCAAGCCGCAGGGCACCGTGGACTGGGAGCTGACCGGCCAGCACAACGTCGCCAACGCCCTGGCCTGCCTCGCGGCGGCCCGGCATGTCGGCGTGGTGCCGGAACTGGGTTGCGCCGCGCTGTCGGCCTTCAAGAGCGTCAAGCGGCGCATGGAGAAGGTCGCCGAGGTCAACGGCGTGACCATCTACGACGATTTCGCCCATCACCCGACCGCCATCGCCACCACGCTGGACGGCCTGCGCAAGCGCGTTGGCGACGCCCCGGTGATCGCCGTGGTCGAGCCGCGCTCCAATTCCATGAAGCTCGGTGCCCACCGCGACGGCCTGCCGGAGTCCGTGGTGCAGGCCGACAACGTGTTCTGGTACGCGCCGCCGAACCTGGGCTGGGACCTGGCCGCCACCGTGGCCAGCTCCACCGTGCCCACGCAGGTCTGCGATTCGCTGGACGCCATCATCGAGGGCGTGAAGGCGATCGCCACGCCGGGCACCCAGGTGGTGATCATGAGCAACGGCGGGTTCGGCGGCCTGCACGGCAAGCTGGCCCAGGCGCTGGAGGGCTGAGCATGGCCGGAGCCGAACGCGTCACCCTCGCCATGACCGGCGCCTCCGGCGCGCAGTATGGCCTGCGCCTGCTCGACTGCCTGGTGCAGGAAGACCGCGAGGTGCACTTCCTGATCTCCAAGGCCGCGCAACTGGTGGTGGCCACCGAGACCGACGTGACCCTGCCGAGCAAGCCGCAGGCGATGCAGGCTTTCTTGAGCGAATACACCGGCGCCGCGCCGGGGCAGATCCGCGTGTACGGCAAGGAAGACTGGATGGCCCCGGTGGCTTCCGGCTCCGGCGCGCCCAGCGCGATGGTGGTGGTGCCCTGTTCGACCGGGACGCTCTCGGCCATCGCCACCGGCGCCTGCAACAACCTGATCGAACGCGCCGCCGACGTGGCCCTGAAGGAGCGCCGGCAGTTGATCCTGGTGCCGCGCGAGGCGCCGTTCTCCAGCATCCACCTGGAGAACATGCTCAAGCTGTCCAACATGGGCGCGGTGATCCTCCCGGCCGCTCCGGGCTTCTATCACCAGCCGCAGACGGTGGACGACCTGATCGACTTCGTCGTCGCGCGGATTCTCAATCAGCTGGGCATCCCCCAGGACATGCTGCCGCGCTGGGGCGAACACCATCTTGTCAGTGACGAATAAGCTCCTTGCCGCCCTGTTGCTGCTGCAACTGGGCGGCTGCGCCACCGTGAAGACCCTCAACGACAGCCGGCCGGGTGATCCGCTGATCTACGCCGGCACGCGGCTGGACTGGTACTCGCTCAATGGCGGCTGCTGCCCGAAGGACCACTTCGGCACCGACGCGCCGGCCTACCCGGCCCTCGACCTGCCCGGCAGCGCGCTGCTGGATACCTTGCTGCTGCCGCTGTCGATCGCTGCGGAACTGGGCGTCGGCCTGCAGGTGTGGGGCGGCAACTAGCCCAGCTTCCCTCTCGGGAAGAGTGTTTCCCGCCTGTTCGGCTGGCCCGCTCCTACAAAGGCGCGGCGGTTCCCGCATGTCCGAATGGCCGGAGACTCATCCTGTAGGAGCGGGCCACGCCCGCGAACGCGGACAAGGTCCGCGCTTCTCAATACGCGTTGCCAATCGATTGCATGGGCATTCCCGGCAAGGGCGCCCTGCAGGCGCCTTCGCGGGCATGGCCGGCTTGTGTAGTCGATTTCGCCAGGATCAGAGGTGAGAGCGGCTGGGGCTGCCCTCTCCCCCGCCCTCTCCCTGAAGGGAGAGGGAGCTGTCCGTGCCGGCTGGCGCGATGGATTCCTCCTGCACCGACCGGTCCCCTCTCCCTTCGGAGCGGGGCGCGCAGCCAGGGTTAGGGAGAGGGAAGTTCTCGGCACGGACTGTCAGAGAAAGACACTCCTACAAAGGCGCGGCGGTTCCCGCATGTCCGGATAGCCGGAGACTCATCCTGTAGGAGCGGGCCACGCCCGCGACCGCGGACAAGGTCCGCGCTCATCGATACACGCGTTGCCTACCGGATGCCTGGGCGCTCCCGGGCAGGGCGCCTTGCAGGCGCTGTCGCGGGCATGGCCCGCTCCTACAGGGGGCGTCGGTGAGTGGAGGGGCCATTGTAGGAGCGAGCTTGCTCGCGAACCTCCCAAACTCCCGGCGGCACCGGCATTCGCCGTTGCGCTGATTCGCGAGCAAGCCCGCTCCTACGAAGAGCAACATCGGCGTGCAGCCGCGAACGGTTGTACGCCTTCGGTGTGTGGTGGGGTTATTTGCCCAGCTTGCGCAGTTCGTCCGACTCGACGATGCGGGTGCCCTTGCCGGTTTCCAGCGCCAGGCGCCAGAGCGCACGGGCCAGGGCGATGGCTTCGATGCCGTGCAGCTTGCCCGGCAGGATGCGGGCGAAGGGGGCCGCAAGCAGCTCGGCCAGGCGGACCTCCTCGCGCTGGCCCAGCAGCAGCGACGGCCGCGCAATGGTCAGTTGCTGCCAGCCCTGCTGGCGCAGGGCATCTTCCAGTTCGCCCTTGACCCGGCTGTAGAAGATCGACGATTTGCTGTCCGCGCCCAGCGCGCTGACCACGATGTAGTGCCGCGCACCGAGGGCCAGGCCGCGCTCGCCCAGGGCCAGCGGCAGGTCGAAGTCGACGCTGCGGAACGCCTCCTCCGAGCCGGCTTCCTTGAGGGTGGTGCCCAGGCAGCAGAACACCGTGTCCGCCGGCTGGAGCAGGTGCGGGATGAGTTCGGCCAGCGGGCCGACCGGGTTTTCCAGGCGTGGGTGCTCGGCCAGCTTCCGCCGGGCCGGAGCGATGACGCGCTGGACGGTGGGCTCGTTGAGCATGCGATCGAGCAGATGCTCACCGGTCAGGCCGGTGGCGCCAGCTAGCAGGATGTTCGTCGGTTTCGAGTACATCTGTGTTTCCCCTCTGACACATGTTCCAGCTTAGTTGTCGCCCTGTCGTTTTGCCTGCGCATCGCTGTCGCGCTGCGCCAATGTGCTGTGCGTCTGCTGCGCGCGCAGGGCCTGCCAGCGAGTAATGACCCCTGGCGGCGCCCAGAGTTG
This sequence comes from Pseudomonas sp. NY15437, assembly GCF_048068435.1. Lineage (NCBI taxonomy): Bacteria > Pseudomonadati > Pseudomonadota > Gammaproteobacteria > Pseudomonadales > Pseudomonadaceae > Pseudomonas > Pseudomonas sp. NY15437. The sequence goes on from NZ_JBLUQC010000021.1 coordinate 25,654, forward strand.
CGGCTCCGAGGGCTCGAATTGCTCCTCCTTCTCGCGCGCGGCCACGGTGGCGCTGGCCAGGGCGAACGCCTGCCGGAGGTCGTCGGTCTGCTGGAAGGCCTTGGCGAACAGCGCGTCGCCGAAGTAGGTGAAGTCGGCTTCCTCGGAACAGCCGAAGGACACCCGGTCGCTGCGCGCGGCGGTCATGATCAGGGTCTTGTCATCCTTGAGCGCGGGGATGAAACCGCCGCTGTAGCAGGCGGAAATCACCAGCACCTTGGTGCGGTCCTTGAGCGGGGCGAGCAGGTCGGCCAGTTCGCTGGCCGGCAGGTCGTCGAGCTTCAGGCCCGGCATATCCAGCACCAGTTGGTGGTCGTGGGAGCCGTGGCTGGTGAGGTAGATGAACACCAGGTCTTCCGGGCCGCTGCGCTGCGCGATGGTGCGCAGGGTGCGGGCGAGGGTTTCGCGGGTGGCCATGGGGCGGTCGGCGAGGTGGTCACGGTGGTTCACCAGGCGCACCACGCTGCGCGCGCCGAAGCGTTCGCCGAGCAGGTTGGCGACATAGTCGGCCTCGCGCAGGAACACGCTCTGCTTGCCGTCGCCACCCAGGCTGACACCGTACAGCTCGATGGCCGGGGTGGACGGCGGGATGGCGGCGAGCGCCTGATCGAGCAGCGCGCCCTGTTCCAGCAGGCCCACTTCCAGCGGATCGGGCACACGCTTGCCGGCGGCGTCCTGGCGCAACTGGCCGGCGCGCCAGATGCCTTTCTGCACGCTGCCATCGCGGCGGGTGAGGGTGCCTTCGCCGGCGTATTCGCCGCGGGCGAAACCGCCGGTGTAGGTCTGGCCGTCGGGCTTGCTCAGGGTGCCCTGGCCGTCGAAGCGCCAGAAGCGGAAGTCGCCCTTGTAGTGGCTGCCATCGCTGCCGATGAACTCGCCCGGCCCGCTCAGCGCGCCGGCCTTGAAGCGGCCCGACCAGACATCGCCATCGGCATTCTGGAAGCGCCCGTTGCCGTCGAACTGGTCGTTGCGGAACTCGCCGCTGTACTGATCGCCAGCGTCGTCGCGGAAGATGCCCTTGCCTTCGAGCACGCCGTTCTTGAACGAGCCGCTGTACTGGTTGCCCAGGCTGTCGCGGCGGGCGCCTTCGCCGTTGGCCTCGCCCTTGGCGAAATAGCCCTGGTGACGGGTGCCGTCGGCCTGTTCGAGGCTGCCGCTGCCCTCGTAGCGGCCCTTGCGGAAGCCGCCGCTGTAGGTGCTGCCGCCCTGGGAGAGCCGGCCTTCGCCGTCGAATTCGCCGCGCTTGAATTGACCTTCGTAGATGCTGCCGTCGGCATACTGCAGGCGGCCGCGGCCTTCGAACAGGCCGTCGCGGAACTCGCCTTCATAGCGTGTGCCGTTGCCGTCGCTCCAGGTGCCCTGGCCGCTCTGCAGGCCCTTGTCGAAGCCGCCCTCGTACCAGGCACCGTTGCTGTAATCCAGACGCCCCGGTCCCTGCAACTGGCCATTCACCACCTCGCCACGGTAGCGGGCGCCGTCGGGCAGGCGGGCGTCCGGGGGCGACAGCGGTTCGCCTTCGCCGCAGGCGGCAAGGAGCAGGGCGAGGCTCAAGGGCAGGAGGTGGCGTGGCATCGGGACTCTCGAATCAGCGGGACGCCGTTTGAGTGTGACGCAAAAAAGCCCGCGGACGCGGGCTTTTTTCTCAGCGCTGAGCAGGCGCGGTCAGACGAAGCACAGGCTCAGGGATTCGGCGATGTAGGCGGGCTTGGGCAGGCCTTCGATCTCCAGGGTGCAGCGGGCCTTGATCAGCCACTGGCCGGGGTTCTTCTCGGTGATGTCGGTGATGGTCACCTGCAGGCGCACGCGCGAGTCCACCGGCACCGGCTGGATGAAGCGCACGCTGTCCAGGCCGTAGTTGACCACCATCTTGGGGTTCTCCGGCAGGACCAGCAGGCCCTCGCAGAGCTTGGGGATCAGCGACAGCGAGAGGAAGCCGTGGGCGATGGTGCCGCCGAAGGGCGTCTTCTTCGCCTTCTCCGGGTCGACGTGGATGAACTGGTGGTCCTCGGTGCACTCGGCGAACTGGTTGATGCGCTGTTGATCGACGGTGATCCACTGCGAATGCCCCAGGTCCTTGCCGATGTAGTCCTTCAGTGCGCTTACGGGTACGAATGCCATGTTTCCTCCGGGGATATCGTTGTTCTTCTAGTGCGGCCTGCGTAACGGTCCGTCAACAGATCAGCATGGGGGCCGCGGCCGGTCAAGCCGCAGCGGCATTCATGCTTTGGGCGAATGCCGAGCCATAGCGGGCGCCGGGCGGGCATAATGGCGGCTCCTTGCGCTGGAGATGTTCCCTGATGCTGTTACGCGGACTGACCTGGCTGGTGCTGTTCCAACTGCTCGGCACGGGCCTGAATGCTCTCATCCTGCACATGATTCCCGGCCCCATCATTGGGCTGGTGCTGCTGTTCGCTTTCCTGGTGTGGAACGGCGAGGTGAGCAAACCGGTGAACGAGGCGGCCGCTTCGCTGTTGCGCTACCTGCCGTTGCTGCTGGTGCCGGCGGCGGTGGGCGTGATGGCCTACGCGAAGCAGATCGCCGCGGACTTCTGGGCCATTGCTGGCGCCCTGGCGCTGTCGCTGCTGGTGTCCTTCGTGTTCGCCGGCTGGCTGATGCAGAAGCTCATCGACCGCCAGCGCAAGCAGAAGGAGGGCGCGTGATGTTCGACTGGCAAGGCGCGTTGAACGCCGTCATCCACCATCCGCTGTTCTGCGTCGGCGTCACCCTGGGCGCCTACCAGCTGGCCCTGGCCGCCTACGAGCGCACGCGCTGGGTGTTCCTGCAGCCGGTGCTGGTGTCGATGCTGATCGTCATCGCGGTGCTGCTGGCCTGCGGCATCGATTACGCCGAATACAGCAACAGCGCCAAGGTGCTGACCATCCTCCTCGGCCCCGCCACCGTGGCGCTGGCGGTGCCGCTGTTCCTCAACCTCAAGCGCATCCGCCAGCTGTTCTGGCCGACGCTGATCACCCTGCTGCTCGGCGGGCTGTTCGCCACCGGGCTGGGCATCGGCCTGGGCTGGCTGTTCGGCGTCGACCACGAACTGCTGATGAGCCTGGCGCCCAAGTCGGTGACCTCGCCGATTGCCATGCTGGTGGCCAGCCAGATCGGCGGCGTGGCGGCGCTGGCGGCGGTGTTCGTGCTGATCACCGGCGTGCTCGGCGCCATCCTCGGCCCGGAACTGCTGCGCCGCTTCGGCGTGCATCACCCGGCAGCCCAAGGCATGGCGTTGGGCATGACCGCCCACGCCGTGGGCACCTCCCGCGCCCTGCAGGAGGGCGAGGAGTGCGGCGCCTTCGCCGCCCTGGCCATGAGCCTGATGGGCGTGGCCACCGCTGTGCTGCTACCGTTGGCGGTAGCATTGCTCTCGTAACGAGATGACGGAGTGTCCATGAGTTTTCCGCTGTTCCCCCTCAACACCGTGCTGTTTCCGGGCTGCCGCCTCGACCTGCAGATCTTCGAGGCGCGCTACCTGGACATGATCGGCCGCTGCATGAAGCAGAACGGCGGGTTCGGCGTGGTGGCCATCGTCGAGGGCGAGGAAGTCGGCGATGCGCCGGAGCGCTACAGCCTGGTCGGCTGCGAGGCGCACATCCGCGACTGGCAGCAGCGGCCCAACGGCTTGCTGGGCATCCGTGTGGAGGGCGGGCGGCGCTTCCGCGTGCTCTCGGCCAACGTGCAGCCGGACCAGTTGACCGTGGCCGAGGTGCAATGGCTGGACGAGCAGCCCGACCAGCCGCTGACCAAGGAGCACGACGACCTCGCCGCGCTGCTGGAGGCGCTGTCGATGCACCCGATGGTGTCTGCGCTGGAGATGGGCGGGGAGGTCAACGGCCAGCAGGCACTGGCCTGCCAGCTTGCCTACCTGCTGCCCTTCGAGCGCGACCAGAAACAGGTACTGCTGGAGATGGACGACCCCACCGTGCGCCTGGCGCGCATCCAGGTGCTGCTGGAGCAGTTGCAGGGCGATTTCGTCGCCTGAGGCCGGATCTGCATCGGGGCTTTCGTAGGAGCGGACCTTGTCCGTGAATCGTTCAGCACGCGCCGGTGTTCGCGGAGAAGCTCCGCTCCTACGAGAGCAAAAGCGTGTCGATCGTGCCTACAGGGATACATCGGCGCGCTGGTTGGCCCTCACCCCGGCCCTCTCCCAAGGGGAGAGGGAGTCCGCGCCGGTTGGACCGAGTCTCCAGGCTGCGTCGTGTTCTTTGCCTGCTCCGAACGGCCCCCTCTCCCTCTGGGAGAGGGTTGGGGTGAGGGGAAGGCCCAGGCACGATCCCCCATGAAAAAACGACAAGGCCCGCATATGCGGGCCTTGTGCTTTCAACGGTAGAGTCTCAGATCAGAACGAATCGCCCGGCACCCGCACCCAGCCTTCCATGAGGATGCGCGAGCTGCGGCTCATGATGGCCTTGGTCACGGCCCATTCGCCGTTCACCTGCTTCGCCTCGGCGCCTACGCGCAGGGTGCCGGAGGGATGGCCGAAGCGCACGGCGCTGCGTTCGCCACCGCCGGCGGCGAGGTTCACCAGGGTGCCGGGGATGGCGGCCGCGGTGCCGATGGCCACGGCGGCGGTGCCCATCATGGCGTGGTGCAACTTGCCCATGGACAGCGCGCGCACCAGCAGGTCGACGTCGCCGGCTTTCACCTGCTTGCCGCTGGAGGTGACGTAGTCCTTGGCCGGCGCGACGAAGGCGATCTTCGGCGTGTGCTGGCGGGTCGCGGCTTCTTCCGGGGTCTTGATCAGGCCCATGCGCAGGGCGCCGGCGATGCGGAATTTCTCGAAGCGCGCCAATTGCTCGGGGTCGCCATTGATGGCTTCGCGCAGCTCGGCGCCGGTGTAGCCGATGTCCTGGGCGTTGACGAAGATGGTCGGGATGCCGGCGGTGATCATGGTCGCCTTGAAGGTGCCGATGCCGGGAACTTCCAGGTCGTCCACCAGGTTGCCGGTGGGGAACATGGCGCCGCCGTCCTCGCCGTCGTCGGACGGGTCGAGGAACTCCAGCACGATCTCGGCGGCGGGGAAGGTCACGCCGTCCAGCTCGAAGTCGCCGGTCTCCTGCACCTGGCCGTTGGTGATCGGCACGTGGGCGATGATGGTCTTCTGGATGTTCGCCTGCCAGATGCGCACCACGCAGGTGCCGTTGTCGGGGATGCGCGACGGATCGACGAGACCGGCGTGGATGGCGAAGGAGCCGGCGGCAGTGGAGAGGTTGCCGCAGTTGCCGCTCCAGTCGACGAAGGCCTTGTCGATGGAGATCTGCCCGTAGAGGTAGTCGACGTCGTGGTCCGGCTGGGTGCTTTTCGACAGGATCACGCACTTGCTGGTGCTGGAGGTGGCGCCGCCCATGCCGTCGATGTGCGCGCTGTACGGGTCGGGGCTGCCGATCACGCGCATGAACAGCTGGTCGCGCGCTTCGCCCGGCACCTGGCAGCGCTCGGGCAGGTCCTGCAGGCGGAAGAACACGCCCTTGCTGGTGCCGCCGCGGATGTAGGTGGCGGGGATCTTCACTTGGGGTACGTGGGGCATGGGGTACGTCCTGACAGATCAGTTGTAGGAGCGGGCCATGCCCGCGACATCCCCGCGCGGAGGCTGGTCGCGGGCATGGCCCGCTCCTACAGGGTTCGATCCGACCTGCCGCATGGCAGGCCGGAGCCGTTACATCACGCCACGGACGACTCGAGGAAGTCCTTGGCAAAGCGCTGCAGCACGCCGCCGGCGTTGTACACCTTCACTTCGGCGGCGGTGTCCAGGCGGCAGGTGACCGGGACTTCGACCACGTCACCGTTGCGGCGATTGACCACCAGGGTCAGGTCGCTGCGCGGCGAGATGTCGCCCTTGATGTCGTAGGTCTCGGTGCCGTCCAGGCCCAGGGTGAGGCGCGTGGTGCCCGGCTTGAACTCCACCGGCAGCACGCCCATGCCCACCAGGTTGGTGCGGTGGATGCGCTCGAAGCCTTCGGCCACGATCACTTCCACGCCCGCCAGGCGAACGCCCTTGGCCGCCCAGTCGCGGGACGAGCCCTGGCCGTAGTCGGCGCCGGCGACGATGATCAGGTTCTGCTTGCGGTTCATGTAGGTTTCGATGGCTTCCCACATGCGCATCACCTTGCCTTCCGGCTCGACGCGGGCGAGCGAGCCCTTCTTCACTTCCCCGTTCACCACGGCCATTTCGTTGACCAGCTGCGGGTTGGCAAAGGTGGCGCGCTGGGCGGTCAGGTGGTCGCCGCGGTGGGTGGCGTAGGAGTTGAAGTCCTCCTCCGGCAGGCCCATCTTCGCCAGGTATTCACCGGCGGCCGAGTCCGCCAGGATGGCATTGGACGGCGACAGGTGATCGGTGGTGATGTTGTCCGGCAGGATCGCCAGCGGACGCATGCCCTTGAGCGTGCGCTCGCCGGCCAGCGCGCCTTCCCAGTACGGTGGGCGGCGGATGTAGGTGGACATCGGGCGCCAGTCGTACAGCGGGCTTTCGGCTTCCTGCACGCTGCCCAGGTCGAACATCGGGATGTAGACCTGCTTGAACTGCTCGGGCTTGACGCTGGAAGCGACGATGGCGTCGATCTCTTCGTCGGACGGCCAGAGGTCCTTCAGGGTGACCGGGTTGCCGTGCTGGTCGGTGCCCAGCGGGTCCTGCTCGATGTCGAAGCGCACGGTGCCGGCGATGGCGTAGGCGACCACCAGCGGCGGCGAGGCGAGGAAGGCCTGCTTGGCGTAGGGATGGATGCGGCCGTCGAAGTTGCGGTTGCCCGAGAGCACGGCGGTGGCGTACAGGTCGCGGTCGATGATCTCCTTCTGGATCGCCGGGTCCAGCGCGCCGGACATGCCGTTGCAGGTGGTGCAGGCATAGGCGACGATGCCGAAGCCGAGCTTCTCCAGCTCCGGCAGCAGGCCGGCTTCTTCCAGGTACAGCTTGGCGACCTTCGAGCCCGGCGCGAAGGAGGTCTTCACCCACGGCTTGCGGACCATGCCCAGCGCGTTGGCCTTCTTCGCCACCAGGCCGGCGGCGATGACGTTGCGCGGGTTGGAGGTGTTGGTGCAGCTGGTGATGGCGGCGATGATCACCGCGCCGTCGGGCATCAGGCCCTGGGCTTCTTCACCCTTGCCGGCTGCAAGCTTGGCTTCGTCGGCGATGCCGCGCTCGGCCAGCGCCGAGGTCGGCAGGCGGCGGTGCGGGTTGGACGGGCCGGCCATGTTGCGCACGACGCTGCCCAGGTCGAACTCGAGCACGCGCTCGTACTCGGCGGTTTCCAGCGCGGTGCTCCACAGGCCGAGGGTCTTGGCGTAGGTCTCCACCAGCGCCACCTGCTCGGGCTCGCGGCCGGTGAGCTTGAGGTAATCGATGGTCTGGCCGTCGATGTAGAACATCGAGGCGGTGGCGCCGTATTCCGGGCACATGTTGGAGATGGTCGCGCGGTCGCCGATGGACAGGCTGTCCGCGCCCTCGCCGAAGAACTCGACGTAGGCGCCGACCACGCGCTCCTTGCGCAGGAACTCGGTGATCGCCAGGACGATGTCGGTGGCGGTGATGCCCGGCTTGCGCTGGCCGGTGAGCTTCACGCCGACGATGTCGGGCAGGCGCATCATCGACGGGTGGCCCAGCATCACGGTCTCGGCTTCGAGGCCGCCGACGCCGATGGCGATCACGCCCAGGGCATCCACGTGCGGGGTGTGCGAGTCGGTGCCGACGCAGGTGTCGGGGAAGGCCACGCCGCCGCGCGCCTGGATCACCGGGCTCATTTTCTCCAGGTTGATCTGGTGCATGATGCCGTTGCCGGCCGGGATCACGTCGACGTTCTTGAACGCGGTTTTCGTCCAGTCGATGAAGTGGAAGCGATCCTCGTTGCGGCGGTCCTCGATGGCGCGGTTCTTCTCGAACGCATCCGGGTCGAAGCCCGCGGCTTCCACGGCCAGCGAGTGGTCGACGATCAGCTGGGTCGGCACCACCGGATTGACCTTGGACGGGTCGCCGCCTTTCTCGGCGATGGCGTCACGCAGGCCGGCGAGGTCGACCAGCGCGGTCTGGCCGAGGATGTCGTGGCAGACCACGCGCGCCGGGTACCAGGGGAAGTCCAGGTCGCGCTTGCGGTAGACCAGCTGCTCCAGGGAGGAGGTCAGGTCCTCGGGCTCGCAGCGGCGCACCAGCTGTTCGGCCAGCACGCGGGAGGTGTAGGGCAGTTTGTCCCAGGCGCCGGCCTGGATCGCATCGACCGCCTCGCGGGCGTCGAAGTAATCCAGCGCGGTGCCGGGCAGGCGTTTGCGGAATTGAGTGTTCATCATTTGCGGTCCTTGAGCGGCACGAACTTGAGGTCTTCGGGACCTGTGTAGTTGGCGCTCGGGCGGATGATCTTGCCGTCGATGCGCTGCTCGATGACGTGGGCGGACCAGCCGGCGGTGCGGGCGATGACGAACAGCGGGGTGAACATCGCGGTGGGCACGCCCATCATGTGGTAGCTGACGGCGCTGAACCAGTCGAGGTTGGGGAACATCTTCTTGATTTCCCACATCACGCTTTCCAGGCGCTCGGCGATGTCATACATCTTGGTGTTGGACTGCTCGTTCGACAGCTGCTGGGCGACTTCCTTGATCACCTTGTTGCGCGGGTCGGACACGGTGTAGACCGGGTGGCCGAAGCCGATCACGACTTCCTTCTTCTCGACGCGGGCACGGATGTCGGCCTCGGCTTCGTCCGGGTTGTCGTAGCGCTTCTGGATCTCGAAGGCCACCTCGTTGGCGCCGCCGTGTTTCGGGCCGCGCAGCGCGCCGATGGCGCCGGCGATGCAGGAGTACATGTCCGAGCCGGTGCCGGCGATCACGCGGGAGGTGAAGGTGGAGGCGTTGAACTCGTGCTCGGCGTACAGGTTGAGCGAGGTGTGCATGGCGCGCACCCAGGACTCGCGAGGCTTCTCGCCGTGCAGCAGGTGCAGGAAGTGGCCGCCGATGGAGTCGTCGTCGGTCTCGACGTCGATGCGCTTGCCGTTGTGGCTGAAGTGGTACCAGTAGAGCAGCGCCGAACCCAGCGAAGCCATCAGCTTGTCGGCGATGTCGCGGGCGCCCGGATGGTTGTGGTCGTCCTTCTCCGGCGACAGGCAGCCGAGCACGGACACGGCGGTGCGCATCACGTCCATCGGGTGGGCCGAGGGCGGCAGGGTTTCCAGGGCGGCTTTCACGCCGGCCGGCAGGCCGCGCAGGGCTTTGAGCTTGGCCTTGTAGCCGGCCAGTTCGGCGACGTTGGGCAGCTTGCCGTGGACCAGCAGGTGGGCGATTTCCTCGAATTCGCAGCGGTTGGCGAAGTCCAGGACGTCATAGCCACGGTAGTGCAGGTCGTTGCCGGTGCGGCCGACGGTGCACAGGGCGGTGTTGCCAGCGGCGGTGCCACTCAGGGCCACGGATTTCTTCGGCTTGAAGCCGGTGGTGGTTTCTGCGGTAGCGCTCATCGCGTGTCTCCTCATCAAATCCGGTTGCTTGTTCTTGTCCCCCGGCGTAGCCGAGGTTTCGGTTCGAATCTGGTTGGCCGGCTCCAGCGCGGGTAGCCGGCCCTGGCGTAGGGCGAATAACGCGAAGTGTTATCCGCCGTCACAGCCGATGGTGGATAACGCCTGGGGCGTTATCCACCCTACATAAGTTCAGGCTCACTTCTTGCCGGCGGCGAACAGCGCGTCGAGCTTCTGCTCGAAGGCGTGGTAGCCGATGCGGTCGTACAGCTCGGCACGGGTCTGCATCAGGTCGATCACGTTCTGCTGGTGACCTTCCTGGCGGATCGCGGTGTACACCGCTTCGGCGGCCTTGTTGGCGGCGCGGAAGGCGGACAGCGGATACAGCTGGATGGCCACGCCGACCGAGGCCAGCTCGTCGCGGGTGAACAGCGGGGTGGCGCCGAACTCGGTGATGTTGGCCAGGATCGGCACGTTCAGCGCCTCGACGAAGCGCTTGTAGGTCGGCAGGTCGTAGGCAGCTTCGGCGAAGATCGCATCGGCGCCGGCCTCGACGTAGCGCAGGCAGCGCTCGATGGCGGCGTCCACGCCCTCGGCCTGGATGGCGTCGGTGCGGGCGATGAGGAAGAAGTTCGGGTCGGTCTTGGCGTCGGCGGCGGCTTTCACGCGGTCAGCCATTTCGTCCACGGAGACGATTTCCTTGCCCGGACGGTGGCCGCAGCGCTTGGCGCCCACCTGGTCCTCGATGTGGGCGGCGGCGGCGCCGGCCTTGATCAGGCTCTTCACGGTGCGCTCGATGTTGAAGGCGCTGGGGCCGAAGCCGGTGTCGATGTCCACCAGCAGCGGCAGGTCGCAGACGTCGGTGATGCGGCGCACGTCGGTGAGCACGTCATCCAGGGTGTTGATGCCTAAGTCCGGCAGGCCGAGGGAACCTGCCGCCACGCCGCCACCGGACAGGTAGATGGCCTTGAAGCCGGCGCGCTTGGCCAGCAGGGCGTGGTTGGCGTTGATCGCGCCGATCACCTGCAGCGGCTTTTCTTCGGTAAGGGCTTCGCGGAAACGTTGGCCGGCGGTCTTGTAGCTCATTGTTCACCTCGTTCGTTGGCTGTCTTGGCTTGGGCGTCCAGGTAGTGGCGCTCCATATTGCGTTTCGAGGCGCCGATGTGACGGCGCATCAGCAACTCGGCCAGTTCGCCGTCACGATCGGCGATGGCATCGAGAATCCGGTGGTGCTCGGAGAAAGCCTGGCGCGGACGGTTGGGCGTCGCCGAGAACTGCAGGCGGTACATGCGCACGAGCTGGTACAGCTCGCCGCAGAGCATGCGGGTGAGGGTGCGGTTGCCGCTGCCCTGGATGATCCGGTAGTGGAAGTCGTAGTCGCCTTCCTGCTGGTAGTAGCCACGCCCGGCCTGGAACGCCTCGTCGCGCTCGTGGGTGTCGAGTACCCGGCGCAGCTCGTCGATTTCCGCCGGGCTCATGCGTTCGGCGGCCAGGCGGCAGGCCATGCCCTCGAGGGATTCGCGGATCTCGTAAAGCTCCAGCAGCTCCTCGTGGCTCAGCGAAACCACCCGTGCGCCGACGTGCGGCACGCGCACCAGCAGCTTCTGGCCTTCCAGGCGGTGGATCGCCTCGCGCAGCGGGCCCCGGCTGATGCCGTAGGTACGCGCCAGTTCCGGCTCGGAAATCTTGCTGCCGGGGGCGATTTCGCCCTTGACGATGGCCGACTGGATCTTGCGGAACACGTGTTCCGACAGGGTCTCGCCGTCGTCGCTGGCAGGGGTGGGCAGAATCAGGCTATCGCTCATGGTGTCGACAATCTTCTTGGTGTGCGGCGAAAGCTACCCCTGGAAAAGCCTTCGGTCAATCAAGATTTGATGAATTGTCGACAATCGTCTAATGGGGCAGGGTGATTATGCCCAGGTGGGCGGTTGGCCCGGCATCGCAGTGCGCGAGAATGGCGGGTATCCCCTCGTCGGCCGCCGTGCCCAAGCTGCGTCGGCCCGCTAGGATCGGCTGAATCGAGGGAGAACGCCCATGCAACTCTATGACCGTTATGTGCTGCCCCACCTGATCGACTTCGCCTGCGGCATGGGCGACGTGATGAAGCAGCGCTCGCTGCTGGTGCCCCGCGCGCGCGGGCGGGTGCTGGAGATCGGCATGGGCACCGGGCTGAACCTGTCGTTCTACGATCCGGCGAAAGTGTCGACAATCGTTGGCGTCGACCCGGCGGCACAGATGCAGACGCTCGCCCGCAAGCGCGCCGCGGCCATCGGTATTCCGGTGGACATGGTGGCGCTGGAGCTGGGGCAGATCCGCGCCGAGGCCGGCAGCTTCGACAGCATCGTCTGCACCTTCACCCTGTGCAGCATCCCCGATGCCGTGGCGGCGCTGAAGGAGATGCGCCGGGTGCTCAAGCCCGGCGGCGAACTGCTGTTCTGCGAACACGGCCTGGCGCCGGATGCCGGCGTGCGCGCGTGGCAGCGGCGGCTCACGCCGGTATGGAAGCCGCTGGCGGGCGGCTGCCACCTGGACCGCGACATGCCGGCGTTGATCGAATCCGGCGGTTTCCACCTGCGCGAACTGATCCAGGACTACCTGCCGGGGCCGCGGCCGATGACCTACGTCTACCGCGGCATGGCCGACTGACGGGCGGCGGGGCGCTCGAGCACCTCGATACTGAGGATGTAGGCGCTGCGCACGTACAGGTCTTCGGGGGTGTCCAGCAGCCCCATGTCGGATTGGCAGTCGTTGATGCGGACCACGAAAGGTGCCGCGCCGGCACAGAGCGCGCGGTAGTCCCCCTGGCTGATTGAGCCATGGAGTACGGAGGATTCGCGATCATGGGCGCGAACCACCACTTCGACCTTCAGTTGTTCGTTCATTGCCACGTCTCCCGACGGAGGATATTGGGGGGGCGAACCATAGCGCCTACCCCGCGCGGTCTCTGTCAGGTTCTTCTGATTAGCCCGTGGGACTCTGCCACGTGCGTCAGGCCACCCGCTCGGCCGGCGTGACGTTGAGGATGTGCGAGCCGCTGAGGAACAGGTCCTGCACCGGGCCGGTGGGGCAATGGCGGCTCTGGCAATCGCCCAGGCGTACCTCGAAGGGTGCATGGCCGTCGCGCAGGGCAAGGTAATCCGCGCGGCTGATGCGGCCGTGGAGAATGCGTTGCGGGCGATAGGGAGACCAGGTCTCCACATCGACCCAGAGCGTGTCGGGAGTGTGGTTCATGGCGGCGGTCCGGCCGTTTGAAAAGGGGCGAGTACTCTAGACAGCGGAACCGCGGCGAATTCATCGGAGCCTTCCCACATATTTGTAGGAATTTATGTGGTGCTGACCGGCGGTAGCGGTGGGGCGAGGGGACGAAACGGTTGGGCGGCGCGGTACGCGCGGTCGCGGGCATGGCCCGCTCCTGCAGGGGCGGGCGCTATCGCGGGCTCAGAGCTGGATGTCGTCGCGGATCAGCACGCAGGTGCAGCCGTCTTCGTCTTCGCGCCAGTCGTGGAGGAAGTACATCTGGATCTTGCCGCCATCCATCACCGCCAGGTAGTCGCCCACTTCCGGAACGAAGAAGCCGGCGCTGCCCGGCTCGGCTTCACATTCGATGCGTGCGCTGAAGAACAGCGCCGGGTCGGCGTCGTCGAAGAAGTCCTCGCGCTCGGCGGCGTCCCATTCGACGGGGGCTTCGAAAGGGCCGAGGAAGAGCACCCTGGCGTCGCCCATATCCAGTTCTTCGGCGTCCGGGTCGTTGTCGTCCGGGCGGTAGACGGTGGCGTCCAGCGCACGGCTGTCGGCGAGGATGGCCTGGCGCGCGGCCATGCGCTGCTGCGGGTCGACGCCGGCGTCGGCGCAGAGCTGGTTCCAGAGGGTTTCGGCTTGGGTGGACATGTTGGCTCCCGCTCGTGCGGCCGGTTCAAAGGTCGATAGTGTCCGGGACACTTCGTGCCAGATCAATGGGCGGGTGGCGTTGCCTTGTAGGAGCGAGCTTGCTCGCGAACCCGCCTGACGCCATGTATCTCCGGTCAAAAAGCGTTCGCGAGCAAGCTCGCTCCTACAGATGGAATCAATCGCTCTTCAGGCCGTATTTCTTCACCTTGTCGAACAGCGTCGTCTTGGCCATGCCCAGGGCTGCCGCGGCCTGGCTGAGGTTGCCGGCGTGGCGCTCCAGGGCGGTGGACAGCAGGCTTTTCTCGAAGGCTTCCACCGCCTCGGCGAAGCGCGGCTCGCCGGCGTCCGGGCCGAGGTTGCCGCCGGCCAGCACCGGCAGGCCGAGGGCGAAGCGTTCGGCGACGTTGCGCAGCTCGCGCACGTTGCCCGGCCAGTCGTGGGCCATCAGCGTCGCGGCGGTGGCGTTGTCGATGGGCGGCGCCGGGCGGTCGAAGCGCAGCGAGGACTGCTGCAGGAAGTGCTCGAAGAGCATGAGGATGTCTTCGCGGCGCTCGCGCAGTGGCGGCAGGTTGAGGGTGATGACGTTGAGGCGGTAGTACAGGTCGCTGCGGAACGTGCCCTCGCGGCCCATGGCGGCGAGGTCGGACTTGGTCGCGGCGATCACCCGGCAGTCCACGCGGATCAGGTCGTTGGAGCCCAGGCGTTCCAGCTGCTGTTCCTGCAGCACGCGCAGCAGCTTGATCTGCAGGTTCAGCGGCATGCTCTCGATTTCGTCGAGGAACAGGCTGCCGCCGTCGGCGTGTTCGATCTTGCCGATCCGCCGCTTGCCGGCGCCGGTGAAGGCGTGGGCCTCGTGGCCGAAGATTTCGCTGTCGATCAGGCTTTCCGGCAGGCCGCCGCAGTTGAGCGCGACGAAGGGCTTGGGCTGGCGCCGGCTGTAGTCGTGCAGGCAGCGCGCGACCAGCTCCTTGCCGGTGCCGGTCTCGCCTTCGATGAGCACGTTGGCGGAGGTGTCGGCGACGTTGGCGATCAGCTCGCGCAGCGCCTGCATGGCCGGCGAGCGGCCGATCAGCCGGCTCTCCAGGGCCTGCCTGCCGGCGAGCTGGCGGCGCAGCTGGCTGACTTCGCGGGTCAGGGCGCGCTGGGCGAGGGCACGGCGCGCGGTGTCCACCAGCTTCTCGGGGGAGAAGGGTTTTTCCATGAAGTCGTAGGCGCCGTCGCGCATGGCCTTGACCGCCATGGCGATGTCGCCGTGGCCGGTGATCAGCACCACTGGCAGGCTGGGGTCGAGCGCCTTGAGTTTCTCCAGCAGTTGCAGGCCGTCCATGCCGGGCATGCGGATGTCGCTGACGACGATGCCGGGGAAGTCGGCGCCGACCTTCTTCAGCGCTTCCTCGGCGCTGCCCACGCTGTCGGTCTCGATGTCTTCCAGGGCCAACGCCTGCTGGCAGCCGAGGCGTACATGGGGGTCGTCCTCGACGATCAGGACGCGCAGGGATGGGTCGCTCATGCGGGTGTCTCCATGGCGGGCAGCAGCGGCAGGTGCAGCTCGAAGGCGGTACCGCCGGCTTCCGGGTAGGCCACGCCGAGGCTGCCGCCGGCGGCGGTGGCGAGGCTGGCCGACAGGGTCAGGCCCAGGCCCAGGCCGAGTTCGCCGGGCTTGGTGGTGAAGAAAGGTTCGAACAGGTGCGCCCGCGCGTCCTGCGGGATGCCGGGGCCATTGTCGCGGACCACCAGGCGGTAGTGGCTGTCGTTCTCGACGCGGCCTTCCAGCCAGAGCTGGCGGTCGTCCTGCGGGCCCATGGCGTCGAGGGCGTTGGCGATCAGGTTGACCAGGATCTGCTCCAGGCGCGTCTGGTCGATGGCCAGCTGGGCGTCGGCAAAGTCGCGATGCAGGGTCACCGGCACGGCGGCCAGGCGCACTTGCAGCACCATCACCGCGGCGTCCACCGCCTTGCTCAGGGTCGCCTGGCCATGGTCGTCGGCGCGCCGGGCGAAGGCGCGCAGGCTGGCGGTGATGCGGCCCATGCGGTCGACCATTTCGGCGATGGCGTCGAGGTTGCTGCTGGCGACGTCCAGCTTGCCGCGTTCGAGGAAGCGCACGCTGTTGCTCGACAGGGTGCGCAGCGCCGCCAGCGGCTGGTTGAGTTCGTGGGCGATGCTGGTGGACATCTGCCCGATCACCGCCAGCTTGCCGGCCTGCACCAGGCGGTCCTGGGCCTTGCGCAGGGTATCCTCGGCCTGGCGGCGCTCGCGTATCTGCTCGCGCAGGTGCTGGTTGCTGGCGCGCAGGTCGGCGGTGCGCTCGGCGATGCGCCGCTCCAGGGCATTGTTGGCCTGCTCCAGCGCCTCGCGCGCGGCGAGGCGGGTGGCGATGACCTTGCGCCGTTCGTTCCAGGCGATCAGCAGGAAGGCGAACAGGGCGAAGCCGACGGCGGCGAGAACGCCGTGCATCAGCGCTTCGCGGCGCAGGTCGGCCAGCGGCGTGAGCAGGGTGAAGTTCCACGGCGTGTCGCTAAGGCGGCGCGTCTGCATCAGGTAGCTGAGCGGCTTGTGGCTGTCGGCTTGTCCTTCGCCGGCGGACGGCGGGAAGCTGATTTCCTCGACGTCATCGCCCAGTGGCTGGCGCGCCAGCGGCTGCCATTCGTTGAGCGCCCACCAGTAGTACTGCAGGCTGCGGGCGAGGCGTTCCTTGTCCTGGTCGCTGAGCGGGCGCACGGCCTTCAGGCGCAGGGTCGGGTCGCTGGAGAGGATGATGATGCCGTTCTCGTCGCTGACGAAGGCCTGCAGGCGCGCCTTTTCCCAGCGTTCCTCGAGGGATTCCATGCGCACCTTGACCACCGCCACGCCGACGATCTTGCCGCCGTGCACGAGGCCGTGGGCGAGGTAGTAGCCGGGCTCGCCGGTGGTGCTGCCGATGCCGTAGAAGCGGCCGGGGCGGCCGTTCACCGCCTCCTGGAAATAGGCACGGAAGGACAGGTCCTCGCCCAGGTAGCTGTCGGCGTCCTGCCAGTTGCTGGTGGCCTGTACCCGGCCGGAGGTGTCCAGCAGGTACACGGCGCGGCTGCCGGCGCGGCGGTTGAGGCCTTCCAGGTAATGGTTGACGCGGTCGCGGTGCAGCGGCGTCGGGTCCACCAGCAGGCGGCTGACGCTGCCTTCGAGCTCCAGCAGGCTGGGCAGGTAGGTGTAGCGGCTGATCTCGCTTTCCACGCCGCGGGCGTGCAGTTCGAGCTGGCGCTCGCCGCTCTCGATCAGGCTGCGGGTGCCGGCGCCTTCGCTGATCAGGTAGCCGCCGTAGCCGAAGCCGAGCGTCAGCAGGAGCAGCAGGAAGGGCAACAGGTAGTTGCGCACGAGGCGTGGCTTCACGGTGAGCGGCGGCGGCAATGGGCTGGAAGCGCATTGCAGCACAGTCGCCGGGGCCGAGCCAGCCCAGCGCCGGGGGGCGGCGATGGACTGGCTCGGGTACCACACGGTGCGCGTCCTCGGGCTTAGGGGGTAACCACCATGCCGACGCCGCGGCCACGCGGATCGGAGGCGGTCTCCAAGGCCTTGCCGTTCACACGGATGGCCTGGATGTCACCCATGTTCCAGCCCTGGTCTTCCAGGGTGTAGCCCATGGCCTTGAGCTCGTCGGCGACCTTGCCGGTGAGCGGTGCGTAAGCGTCGTAGTAGAGGGTGTCCTTGGGCAGCAACTGGTGGTGCACGCGCTGCGCGGCGACCGCCTTTTCCAGGGGCAGGTGGAAGTCGTAGACGTTGTTCAGCACCTGGAAGATCGAGGTGAAGATCCGCGAGCCGCCGGGGGTGCCGAGCACCAGGCTGACATGGCCGTCGCGGGTGACGATGCTCGGGCTCATGGAGGAGAGCATGCGCTTGCCCGGTTCGATGGCGTTGGCGTCGCTGCCGACGACCCCGAAGGCATTGGCCACGCCGGGCTTGGCGCTGAAGTCGTCCATCTCGTCGTTGAGCAGGAAGCCTGCGCCCTTGACCACCACGCCGCTGCCGAAGTCCCAGTTGAGGGTGTAGGTGTTGCTGACGGCGTTGCCGTCCTTGTCGACGATGGAGAAGTGCGTGGTCTGGTGCGTTTCCAGGCCCGGGCGGACTTTTTCGGTGGCCGAGATGGCGTCCGGGTTCACTTCCTTCGCGCGCTTGGCGATGTACTTCGGATCGGTCAGCTGGGCCACCGGCACCTTGGAGAACTGCGGGTCACCCAGGTAGTCGGCACGGTCGGCGAACACCCGCTTCTCGATCTCCGAGAGCAGGTGGATGTACTTGGCGGAGTTCAGTTCCACGCCCTTGAAATCGGCGGCGCGCTGTTCCTTGATGCCGATCAGCTGGGCCAGGGCGATGCCGCCGGAGCTGGGCAGCGGCGCGGTGTACAGGGTGTTGCCCTGCCAGTCGATGCGCATCGGTTCGCGCCACTTGGCCTCGTAGGTGCTCAGGTCGTCGGCCGTGATCAGGCCACCGTCCTGCTTCATCTGCGCCACCAGCAGCCTGGCGGTCTCGCCCTTGTAGAAGTCGTCCGGGCCCTTGTCGGCAATACGTTCAAGAGTCCTGGCCAGTTCCGGCTGCTTGAACACCTCGCCCGGCTTCATGGTGCCGAAGTAGTCGCCGAAGTTGGTCTTGCCATTGAACAGCGCGATGGCGTCCTGGCGGTACTGGTATTGCTGGTCGGCGACCTTGAAACCGCTCTGCGCGTAGCCGATGGCCGGGGTCAGCAGTTCGCTCCACTTCAGCTTGCCGAAGCGCTTGTGCGCTTCCCACAGGCCCATCACGGTGCCTGGCACGCCCGCGGCCTTGGCGCCGACCAGGCTGAGGTTCTCGATCACCTCGCCCTTGTCGTTCAGGTACATGGTCTTGGTCGCGGCCTTGGGGGCGATCTCGCGGTAGTCGAGGAAGTACGGCTTGCCCTCCACGTACAGGGTCATGAAGCCGCCGCCGCCGATGTTGCCGGCTTCGGGGTAGGTGACCGCGAGGGTGAAGGCGGTGGCGACCGCGGCGTCGACGGCGTTGCCGCCCTTCTTGAGGATGTCGGCGGCGACCTTCGCACCGTACTGGTCGGGGGAGGCGACCGCGCCGCCGTCAAGGGTGACGGCGAACACCGAAGAACTCGCCGCGAGGATCGCGACGCCCAGGGGCAGTTTGCTGAAGTGGAACACGCGCATGGGACTTCCTTATTTGTTCTTGTAGTTGCGGTGAGGTCGAAGTCCCCGGCGGGCCGGGGACTTCAGGTGGAACGCTGGAGCGGAGCGGTCGGATCAGTGCGGCAGGATCTTGGCGAGGAACTGCTGAGTGCGTTCGGCGCGGTTCTGCAGGTCGCCGAAGAATTCCTCCTTCGGGCAGTCCTCGACGATCTGTCCGCGGTCCATGAAGATCACCCGGTCGGCAACCTTGCGCGCAAAGCCCATCTCGTGGGTCACGCACATCATGGTCATGCCTTCCTGGGCGAGCTGGACCATCACGTCGAGCACCTCGTTGACCATCTCAGGGTCGAGCGCCGAGGTCGGCTCGTCGAACAGCATGACGATCGGGTCCATGGCCAGCGCGCGGGCAATGGCGACGCGCTGCTGCTGGCCGCCGGAGAGCTGGCCGGGGTGCTTGTGCGCATGGGCCTTGAGGCCGACGCGGTCGAGCAGCTTCATGCCCTTGTCCATCGCCTCTTCCTTGCTGCGGCCCAGCACCTTGCGCTGGGCGATGGTGAGGTTCTCGGTGATGGTCAGGTGCGGGAACAGCTCGAAGTGCTGGAACACCATGCCGACGCGCGAGCGCAGTTTCGGCAGGTCGGTCTTGGGGTTGGCGATGGAGGTGCCGTCGACGGTGATGTCGCCCTTCTGGAAGGGCTCCAGCGCGTTGACGCACTTGATCAGGGTCGATTTGCCCGAACCGGACGGCCCGCAGACCACCACCACTTCACCCTTGGCGACCCGGGTGTTGCAGTCGGTGAGAACCTGGAAGTCGCCGTACCACTTGCTGACGTTGTCGATGGAGATCATACGGTTAACCTTTTCTGCAGGCGCTTCACGCCGAGGGAGGCGGCGAAGCTGATGACGAAGTAGACGAGACCGGCGAAGATCAGGAACTCATGGGGCTGGCCGATGATGTCGCCGCGGGAGCGGGCGGCGTTGAGGAAGTCCATCAGGCCCACCGAGTACACCAGCGAGGTGTCCTGGAACAGGATGATGCTCTGCTGCAGCAGCAGCGGGGTCATCTTGCGGAACGCCTGGGGCAGGATGATCAGGCGCATGGACTGGCCATAGGTCATGCCCAGGGCGTAGGACGCGCCGATCTGCCCTTTGGGGATGGCCTGGATGCCGGCGCGGACGATCTCGCAGTAGTACGCCGCCTCGAACATCATGAAGGCCACCAGGCACGAGGTGAACGCGCCCACGGGGGTGTCCTGGCCGGTGATCCAGCGCAGGATGAACGGCACCGCGAAGTAGAACCAGGTGATCACCAGCAGCAGCGGGATCGAACGGAAGTAGTTCACGTAGAAGCCGGCGATGTTCGACAGCAGCTTGCTGTTGGACAGGCGCATCAGCGCCAGGATGGTGCCCAGCACCACACCGCCCAGCACGCCGAGGATCATCAGCTGCAGGGTGGTGAGCATGCCTTCCCAGAGGCCGGGGAGGGCGGGGACGATCTGACTGAAGTCCATCATTTACCTCCCACGGAGATCAGGCCCGGCACGGCGACTTTCTTCTCGACCATGCGCATGATCAGCATCAGGCTCATGTTCAGGGTGAAGTAGATCGCGGTGGCCAGGGTGAAGGCCTCGAACAGGTTGGCGCTGAATTCGGCGGTCTGCTTGGTCTGCGCCAGCAGCTCCATCAGGCCGATCAGCGAGGCCACCGAGGAGTTCTTGAAGACGTTGAGGAATTCCGAGGTCAGCGGCGGAATGATGATGCGGAACGCCTGCGGCAGCAGCACGTGACGGTAGATCGCCGGCAGGCGGAAGCCCACGGCGCTGGCGGCGGCGAGCTGGCCCTTGGGCAGCGCCTGGATGCCGGTGCGCACCTGTTCGCAGACCCGCGCGGCGGTGAACAGGCCCAGGCACACGACCACGCTGAGGAAGGCCGATGTTTCCGGGGCGATGCCCAGCTTGAACCAGTCCTGGAGCGGCTGCGGCAGGTAGTCCGGCACCAGGAAGTACCAGATGAACAGCTGCACCAGCAGCGGCACGTTGCGGAACAGCTCCACATACGCGGTGGCGATGCCCGACAACCAGCGGTTGGGCAGCGTGCGCATCACGCCCAGCAGCGAGCCGAGCGCCAGGGCGATGACCCAGGCCGCCAGCGACACGGCGATGGTCCAGCCCAGGCCGGTGATGTACCAGTCCAGGTAGCGTTCGTCGCCGATCCCGGTGGACTTGAAGAACACGCCCCAGTCCCAGTTGTAATCCATGACGGGTTTCCCCTCGGGTATGACATTTCACGGTGTTCGAGGCCGGACGCGGGCGTGAAGCGCCCCGCCACCCGCGGGTAGCGGGTGTTCCGGCATCGTCAGATTAGGAGTGTGGGTCGGGAGCGCGTGGCTGGCGCTCCCGATCCCCCGCGTGGCTGTGCCTTGTGAGCGCAGCCGCACGCGACCTACGGAGCTGGCCAGGATCTGCTGCGCATCGGCAGAGCGGCGTTGAAGACAGGTTCGGAGTGCTCATTAACAGCTGTTAACTCCGCACCCTTACCTGTTTTCGCCTTGTTCTGCTCTAGCTCGCGAGACCCTGGACAGGCTCCTACATCTGCTCGGCAGACTTGTCGGTCGGATTGGCGATCAGCTTCTTGAGCTCATCACTCATCGGGAAGTTGAGGTTCAGGTTCTTCGGCGGGATGGGCTGCATGAACCACTTGTCGTAGATCTTGTTCACTTCACCCGAGGCGAAGGTGTCGGTGATGGCCTTGTCGACCACCTGCTTGAACGGTGCATCGCCCTTGCGCACCATGCACGCGTAGATCTCGTAGGACTGCGGCTTGCCGACCACGTGCCAGTCGTCGGGCTTCTTGGCCTTGGCCATTTCGCCGTAGAGCAGCGCGTCGTCCATCATGAAGGCCACGGCGCGGCCGGATTCGAGCATCAGGAAGGACTCGCCGTGGTCCTTGGCCGAGATGATGTTCATGCCCATCTTCTGGTCGGCGTTCATCTGCTTGAGCAGGCGCTCGGAGGTGGTGCCGGCGGTGGTCACCACGTTCTTGCCTTTGAGATCCGGGAAGTCGTTGATGCCCGAGCTGGTCTTGGTCAGCAGGCGGGTGCCGACTTCGAAGATGCCGACGGAGAAGTCGACCTGCTTCTGGCGCTCGAGGTTGTTGGTGGTGGAGCCGCACTCGATGTCCACGGTGCCGTTCTGCACCAGCGGGATACGGGTCTGGGAGGTCACCAGGTTGTAGCGAACCTTCAGGTCGGGGAGGTTCAGCTCTTTCTTCAGCGCTTCCACGACCTTGATCTGCAGGTCATGGGAATAGCCTTCGGGCTGGCGCGGATCGCTGCCGAGGTAGGAGAAGGGGATGGAGGCGTCACGATGGCCGAGGACGATGGTGCCCGATTCCTTGATCTTCTTCAGGGTTCCGGTCAGTTCTTCGGCGACGACGGGAGTAGCGAGCAGAGCGGCAACGATGGCGACGCCCAGCGCACGGGGTGCGAAACGCATGGAAACTACCTCGACTGGTTGTGTTTGTTATTCAGTCCAGCGCCGGCGAGGCTCACTCCAGGCCGGTCGCCTGTTCGAGGTGGAGCAGAGCAGGCTCCGTGCCAAGGCCTGCCTGTTTTTGTAACTTACTGAATATAAAGGATTAATTATTCTTGATCGGCGTGCGCGAGAGTGCCCGTCGTTCGGTTGTCCGGATTTTCAGGGGATCATCGTTCGGAAAACCGAACGAAATGTCGGCTCAGACGTCCGGTTGGCCAGCCCACTGGCCGCGCTGGAAGGGGCGATCCCGATCAGCCAGGTGGGCGGCGATGCGCTCCAGCATCTGGTGCGTCGGGGCGCGCACGCCGGTGGCCGTCTGTCCCACGCCCAGGGCGATCACCAGCAGCAGGAGGGCGGGCTGGAAGGCCGGCAGGCTGGCGCGGGTGGCGCCCAGGAACAGCGCGCTGGTGCCCAGGCCCAGGGTCAGGCCGGCGTAGACCTCGGCCGGCGAATGCACGTTGATCGCCAACCGCGACACGCCCACCAGCACGGCCATGCCCGCCGCCAGCGCGGCAGCGGCGAGGCTGGCGCGCCGCGAGGCGAACAACTGCGCCGCCAGGGTCGGCAGCACCGCCCCGGCCATCATGCTGTGGCCGGAAATGCCGGTGAAGTTCAGCTCCGAAATGCCGATGCCCCAACCCATGAAGGCCAGTTTCGATGCCACCACCAGGGCGGTCGAGAATCCGAACAGCATCGCCCAGAGCCCGGCCTTGGCGGTTTCGCCGCGGTACAGCAGCCAGCAGAAGACGAACGCGGCGACCGGCGCCAGCAGGGAGCTGTCGCCGAGGCGGGTGATCAGGGGCCAGAAATCCATGGTGTTCCGGGGGAGCGGGGCGAGGCCGAAACCATAGCACGGCGCCCCCGCGCGCCGTGCGTGACCGAGGTCAATCCGCCTCGGTGCCCTGACCGGTGGCGTGCTCTTCACGCCGCAGCAGTTCGCGCTTGCGTGGCAAACCCCAGCGATAGCCGCCTTCGCCGGTGCCGCCGACCACGCGGTGGCAGGGCACCAGCAGGCCGACGTTGTTGCTGGCGCAGGCGCGGGCGATGGCCCGCGGGTGGGTGCCCAGTTGTTCGGCCAGCTCGCCGTAGCGCCGCGTCTCGCCGCTGGGGATGCGCGTCAGCGCTCGCCAGACGCGCAGCTGGAAGGCGCTGCCATGCAGGTCCAGCGGCAGTTGCGCGGCCTGCTCGGGTTGTTCCAGCTGGGTGATCACCTCGCGCAGCCAGTCGCCCAGGCCGGCGTCGTCGCGCTCGCGCTCGGCGGCGGCGAAGCGCTCGGCCAGTTGCTGCTCCAGTTCACTGGCGTCATCGGCGAAGAGCAGCGCGCACACGCCCTTGTCGGTGGCTGCCAGCAGCACCTGGCCGAGCGGGCAGGGCGCGATGGCATAGCGCAGGCGTTCGCCGGCGCCTTTCATCCGGCGTTGCGCGGGGCTCAGCGGTGCGGCGCTCTCATACAGGGCGCGGGTACCGGAGTAACCCGCCTCCAGCGCGGCATCGAGTACCGAGCGTGACTGCGGCAGGGCGGCGGCCAGGCGCTGCTCGCGGCGGGATTCCGCCCAGGCCCGCGGGGTGAGACCGGTGCGGGCCTTGAAGGCGCGGGCCAGGTGCGAGGCGGAAAGGCCGATGCGCCCGGCCAGCTCGTCCAGGGTCAGTGGCTTGTCGGCCTGGTCGAGCAGCTCGCAGGCCGCGGCCACCAGCGCGTCCATCTGCTCGCGCGGGCTCGGGCCGCGCGGCGAGCAGCGTTTGCAGGGGCGAAAACCGGCGGCCTCGGCGGCCTCGGGGGCGACGTGGAAGGCCACGTTGTCCCGCGAGGGGCGGCGCGCCGGGCAGTTCGGCCGGCAGTAGACGCCGGTGGAGCGCACACTGAAGACGAAACGCCCCTCGTAGCGCGCATCGCGCTCGCAGACCGCCTGCCAGCAGCGCTCGGGGTCAAGGTGGGTGGTCGTCATGGCAGCTCTCCGGGCAATGGCTGTTGGGGCGATTGTCCGTCCCGGCTGGATGCGCAGCAATCCGCATCGCGTTTTCAAACTCGAAGCGCGGCGGCAGGGGCTACGCTTGCTGGGTAATCCCAGAAGAAGATCCCATGCCCTTGCGCCGATTCTGCCTGTGCTGCCTGCTGCTGCTGCTCCTCGCGCTGAGCGCCCAGACCCGGGCTGCGAGCCTGGCGCTGAGCGAGCCGGAGCGCGCCTTCATCGCGGCCCACGAGCCGATCCGAGTCGGCCTGTTCCGTGCCGGCTGGCCGCCGTTCGAGGTGATCGACGAGTTCGACCAGTTCCACGGCATCAGCGCGGACTACCTGCAGCTGCTGTCCGAGCGCCTGGGCATGAAGGTCCAGCCGGTGCTCTACAACACCTGGGAAGAGGTGCTGGCGGCGGTGAAGGCCGGCGAAGTGGACCTGTTGCCGTCCATGGCCGCCACCGAGGATCGCCAGCGCTTCCTGAGCTTCACCGAGCCCTATGTCACCACCAGCAGCCTGATCTTCGCCCGCCGCGACAGCACCATCCGTTCGCTGGACGATCTCTCCGGCCGGCGCGTGGCGGTGGAGCACGACTACGCCGTCCACGAGCTGCTGACCAAGGCCGTGCCGGGCGTCGACTTCGTCCTGGTGGAGGATTCCCCCAGCGCGCTCAAGGCGGTGTCCACCGGGCGCGCCGACGCCTACGTGGGCAACCTCATCAGCACCACGTTCCTGATCGAACAGCTTGGCCTGTCCAACATGGAAGTGCGTGGCGAGAGCGGGCTGGGCAACAGCCAGGTGCGCTTCGCCACACGCAAGGAACTGGCACCGCTGATCCCGCTGCTGGACCGCGCGCTGGGCGATATCACCCGCGACGAACAGGAGGCGATCCAGGCGCGCTGGCTGCCGTCGCTGGATGTCTTCGACTGGATGCACCTGCTGCAGATCGCCTGGCCCTGGGCGGTTGGCGTCCTGGCGTTGCTGACCTTCGTCCTGGTCTGGAACCGCCGGCTGTCGATCCAGGTGGCCGAGCGCGCCCGCGCCGAAGCCGAGGAACGGCGCCAGCGCAGCACCCTGCTGGCGCTGATCAACTCGATCCCCGACCCGATCTGGTTCAAGGACACACACGGCCGCTACCTGGGGGTCAACCAGGCCTTCGCCGATTGCCTGGGGCGCGCCCCGCAGGACATCGTCGGCCGCAGCGATGCACAACTGTTCAGCCGCGCCGCCAGCGCCGGCCGCCAGGAGCGCGACCGCCAGGCGCTGACCGCGAGCGAGCCGTACGCCAGCGAAGGCTGGGTGGTGTACCCGGATGGCCGGCGGGTGCTCTTCGATACCCTGCGCAGCGCCTTCCACGACGACCACGGCCGGCTGCTGGGCCTGGTGGGCGTCAGCCGCGACGTCACCGCGCGCAAGTCCACCGAACTGGCGCTGGCCCAGGCGCGGGACCTGGCCGAAGAGGCGGCGCAGCTCAAAAGCGACTTCCTCGCCAACATGAGCCACGAAATCCGCACGCCGCTGAACATCATCATCGGCCTGGCGCACCTGCTCCAGGAAACCACCCTCGACCCGCAGCAGGTGGATTACCTGGGCAAGATCCAGGGGTCGGGCCAGTACCTGCTGGAACTGATCAGCGACATCCTCGACCTGTCCCGCGTGGAGGCCGGCAAGCTGGAGTTCGAGCACATCGCCTTCGACCTCGAGCGCCTGCTCGGCGAACTGTTCGACCTGTTCAATATCCGCGCGGCCAGCAAGGGCCTGGCGGTGCGCTGCGAAATCGATTCACGGGTGCCGGCCCAGGTGGTGGGCGACTCCCTGCGCCTGCGGCAGATCCTGATGAACTACGGCAACAACGCGCTGAAGTTCACCGAACAGGGCGAGGTGGTGCTGATCGTCCGCCTGGAGGAGGAGGACGAAGACAGCCTGCAGCTGTACTTCGCCTTCCGCGACACCGGCATCGGCATCTCCGAGGCGCAGCAGGAGCGTCTGTTCGAGTCCTTCCAGCAGGCGGACAGCTCCATAACCCGCCGCTACGGCGGCTCGGGCCTGGGCCTGGCGATCTGCCGCAAGCTGGCCGAGGCCATGGGCGGCAGTGTCGGCGTGGACAGCGAGCCGAACCGCGGCAGCCTGTTCTGGTGCCGGCTGCCCATGGGGCGGGTCGACGATGCGGCCAGCCTGAGCCTGCAGAACATCAGCCACGAACCGCTGCCGGTGCCCATGCTGACCGCGGCAGCGGCCGCACCGGCCTTGCTGGAGAGCGGCAACGTCGCCGAGATCGAGCAGGTCTGCCGGCGCCTGGCGCACCTGCTGGCGGCGGACGATCCGCGCGCCGGGCGGTTGCTCGGCGAGCGTGCAAGCCTGCTGCGCAGCGTCTTCAATGAGGGCTACGAGGGCATCGCGACCGCGGTGCGGCGGTTCGAGTTCGAACGGGCCCTGGAAAGTCTGGTGAATCTCGCGAGGGAGCGCGATATCCGCATATAGAGAAGGCGGGCGTAGGAACACGCGGACAGGGGCGTGGTCCGATTCCCCATGGCATGTCACGAATCTGACCGATGCGAGGAGTTGCGATGGATAGCATGCTGGACCGGCCGGAGCAGGAAATGATCCTGGTGGTGGACGATCAGCCCGACAACCTGATGCTCATGAGCGAGCTGCTGATGGACCGCTACCAGGTGCGCGTGGCCGCCAGCGGCGAGAAGGCGCTGCGCCTGATGCAGAACGAACCGCGCCCGGACCTGGTGCTGCTCGACATCATGATGCCGGAGATGGACGGCTACGAAGTCTGCCGCCAGCTCAAGGCCGACCCGCTGACCCGCGACATCCCGGTGATCTTCCTCACCGGCATGGTCAGCGCCGCCGATGAGCAGAAGGGCCTGGACCTGGGCGCGGTGGACTACCTGACCAAGCCGATCAGCCCGCCGGTGACGCTGGCGCGCATCCGCGCCCACCTGAACCTCAAGGCCAATGCCGACTTCCTGCGCGACAAGAGTGAATACCTGGAGCTGGAGGTGCGCCGCCGCGCCCGCGAATTGCAGGCCATCCAGGATGCCACCCTGGAAGCCATGGCGACCCTCTGCGACCTGCGCGACAACCCCCACAGCAACCACCTGGTGCGCATCGAGCACTACATGCGCCTGCTGGGCAGCGCGCTGTCGCTGCACCCGGAGTTCGCCGCCGAGCTGTCGGTGGAGAACATCGAGCTGCTGGTGCGCTCGGCGCAGCTGCACGACATCGGCAAGGTCGCCGTTCCCGACCGTATCCTGCACAGCCCCGGCCAGTTGGACGAGGCCGACCAGCGGGTGCTGGAGAGCCATACCACCGTGGGCCGCGATGCGCTCGCGGCGGCCGAACGCAAGCTGGGTTCCCCGGCGGAATTTCTGCGCTACGCCAAGGAAATCGCCTACAGCCACCATGAGCACTGGGACGGCAGCGGCTTCCCCGAGGGGCTCTGCGGCGAGCAGATTCCCCTCGGCGCGCGGATGCTCTCGCTGATCGACTGCTACGACGAGTTCACCTGCCGCCACGCCTACCGCTCCTCGCTGACCCCGGAGGATGCCGCCGTGCGCATCAAGGCGGGCGCCGGCAGCCAGTTCGACCCGCGCGTGGTGGAGGCCTTCAGCGAAGTCGCCGAAGGGTTCGCCAACATCGCCCAGCGCTACGCCGACAGCGACGAGGCGCTGGGGCTGGAACTGCAGCGCCTGGAAGACGCTGTGACCGAAAGTATCGAGTTGACGCCGCCCGAACCCTGATCGTGCTGGGCGGTTGTCGAGGATTGCCGTATAAGGAGCGCAGCGCCCCAGAGAGGTACGCCAGGAAGCCTGATGAAAACCCCGAAACGCCTGGAGCCGTTGATCGAAGACGGCCTGATCGATGAAGTATTGCGGCCGCTGATGAGCGGCAAGGAAGCAGCGGTCTACGTGGTGCGCTGCGGCACCGAACTGCGCTGCGCCAAGGTCTACAAGGAAGCCAACAAACGCAGCTTCCGCCAGGCCGCCGAGTACCAGGAAGGCCGCAAGGTGCGCAACAGCCGCCAGGCCCGCGCCATGGCCAAGGGCACCAAGTACGGCCGCAAGGAGCAGGAGGATGCCTGGCAGAACGCCGAGGTGGCCGCGCTGTTCCGCCTGGCCAACGCCGGTGTGCGGGTGCCCAAGCCCTACGACTTCCTCGACGGCGTGCTGCTGATGGAGATGGTCGCCGACGAGGAAGGCGATGCCGCGCCGCGCCTGAACGACGTGGTGATGGAGCCCGAGCTGGCCCGTGAATTCCACGAATTCCTCATCCGCCAGATCGTCATGATGCTCTGCGCCGGCCTCGTGCACGGCGACCTGTCGGAGTTCAACGTGCTGGTCGGCCCGGACGGCCCGGTGATCATCGACCTGCCGCAGGCGGTGGACGCTGCCGGCAACAACCACGCCTTCCGCATGCTCGAGCGCGACGTGGGCAACATGGCCGCCTATTTCGGCCGCTTCGCCCCGGAGCTCAAGTACACCCACTACGCCAAGGAAATGTGGGCCCTCTACGAGGACGGCAAGCTGCAACCGGACACCGTGCTGACCGGACACTTCGACGACCCGGAAGACGAGGCCGACGTGGACTCGGTGCTGCGTGAAATCGCCGACGCCCTGCGCGAGCAGGAGCGCCGCGAAGCTGGCCGCGCCGCCCAGGACGCACCGCAGCAGCGCGACGAGCCGCCGCCCCCGCCGTGGGAACAGGCCTGAGCCAGGCGCGCGGCGAGCCGGCGCTTATCGCGCTGATCGTCGCGCAACCCGAACGTATGCGGTTGCTTCGCGTGGTGCGCGATCACGGCCCGGACGGCGCCTGGATCGCCGCCGGCTTCGTGCGCAACGCGGTGTGGGATGCCTTGCATGGCTGCCGCGAACCCACGCCGCTCAGCGATATCGACGTGCTGTATTTCGATACCCAGTGCCTGGACCTGCAGGCGGATTTCGCCTGGGAGCGTCGGCTGGCCGAGGTTTGCCCGGACGCGCCCTGGTCCGTGCGCAACCAGGCGCGGATGCATTTTCGCAACGCTGATCCAGCTTACCGGGATTGCGCCGATGCAATGTCCCATTGGCCGGAAGTCTGCACGGCGGTGGCGCTGCGGTTGCGCGCGGAATCGCTGGAACTGCTGGCACCGCTGGGCATCGACGACCTCTGGGCGCTGCGCGTCCGACCCACCGAGCATTTCCGCAGCAAGCCGCACCTCTACCGCGAGCGTATCACCGCCAAGAACTGGTCGGCGCGCTGGCCAAAGCTGAGCATCGAGACCTTGTAGGAGCGAGCTGGCTCGCGAACCTGCCTCGCACCGTGCTCGCCGGCGTGCGCGTTCGCGAGCAAGCTCGCTCCTGCAGGCCGCACCTGGCGCGGACGTTGTCCGCGATCGCGTGCGTGGCACGCTCCTACAGGTGGGTGCGGCTCGCGCAGGAGCAACTGTCTTTATCTGAAGCTCCGAAGCCTTCCGGTCACGGTAGGAGCGCCCATGGGCCCGCTTCCACATGATGGCCTGCGCAGAGGCTGCGCTTTCCCTAACCCTGGCTGCGCGCCCCGCTCCGAAGGGAGGGGGATGGTGCGGTGCAGGCATGACACCATGGCGTCCGCCGGCACGGACTGCTCCCTCTCCCTCTGGGAGAGGGCTGGGGTGAGGGAACACCCGGGCACGATTTATCCCGGGAGAGACAGTTGTTCCTCCTACCATCAGGTTCCTTTCAAACTGTACGCACCCAACTGTATCCATACATTTCAGACGCGGGCTGTTAGTTTTCCTGACATCCCACTCCGAGCGCTCTGCTATGCCCCTTCGCCACGTACTCCTTGCCTTGCTGGTCACCCTGATCTGGGGCGTCAACTTCGTCGTGATCAAGGTCGGCCTGCACGATTTCCCGCCGCTGCTGTTCTGCGCCCTGCGCTTCGCCCTGGCGGCGCTGCCGCTGATTTTCCTGCGCGGCCCCCTGCCGGCGCCGTTCTGGCGCATCGTGCAGATCGGCGTACTGCTGGGCGTGGTCAAGTTCGGCCTGCTGTTCGTCGGCATGCACATCGGCATGCCTGCCGGCCTGTCGTCGCTGGTGCTGCAGAGCCAGGTGTTCTTCACCGTGCTGATCGCCGCCGCCTTCCTCGGCGAACGCCCCAGCCCGCGCGCACTGCTGGGCCTGGCGCTGGCTGCCGGTGGCCTGCTGCTGATCGGCCTGGAACGGCCGATGGGTGACAGCCTGCTGGCCTTCCTGCTGGTGATCGCCGCCGCGCTGGCCTGGGCCTTCTCCAACATCGCCACCAAGCGCTCCGGTGCCAGCGACATGCTGCGCCTGATCAGCTGGGTCAGCCTGATTCCGCCGCTGCCACTGCTGGTGCTGTCGTGGATCTTCGAAGGCCAGGAGGCCATCGAACACGCCGTGCTGAACATCAGTTGGGGCGGTGCGGGCGCGCTGCTGTACATCGCCTTCCTCGCCACCACCGTCGGCTTCGGCCTGTGGAGCTTCCTGCTGCGCCGCTACCCGGCCAGCCAGGTCACGCCCTTCGCCCTCGCCGTGCCGGTGTCCGGGTTGCTGTCGGGCTGGCTGTTCCTCGGCGAAGACCTCACCACCCAGGACTGGATGGCCTGCGTGCTGGTCTTCATTGGCCTGGCCGTGACGGTGCTTCCGGCCTCAATCTGGCGCCGCCGCGCGGTGGCCAGCGCACAAGGCTGAGGCGATACCTGTAGGAGCGAGCTTGCTCGCGAACATCGGCTGGCTCAGTGGGCAAGGCTGTTCGCGAGCAAGCTCGCTCCTACGAAGAGCTAGCGAATCAGACCGCCTCGCCGAGGCGGTCCACGACCCACTGGTTGATGCTCTGGTTGCTCAGCTCGGCCTTGATCGCCACCTGCGCATGCAATTGCGGGTCGAGGCGCAGGCTGAGCTTGCCGGAGAACGGCCGCTGCGGCTCGCGACCCAGCTTTTCGCAGGTCGCCAGATAGTCGTCCACCGCCTCTTCGAACGCCTCGCGCAGTTCGCTGACCGACTCGCCGTGGAATCCGACCACGTCGCGGATGCCGGCGATATGGCCGATGAACAGCCCGTCATCGTCGCTGTATTCGATGCGGGCGGCGTAGCCTCGGTATTTCATCGGGGTCATGGATGGATTCCTGCCTGTTCGAGCAAGGCGCGTGCGTCACGGACCTGGTAGGGCTTGGCCTCCTTGGCCGGATGCGGGCGATGGAAGGTGGCGACGACGCCGTTCAGCTCGAACCGCACCCGTGAACCGGTGCCTTCGATGGCCTGGGCTCCCACCGCGACCAGCAGCGACTCGATGCGCAGCCATTGCAGTGAAGCCGGGACGGGAAGCGAAAAGACCAGCTCCAGCGTCCTGCGTTGCCGGGCCTCCATTCCGCGCTCTCGTTGTTGGTATCAGATTATGCTACCAGCGGGCCAGTGACCCAGCGCCCGGATGCTTCGCTAAACGCGGTGTGAACAGTCCTCAGTGGCAACACGCCCCCGACTCCAGGTCCTTGAGGATCGGGCAATCCGGCCGGTGGTCGCCCTGGCAGTGGTCGCTCAGTTCCTGCAGGGTGTCGCGCAGGCTGCTGAGTTCGGCGATCTTGCGGTTGAGTTCGTCGATGTGCCGGGCGGCCAGGGCCTTCACGTCGGCGCTGGCGCGCTGGCGGTCCTGCCAGAGGGCGAGCAGTTGGCCGACTTCCTCCAGCGAGAAGCCGAAGTCCCGCGAGCGGCGGATGAAGGCCAGGGTGTGCAGGTCCTGCTCGCTGTAGTGGCGGTAGCCGCTGGCGCTGCGGCCGGCGGGGGCGAGCAGACCGGTGGATTCGTAGTAGCGGATCATCTTCGCGGTCAGGCCGCTCTTTTTCGCCGCTTCGCCGATGTTCATGCCGATGACTCCTGAATGAACGCCCCGCCTGGGCGGGGCGTGATGCTTACTGGTCCCGAGGTTTCCAGCGCTTAAGCAGCAGGGCGTTGCTCACCACGCTGACGCTGGAGGCGGCCATCGCCGCGCCGGCCACCATGGGGTTGAGCAGGCCGAAGGCGGCCAGCGGGATGCCCACCAGGTTGTAGATGAAGGCCCAGAACAGGTTCTGGCGGATCTTCGCGTAGGTGCGCCGGGAGATGTCCAGCGCCGCCGGAACCAGGCGCGGGTCGCCGCGCATCAGGGTGATGCCGGCGGCGTGCATGGCCACGTCGGTGCCGCCGCCCATGGCAATGCCGACATCCGCGGCAGCCAGGGCCGGGGCGTCGTTGATGCCGTCGCCGACCATGGCCACGACCTTGCCTTGCTGGCGCAACGCGCCGACGACGGCGGCCTTGTCGCCGGGCAGCACTTCGGCGTGTACGTCGTCCAGGCCGAGGGCGGTGGCCACGACCTGGGCACTGCCGCGGTTGTCGCCGGTGATCAGGTGGCTGGCGATGCCGCGCTCGCGCAGGCCGTCGATAGCGGTTTTCGCGCCGTCCTTGAGGCTGTCGCCGAAGGCGAACAGGGCGATCACGCGGGCTTGCGGTTCGCGCTCGATGAGCCAGGACAGGGTGCGGCCTTCGGCTTCCCATTGTTGAGCGGAGCCGGCCAGCGCGCCGGGTTGCAGCTGGGCTTCGTCGAGCATGCGGCGGTTGCCCAGGGCCAGCAGGCGGCCATCGATGCGGCCCTGGATGCCCCGGCCGGTCAGGGCCTGGGTGGCCTCGGCGGCGGCCGGGGTCAGGTTGCGCTCGGCGCAGGCGTCGAGCACGGCGCGGGCCAGCGGGTGTTCGCTGCCGCGCTGCAGGGCGCCGGCCAGGGCGAGGGCGTCGGCCTCGTCGCCGTCCGTCGCGAGGTTGGTGATACGCGGCTGGCCCGAGGTGAGGGTGCCGGTCTTGTCGAAGGCCACGGCGGTCACCCCGTGGGCGACTTCCAGGGCTTCGGCGTCCTTGATCAGGATGCCGTGCTTGGCCGCCACACCGGTGCCGGCCATGATCGCGGTCGGCGTGGCGAGGCCGAGGGCGCAGGGGCAGGCGATCACCAGCACCGCCACGGCGTTGATCAGCGCCTGTTCCCAGCCGGCACCGGCGATCAGCCAGCCCACCAGCGTGACCAGGGCGATGCCGATGACCACCGGGACGAACACGTTGCTGACCTTGTCCACCAGCTTCTGGATCGGCGCCTTGGCGGCCTGGGCGTCCTCCACCAGGCGGATGATGCGGGCCAGTACGGTCTCGCTGCCCAGCGCGGTGGTCTTCACACGCAGCACGCCTTCGCCGTTGATGGCGCCGCCGGTGACCGGATCGCCGACATCCTTGGGCACCGGCAGGCTTTCCCCGGTGATCAGCGCTTCGTCGGCGTGGCTCTGCCCGGCGAGTACTTCGCCGTCCACCGGGAAGCGTTCGCCGGGGCGCACCAGCACTTCGTCGCCCAGGCGCAGGGCGGCGATGGCGACGTCTTCCTCGACGCCGTCACGCACGCGGGTGGCTCGCTCGGGGCGCAGGGCCTCGAGGGCGCGGATGGCGGCGGCGGTCTGGCGCTTGGCGCGGCTTTCCAGGTATTTGCCGAGCAGGATCAGGGTGATCACCACGGCGCTCGCTTCGAAATACAGGTGTGGCATCTGCCCCGGCGCCGCGGCGTACCAGAGGTAGAGGCTCAGGCCGTAACCGGCGCTGGTGCCCAGGGCGACCAGCAGGTCCATGTTGCCGCTGCGCGCGCGCACGGCCTTGTAGGCGGACACGTAGAAGCGTGCGCCAATGAGGAACTGCACGGGCGTGGCCAGGAGGAACTGCACCCAGGCCGGCAGCATCCAGTGCTGGCCGAACCAGTCGCCGACCATCGGCAGCACCAGCGGCAGCGACAGCAGGATGGCGGCGGCCAGCCACCAGCGCTCGCGCGCCAGGCGGGCCACGGCCGGGTCCACGGCGGGTTGGTCGGGTTCGATAGGGCGGGCCTGGTAGCCGGCCTTGTCGACGGCGGCGATTAGCGCGGCGGTCTCCACCGGGCCGAGCAGTTCGACGTGGGCGCGTTCGCTGGCCAGGTTGACGCTGGCCGAGCGCACCCCGGGGACCTTGCTCAAGGCACGTTCGACGCGGCCGACGCAGCTGGCGCAGGTCATGCCTTCGATGGCCAGCTCCAGGCTGTGGGCCGGCACCTGGTAGCCGGCCTGCTCGACGGCGGCGACCAGCGCCGGCAGGGTGGCCGCGCTGGAGGGCGCGGCGAGCTGCACACGGGCCTGTTCGCTGGCGAGGTTGACGCTGGCGTCCTGTACGCCGGGGACTTTGCGCAGGGCGCGTTCGACCCGGCCGGCGCAGCTGGCGCAGGTCATCCCGGAAACGGGCAGGTCGAGTTCGATGGGGTTGGCGCTGCTCATGGGGCGTTCTCCCTGAAGTTCCCCGCTAGCATCAACCTTGACACGAGGGTAAGGTCAACCCTCGTGTGCTGCCATCGTGTCGCAGGTCAGGCAGGCCGCGAAATCAGCTGCCGCTGGCGACCGGCATCAGGTATAGCCCGCTCTCGCTGTTGGCGATGCGGAACTTGCGCACCTCGCCAGCGTGCAACTGCACCGATTGCGCGCGCAGGGGCTGGATGCCGCTGCGGCAGAGGCCCGAGTTGGCGATCTGCAGGCGCAAAGAGACTTCGCCCGGCGGCAGGTTGAGGGCGACTTCGGCTTCCGGCTGCATCCGCGAGACCTTTTCGTCCTGCACGTACAGGTCGATATCGCAGGCCGTGCCGGTATCCAGCCGTTCGCGGCTGACGACCAACACCGCATAGGCCACCGGCTGCGCGTCGGGTACCGGCCAGGAACCGGGCGTGCTCGGTGGCGCGGCCGGGGAGGCGGGCGAGGGGGAGGGCGGCGCCGAGGGTGCCTCGGGCATGCCGTCGGCCCAGCACGAAGGCAGGCCGGCGAAAGGCAGAAGGGCGGCGAAACTGGCGGCCAGTAATAGGGAACGGCGCATGGGCGTTCTCCGATGAGTCAGCTATTTCCGCAGCTTGGCTGAGAGGCTGACGTAGGACAAGCCCAGGGCGAGTGCAACGCGAGACGCTTGACCTTTCCACGGTGTCAAGGTCGGGACTGTCGCCAACGCATCCACCACGAGAGGAGAGATCCCATGCACACCTTTACTGTCAAAGGCATGAGTTGCGGCCACTGCGTGCGGGCCATCACCCAGGCGGTCCAGGCGCTGGACGCCGCAGCGGACGTGCAGGTCGACCTGGGCAGCGGCGAAGTCCGTGTCGCCAGCCGGCTGGACGATGCCGCGATCCTGGCGGCGATTCGCGAGGAAGGCTACGAGGCCGAGGCGGCCTGAGCCTTCATTCCTTCCGGGCCGGCGCTCTGCCGGCCCTCAGGCCTGCGCCGCGTGCCAGTCGCGCACCAGGCCGCGGAACACGGCATCGAACAGCGCGCGGGTTTCCTCCAGCGGGTCGAACAAGTCGGGGTCGCGCAGCCAGTCGCTGAGCAGGCCGAAAATCATCGCGTGCACCGCGCGCGACGCCACCTTGGGCGTCACGCCCGGCATCAGGCGCGACTGGCAGTCCTCGCGGCGGAACAGCTGCTCGCTCAGCTCGATGAACTGGCGGACGAACTGGTTGTGGCGTTCCTCGGCGTCGCGCAGTTCATCGGTGAACTCGCAGCGTTGCAGGAGGATGGTGAGGATGCGCCGGCGCTGTTCATCGCGGGCGAGGTTCTCGACCACTTCCACGCTGAGCTGGAACAACGACTCGATCGGGTCATGCCCGTCGCAACCGGACAGCCGCTGCGCCAGTTGCTCGGGCGGCAGGCGGACCTGGTTGAGCATGTCGTTGAACAGATGCGCCTTGTTCTGGAAGTGCCAGTACACCGCTCCGCGGGTCACGCCGGCGGCGCGGGCGATCTCTTCCAGGCTGGTATTCGAGACGCCTTTCGCAAAGAAAAGGCCTTCAGCTGACGTAAGAATTGTCTGGCGAGTTCGTTCCGAATCTTCTTTAGTTCTTCGCATGACGCTTGCTGGTATACAGGCTAGGATCACTGGGGTGACGGGCAGTTTACTGATTTTACAACGCTAACAGTGCTTTACAGACACTGGCGTAGGTAAATGTCGCACAGTCGTCATCCCCCGCGTACGCAGTCAGTCATTTCCATGGAGAGGTTACATGCCGTTTGCCCGCCGTTTGCCCGTCGCGCTAGTTGTCGCTGGGTTGCCATTCCTGTTCGCTAGCTGGGCCCAGGCAGAGGACAAACCCGCCACGGCGGCGCCGCCTCCTCCGGCGGTCACGGTTGAAGTGGCCAAGAGTGCGCCGGTACCGCTGACCTTCGAGTATGCCGCGCGGACCGCCGGTTACCGCGAAGTGGAAGTGCGCGCCCAGGTCAGCGGCATCCTGCAGCGCCGGACCTACGAGGAAGGTCGTCCGGTGAAGGAAGGCCAGGTGCTGTTCCGCATCGATCCGCGCCCCTACCAGGCGGCGCTGGGGCAGGCAAAGGGCTCGCTGGCGCAGACCCAGGCGCGTTACCGCCAGACCGAACGCGACCTTAAGCGGATCCGTGAACTGCAGGCCAAGGGCTTTGCCAGTGAAAGCGAACTGGACCGCTATACCTCCGATTTCGAGCAGGCCAAGGCGGATGTCGAGGCTGCCCGCGCCAACGTCCAGGCCAAGCAGATCGACCTCAACTACACCACCGTGACCGCGCCGATCTCCGGCATGGCGAGCAAGGAAGTGCGCTCCGAGGGCAGCCTGGTGGTGGCCAGCGACCCGAACTCCAGCCTGCTGACCAAGCTCACCCAGCTCGACCCGGTGTACGTCAACTTCGCCTACCCCGATACCCAGGCGTCGCAGATGAACGACGGGGTCAAGAGCGGCCGCTACATCCTGCCCAAGGACGGCAAGCTGACCGCCGAGCTGCGTTTCGGCGACGGCAGCAAATACCCCATCGAGGGTGTCGTTGACTTCACCGACAGCTTCGTCAACACCGGCACCGGCACCGTGAACGCCCGCGCCGTAGTGCCCAACCCGCACAACCTGCTGATTCCCGGCCAGTTCGTGCGCATCCTGATCACCGGCATCACCCAGAACAACGCCGTCACCCTGCCCGAGCGCGCCTTGGCCCAGGGGCCGCGTGGCACCTTCGTCTACGTGGTGGACAAGGACGGCTTCGCCCGCGTGCGCCAGGTGACCACCACCAAGACCGTGAACGGCCGCTGGATCATCGACGCCGGCGTGGATGACGGGGATCGGGTGATCGTCGATGGCGTGCTCAAGGTACGTCCCGACCAGCCGGTCAAGGCCGTGGAAGGTGGCGCGCAGGAGTCTGCAGCCGACACCGCCTCTACCCAGTCCTAAGGAGCGCCCATCGTGATTTCGCGCTTCTTCATCGAACGTCCGGTGTTCGCGATGGTGATTTCCATCGTGATCCTGCTCGCGGGCCTGGTGGCCATGCGCGCGCTGCCCATTGCCCAGTACCCGGAAATCGTGCCGCCGGAAGTGTCCGTGACGGCCTCCTACCCGGGCGCCAGCTCCCAGGTCATCGCCGAAACCGTGGCCGCTCCGCTGGAGCAGGAAATCAACGGCGTGGAGGGCATGATCTACCAGCTGTCCAACTCCGACGCCAGCGGCGCCATGAGCCTGACCGTGTACTTCGAGGTCGGCACCGACCCCGACCAGGCCACCATCGACGTCAACAACAAGGTGCAGGCGGCGCTCGCCAAGCTGCCCGAGGAAGTGCGCCGGCAGGGCGTGAAGGTGGAGAAGAAATCCTCCGACATCCTCCAGGTGGTGACGCTGTTCTCGCCGGACAACTCCCGCGACCCGATCTTCATCAGCAACTACGCGCTGATCAACGTGATCGACGACCTCAAGCGGATCCCCGGCGTCGGCGACGTCAGCCAGTTCGGTTCCAAGGATTACTCCATGCGCGTCTGGCTGCGCCCGGACAAGCTGGCGCAGTACAACCTGACGCCCACCGACGTGGTCAACGCGATTCGCGAGCAGAACTCGCAGTTCGCCGCCGGCAGCTTCGGCCAGCAGCCGATGAAGGAGCCGCAGGACTTCACCTACATGGCCACGGCCCAGGGCCGCTTCACCGATCCCAAGGAGTTCGAGAACGTCATCCTGCGCAGCGATTCCACCGGCGCCAGTTTGCTGCTCAAGGACGTGGCGCGGGTCGAGCTGGGGGCGCAGGACTACTCCCTGGTGACCTCGCTCAACGGCCAGCAGAACGCCGCCTTCGGTATCTACCTGCAGCCGGGCGCCAACGCGCTGGACACCGCCCAGGCCGTTCGTGACCACATGGAGGCGCTGGCCAAGCGCTTCCCGCAGGGCATCACCTACAAGATCCCGTACGACACCACCACCTTCGTGAAGGTGTCCATCGAGGAGGTGGTGCACACCTTCGTCGAGGCGCTGATCCTGGTGATGGTGGTGGTCTTCATCTTCCTGCAGAACATCCGCGCCACGCTGATTCCGGTGCTGGCGATCCCGGTGTCGCTGGTGGGCACCTTCGCCGGCATGTACCTGATGGGCTTCTCGATCAACCTGCTGTCGCTGTTCGGCATGGTGCTGGCCATCGGCATCGTGGTGGACGACGCCATCGTGGTGCTGGAGAACGTCGAGCGGGTGATGCGCACCGAGAAGCTCAGCCCCAAGGAAGCGGCGATCAAGGCCATGGAGGAGGTGACCGGGCCGATCGTTGCCATCGTGCTGGTGCTCTGCGCCGTATTCATCCCGGTGGGCTTCCTCGGCGGCCTGGCGGGCCAGATGTACAAGCAGTTCGCGATCACCATCGCGGTATCCGTGGTGATCTCCGGCATCGTCGCCCTGACCCTGTCGCCAGCGCTCTGCGCGCTGATCCTCAAGGCTGAGCACAAGGAGCCGGCCGCGCCATTCCGCTGGTTCAACCGCACCTTCGAACGCATCACCAACGGCTACGGCGCCGGGGTGCAGTTCTTCCTCAAGCGTGCGGCGCTGGGCCTGCTGCTGTTTGGCGGCATGATCGCGCTGCTGGTCATCCTGTTCGGCCGGGTGCCCGGCTCGCTGGTGCCCGACGAGGACCAGGGCTACGTACTCAACGCCTACTTCCTGCCGCCGGCGGCGTCGCTCAGCCGCACCGAAAAGCTCACCAGCGACGTCACCCACCAGCTGATGAAGCATCCGGCGGTGGCGGACGTTGTGACCTTCGCCGGCTTCGACATCCTCACCTTCGGCACCCGCAGCAACGCCGGGGTGTCCTTCGTCACGCTCAAGGACTGGAAGGAGCGCAACACGCCCGAGCTGGATGCACGCAACCTGACCCATGAGTTCATGAAAATGGGCGCGGGCCAGGAAGACGGCGTGGTGATGTCCTTCAACCCGCCGCCGATCACCGGCATGAGTACCACCGGCGGCTTCGAGGCCTACATCCAGGACCGCAGCGGCGGCACCTCCGAGCAACTGGAGGAGGTGACCATGAAGTTCCTCGCCGCCGCGGCCAAGCGCCCGGAACTGGCGGGGCTGAACACCACCTTCAACGCCAATGTGCCGCAGTACTACGTCGACCTCGACCGCACCAAGGCCCGCTCGCTGGGCGTGGCGATCAACGACGTGTTCACCGCCATGCAGTCCACCTTCGGCAGCTACTACGTCAACGACTTCACCCTCTACGGGCGGACCTGGCAGGTGTCCCTGGAGTCGGAGCCGGAGTTCCGCCGCAAGCCGGAAGACCTCAGCCAGGTCTTCGTGCGCTCGTCCACCGGCGACCTGGTGCCGCTGACCACCCTGGTGTCCGTCAAGCGCATCCTCGGCCCGGACTCCTACGCGCGCTTCAACGTCTTCCCGGCGGCCAAGCTGCTCGGCGGCCCGGCGCCGGGCTACAGCTCCGGCCAGGCACTGGCGGCCATGCAGGCGGTGGCGGATGAAGTTCTGGGCGAGGAATACTCGCTGGCCTGGATCGGCTCGGCCTACCAGGAACTGGCGACCCAGGGTTCGGGCAGCACCGCGTTCATCTTCGGCCTGATCCTGGTGTTCCTCATCCTCGCGGCCCAGTACGAGCGCTGGACCCTGCCGCTGGCGGTGGTCACCGCGGTGCCGTTCGCGGTGTTCGGGGCGATCCTGGCGATCTGGCTGCGCGGGCTGGATAACGACGTGTACTTCCAGGTCGGCCTGGTGACCCTGATCGGCCTGGCGGCGAAGAACGCCATCCTGATCATCGAGTTCGCCGTGCTGTGCCGCGAAGAGCAGGGCATGGGCCCGGTCGAGGCGGCGCTGGAGGCAGCCAAGCTGCGCTTCCGCCCGATCGTGATGACCTCGCTGGCCTTCATCCTGGGTTGCGTGCCGCTGGCCATCAGCACCGGCGCAGGCTCGGCAAGCCGTCACTCCATCGGCACCGGGGTGATCGGCGGAATGCTCGCTGCGACCTTGCTGGCGACCTTCCTCATCCCGATGTTCTACATGCTGGTGGAGTCCGCCGCGGACAAGCTCAGCGGCCGCAAGGCCAAGGCCAAGCCCGCCCCGGAGGGCGTGCACGAGGCCTGATGCGACCACGGGCCCGGCCGGCGCGGCCGGGCCCGCTTCTCCCATTATGTGGGGAGTTGCTTAGGGAGCTTGCTAATTTTCCGGCGCTCGCCACAATGCAAGGCTTCGCGGCGCCTTCCTCGCGCGCCAATCCGTATTCCACACCGGCCTGCCCGCGGTCTGCACCGCCTGTGGTGGCCGCGTGTGACCAGGTGATCCATGAACTTCCGCATCCTGCTGATCCTCGGCTCGCTGAGCGCCTTCGGGCCGATGGCCATCGATTTCTACCTGCCCAGCTTCCCGGCGCTGGCACTGGCCTTCGGCACCGACGTCGAGCACATCCAGCTGAGCCTGTCGGCCTACTTCGCCGGGCTGGCCATCGGCCAACTGCTCTACGGGCCGCTGGCCGACCGCATCGGCCGGCGCATCCCGCTGCTGGTGGGCGTGGGCATCTTCACCCTGGCGTCCATCGCCTGCGCCTTTGCGCCGAGCCTGGAATGGCTGATCGCCGCGCGCTTCGTCCAGGCCCTGGGCGGCTGCGCGGGCATGGTGGTCTCGCGCGCAGTGGTGCGTGACCTGTGCGACCCCATCGCCGCCGCCAAGGCCTTCTCGCAACTGATGCTGGTCATGGGCCTGGCGCCGATCCTGGCGCCGCTGGGCGGCGGGTTGCTGCTGAGCCTGTCGGGCTGGCAGTCGATCTTCTACACCCTGACGCTGTTCAGTGCGCTGGCCGGCGGTGCCATCGCGCTGTGGTTGCCCGAGACCATCCCGAGCGGCCCGCGCCCGCCGCTGCGCGGCGCGCTGAAGCAGTACCGCGCGCTGTTCCGCGACCGCTCCTTCATCACCTACGCGCTGACCGGCGGGGTCGCCATCGCCGGGATGTTCTCCTACATCGCCGGCTCGCCGTTCGTCTTCATCGAACTCTATGGCGTGCCGGCGGAGCATTACGGCTGGATCTTCGGCAGCAACGCGGCGGGCTTCATCCTGATGGCGCAGGTCAACGCGCGGCTGCTGCGCTACCGCGGGCCGGGCTTCTGGCTGCGGCGAGCGGTCTGGGTGTACTTCGGTTGCGGGCTGGCGCTGCTGGCGATCACCCTGGCCAAGCCGGCGCACCTGTGGCCGTTGCTGATACCGCTGTTCGGCGCCATCGCCAGCCTGGGCTTCCTGCTGCCCAACTCCTCGGCATGCGCCATGGCCAGCCAGGGCCGGCACGCCGGCAGCGCCTCGGCGCTGATGGGCAGCCTGCAGTTCACCGTTGCCGCCGGTGCGTCCGCGCTGGTCGGTGCCTTGCACGACGGTACGGCGCTGCCCATGGCGCTGGTCATCACTGCCTGCGGCCTGGTGGCCGCGGCGCTCGGTTGGTCGAGCGGGCAGATCACCGACCGCGCGGCCTGATCAACCGGCAGCGCGCTGCGCCTGTTCCGGTAGGCGGTGCGGGGCCTTCAGGCGGGCTTCGAGGGTGGCGACGAAGCTGCGCGCCTCGGTCTCGCTGCGGAAGCCCACGGCCTGCTGGTCGAGGCAGACTTCCCACGGCTGGTCTTTGCTCAGACGGGACGGACGGACGAGGATGTTCATGGTGCTCACCCCTGCGCGGTCAGGTTAAAAGGGACCTTCAGTTTAGTCCTGTCCCGTGTCGGTAGAAGGTGCGACCCGTGGTCGCCGACATGCGGTGGCCCGCCCGCCGTTCCTGGACGCCATGCCCGTCCCAGAGGGCTCGCACCGCAACGGCGGCGTCTGCCTGAAAAATCCTGCAAAGCAATCGCCCTGTTGGCGCTGGCAACAGCGACGACAGGACTACGACCAAAGGTTGATGGTGGGGTGGCAATCCCCGTCCATACTCGTTGTTCGACCTCGATAACAACAATAAGAGGCAGTGACGATGAGTTACCGGCAGTCCCATGACCGCTCCATCGCGGAGCCTTCCGCCTTCTGGGCCGAGCAGGCCGCCCGCGTGGCCTGGTACCGCGCCCCGCAGGAGATCCTGCAAGCCTTGCCCGATGG
The DNA here is from genome assembly GCF_048068435.1 of Pseudomonas sp. NY15437. Classification (NCBI taxonomy): domain Bacteria; kingdom Pseudomonadati; phylum Pseudomonadota; class Gammaproteobacteria; order Pseudomonadales; family Pseudomonadaceae; genus Pseudomonas; species Pseudomonas sp. NY15437. The sequence goes on from NZ_JBLUQC010000021.1 coordinate 68,024, forward strand.
CAGCCATCGCTGGTTCGCCGACGGCCGCCTGAACACCTGCTACCTCGCCCTCGACCGGCAGATCGAGCTGGGCCGCGGCCACCAGGCCGCGCTGATCTACGACTCCCCCGTGACCAACACCCAGCAGCGCTTCAGCTACCTGCAGCTGCGCGACGACGTGGCACGCCTGGCCGGCGCCCTGCGCGCCCTGGGCGTGGAGAAGGGCGACGGGGTGATCATCTACATGCCGATGGTGCCCCAGGCGGCCATGGCCATGCTGGCCTGCGCGCGGCTGGGCGCCGTGCACTCGGTGGTCTTCGGCGGCTTCGCGCCCCATGAGCTGGCGTTGCGCATCGACGACGCCAGGCCCAAGCTGGTGCTCACCGCGTCCTGCGGCCTGGAGTTCGAGCGGGTGATCGAATACAAGCCGCTGGTGGACAAGGCCCTGGAACTGGCCACGCACCAGCCGGCCCATGTACTGGTGCTGCAACGCCCGCAGGCGATGGCGGAGCTTACGGCCGGCCGCGACCTCGACTGGCGCGAGACCCTGGCCCACGCGCAACCGGCCGACCCTGTTGACGTCGCCAGCGGCGACCCGCTGTACATCATGTACACCTCCGGCACCACCGGCAAACCCAAGGGTATCGTGCGCGACAACGGCGGCCACGCAGTGGCGCTGAGCTACGCGCTGCCGACCATCTTCGGCCTGCAGCCGGGGGACGTCTGGTGGGGGGTGTCCGATGTCGGCTGGGTGGTCGGCCATTCGCTGATCGTCTACGGGCCGTTGATGCACGGCTGCACCACGGTGTTCTACGAGGGCAAACCGGTGCGCACGCCCGATGCCGGCAGCTACTGGCGGGTGATCGAGGAGCACCAGGTCAACAGCCTGTTCTGCGCGCCCACGGCGATCCGGGCGATCCGCAAGGAGGACCCGCAGGGCGAGTTACTCGAACGCTACGACCTGAGCTCGCTGCGCCACCTGTTCCTGGCCGGCGAGAAGCTCGACAGCAGCACCCAGCACTGGCTGGAGGAGCACACCGGCAAACCGGTACACGACCACTGGTGGCAGACCGAGACCGGCTGGCCGGTGACCGCGCCCTGCACCGGCCTGGGCGACCACGACCTGCGCGCCGGCTCCACCAACCGCGCGGTGCCCGGTTACCACGTGCAGGTGGTGGACGACGAAGGGCGGCTGCTGGGGCCCAACGAGCAAGGCTCCATCGTCATTGCCCTGCCGCTGCCGCCGGGCTGTGCGCAGACGCTGTGGAACGATCACCCGCGCTACCTGCAGGCCTACCTCAAGGCCTTCCCCGGCTACTACCACACCGGCGACGGCGGTTACGTGGACGAGGAGGGTTTCGTCTACATCATGGGCCGCACCGACGACGTGATTAACGTCTCCGGCCATCGCCTGTCCACCGGCGAGATGGAGGAACTGCTGGCGCTGCACGAGGCCGTTGCCGAGTGCGCGGTGATTGCCGTGCAGGACGACCTCAAGGGCCATGTGCCGCTGGGGCTGGTGGTGCTCAAGGACGGCGCGCAGATCAGCGAGGCCAACCTGCAGCGCGACCTGGTCGCCCTGGTGCGCGAGCGCATCGGCGCGCTGGCCTGCTTCCAGCGCACGGTGGTGGTCAAGCGCCTGCCCAAGACCCGCTCGGGCAAGATCCTGCGTGCCGTGCTGCGCAAGATCGCCGACGGCGAACCCTACGCGCCGCCGTCCACCATCGACGACCCGGCCATTCTCGGCGAGATCGCCGAGCGCCTTGGCCAGGCCGGCCTGGCCAAGGCTGGCTGACATCCCACGACGCCGGCCCCGCCGGCGTATTTCCAGGGCCGCACGCGTTGCGGCCCTTTTTTTTGCGCAGCGCGCGCGGAGGCGGGGGGACTAAAGGCTCATTGCCATCTAGACTGCTGGCATCGGGCCTCTATCTGCGGTGTGGCATCCATGATCAGTCCTGTCGTCCTCGATGAGGAGGAGCTCGAAGCGTTGCGCGAAGTCACCGCGCAGGCGCCGCACAAGCCTTTGGTGCTGGTGGTCGACGATGACCGCGACGTGCTGGCCGAGATGCGCGAGCTGATCGAGGGCGCGAACTTCCGCTGCCTGACTGCCGGCAGCGCCGCCGAAGCGCTGCGGCGCATCCGCCGCGACGAATCCGATATCGACCTGCTGGTGACCGACCTGCGCATGGAACACGAAGGGGCGGGGTTGGAATTGATCCGCGAGCTGAACGAGGTCGGAACCTTCCTGCCGATCATCGTCCTCTCCGGCCAGGCGAACGCCCGCGACGTGATCGAGGCGATGCGCCTGAACGTGCTGGATTTCATGGTCAAGCCGCTGGACCCGGGGTATTTCCTCGATCTGCTAAGGCGTCACCTGTAGCCCTTGCGCCCAGCGCTTCGCGAGCAAGCTCGCTCCTACGAAAAGCACCCCTGCGCTGGGTGGGGCTGTAGGAGCGAGCTTGCTCGCGAACCGGGTCGAAACATCAAAGCGTCTGCGCCTTGAAGGTGTCGCACTTGCCCGGCGAGCCGCTCTCGAAGCCGATCTTGAACCAGCGCACGCGCTGCGCCGACGAGCCGTGGGTGAAGGAATCCGGCATCACCGTGCCGCGCGCCTGGCGCTGCAGGTGGTCATCGCCGATGGCGTTGGCGGCGTTCAGCGCCTCTTCCACATCGCCAGGTTCCAGCCAGTTCAGGCGCTGCTGGGCGCGGTTGGCCCAGACGCCGGCGAAGCAGTCGGCCTGCAGTTCCTGGCGCACCGACAGGCCGTTGGCGCCTTCCATGCGTGCGCCGCGCTGGCGGGCGGCGTTGATCTTGGCCGAAATGCCCAGCAGGTTCTGCACGTGGTGGCCGACTTCGTGGGCGATCACGTAGGCCTGGGCGAAGTCGCCGGCGGCGGAGAACTTCTGCTCCATTTCGCGGAAGAAACCGAGGTCGAGGTACACCCGGTGGTCGCCCGGGCAATAGAACGGCCCGACCGCCGACGAGGCGAAGCCGCATGCCGAGTTCACCCCGCCGTTGAACAGGATCAGCTTGGGCTGCTCGTACTGCTGGTTGCTGCGGGCGAAGATCTCGCCCCAGGTGTCCTCGGTGTCGCCGAGGATCGAGCGGACGAAGTCCACCTGCGGATCGTTGCCGCTGGCCGGCTTGCCCTGGGTCGGGCGGGCCGGCGCCTGCTGCTGGGAGACGTCCATCTGGCCGAGCAGGGAGCCGAGGATGGTCATCGGGTCCTGCCCGGAGAGCAGGCCGATCACCACCACGATGGCCACGCCGCCCAGGCTGAGGCCGCGGCCGCCAATGCGCATGCCGCCGCCGCCCATGCCGCCGCCGTCGTCATCGCGGGCATCCACTACGTTGTCGCTGCGTCGTCCTTTGCGCCATTGCATGGCGGCATCTCCATCGAACAGGTGGGTTCAGTGTCGTCGTGGGCAGGGCTGGCCGCCAGCCCGGTCGTCAGGCGAATCGGTGCAGCAGCTCGGCGCGGGCAAGCAGTTGCACGTCGCCGCCGACGCGGACCTCGTCATCCTGGCCGACCTGTACGTCGAGCCGGCTGGGGCGGCCGACGAAGCGGCCCTGGGCCAGGTGGAACAGCTCGCCGCGGCGCGCCTTGCCCAGCTCCACCAGGTACGCGGCGACGGGGCCGGCGGCGCTGCCGGTGGCGACGTCCTCGATGATCCCGGCGCCGTCCCAGGTACGGCCCTCGCGATTATCCACATCCAGCACGAAAACGAACGCGGCGTTGAGCTTTGCCAGCTCGGCCGTCAGATCCGTGCGCTGGCGCACGCGCCCCAGGGCCTCGCTGCGCACCGGCAGCAGCAGGTAGGGCAGGCCGGTGCTGACGATGGCGGCGGGGTAGTCGGCGAGGTCGGCAGCCGTCAGCGAGAAGGCCTCGGCGAACCACCGGCGCGTGGCCTCATCGAGCACGCTGCCGAAGTCGGCGCTGCCCTGGTTCATCTCGGCGTGGAAGCCCGCGCCACGTCGGCGGGTGATGACCTTGACCGCCTTGGCCGGCAGCTCCAGCGTCCAGAGTTCCTCCTCGCCGCGCTGGTGCAGGTGGTGCAGCAGCGCGGCGGCGCCCAGCACCGGGTGGCCGGCGAAGGGCAGCTCCTCGTCGAGGGTGAAGATGCGCGCGGAGTAGGTGTCCAGCGACGCGGACGGAAACAGGAAGATCGACTCGAACTGGCGCAGCTCCTGGGTCAGCGCCTGCAGCGTCTGGGCGGGGATGCCGCGGGCGTCGGGAAACACCGCCAGGCCATTGCCGGTGAGTGGTTGGTCGGCGAAGACGTCGACTTGCCAATAGTGTTGCGGGGACATGGGCCTCCAGATGCCGCCCTTGAGCGGTACAAAGAAAAACTCGACAGCCAGCCTAGCGAGCTATATGTTCGCCGACAAGAAAGCGCAGGTCACAGCGCCGCGCTTTCCAGGCCACCGCAGTGGCCGGCGTCGCTCGGACGGTTCCGGGCGCCTACGTTAACCCGAGGACACCATGACTGAACCCCGTTCAGCTCGTCGCTTTGCGCGCATCGATCGCCTGCCCCCCTACGTTTTCAACATCACCGCCGACCTGAAGATGGCCGCCCGCCGCCGTGGCGAGGACATCATCGACCTGTCCATGGGCAACCCGGACGGGGCCACGCCGCCGCACATCGTCGAGAAGCTCTGCCAGGTCGCCCAGCGCGAAGACACCCACGGCTACTCCACGTCCCGTGGTATTCCGCGCCTGCGCCGGGCCATCTCGCACTGGTACCGCGACCGTTATCAGGTGGAGATCGACCCGGAATCCGAGGCCATCGTCACCATCGGTTCCAAGGAAGGCCTGGCGCACCTGATGCTGGCGACCCTGGACCACGGCGACACCATCCTGGTGCCCAACCCCAGCTACCCGATCCACATCTACGGCGCGGTGATCGCCGGCGCCCAGGTGCGCTCGGTGCCGCTGGTGCCGGGGATCGACTTCTTCAACGAGCTGGAGCGGGCCATCCGCGAATCGATTCCCAAGCCGAAGATGATGATCCTGGGCTTCCCCTCCAACCCCACGGCGCAGTGCGTGGAGCTGGACTTCTTCGAGCGCGTGGTCGACCTGGCCAAGCGCTACGACGTGCTGGTGGTGCACGACCTGGCCTACGCGGACATCACCTTCGACGGCTGGAAGGCGCCGTCGATCATGCAGGTGCCCGGCGCCAAGGACATCGCGGTGGAGTTCTTCACCCTGTCCAAGAGCTACAACATGGCCGGCTGGCGCATCGGCTTCATGGTCGGCAACCCGGAGCTGGTCTCGGCCCTGGCGCGGATCAAGAGCTACCACGACTACGGCACCTTCACCCCGCTGCAGGTGGCGGCGATTGCGGCGCTCGAAGGCGACCAGCAGTGCGTGCGCGACATCGCCGAGCAGTACCAGAAGCGCCGCGACGTGTTGGTCAAGGGCCTGCACGAGGCCGGCTGGATGGTGGAGAACCCCAAGGCCTCGATGTACATCTGGGCGAAGATTCCGCCTGCCTACGCCCATCTCGGGTCGCTGGAGTTCGCCAAGAAGCTGCTCAAGGATGCCAAGGTCTCGGTGTCGCCGGGCATCGGCTTTGGCGATTACGGCGATGACCACGTGCGCTTCGCCCTGATCGAGAACCGCGACCGCCTGCGCCAGGCGGTGCGCGGGATCAAGGCGATGTTCCGCGCCGACGGCCTGTTGCCGGCCAAGGCCGAGTAACACCGCGTCGATAACGAAAAGGGCGGCCCACTGGCCGCCCTTTTCATTGGACACGTTGCTCTTTCCGTAGGAGCGAGCTTGCTCGCGAACCTCTGATGGAGATGGCTCGTTCGCGAGCAATAACCAGGCGTTCCCTCGATCCTATGAACAGCTCCCTCAGTGGGCGGGGTAGTCCGCGATGACCTCGGACTGGCCGGCCTTGTTCAGGCCGACCACCTGGTAGGCGTCGTGCCGGTCGCCCATTTCCATGCCCGGCGAGCCCACCGGCATGCCGGGTACGGCGGCGCCGACCAGGTCGGCGCGCTCGCGCAGCTTGAGCACGTCGGCTGCCGGCACGTGGCCTTCGACGAACTTGCCGTCGATGACCCCGGTATGGCACGAGCCCATGCTGTAAGGCACGCCGAGTTTGGTCTTCACTGCACTCATGTCCGCCTCGACGTGGTCGTTGACGGTGAAGCCGTTGCTTTCCAGGTGCTTGATCCAGTCCTTGCAGCAGCTGCAGTTGGCATCGCGGTGCACGTCGATGGTCAGCGGCTCGGCGGCCTGGGCGGCGCCGGCGACAAGGGCGGTGAGCAGAAGCAGGGTGCGCATGGTCGGGAACCTTGGAAATGTGGACGCGCCCGAGGATACTCCCGCGGCGGTGGCGGCCCCACCCGCGGTTTGTTTCCCCATATGACGCGCAGCCCCGAACTTGCCGCGCCATACGGGGTCTGTAGCTGATCGGTGGTGCGTCCGCGACTGTCGGTCGCAGGGGCGGACGCTCGGCAATGGCTGCATGGCCAAGGAGAAAATCGGATGCTCTTCGCCCGTCTCGTCCTGCTGGTCCAGGCCCTGGTCTGGGGTGGCCTGGGATTGCTCTACTGGATTCGCCCCTATGAGATGGCCAACCTCAGCGGCATGTTGCTGATGGAGCCGTCGTCGGTGAGCGACGCGCGCGTCTTCTACGGCGGCCACCAGTTCGCCCTCGCGCTGTTCCTGGTCTTCGCCTTGCGCCGTCGCCTGCTGGTGCGCCCGGCGTTGATCCTGGTAATCCTCGTGCAACTGACCCTGACCCTGTCGCGCCTGCTGATCGCCTGGACCGAGGGCGGCATGGAGTGGGACGCGCAACTGGCCGGCGTGGTCTACCGCGGGGCGATCTCGGCCCTGGCGATCTTCGCCCTGTACTGGCTGGAGCGGCAGTCACGCCACCGACACATCGTGGTGCGCGAAGAGGACGAGCCGGAGGAGCGCAAGGCGGACTTCGAAGGGCTGTGAGCGTCGGATAAACGGCGGCCCGCGCGGTCAGCGCCGCTGCCGGGCCAGCCCCGCGCCGTGCTATCGTATTGATTTAGCGGTAGAAGCCAGGCGGAGCCAGCATGAAGTTCGTACATCAACGGGAACACCTCAACGAAGGCGACCTGGTCGTCATCGAGTGTTCCATGACCTGCAACATCCGCCTGATGACCGATGCGAACTTCCGCAGCTTCAAGAATGGCGGCCGCCATGCCTACCATGGCGGCGCCTTCGACCGCTTCCCGGCGAAGATCAAGGTGCCCAGCACCGGCAACTGGAACATCACCATCGACACCGTCACCCGTCGCGCCATCAGCGTGACGCGCAAGGCCGACTTCAAATACAGCATCAAGTTCGTGCGCAAGTCGCCGTCGAACTACAGCTGATCCTCACTGCCCCGCATGCGCGGGGAAATCCTTCAGCAGGCGGGCGATGCCGTCGTCCACGGCCTGCTGGGTGATCGTCGGATCGTGCAGCTGGCGCGCCACCTGCGCCTGGTAGAGCACCGCGCCGCTCGCGTCGTCGAGAATCTGCAGCGCCAGGCGCGCCTGTTCCTGGTCGGTGATCTGCGTCTGGGTCATGACGCCCGCGCCGGTCACCACCGGGCGCTGGACGATGCCGGTCTGGCTGTCCAGGCCAACCGCGTAGATCACCCGCAGCTCCCCTGAACGCTCCTGGTAGCGGTAGCCCTTGGCTTCCAGGGCGCGGCGCACGGCGAGATCGAAGCGATCTTCCAGGTCCTCGCGGTGGCCCGGGGCGCGCACGGCCTGGATGAAGAAGGTGCTTTGCCGGCCGTTGGCGGCGGGCGACACGCTGATGTTGGCGGGATCGCTGCCGGCGCAGGCGGCCAGCAGCAGGCAGAGCAGGGGAAGGATCAGGCGGGACATGGACGTGCCTCTTGTCATTGTCCCGCAAGCGTAGCCGCCCTGTGGCCGCAGGTTGCCCAACCCTTGGTTGGGCTCGCGTCGGTCAGCGGCGGGTCAGCAGTACGCCGGCTTCCATGTGGTGCGTGTAGGGGAACTGGTCGAACAGTGCGCAGCGGCTCACCTGGTGGGTGTCGTGCAGCTGGGCGATGTTCTGCGCCAGGGTCTCCGGATTGCAGGAGATGTACAGGATGTTGTCGAAGCGCCGGGTCAGCTCGCAGGTGTCCGGGTCCATGCCGGCGCGCGGCGGGTCGACGAACACGCTGCCGAAGGCGTAGGACATCAGGTCGACGTCGGCCAGGCGGCGGAACGGTCGCACGTCGTTCAACGCCTGGGTCAGCTCCTCGGCGGAGAGACGCACCAGGGTGACGTTGTCCACGGCGTTGTCGGCGAGGTTCGCCAGGGCGGCGTTCACCGACGTCTTGCTGATCTCCGTGGCCAGCACCTTGCGCACGCGGGTGGCCAGCGGCAGGGTGAAGTTGCCGTTGCCGCAGTACAGCTCCAGCAGGTCGTCCTCGCGCTGGCCCAGGGCTTCGTACGCCCAGCTGAGCATCTTCTGGCAGACCTCGCCGTTGGGCTGGGTGAAGGCGCCCTCCGGCTGGCGGTAGCGGAAGGTGCGACCGGCGACGGTCAGCTCCTCGCTCACGTAATCACGACCGACGACCAGGCGCTTGCCACGGGAGCGGCCGACGATGCTGACGCCCAGCTCGGCGGCCAGCTTCTCGGCGGCGGCCTGCCAGGCAGCATCCACCGGGCGGTGGTAGCACAGGGTGATCAGCGCGTCGCCCGCCAGGGTGGTGAGGAACTCCACCTGGAACAGCTTGTGGCCCAGCGTCGGCTCGGTCCAAGCAGCCTTCAGGCGCGGCATCAGTTCGTTGATGCGCCGGCTGGCGATGGGGAACTCCTCGATCAGGATCGGCGTGTGCTTGTCGCCCTGCTCGAACATCGCGTAATGGCGTGCCTCGCCCTCGCGCCACAGGCGGAATTCGGCGCGCAGGCGGTAATGCTCGCGGGGCGAATCGAACACCGCAGGCTCCGGCGCGGCGAAGGGCGCCAGCAGCTCACGCAGGCGCGCGGCCTTCTCGGCCAGTTGGCTGTCGTACAGGGAGGGATCGAAACGCGGACTGCTCATGGGGCGGGTAACTCGTGTGGAGGCGGCGGCATTTGATGGGTATCGCTTCGCTCCACACCATCCTACATCAGTGTCACCTGTAGGATGGGCGGAGCGCAGCGATACCCATGCCGGGAGAATCAGATCAAGCGTTGAACCAGCCCAGCTTGATCACGAAGAGGATGGAGAGAATGACCAGCGCCGGGTTCAGCTCGCGGAAGCGGCCGGACAGGAGCTTGCAGGCGGTCCAGGTGATGAAGCCGAAGGCGATGCCGTTGGCGATGGAGAAGGTCAGCGGCATGGCCAGGGCGGTTACCACCACCGGCGCGGCGACGGTCAGGTCGTCCCAGTCGATCTCGGCCAGGCCCGAGGCCATCAGCACGGCGACGAAGAACAGCGCGGGCGCAGTGGCGAAGGCCGGCACGTTGCCCGCCAGCGGGGCGAAGAACAGCGCCAGCAGGAACAGCACGGCGACCACGATGGCGGTCAGGCCGGTGCGACCGCCCGCGGAAACGCCCGCCGCCGACTCGATGTAGCTGGTGGTGGTGGAGGTGCCCAGCAGGGAGCCGACCATGGCGGCGGAGCTGTCGGCGATCAGCGCACGGCCCATCTTCGGCATGTGCCCGTCCTTGCCCATCAGGCCGGCGCGCTTGGCCACGCCGATCAGGGTGCCGGAGTTGTCGAACAGGTCGACGAAGAGGAAGGCGAAAATCACGCTGAACAGGCCGATATCCAGCGCACCCTTGATATCCAGCTGCAGGAAGGTCGGCGCCAGCGACGGCGGCATCGACACTACGCCGCCGAACTGGGAGACGCCGATGGCGATGGAGATGAAGGTCACCACCAGGATGCCGATCATCACCGCGCCGGTCACACGGCGCGCTTCCAGGGCGACGATCAGGATGAAACCGAGGATCGCCAGCAGCGGCGCCGGCTTGGCCAGGTCGCCCATGCCCACCAGGGTGGCCTGGTTGGCGACGACGATGCCCGATTCCTTCAGCGCGATCAGCGCGAGGAACAGGCCGATGCCGGCGGCGATCGCCGAGCGCAGCGCCAGCGGGATGCTGTTGATGATCCACTCGCGGATGCGGAAGATCGAAATCACGAAGAACATGCACGCGGAGAGGAATACCGCACCGAGCGCCACCTGCCAGGTGTGGCCCATGTGCAGGACCACCGTGTAGGTGAAGAAGGCGTTCAGGCCCATGCCGGGCGCCAGGGCGATCGGGTAGTTGGCGATCAGGCCCATCACCGCCGAGCCGATGGCCGCGGCCAGGCAGGTGGCGACGAAGATCGCGCCCTTATCCATGCCGGTCTCGCCGAGGATGCTCGGGTTGACGAAGAGGATGTAGGCCATGGTCAGGAAGGTAGTGATACCCGCCAGGATCTCGGTGCGCACATTGGTGTTGTGTGCCTTGAGTTGGAACAGCTTTTCCAGCATGTTTGGCTCCCCGTGACGCGCTTGCGCCGTTATCGTTCTGGCCGGGAAAAGCAAGGTGCATGCCCAGGTGGGCCCTGCGCCTTTTCTTGTGACCGGCAAAAGGCGCGCATGATACCAGCTTGCCCTGAACCGGAGAATTTCTGACCGGACCGCCAGCATCCGTTCGTCTGCAAGCTTAGTCGCGGGCGCCGACCAAGGGTGTGCAACTTGTACGTTGGCGATGGTCTGACTCTGTATAACCCCGGCCTGACCGCGCCGCTCTGTCTGATTCCCCGTCGATGAAACGCTCTATTCCGATTCACGTCGCCTCATTTTTGGTCGCCGCCTTGTTGGGCGCCTGCGCCGGTGCGCCGCCGTCGGCGCCGCAGCACAGCTTCGACGTGCACGCCGTGGCCGAGAAACCCACCGCCAGCACCCGCACGCTCGCCGATCCGCAGGGCAAGGCGGTGCTGGTGGCCACCCATCCCGCCCTGACTCAGCGCGACGTGCAGCGCGCCGAACTGGCCAGCGTAGCCGACGGCAAACCCGCCGTGCGCGTGCTGTTCACGCCCGAAGCCAGCCAGCGCCTGGCGACACTGACCCAAGAGGAGCAGGGCAAGGCCCTGGCGGTGGTCATCGACGGGCAACTGCGCCTGCTGCCCAAGGTGACGCGGGTGGTGACCGACGGCCAGGTGATGCTCAAGGGCTTCGCCAGCCCGGCGGAGGCCCAGACACTGGTGCGTCGGCTCAACGAGCTGCGGGGTGTGCCGGTGCAGCCGGAGCAGAGGTCGGGCGGGCAGCCCTAGCCTCCCCATAAAAGGCAGGGCGGCTCTTCGTAGGAGCGAGCTTGCTCGCGAACTGCTCAACGGCGGTGATGGGCTGGAATCCGTTCGCGAGCAAGCTCGCTCCTACCGGTTGGGTCGGCATGTGGGGAGAAACCTGGAGCAGGTTGTCCGTCGATGCACCGGCGGCGGATAACGCTGGCGCGTTATGCGCCCTACGAATCGGCGGTACCTCCAAGGAACGTCTTTTGTAGGAGCGAGCTTGCTCGCGAACCGCATGACAAGGCGCTGACCTGGAGACCGGTCGCGAGCAAGCTCGCTCCTGCACGTCAGGCCTGAATGTTCAGGATGGCGCCCATGAAAAAGCCCGGCATCTGCCGGGCTTTTTCATGTCGCGTTCGCGGTTCGGCTTAGTTGCCGTAGACCGGGAACTTGGCGCAGATGGCCTTGACCTTCTCGCGCACGCCGTCCACCACGGACTCGTCGCCCATGTTGGTCAGGATGTCGCAGATCCAGCCGGCCAGTTCGCGACACTCGGCTTCCTTGAAGCCGCGGGTGGTCACGGCAGGGGTGCCGATGCGCAGGCCGGAGGTGACGAACGGCGAACGCGGGTCGTTCGGTACGCTGTTCTTGTTCACGGTGATGAAGGCACGACCCAGGGCGGCGTCGGCATCCTTACCGGTGATGTCCTGCTTGATCAGGGACAGCAGGAACAGGTGGTTCTGGGTACCGCCGGACACCACGTCGAAGCCGCGCTCGATGAACACGCTGGCCATGGCCTGGGCGTTTTTCAGGACCTGCTGCTGGTAGGCCTTGAACTCGGGCTGCAGGGCTTCCTTGAAGCACACGGCCTTGGCGGCGATCACGTGCTCCAGCGGGCCACCCTGGGCGCCCGGGAAGACGGCGGAGTTCAGCTTCTTCTCGATCTCTTCGTTCTTGCGAGCGAGGATCAGGCCGCCGCGCGGGCCGCGCAGGGTCTTGTGGGTGGTGGTGGTGACGACGTCGGCGAACGGTACCGGGTTCGGGTAGACGCCAGCGGCGACCAGGCCGGCCACGTGGGCCATGTCGACGAACAGGTAGGCACCGACCTTGTCGGCGATGGCGCGGAAGCGGGCGAAGTCCAGGACCTGGGAGTAGGCGGAGAAGCCGGCGACGATCATCTTCGGCTTGTGCTCGACGGCCAGGCGCTCGACTTCGTCGTAGTCGATCAGGCCGGCGTCGGTGATGCCGTACTGCACGGCGTTGTACAGCTTGCCGGAGGAGGAGACGGAGGCGCCGTGGGTCAGGTGGCCGCCGTGGGCCAGGCTCATGCCCAGGATGGTGTCACCGGCCGACAGCAGGGCCAGGTAGACAGCGGCGTTGGCTTGGGAGCCGGCGTGCGGCTGGACGTTGGCGTAGTCGGCGCCGAACAGTTCCTTGGCGCGGTCGATGGCCAGTTGCTCGACGACGTCGACGTACTCGCAACCACCGTAGTAGCGCTTGCCCGGGTAGCCTTCGGCGTATTTGTTGGTCAGCACCGAACCCTGGGCTTCCATCACCGCCGGGCTGGTGTAGTTCTCGGAGGCGATGAGCTCGATGTGCTCTTCCTGGCGCTGGGCTTCCTGCTCCATCGCGGCGAAGAGTTCGGCATCGTAGCGGGCGAGGGTCAAATCACGGCTGAACATGGCGGTCCTCTTAAGGATCGGGTGCTGGGGAAAGGCGCGCATTCTAACCCAAGGCGCCGGTGCTGGCACATGAAAGGCGGTCATGTGGCTGACAAGCGGGGCTCAAGGCATCGAGGGGCGCGGATTGGCGAGCGGTTGGCACGCTGTGCCGGGCGTAGAAGCGGACTCGTCCGCGATCGAATCCCGGCGGCTTGGAGCCGGCCGTGGTACATCGCGGGCGGAGCCCGCTCCTACGAGATATATCGGCGCTCGGGTTGGCCCTCACCCTAACCCTCTCCCAGGGGGAGGGGGGACCGTTCGGCGCAGGATGAAGCCAATCTACCAGCCGGCAGGATCTGCCCCCTCTCCCTTCGGGAGATGGCTGGGGTGAGGGGGATGCATCGGCACGGACTCCCCGGAGGAAGACGGCTGCTGCTACGCACAGCCCGCCATCGAGCCGGGCGATCAGCCCAGCAGGAAGATGGCGTTGCTGGCGAACAGTGCGGCGAACTGGTCGGCCGGCACGGGGCGGCCGAAGAGGAAGCCTTGCACTTCGTCACAGCCGTGCTCGCGGAGGAATTCGAGCTGCTCGTGGCTCTCCACGCCCTCGGCGATCACCATCAGGTTCAGGCTGTGGGCCATGGCGATGATGGCGCGGGCGATCTGTGCGTCCTGCTCGCCGTGGGGCAGGCCGTCGACGAAGCTGCGGTCGATCTTCAGCACGTCGATGGGGAACTGCTTCAGGTAGTTGAGCGACGAATAGCCGGTGCCGAAGTCGTCCACCGCAATCGCCAGGCCCAGGCGTTTAAGGCCCTGAAGGATCTGCATCGCCTGGGAAACGTCGCTCATCAGGATGCTTTCGGTCAGCTCCAGCTCCAGGCATGCCGGGGCGATGCCGGTGTCCGCGAGGATGCCGGCGATGCGTTCGCCCAATTGGCCGTCGGCGAACTGCCGGGCCGAGAGGTTCACGGAAATCTTCGGTACCCGCACCTTGTCGCGGTGCCAGGCGCGCAACTGCAGGCAGGCCTGTTCCAGCAGCCAGTCGCCGACCTGGGCGACCAGGCCGAGCTCTTCCAGCACCGGCACGAACTCGGCCGGCGGGATCAGCCCGCGCTTGGGATGCTGCCAGCGCAGCAGCGCCTCGGCGCCGGTCAGGCGGCGGCCATCGCCGGTGAACTGCGGCTGGTAGTGGAGGATGAATTCTTCCTGCTCGATGGCGCGGCGCAGGTCGCTTTCCAGTTCCAGGCGCTCCAGGGCGCGAGCGTTCATCTCGGCCTGGTAGAACTGGAAGTTGTTCTTGCCCATTTCCTTGGCGTGGTACATCGCCGTGTCGGCGTTCTTCATCAATTGGCTGAGCTCGGCGCCGTCCTGCGGCGACAGCGCCACGCCGATGCTGGCGGTGACGAAGAACTCGCGGCCTTCCAGGGTGAAGGGACGGGCGAGGCTGGAGAGGATCTGCTCGGCGACCTGGATCGCCTGTTTCAGCGCCTTCTCGCGGTCCTTCTGGCCGGGCAGCAGCAGGGTGAACTCGTCGCCGCCCATGCGCGCCACGGTGTCGTCGTCGCTGACGCACAGGCTTAGCCGCTCGGCCACTTCCTTGAGCATGCGATCGCCCGCGGCGTGGCCGAGGGAGTCGTTGATCGGCTTGAAGCGGTCGAGGTCGAGGAACATCAGCACCACCCACTGCTGGTGCCGTTCGGCCTGCAGCAGCGCGGTGTGCAGGCGGTCCTGGAACAGCGTGCGGTTGGGCAGGTGGGTCAGGGCGTCGTAGTAGGCCAGGCGGTGGATGCGCCGCTCGCTGGCCTTGCGCTCGCTGATGTCGCTGAAGAAGCAGACGAAGCTGACCAGGTCGCCTTCCTCGTCGTGCACCGCGGTGATGCCGACCCAGCTGGGGTACAGCTCGCCGTTCTTGCGCTTCTGCAGGATCTCGCCTTCCCAGCTGCCGCTCTTGAGCAGGCTTTCCATCACGTGCTTGAGCTGGTTGGCTTCCTGGCGGTCGGCGGTGAGCAGGCGCGGCAATTGGTCCAGCACTTCCTCGGCGGAGTAGCCGGTAAGGCGGCTGAAGGAATCGTTGATCTGCACGATGTAGCCGGCCGGGTCGGTGACCATGATCGCCGCCGTGGAGTGCTCGAATACCGTTGCCGCCATGCGCATCTCGCGTTCGGCGCGGCGTTGCTGGCTGATGTCGCGGGCGACGCCGAGCAGGCCTTCGAAGCGGCCATGGTCGTCCCACATCAGGGCGATGCGCAGCTCCACGGGGATCTTGTGGCCGTCGGCGTGCAGGCAGTCGAGGCTGAACAGCTGCGGCTCGGCGTTTTCACGCAGTTCCGCCAGGCGCTTGGGCTCGCCGATGGCGGTACGCACGCGATGCAGGAGTTCTTCCAGGCGTTCGAGCTGCGCCGGGTTGGCGGCCACCTGCTGGAAACCGTTGGCGAGCACCCATTCGGGGCTGTAGCCGAATACCTGCTGGATCGACGGGCTGATGTAGTTGAGCTTGACCTGGGCGTCGGTGGAGAGGATCACGTCGCTGATGCTCTCGGCGAGCATGCGGTAGCGGCGGCCGCTCTCGCGCAAGGAGTTGTGCGCCTCGACGGTGTCGGTGATGTCCTTGGCCACGCCGATCAGCCGCGCCACGCGGCCGCCCGCGTCGCGGGTGAAGGCCTGCTCGCGGATGTCGAACCAGTGCCAGCTGCCGTCGCGGTGGCGCCAGCGCAACTGGCTGTCCAGCAGCAGGCCGTCGCCCACCACCTGCTGCAGGTTGCGCACGCGCCAGTAGTATTCGACGTCGTCCGGGTGCAGCACCTTCTCCCAGAAGCGCTCGCCCATCTCGCGCAGCTCGTCGCTGCTGTAGCCGAGCTGGTGGCCCAGGTTGTGGTTGCTGAAGATCACCCGGCGCGCCGCGATGTCGTGGATGTACAGGGTGTCGGGCACCGCGCGCACCGCGTCGGACCAGAACTTCTCGCGCTCGATCAGCGACAGCTCGACCTGTTTGCGGCTGGTGATGTCCGACAGGCTGAGGGTGACGGCGTGGAAGTCCTGGATCATCTCCGGCACGCGCAGTTGCAGCCACAGGTGGCGCTGCTCGCCCTGGCGGGTATGGATGCAGGCTTCCAGCTCGACCATGCCGTGGCCGTGCAGCACGGCTTCGAGCACCTTGCTGCGCACGCCGTCCGGGCGCATGCCCGCGCTGCCGACGAGGATCTGCCAGGCCTGTTCGGTGGTGCTCACGCCCATCAGGCGCTTGGCGACATTGTTGATCTCGGTGATCCGCACCTGGCGCAGCAGCCAGTGCAGGCGCTCGGGTTGTGTCGCCAGCCAGTCGTGCAGGTCGCTCTGGCGGCGCAGGTTGAGATCCACCAGGCTCTGGCGCAGGGCGGACAGGTCGAGCACGCAGAGCGCGACGCCGACGCCATCGAAGATGTCCTGGTAGCGCCGGCGGGTTTCCTCGAGGATGTGCAGCGCCTGCTGCTCCTCGGTGACGTCGCGCAGCACCCAGACCTGCCTGCCCTGGGGCAGGTTGCCGCGCAGCACCCAGCTGCGCTCCGCCGAGACGGGGCTGTCGTCCAGCGAGTGGTGGCTGACGGCGAATAGCCGGGCCTGGCCGCTGTCGTTCACGCGCACCAGCTCCGCGGTGCTGTCGGCCGAGGCGTCGGCATTGTTGAGCGCGCCGCCAAGACCGGGCAGCAGCTCCAGCAGGTGGTGGTCGCCGGCCTTGTCGGCGGCGATGCCGAACAGTTGCTCGGCCTGGGGGTTGAGGTAGGCGAGGCGGCCGTCGGCGTGGGTCACCAGCACGCGCTCGTCGATGGCGCCCAGCGCTTGCGCGGCCTGGCGCAGCCCCTGCTGCGACTCCACGGTCAAGGCCCGCAGGTTCTGCTGTTCACGTTGCAGGCGCAGCAGGGCGGCGCCGGCGATACCGCCCAGCACCAGCAGCAGCGCCAGTTCGCCACCCAGGCGCGGCAGCAGGGTGGCGCGAACCTGGCGGTCGTCGAATTGCGGGTGCAACTGCCAGTCGGTGTTCGCAATGGCCAGGCCGTTCAGGCTCTGCGCCTGTTCCAGCGGCGAGGCGGCCGACAGCGGGCCGGGGCGGTAGCCGCTGGAGCGGCCGAGGACCTTCTGCTGGATGTCGTCGACCAGGATCCAGGCCGGCGACTCGGGATGGATCTGCTTCGCCCAGCCCTGCCGGGCGATCTTCTCGTCGAGGCGAATGACGCTGTCGCCTTCACCATCCTCGGTGGCCTTCAGCCAGACATAGAAGTGGCCGCCGTTGTCCTCGCTGAAGGCATAGTGGTAGCCCTGCTGCGCGCTGCGCTGGCGCAAGGCCCTGATGAATGCCGCATCCTTGATGCCGCTGGCGGTATCGCGAATGGGCCAGCCCTCGGCATCCAGGCGGACCAGGCTGTGGAAGGCCGGGTAGATGTGCCTGAGGCCGGCGATCAGCGGCGCGTGCACGTCGCCGGGTTCGCGGTCCTGCTCCTGCTGCAGCAGAGCTTGCGCCGCCACGGCCTTGAGCTCCAGGGTCAGGGCGATGCGCTGGGCCATCTGTTCGCCATGCAGCATGACCCGCTCACGCTCGAAGCGCTCCTGGCTGCGGAGCTCCTGGTGCAGTTGCCAGCCCAGCAGGCCGAGCATGAACAGCACCAGCAGCACCAGCGCGGTCCGGGTCGCCACGCGGCCAGGCCTGACCAGGGCGTCCCGAGGAGTGGGGGGAAAGATAGGCAAGGACTTAAGGACCTGGGGCGATACGGCTGAATTCGGCGCAGGCTAGGATGCCCGGAAAGCCGGCGAAGTGCCAGTATGGCCGACGAGCGTCGTTTGCCCTTCCTGGCTCATTCCGGTAGCTTTGCCGCACGCGCGCGTCTGAAATGCGGCGAAAGTGCGCTGCATAAAGTACATCCGCAGCGAGTCCCGCGCGAAGGGCCGTCCATCGGCCGTTTGCGCCCGCGGCCAGCCTGCTCCCGAGTGTTTGAGCGCTGCCGCTCCGGCCCACCGGGCCGGCGTCCCGGAACCTGCCGTCGTCCGTTCCGGCTATCCCGATCATCCATTCATCCCAGAAGTCAGGTATCCATGGCTCAATAAACCTCTCTACCCTATTAGGGTTTAGTCAGGTTTTGCGATCTGCGGTCTAGCCTGCATGTCCGCTGGCTTTCCAGCCCTCTTAGCATCATTCCCCTCTCAATCCTGTGTCAGCGCATGGATTTTTAGTTAGGTTTCGCTGGTTTTGGGTCAAGTTTAGGCTCCAAAACTTAACTTTTTGTAAGTGTTCCCGTGATCTCTTCCTGTCAGGTATCGCCAGCCGATTTCCTGTTGTGAGGCAGCAAATAAGGTTCTTCTTATAACAAGAAACTCATCATCTCTCAGGGCATCTACAAGCCCGGTTTCCGAAGACGCTATTGAGAAAATTCCAGCGGTGCAGGTGAAGTGATCACTGACGTCTAGGTTAGACTCGCGTCTTTGCGTGACTTTCAAGGGCGAGTACAACCCGCGTCTGGATCTGGTGCTGTTCGTCAACGGTATCCCCACCGCCACGCTGGAGCTGAAAAGCGAGTTCAAGCAGAGCGTGGAAAACGCCAAGCGCCAGTACCGCCAGGATCGCCCGGTCAAAGACCCGCTGACGCGCAAACCCGAGCCGCTGCTGACCTTCAAGCGTGGCGCGCTGGTGCACTTTGCCGTGAGCCAGGATGAAGTGGCGATGACCACCAAGCTGGCCGGCAAGGAGACCTTCTTTCTGCCGTTCAACCTCGGCAGTCTCGACGGCGGTGCTGGCAACCCGCCTGCGCCGGATGACAGCCATTACGTCACCGGCTACCTGTGGCAGCGTTTGTTCCAGCCTGATGCCTGGCTGAGGGTGCTGGGCCGCTTCCAGCATCTGCAGAAGAGCGGAAAAGAGGATGCCGATGGCGATCGCATCACCAAGGAAACCCTGATCTTCCCGCGCTACCACCAGTGGAAGTGGTCAACACGCTGATCGACACCACCCGCGCCGAAGGGCCGGGCAAGCGTTACCTGATCCAGCACAGCGCCGGCTCCGGCAAGTCCAACTCGATTGCCTGGACGGCTCACCAACTGGCCTCGCTCTACGATGCCGAGGGGCAACGGCTGTTCAACTCGGTGATCGTGATTACCGACCGCACCGTGCTGGACAAGCAGCTGCAGGACACCATCTACCAGTTCGAGCATGCCCAGGGCGTGGTCAAGTGCATCACCCGCGATATCGGCAACCAGAGCAAGTCCGAGCAGCTGGCCGAGGCGCTGGCCGAGCAGACGCGCATCATCATCGTCACCATCCAGACCTTCCCGGCGCTGTTCGATGCGCTGGACAAGCACCCCAAGCTGGCCAGCGGGCGCTATGCGGTGATCGCCGATGAAGCGCATTCCTCGCAGACCGGCTCATCGGCCAGCAAGCTGAAGCAGATTCTCGGCAGCGATGCCCCGGACGCCGAAGAGATCAGCGCCGAAGAACTGCTGGACGCCGCCGTGGCTGCGCGTGCGCCCAACGAACGCATCAGCTACTACGCCTTTACCGCCACGCCCAAGCCCAAGACCCTGGAGCTGTTTGGCCGCCCGGCCAATCCGGCGTTGCCAGTGAGCGCCGACAACAAGCCTGAGGCGTTCCACCTGTACTCCATGCGCCAGGCCATCGAGGAGGGTATCTATCACTGGGAGGAGGTGGCTGCGTTCGCCATCGCTTTCTTCGACCCCAAGGCAACTGCCAGCAAGCTCAGCTACTACTGCGCGCCGGCTAAGGAGCGCTTTGCCAAGCGCTACAAGCTGGCCCAGGAATCACGCCAGCATGCGCTGGACTTCAAGCGTACCGTCGAACAAAACGGCGACAGCGCCGGTGTGAAGAAGGCCGAGGCGGCAATCAAGGAAGCCGGCGAGCAGGTTGATCAGCTCGATCTATTCAAGAAGAACTTGCAGAGCTTTGTCCGCCTGTACGAGTTCCTCTCGCAAATCATTCCCTATGAGGATCGAGAGCTGGAGCAACTGTGCGTGTACGCTAAGCACCTGCATCCGCTGCTCCGAGTGGATCGTCTGGAGCAGGAAGACGTTGACCTGGGCGAGTTGCAGCTGAGCCACTACCGCCTGGGCGGTCAAATGCGATGCAATTACGCACTTGGCGGTTGGCAGGTTCGTGAAACTAGTCTGCAGCACCGTAACCGGAAGGTGACTTGGCTGGACGCTTAGTGCGCCAGTTAAAGCTGGCGGAGGATAGTCGATGAAAGTTCGATACTGGTAAGAAATGGCGAATCAACCAGACCCCGAGTCATGCATGTTGCACCGTGGGTGAAGCGTTGACAGGGGGAACCGATGGGCCAGCCATTGAGCCGCGTAATCAGGAATCCGGGATGCCGATGCTGTTAAGCGAAGCAGAAGGCTATACGGAGCATGGCGTTATCCGCCAGTCGAAAGGTTGGCGGTGGACTCATCGCGGTCAACAAAGAGGCGAGCATGCAACTGCAGTACGCCTTCATGCTGAAACAAATTCTTCCGTTGATCCTGCATGCGCGCGATGAGTCAGCGGAGCTCGAGCTTGAAACGGGAGTGCGGCTTCCGACCGGTCCGAACAACATCGACATCCTGGTGATCGGCAGATCGGGGAGGCTTTCGCACCCAAGAGCCGAGGGCGCGTCCGTTGGCTGCATGCGCCTCAGTCATCGGGCCAAATTCTGTCCTATTTAGCTTTGAACGGAACACTTATGGAGACAGTTTCTTTTGAAGCTGTGAAACCGGCCGCTCCAACATCGATTGCGTTAGCCCGTGCATATCCGCATTGGCTTGCCAGATCAAAAAACGGCTATGCATATCTCGAACAGCAGCTAACAGCTTCTGATTGGTCGCTGTCAGTTTCTCAATGTGCTCGTTGGCTGCCTGAATATCGCTAATCCAGCCCGGCTTCAGCTTCTGAGCCTTCAATGCCGCCTTGCAATTCTTCATCGCTAAATCCACGGCAGGTAGTTTCATCAGGGACTGGCGAGCACGACTGATACCCAATTTTTCTTTGCAGGCCTCAACGAGCAAAGGCCAGGTCAGCTTCGGCTCTGACCATTCCTCAATCAGCTTAATGATGCGCTTCTCATCCTTTGGCGTTAAATGCCCCATCGTTAACCCTCGATCTCATCCAGCAAAGCCAAGACGTCGTCCAACGATGGTAACGCCTCTTGCGCCTGGTTCTCTTCAATGAACCTGACTTCGATCAGCCCCGACATTGCAGCGGCGTTCTTGGTCAGCGTCCAACCGTTATCGGCGTTCCACACAATGGCACCGTTTTCGAGTTCGGGGTTTTCCAGCGTTTGGATGAGCGCCTCGCACTTAAAGAGCTTCTCACCCAGTTTTTTGGCCGACTCCGATGCCCCAAACACGCCCCGAGACTGCGCATCCAGGGCTTTATCGAGACGACGTTTAAGGTTGTCGCGTTCTTCTCTGAGATTGCCCAGCTTTACGTCATCCCCTTTGACGCAACCGAGCCGCCCGCAGTCCAAACAGGCACCCATTTT
Source organism: Pseudomonas sp. NY15437 (assembly GCF_048068435.1). Taxonomy (NCBI): domain Bacteria; kingdom Pseudomonadati; phylum Pseudomonadota; class Gammaproteobacteria; order Pseudomonadales; family Pseudomonadaceae; genus Pseudomonas; species Pseudomonas sp. NY15437. The sequence goes on from NZ_JBLUQC010000021.1 coordinate 89,350, forward strand.
CGGGCAGGGCTCGGATGCGAAGTTGTGCAGGCAAACGCCGATATGGGTTTGATGGATAATGCGGTCCTGCTCGCCCTTGCGCAGTTCCATCAGATCAGCAAGATTCAGAGGCTGATTGGTTTTGACCTTTTCCATAAGCTGAGCAGCGTTGCTGTGCTTCGTTTTTGGGTGGTAATCCGCAACCCTCTGGGTGCGGTCCTCGATGGTTTCATGGTTGTAGACCGATCCCATCGTCGTGCGCCCAGAGAAGGCGTCAATCAGGAGCTGCGACAGACCGGCCTGGTGCATCCGCGTGTTCAATTCGTGCCGAAACGCATGCGTGTTGACCTTGACGCCGGGGTAGCCGAAGCGCTCGAACAGGCTTTTCAATGCCGGGTTTTTCGAACCGCCTAATTGCCCGGTAAGTCGGCCAGAGTTCGCCGCGATCTCCACGCCAAACCCGAGTGTCGCATGAGCTGTACCTGAGTCTTCAGCTAGTGCTCCCGTGCGCACGGTGAACAACGCATCACGGTACTTCACCCGAGCCTTGCCCTCTGTGTAGGGCGTGGTGTAGGGAAAATCCTTTGGAAGATACTTCATCCGCAACAGCACATTGAGCTTGTGCAGTGTGATCACACACCGGTCGTCAAACTCATAACCCTGGACTCCATGCTTGCCCTTAACATATATGCGCTTACCTACGCTGGAATCCCACCCGTCACGGATCTCGGCCAAGAGGGTTCGGGCGGCGGGGCTGAGCGCCTTTCGCTTCTCCAAAGATTTCAGTAAATTGTCATTGAAGCAGGATCGCGCTCCGCCCTCTTTATAGGCGAGTTTCAGCGCGGCACAGGCTTCGGCGAACGTGAGCGGTTCATCAGGCCCCTTGGATGGCAATCCTTCATGGGGCGGAAACTCATCGGGATGGTCTTCCAGCCAGGCGGCGTAAGCCCGCGCCTCATCGGTGATCGGTTTCAGTAATGTGATGACCCGCTCGACGACCGGCTCCATCTCAGGCTTAACGACGGGCTTCAGCATCACCTGGTTTATCTTTTCCGCGTACCAGCGCAGGAACATGCGCCGATTGCCCTGGCTATCCTCTTTGAATACTAGGCAATCCAATTCAATATCTGCCAGTTCACCCACGCGACTGGGTGCACTCAGCAACAGCGCACAGGCGGATGTCACAACGATATCGAGGGGGCGGGTCAATTCGTTAGTGAACACTTCCCCGAGGGCTCTGATTGCGTCAGGGCTGGGCAGCTTCTGTTCCCGATCCTGCTTTTGCTGCTTGAGCGTGCCAGACGGCCTCAGCGTCAGCGGAGAGGTCCACCGGAAATCCGACCTGAGCAGTTTTTTTTTCCGCATCAACGAGGGTCAACTGATAGATCTGCGAGAGCGCTTCAATCTTGGTGAGTTTAGTTGCACTGCCACTTTCATGGCGTTTTGGCACGACTGCGAATCCCTCGAACAGCGTCCGTCGCAATCCCTGATCAATGCCTACCAGACGCTGCCCAGGAATAAGCGCTCCAGCAACGATGTGATCCTCAGCCTTGACCCCGAGAAAGGTCCTTTGACGCAGGTGGAGCAGGACGCGCTGCATCAATGGATACATGAGCAGTTTGGTCACGGGCAGTTAGAGTTCGAGGAGTATCTTTACCTGCGCATATTGATGATTTACGGGCAGCGTGGCTCTCAGATGCGAATGATGGTTTTTGGTGATTTCACCAAAAGCGATCAGGGATGCAAGGTGAAGTTTCATTGGGCAAAGCGAAAAGACAACGAGGCGGGTTGGCGAGCAAAGGCCGAAACATTCAGTCTGGATGAGGACCTCTACAACACCGTGAAGGCCTACAAGGCAATGGTTCTGGCGCAACTCTGGCAAACGTATCCAGACGGCGCCGACTGGAATGCAGCCATTAAGAATGTGCCCCTCTTTCGTCGGAAGCTGGATGATGAAGCAGAACATTGGGGGGCGCGGAATGCCCCTGTTTTACTCGACAGCCCCCTTCAAAAAGGCCTCGAAGACGCGCCGCAGCCGATCTTTCATGCCGGATCAGGCACGATCAAATGTTGGCTTGAGCGCATCGAGCGAAGGAGGGACTTTCCGATTTCACCTCGCACCCATCAGCCGCTGAAAGTGACGCGGGGGCACCGGTTCAAACACACCTTAGGTACCGACCTTTCCAATGCGGGGCTGGATGAATGGACGATGGCCCGCGCATTGATGCACAACGATACTCGGACAGTGCGAAAGTACCGCGCCGTGTCGCCGGAGTTGCTGGCGTTGATCGACGCGAAGATGAGCGACCATATGGCCTTGGTTGTGAATGCGTTCACCGGGATCATCGTCACGGATCGCACCTCTGCGATAAACGGGGATCGAGCGGATCGACTAATCGAGGATGTGGCAGTTTGCGGTGCCACTGCCACCTGCCATCTCGATGCGCCTTACACCTGTTATGCATGCGGAAAATTTCAACCTCTTCTGCACGCCAATCATCGCGAGGTCCTTGAGCGATTGGAACGTCGTCGGGAGCAAACCATTGCCACGGATAAAACGACCGGAGTGCTCTGGGATCGGGCCATTCTGGCCTGCCGTAAGGTGATTTTGGATTGTGAGGCCATGCTACGGTCAGGGAGGAACAGCGAATGACCGATGCTTTTCATTCTGAATCAACGAACAACAACATTGTCGACTTTAAGCCCAGAAGCCAACTGGCTGCGGAGGCTCAGCTCGCGGCGTTTATCGAATGGGCAAAACAGACCCTGCCCAAAGGCATTCCCAATCGAGTTCACGCGAGCATTCGCTGGGAAGATGGCAGTTGGCACCTACATGGCTTCCAAAGCTGTAGCTTCTCGGCGCTCGGATCGACCTCAGTTGCCCCAGTGGCGATGCAGGCACCCTTCACGGATTTTGCCAAAGCCATACTTGTGTACCGAAAGGTTTTCTCGCAGAAAAAGGCGACAAGTGGCTGGCTGAATGCCCTGAAGGGGCTGGAAGCCGCCCTGTTCGAGTTGACCGGCACGCGGGATGTGACGCGGGTGTCAGCCGCTGTCTGTAATACAGCGTGCGAGCACATGAATCGTCACTGGACAAAAGGCAATACCGCATACGGTTTCAGTAAGGCACTTGAGGTCATCATCACCCTGAGCGGGTCAAGCCCGGCTTGAGCAGCCCGCGACAACACACTGGCGAGTTTAGAAACCGACATCGCTGCCTGATCGGCCATTCGGTACGCCAGGGCGGCGTGCAACCAGGGCTGCCAATCCGGCGAGACGCCGGCAATAGCCGCTTCCCAGTTGACTGAATGACAAGCCGATTTATCCGGTTTCCACATCGGTTCGGCGGGTGTGAACACGTTCCCACATTTCGCCAGGCGAGGCGTGTTCAGCCATGCATCGAGGCTGTCCTTCGTGGGTGCCTGAAGTGCTTCGACGGCGATGCTCACTCTGAACCTCTTTGTGTCGTGCCGGCCTTCTGACGGCTGAACGTAAATCGCTCGGCCCGTTTCTGTATCGCTTTGTCTGCCTCTTCCTTCCAGAATTTCGCGCCGTAGTGGCCTGGCATGTTCGAATCGGGACTCCAGCCGAACATCCATGTGAGGGTCTTTTGTACTTGCGTGGTGCGATCCTCCGGCGTGAGCACTGCCAGTTCCTCACGCATGCTTTCCAGCATCGTGTAGACCGCGTCATGCCTCAGAATATGCGGGTGCACATGAGCCAGTTCCGGCGCTATTTCTCGGACCCTGGACAGAACGCCATCCACTGCCTTGATGGTCAGAGGTCCGCCCTCATTTCGCTTGTGCGCCACCAGCAAAAACGGATGCCTTCTCGCTTGCGATGCGCCGTTACGGGGCTTTCTGTGGCGATATTTCGATTCGTATTCAGTAATTGCGTCATACAGGTCATCGGTCATCACCAGCATGCGCTCGTGGGTTTTGAATTGCGGGGCCATGGTTCGTGGATCGAGGCTCTCATCCTCCAGGTTAACCACCGCTAGTTGACGACTGTGCCAGTGAATATCGCTGGTCTTGATCAGCAGCATCTCGGAACGGCGCAGCCCCATGTCGAGACCCAGCAGCAAAATGATGTAGTTACGCAGCCTGATGGCTTCATCTGAAAAGGGGTTCTCGGAGCTATCCGGATGCATGATTTCCAGCAATCGAGTTCGCTCCGGGCTGGTAAGCCCTTTCATTTCGTCCGTTCGCGTTTTTTTCCACGCAGGGCTGGCCGCTTTGATCTTGCGGTTGATGCGCTTCTTCAGGTCGTCAACCGCCTCATATCGTGTTGAGTGATCACCCAACTTGTCATAGAGGAAGGCCAGATAGTCGCGTACCGCCTCGATTCGCTGCTGCGCATGGACTTTGCCAACGGATTTGTAGGCAGTCGGATGCAAATGCATCCCCGCATACTTCATGGCCAAGGTTTCCTTGCTGAACCCCGCGTCCGACACAAACCTAGAAAGCTCACTGTCTGTCAGGTATTGGCTGTGAGGGCGCTGTGAATCGCCCCTAGTTTCGTAGACACCTCCAAGCCTCATAATGAGGCCCATCAGGAGGTGCCATGAGCAACCAGCGTTACCCCGAAGAATTCAAAATCGAAGCGGTCAG
>NZ_JBLUQC010000022.1:0-79865 GCF_048068435.1 Pseudomonas sp. NY15437
TTTATAACCCCAAACGCCGGCACAGCAGCGCTATGCAGCTATCGCCAGTGGAGTTTGAGAAACGCTATTTCCAGAGCTTGGAAAGTGTCTAGGAAAGCCGGGGCGATTCAATTCAAGACACAAGTCACTCTCACCCAAATAAAACAACGTGGCCCATATAGGCTTCGTGGCCGAGCCAACGCTGAACGGCTGGCGGCAGCTATAGAGCTACTAAAGGACCTTGGCCACATAGTTAAAGATGGGGGACACTACAACTTCAAAGAGTCAATTCTAACTGAAGAAGAACCTAGAACAAAAAACGGCGAATTCATAACCATCTCAGCGCTGCCACTGTACAGAGATCAAGAATACCTACTTGAAGATCGAGTTAGCGGACGACTCAGATCTGGCCGCTACTACATAAAAAATCTGAAGTAGATTCCTTACAGGCAATGGGCCTCATTTGGGGCCCATCGTTGTCCCGCGACGAAGCGAAAAAGCCCAGCAATAGCATCGAAAAAATCGTCCTTCTCGGGTGCTAAGCGCTCTTGAGCGGATAGCCCTCGCTAACAGCGATCCCACCAAGGTTCTCCTGATTCGACAAGCTCGACGAAGCGGCCTGCCGAAAAACCGTCAGGGAACAGCACCTCTGTGTCTTCAGTGACTGCACGCTCTGCTGAATGCAGCAGGTGCTTCTCGTCCCTGAGGATGACCTCAAGCCCCTCACGAGACACAATCCTGAATCCATCAACTGCCTGCCCGTCTAGTTCAATGGACGTGTCGACTATCCAGGCATGCATGCACTCTTGTGGCTCCCGACCGCAATAGCCCAGCCTTGATCGGAGGTCTTGGTCTCTCACTAGAGCATCGACAACTGCAGCGCGTTTACGTCGTAGCTGCCAAGCGGCCTTACGTAAAGTGTTCGTCCGATGGAGCCAGACCTCATGAGTGGTTGAGCGGATATACCCGGACTTGACCTCCAAGATCAGCAGGACGCCATCTCGGTAGCAGATTAGGTCTACCTCACCGGCATCATCGTCTTCTGTTGCCAGCGGTAGATAGCCAACCTCTACGGCGAAGCCACGACACCTCAAGCCCTCGGCCAACTGAACTTCTACCTGCTTAGTCTCTACCTGCATGCCGGCTCTGCGAGCACCCACTCTCCTCAAATTGTTGAGGGTCGCGGTCAGGTTGTTTTGATGCGCGACAATCCAGGGAAACTGAAAGCTATAGCGCCCAATTTTGTAGAAGGGCCGCTCATAGAGCCTGGGCACAGGCATTCGAGGCTGCGCCTTCAATTGCTGTGACAAGGACTTAAGGTCGCTGGTCCAGAACTTCAGAATCGATCTGGCCGACTCGATGCTGCCCTTGGGATGCTCCTCACAGACAGTCCATCCCTTGATCCTCTGGGTCTTCTCCTCATCCTCCGACCAGGTCATTGGAAATCGATTCTCTCCCACCGCCATACCCGCTAGGGCCAATCGACCGAGTGCATGGGCGACAACGCCCGATTCACGGAAGTGATCCTGGAATGGATGGATGAATGCCTGCTGGAAGAAAACGGAGGTTAGCTCGCTTGCCAAGAGCACGTGCTGAAGCTGGACACGTGAGCCATCACCCAGCGATAGCTGCTCTCCCACACCGTAAATCTGCTGCAGCTGTAACTTGCTGCGACGTGCCTTGATATAGGCAAGTTGGTTCAGCTCGTGATTCTCAGCGGAGCCGATCACCTCCCCTGCCATACCGGAGTCGATGAGCTCCTGCACAGCGCGCTTCATCCAGTAGTGCCACAGCAGGTCATGCTTACGCTCAGTTCGCCGCCACCGCTCAACTCCCTCTTCCGTGGCGTTGTAGAGAACAGGTTCGCCAGGCGCTAACTGGTACCGGCACTCAGGGTCGAAGCAAAACCAATTGATCGAGCCATCGTAGTCGACTCGCTCGTGTGTGGCGGCGACCAGTACAGCCAGCGATTCAAGATTCGCACGACACTCCGCCGAGGCTGCTGGCTGCGGACCGGTAAAGAGAATTGGCGCGAGATGCTGTTTCAGGGAATCCCCCAACCGCAACTCGCTCAGGCGGAAATCCTCCTCTTTGCAGGTTTGGAGCTTCCGCAGAATGATGCGGTTGTAGACCTCCCATTGCTCGCCGGAAGGGTCGTCCTCGGCGTCCCCCGTGAACGACTGATAGGCAAGCACGCTGAGGTAAGAAAGCAGCTCAAGTAGAGACAAATGCTCAAGCTGACTCTCGGCGTGGAGGATCAGTGCATCGAATGGCTCAAGCTGCTCGAGCAAGCGGTCGCAGACTCCGAAGAAGGTTCGCCACTCCTCATCATCCAGTGCTGATCGCAGTCCAATCCAAAGCGGCGAATCGGCACGTTCAAAAAGCTTCGAATAGCGAATCGCCCACCTGAGCGTCTCAGGATTTTGGGTAGCCAGATGCACCAGTAGGTCGAGCCTGATTGCATCGTCGAAATGGAGCACTCGGCTTAATGCCAAGCTGGCCAGCTCGGAGCCCTGGACGGCCTGCAGGTCCAACCAGAACGGAGATGAAGCCAAGCCCAAAGCTCGGTCATGAGCCGAAGTGTGCTTACCGGAAGGTCGCTGATCTAGGAAGTGATGTAGGCACTCATCGAGCGCGCGGCTTCTGCTACCGATCGCTAGGGCCTTGTTGTACGTCAGCAAGTAATGCTGCAGGCATCGATCTCCCTTCTCACTCACCCGCAGCACTCCCATATTCCTTCTTGGCTTGACGAAAGCCTGCAGCACAGATCGCCGCAGCATCATCGAAGCAGTATCGGGAAAATCTCACTCAAAAAAAACTCAGTCCTACATCACTGCAATGACACACCACCAGGAGATATTCCGCCCATGTCATTGAATTGCCCTCGCTGCCGATCGCTCAGGATCGCGTCTGCGAATCCCGCGATGAAGTTCGGCATCATCGCTGGCACTCTCTGTGGTGCAGCTCGTGGCGCCTCGGCTGCGTTAGCAGCAAGTCGGGCCAGCTTAGCTAGCCCTAACCTAAGCCCGCTTAGCCTCTCTCTCGGATCAATTTCTGGGGCGATCCTCGGAGGCCTGGCAGGCGCCATCAGTGGCTGCACACTCGGGGCCCAAGTTGGAAAGCAACTCGACCGCTCTGCTCTAGCCAACAACATCTGCCTAGCCTGCGGCACCCGCTTCAACCTGCCGATCTGATCGGACTCCACCTTTCCTATCCCTCGTAACCACCCGCCGGTGCTGCGTCTGACGCAGCGCTTTATGCCGGCTATTGCCCAAAAGGAAAATCATCATGGCTCATCTTGTAGAAAGCATGGCTTATGTCGGCGCAGCTCCTTGGCATGGTCTGGGTAGCCAACTCTCCAAACGGCAACCGCTGGAAGTCTGGCAGCGTGAGGCCGGCATGGATTGGCAAATCCAGGAAAGCCCCGTTCACTTCAAATCAGACGCCGCTGGCCACCTCGGCAGCATTCACTCCTTCCCCGAACAGAAGGTACTCTACCGCTCCGATACGAAAGCTCCACTCTCCGTGGTATCTCAGCGCTACCAAGTGGTGCAACCGCGGGAAGTGCTCGAGTTCTACCGAGACCTCACCCAGGTCTCCGGCTACGAGCTGGAAACCGCCGGGGTGCTCAAAGGCGGCCGCAAGTTTTGGGCACTCGCTCGCACCGGGCAAAACACCTCGCTAAAGGGCAATGACCTGGTCAATGGGTATCTGCTGTTGGCCACCTCCTGCGACGGGACTCTGGCCACAACTGCCACCCCGACAACCGTAAGGGTCGTTTGCAATAACACCCTCACCATCGCTGTCGATGGCGCTACCCGGGCTATCAAAGTCCCGCACAGCACTCGCTTCGACGCCCAAGCTGTGAAGAAGCAACTGGGCATCGCCGTCTCGCAATGGGACGAGTTCATGTACCGCATGCGCATCTTGGCAGACCGTAAGGTACGGCCAAACGAGGCGCTGAAGTACTTCATGGAAGTGATGTGCGACACGCCCTTCAACGGAAATATGCCAGACAAGCTGGTCAACGAGCGCGCCATGCGCAAAGTGCAGAGCTTGTATGAAGGTCGAGGACGTGGCTCGCGACTCGAAGCAGCCAACGGCACCGCTTGGGGGCTGCTAAATGCAGTTACTGAGTACGTCGATCACGAGCGTCGCGCACGCAGCACGGAGTACCGGATGGACTCGGCCTGGTTTGGTCAGGGAGCTGTGATCAAGCAGAAGGCGTTGGATGCCGCGCTGGGGCTGGCAGCCTGAGTACGCGAACGCGGCAGACCATAGCGCTGATTCCTGTACAGGGATCAGCGCTTTTTCTTCGGAGGTTTCAATCGGTCAGCAAAGCGCTCAAGCGTTTCGACCAATAATTCCCTGTCCTCAACGGCAAGCGGCTCTAAGAGGTCATGAATGCGATTGGCTTGATCCACTGCACGCGGGCTTGACTCGGTCAACAACTCAACAAGGTCGCACCCAAAAATCGTAGATAGCTCAATCAACCGCTCAATATTCGGTTTAACGAGCCCTCGCTCAATCCGAGATACCGCTTCATTGCCAAGCCCCAACAGCTCGGCCACCTCTTCCTGAGTCATTCCGGCTCGCTTGCGCTGCTTGGCAATCGCTTGACCTGTCAGTAGCGCCAGTCGTTTCACATCGTCACTGAGCATACAACCCTCCATTCAACTCGAATGGTTGGCCATCGCCTGGTTGACATTAAGTACATAGAAATTTGAATATCTACTTTTCAGGTTGATTTTCAACAAACGGAGCCTGGTCATCCTCGATAAGCATCACGAGCGCGACTGCAGCTTCGCAGAACAACAGATCGCGGCTCTTGGCCACGTGACCGAGAGCCGACGATTTCGACGAGAGGAAATGGGAACCTGGCGACAAGGGTTCCCCCATTACCGATCTATCCAGTAGGAAAAATTCAGAGAGGGAATCCATGAAAATCGCAGCACTCGTAGCCATGCTCTTGGCTACCGCAGCAATGGCCACTCAAGCGGCTGACGACGTCATGCCTTGCTCCAAACCGCGGGATCTCAGAAACACGCCAATGGGAACAGTGTTCCTTTCCAGCGATGAGCTGGTCAGCATGTGTCTACCGATCGATGCACCGCGAGAGGTGCGACTCGTTATGCCAAATGGGGAAGTGAGAAATACGTATGGCTACAAGCCAGTCACGTGTGGCCAGGATGGAATCTGCGCCCTCGGGAAGGAGTTCTATGGCAGCGCTCCGAAAGGGAACTACATAGTCGCCTCGGGTTGGTACATGGGAACCGATACGGCTGGGAACCCCGTTTCCTATGCCAACGGCACGGGCCCCGCATTCAATGGCAAGCGCCACTATGCCTTTCCCGCGGGGAACCGTACCCCCAGCGAGAAATTTCATGTGGTGTGCCCTGTAAACGACAGCGAGTACTGCACCATTGAAACTGACTTCGGGCTCCTCACCGTAAAGTTGAACAACCTGGCAGAGGCCGGCATCCCGGTTGTCAATGAAGCGGACGTGGTGGCCAAAGGGGGCAACTGTGACTCCATCCCCATGTGCTACGACAAGAGCGGCAATCAGATCGGTGTGAATGCCGACATGCTTCCTAAGAAATAACCACTTTCCCCCCCAAAGCACTGTGGAAGTCAGCTTCTGCAGCGAACTCGCTCACCCTAAGGAAATGTCATGAGCATCAGTTTCGATAACGCCCAATCCAACGACATCGATCCGGCCGGCAATCAATGGCACTACGAGCAAAACGGAGAACGCAAAGGCGGCTTCGATCAGCAACAGATCATCGACCTGATTAGCAATGGAACACTGACCTATGGCTCGATGGTCTGGAAGAAGGGCATGCCCACTTGGGTCAAGGTCGAGCAAACCGAACTGCGCCAGCACTTGGAGGAGTTCGGCCCGCCACCACTTACCGGCTCCGGTGTGAACAACAAGATCGTTTGGCTGTTGGCCTTCGCTCCGATCATTGGCTACTTGCTGGAATCCTTCGTCGCAGGCCTGTTCGGTGCAAATGAAGCTCAATGGGAGCGCGCCATGTCAGAGAACCGCTATTGGTACGTCACCCTGGCATTGAACATTGGCTTGTCGGTGCTCGACTCCAAGCACCTCAAGCAAGCCGGTCACGATGTCAGTCGCTTCAAGGGCTGGGTATTTGTGGTCCCGGTCTATCTGTATCAGCGATCCAAGCTGCTGAACCAGAACCTCGCCTATTTCATCACCTGGATCGTTTGCTTCTTCATCAGCATCGGTGCTCATCAGGGCTAAGCCCTCACGCACCAGCCTCAAATCCCTTGGACGCCCAGCCGGTGAAGACCTGCTGGGCTTTTTTATGCCCGGAGACCTCTATGGCTCATGCCTATTTCACCCCCAACTCAGAACACAACCGCCCCGCCCTGCGTTTAGTTGGCACCAAGGATCTCTCTCGCGATGACTGGCTTGCTGTTCGTAAGCGGGGCATTGGCAGCTCCGATGCAGCAGCTGCCGTCGGTCTTAACCCCTACAAGTCGCAGCTAGAATTGTGGCTAGAGAAAACCGGTCGCGACTCTGCTTTGCCCAAGTGCGATGTGAACGACGAGGAAAGCCCGACTTACTGGGGCAACATTCTCGAGTCGATCGTCGCTCGACACTACACCCAGCGCACCGGAAACCGCGTGCGTCGTATCAACGCTGTGCTGCAGCATCCCGACACCAAGCTCGAATGGATGTTGGCCAACATCGATCGCGAAGTCATCGGCGCTGAGGATGTGCAAATCCTTGAGTGCAAAACCGCTGGCATTAACGGAGCACGCCTGTGGAAAGAAGGCGTACCGGTCTACGTACAGTTGCAGGTAATGCACCAACTGGCGGTCACTGGAAAGCAGGCTGCCGATGTGGCCGTGCTGCTCGGAGGTCAGCAGCTAGAGATCCACCGCATCGAGCGCGATGACGAGCTCATCCATTGGCTGATCGAATTGGAGAAGGAGTTCTGGGGCTACGTACAGCGCGACACTCCACCACCCGCAGATGGATCGGAATCGGCAGAACGCGCCCTGCGTTGTCTTTACCCCCTCGACCAAGGACGCACACTGGATTTCTCTGGGGACGTCGCTCTATCGGCTGCGTTCGACGAATTGAAATCTGTGCGCGCCAATCTCGACCGGCAAAGCAAGCGCGAGACGGAGCTAAAGCAGCAACTGCAACAGGCTATGGGAGATGCCAGTCGAGCTGTGTTCGCCAATGGAATGGTCTCCTGGCGCAAATCCAAAGACAGCGTAACGCTCGACGTCACCCAGCTCATTAAAGAGAAGCCTTATCTGCTCGCCCGTTACCCCACCACAAAAACCGGCAGCCGCCGCTTCCTGATCCTCTGAATGCGTTTCCCCATTGGCCATCCCGGCGCAATTGCACGCCTGGGTGGTCTTTTTTATTCATCCACTGGAGAACCACCAATGCTCAAAGGCTTGGCTATCACCCCGCCAGTGCTCGGGCGGATTTCCATCGGCAAGGTCGTCGAGAAGAACGGCAAGCGCCTGCCGGAGAAGGACGACCAATTCACCATCACCACGCAGGTTCAGTTGCGAGATCACTGGCTGGTACACCCTCTCGACGAAGATCTACGCAAAGCCCAAGGCGGCAAGATTCGCAGGATTCCGATTCGGCTGCTGTTCAATGCTCCGGATCTAAACTTTCGCGCTGAGTACTGCTTGTTCGACCGCCAGACTGGCCGGCCGATCTGTGTCGGAAATGGCGAAACTTGCAAGCGCCGTGGCAATGACGGAATCGAGTCACTTCCCTGCCCTTCGCCTGACGGTTGCCCTCTAGCAAAGGGAGGCGCCTGCAAGCCCTACGGACGACTCAACGTTGCCATCGATGATGAGGATGCGCTGGGCAGCTTCGTGTTTCGCACAACGGGCTTCAACAGCATTCGTACCTTGGCTGCCCGACTGCAATATCTCCAGGCGATTTCCGGCGATCGTTTGGCTTGCCTTCCATTGGAGTTACGTCTGCGTGGGAAATCGACACGGCAGAGCCATGGACTGCCAATCTTCTACGTCGATATAACCGTGCGTAACGGTATGTCGGTGGAAGAAGCGTTACAACATGCTCGAGAAGTCGATGAGGCACGGCAGGCAGCAGGCTTTAATCAGAACGCCCTGGACGCCGCGGCGTATTCGGGCCTTGCCAATGGGGCTTTCGAGGACAGCGAAGAGGAAGGCGAAGCCATCGTAGAAGAACTCTTTCCTAAGCAGCCAAGCACCACCCCATCACCGATTACAACAGACGCTCCTGCCAATCCCACCAATCGCCCAACGCTCTCGGCGTTGCTGCGCGATCGCGCCGCAGCGCGCAATCAGTAACTCACAGAGTAACGAACACAGCTACCGAGCTCCGCTTGGGGCTGACCTACACCCTCAGGAGTACGAACCATGCTCAGCCTTACCCGCAGCGTCGGAAAAACTATCCGCATTGGCAATGACATCGAGATCGTCATTCTTCGTGTCAAAGGGAACCAGGTGCGCGTCGGAATATCCGCACCGCCTCACGTCACAGTGCACCGCGATGAGGTCTATCAGCGCATCCAGGCGAACCAGCAGCAATCCTCCTAAGCCGCTTCCACACTGGAGGTTCACTATGGATCTACTGCGTTTTCTGGCCCTGCTGTTTGTGTTGGTCAGCATCTTCGCCGGGACGGCAGCCGTCGTGGCCGTGCTAATTCTGGCCGTGCGCTTTTGGCCACTGATGCTGATCATCGTACTGACCCTCGCTGTATTTCAGCTGGCGTCTCGGCGGGCGCATTCCACCCAGCGTTAAATTGTCATATGCAGGAGCCCAGTCGGGCTCCTGCTGCGCCTATTTTTTTGTTGATCGACAGTCAGCCATCTCCGAAGAACGCCCCAACCATCGGCTGCTTGTTGGCACTTCGTTTCCCACACTGATCACCACAGGAGATTGTCACCGCGTCCAGCAACGGTGATCACAGCGCTATCGATCGACGTCGGCAATCGTGCGAGAAGGAGGACGCTCAACTTGCGGAGTATGGTGACCACGCTGCAACGCACTGGCGTGCCCTCAGAGCAGTATGCCCTGGGCCCAGAGGTGCTTGGGTTCTGCGGCCATGCCGGCTCCCACACCGGTCTAGCTAAGCGCGAGCTTTATCGCCCCGGTCAAGGAAATCTGGCAGCTACTGTTGAGCAATGCAGTCCTGTCGAAGACTGAGACCTTGCTCTGATCCGGCAGGCCAGCTCACGAAGCCTCAGCTCTTCGCAGTCTATTAAGGATCCATTAGTCGGTATCGGCCGGTGCCGATCTTCACCAAGATTTTCTGCGCGCAGAGGCTACTGATCGTACGGCCCGCAAGGCTCTCGATGGAGTAATCCAAGTCACCGGGCACCAACACATCTCGCAGCCACTGCACCACTTGGGATTTGGTGGCCACTGTAGCCGCGTGACGCATCTGAAACTCGACGATCGTGGTGGCGAGGAATAGAACAGGTACTTCGGTCACCCCCGACACAGAGTCGATAGAGCGCGGAAATCGGAAATCTCCGACCAGCCCCGCCGCACGAATTAACGATTGCCCCCGCCCCCGCGCCCTTGGTTGTGTGATACTCATTTCGGCTGCCTGCTGGACGATCTCAGAGACTACGCTCTCGTCCAATGGTAAAGCCTGGCATGTCAGGCAATCGTGAAACACGCTATGCGGTGTGATGGTGTTGCATTCGGCGCAGAAGCGGAGAACACAGTCGGTCAGCTCATTACGTACGGGGTCAATCCCAGAAATAGGGAGATTTGTCGATAGCGAAAGCCACCACCCCCAAAACTGAACTCCGCGGTTGCTCCACCTGGCGCTGCCTTCATAGACCCATCGCCTCCATCGCCTTGCGTAGAAGAACCCTTCGCCGAAGATCTCATGTCTTGCGGCCACGCCTGCGTACTTCTCCACTCTGTTGGCGATGAATCGCGGAGCCGGATCACGGGCATCGTGATCAAGCACAGATGCACGATCGATCTTCTCCAACCTCTTGCGCAGGAAATCCGACTTCACACCAATCAGCCCCACGAGCAGGTCAACGGGCACGATGATGTAGGCACGCGTGGTAGCCCGCCCGAGAGCGCAAGCCAATGTGGTGTCGTCCATGTCGAAGCCCGCCACCACGATGACGATTGGCTTCTCCATGCCGCGATACGCCGAAATCGTGGAGCGCGAAACTTCGATCCCCTCAGTCGACAGAGTGAACTGACTGAGCACGATCATGTCCTGCATCAATACACCAGCCTTGGAAAGCTCCGCCACCATCGTCTGGATGCTTTTGGAGACATCCTTGCTGATGCTTCTAGACAAGTCCTCCTCGGAGGTCGGGCGAGGGCAGATCACCTCATGTCGTGGCGGTCGCATCTCCATCATTGTTCGAGTGATGCCTCCGGGGTTCCGGTAGACAGTCGCAAGATAAAAGAATCGCTCGCCGTAAGCGTCCTCCAAGAATCGATAGGAACTGCCCTTCTCGATCCCAGGCAGCACCTGAAGCTCATCGGCAAAGACGAACTTGCGTGCGTTGGCGAAATGAGCGTGCAACGCCAAGTGATCAGCCTCGTTGAGCGCCTGAGCCTCATCGACTATCAGTACCGCGTACTGCTGGTCTACCG
Source organism: Pseudomonas sp. NY15437 (assembly GCF_048068435.1). Classification (NCBI taxonomy): domain Bacteria; kingdom Pseudomonadati; phylum Pseudomonadota; class Gammaproteobacteria; order Pseudomonadales; family Pseudomonadaceae; genus Pseudomonas; species Pseudomonas sp. NY15437. Next base: position 10,604 of record NZ_JBLUQC010000022.1, read on the forward strand.
TCCCGTGCAAGGCCAGGTGATGCTCATCATAGTTGGGCTCGCCAAAGCTGTTATCTCTGTTCCGCGCCCCCAGAGAATCACAGTAGGAATGGAAGGTCTGAACCATGACAGTCCGGCCAAGATGGCTCAATTGAGTTGCCACCTTCTGCGTTATCAGGCGGTTCTTTAGAAGGAAGAGCACCTTGAGGCCCTGGGCCACAAACTGCTCGGCAAGGGAGCGTGCAATGAGTGTCTTGCCGCTGCCTGAGAATCCCGCCATCAGCCGCAGATCAGAATTGAGACACTGGGCCACCTGACTCGCTTGCTTGTCGTCTAATCGAAGCCACAACTCGCCGTCCGCAACGATCTTACGACCGAGATGCCCGTCCCGCATTTCTTTTGGCCAGACGGCATCGAGGAACTGATTGATTTCACCACTGAAGTTGGCTTCGTTGCCGTAATTCAATGCAGCCTTCCAGTGTGCCATCAGCTGCGCGATGCGCGAGGGCATGTCCCGCCGATGCTTCTGCAGGATCAAAATGCCGTCGGGAAGCGGCCGGCCGAGCGGCAAATATGCGCTGGCGATCTGCGACCTCTCAAGATCGAAGTCAGGAAAGTGAACCGCATAGCCGACTGGGCACTTCAGCTGCCAAGACTGCAGCATCTCGCTGAGGACAAAGGTGTTGTCCTTGACCTGATTCAGGGGGTCGATTTCGTATCCATCACGCTCGTGAATGAATCGAACACCCGAAGGCTTGTACAGCCCAGACTTCGTCTCGATGCAAAGCATGCCCAGCTCGGGATGCAGAATCACGAAGTCCACCTCGCCGGACAAATGCTTCTTGTCCAAGGAGACCCGCAAGTACTCCTGCAGCTCCTGCGAATACACCCGCTTCGTCCTGCCTCGCAGCCAAGGCAACGAGTGGATGACGACGAACCCATCGTCGAGTGCCGCTAGCTCTTGAAAGAGGGTGAACTCGCCTTTGCTGCGGAACTCCGCATCATCGAAGGTTGGAAAGAACCTAGCCATGGACGAAGGAAACACTGTGTCAGTCTAAAGTAACCAGTACGCTACTGATTTGTGGGCATAGTAACTCAAACGCCCTGAGGCCGAACAAAGACGGGTCGCATCAACAAACTTATCTGCGCGCTCGCGCTGTCGGCTTCGTGGTGATCTCCACGTTGCTGCTAGGTGAATGATGTGCTGAATGCTACAGAGCCGTGACTACAGTGAGCTCCTAACGTTTTGCTTACTCCTCTTCCCAGCGGCATACAACGAACCAATGCTGCGTCGCTCGAATCAAGCGACGCAATACATCAAGCGCTTCACCTCAAGCGCTGAGCCAGGACTCTACGGTCTCGTTACCGTACTCGGCCTTCCAAGCCTTGAGCACCCTGTGATTACCACCCTTAGTCTCAACAACCTCGCCAGTGTGTGGGTTTTTGTAGACCTTGATCACACGCGCACGACGAGTCGACTGTGCGCCACGTGGACCACGACGAATTGCATCACGCACAGGGTCCGGATCGAGGATGGTGATCACGTCACGCAGCGACTTGCCATACTGGCTCATCAGCCCCTTCAGCTTCTCTTCAAATTCGATTTCTTTTTTGAGTGTGCGGTCATTCTTTAGCGACTCGAGATAAGCCAGTTGTTCTGCTAGCGCCCTTTCAGCGGCACGAAATTCAGCAAGCTTGGACATTTGTCATTCCTCTTAAAGAATAGGTTATCCAGAATCACAGCATACAACTAAATTATTTATTGTCTCCATAGAAAATAGCTAGTGAACTTAATTTATACACTTAAGCCCAGGCAAAAAATTCAGCGAGAGATTCCAAGCGACCGCCCACGACACAAAATTCTAATCGATTCAAAGATTTTTCACCCTTATCACCTCGAAGGCACGCCCGCATACTTTGACACGGTGCAGGATGACAAGGAGTGAGGCCGGCCCCCCTCTCAGCACGGTGAGTGTGATGCCGCGCTTGAACACTACTCCGACCCTGCCGCCTGAGATTAGATACGCCCGCTTCCGACCCGAAGCGACCAGTCGCCGATTCGAGATCCCGTCGAATTACTTGACGTCATCCCAGTTGAGCCTACACGCCCTGCCGCCAAGCCAAACCTACGGCGTCGGGCGTCACTGCCTATGACCGCACACCACGGAAATACCTGGTGCTCGGCAGCTTAAAAGCCACTGGTATGCGGCGTAGAACTACGACCGCTTTGTCTAGAACTTCGCTTCCAACCGGGATGTAATAGGGGGCAGCCAAATGCCTTTCAAAATATTGGGGGCACACCTCCCATGGGGTGAATCTCTAACACTGGCGATAGCCCCCAACTCCACACTTCACTCACATTGGGAAAAGGTCGATGGCAGCAATGCTATGCGAGGCCCTGTTTTTGTGAAATTCCGCCCGAGATTCCAGGCGTACTGGAGTGTGGGCCTGGATGTGCCCCTCAACGACCCCATAGACAGAGAGAAAGAACAACTCCAAAGCACTGATCGCAGTACCTTCCTGATCTTGGTAAAAATAAGACAAATACCCAATTCCATCTCTTGGATGGAACACATGGCCCTTTTTTAGATGGTATGAGGAGTCGAGACCAGTGATTTCATCAGGTAAGACCTCAAACGTGTCGTAGTCGAATTCTTTATGGTGCCCTGAATGCGGGTACGAGTGAAACCAAGAGGCTATAGTCTGCAACCGCGGAGCATTGAACATGAACAGATATGTACGAAACTTCCCTCCAACAGCCTCAAAAGATTGGAAGTACTTGATCACATCGCGAAAGCCGCCCTTATTGATCGAGGTTTTGACCTCAATTAGAGCGATCACAGCCTTAGAAGGAATCACTACCATTTCACCTGCCCGGTAGAAAGGGGCGTACCGCTGCGAGTCGTAAATCAATATATCGCACTGTTTTGAAAGTCCCCCCTCCGGATTGGTTATGAAGCCCTGCTCTACGCTAACCCCCCTTGGCAGATGCTCTTGAAGGAACTGGCGCAGCACGGCTTCCGCCAGCCCCCCCGTCGTGGGGTTGTGCTTGGTGATGTAAACCTTTGCCTGCCTAATTTTGCTGTGCAACTGCTGTGTAACGTGATCGAAGTACTGGCTCATGCTGTGGCACATCCTTGTGAGTGCGTGATAGGCGCTGGTATAGAGTGGTTGCCCGAAACATAGCTTGTCACAGCCGCCTCCGAACATCTTTGTGGGACTTTTACCCGGGGTCATCTGGGTACGGGCGTTTCAGGCCACCAGGCTGCAGCCCTCAGCCTGCAGTTCGCACCATTGATCCTTATTCCCGCCACCGCCGCGGGCGAAGAACACCGCTGTCTACAGTTAGCCGTAGGTCAATTGATCAAAACAAAAGTAGACGACTGGTCTAATTGTTGTTAACGTGCGCCCCATGAACACGCAGACCTCCACCGATATCCGCCAACACATCTTGGACACGGCCCAGATCATCATCGCTGGTCGTGGATTCACTGCTGTTGGTCTGAATGAAATCCTTCAAGCGGCGAATGTGCCCAAAGGATCGTTCTATCACTACTTTGCTTCGAAGGAGGCCTTCGGTGAGGCGCTGTTGAAGAGCTATTTCGGCGACTACATGGCGCAATTGGAAACTCTATTGAGCTGCACTAGCTCATCCGCCGCGCAGCAACTGCTGAGCTACTGGGCAAACTGGCTGGAAACCCAGGCAACCTGCGATCCAAAGGGGAAATGCCTGGCGGTCAAGCTGGCAGCCGAAGTCAGTGACTTGTCGGAACCGATGCGCGTGGTGCTCCGGGATGGCACTGAACGCGTTATTAATCGCCTAGCCATTGCCGTAAAGGAAGCCGTCATCGAAGGTTCTCTGCCGGATACTACCGATGCTCGTGGTTTGGCAGCCATGCTGTACCAGCTTTGGCTCGGAGCCAGTCTGCACGCCAAGATCACCCGCGATCGGGTGCCGTTAGAGGCTGCATTCGAAACCACCCTTCTGTTGCTCAGTCCGGCATCCAGTTAGTGAGCCTATCGACGTAAAAAATTTACCCAGATATTAGACGACCGGTCTACTTAAATGGAGTAAGCACAATGCTCAATTTTGAATTTTACAACCCTACACGAATTGTCTTCGGCAACGAGACTATCCCCCGCCTGGATGAACTGGTTCCCTCCGAGGCGCGTGTTCTGCTGCTCTACGGCGGCCAGAGCGCCCGTGTGAACGGCACGCTCGGTGAGGCCCGCGAGGCGCTAGGCTCCCGGGAAGTGCATGAGTTCGGCGGTATAGAGCCAAACCCCAGCTATGAAACGCTTATGCAAGCTGTGGAGCTGGTTCGCAGCCACCGCTTGGATTTTCTCTTGGCTGTCGGTGGGGGCTCGGTCATCGATGGCACCAAGTTCGTTGCCGCGGCTGTTGGCTACGACGGTGATGCCTGGGACATTCTGGAGACACGGGGGGCAAATATACGGCGAGCATTGCCATTTGGCTCTGTGCTGACTCTCCCGGCAACCGGCTCGGAAATGAACCAGAGTGCAGTGGTTACCCGCCGGGAAACCCAGACCAAGCTACCGTTCCGCAGTCGGCATGTATTCCCGCGCTTTTCGATTCTTGATCCGAGCAAAACCTACACGCTCCCTGTTCGCCAGCTGGCAAACGGAGTGGCAGATGCCTTCACCCATGTGATGGAACAGTACCTGACCTACACCGTCGACGCCCGGGTTCAGGACCGATTCGCCGAGGGCTTGCTGCAGACGCTGATCGAAATCGCTCCGCAAGTTCTGGAAGAGTCCATCGATTACGACAGTCGCGCCAATCTCGTGTGGTCCGCCACCTTGGCATTGAACGGATTGATTGGAGCTGGCGTTCCGCAGGACTGGTCCACCCACATGATCGGGCATGAGCTCACTGCACTTCACGGCATCGATCATGCGCGCACTCTTGCCATTGTGCTTCCTGCCAACCTTCAGGTTCGGCGCCAAGCCAAGCGCCACAAATTGCTGCAATACGCCGCGCGTGTCTGGCAGATCACTGAAGGGGATGAAGAACAGCGTATCGATGCCGCTATTGAGCGAACTCGTACGTTCTTCGAGAGCCTTGGGCTACCGACGCATCTGGCGGACTACCAACTGGGCGTCAAAGACATTGATGTTCTGATGAGTCAACTCGAAACCCACCGACTGACCAAGCTCGGTGAATCAGGAGACGTCACGCTCGAAGTGAGTCGGCGCGTCCTGGAAGCAAGCCTTTGACACTGTGACAGGCCATCGATCGGGCCTCCAGGAACAACCCTTTCCCCCGTACCAATAGGTAAATCCTCATGAAGATCCTCGTCGTCCTAACCTCTCACGACAAGCTGGGCAACACCGGTGAGCCGACCGGCTTCTGGCTCGAAGAGCTGGCAGCGCCTTACTACGCCTTCATTGATGCCGGTGCAGAACTGACCCTGGCATCTCCCAAAGGCGGCCAACCGCCGCTGGACCCGAAAAGCAATGTTCCCGATTTTCAGACCGAGGCTACTCGCCGTTTCGAGGCTGATCCGATTGCCACCCAGGCACTGGCCAATACGCAGAAGCTGAGCGACGTCAGCGTCGGCGGGTTCGATGCAATCTTTTACCCGGGGGGGCATGGCCCGCTGTGGGATCTGGCCGAGGATCCCTCCTCGATTGCCCTGATCGAGAGGGCGATCCAGTCCGGTAAGCCCGTTGGCGCTGTCTGCCATGCTCCGGCTGTGCTTCGTCACGTCAAGGGAGGTGATGGCAAGCCACTCGTGTTCGGTAAAGCGGTCACCGGATTCAGCAACAGCGAGGAAGACGCCGTAGGCCTGACCCAGGTCGTGCCGTTCCTGGTAGAGGACATGCTCAAGGCGAACGGTGGGCGCTATACCAAGGCTGCCGACTGGAACTCCCACGTGGAAGTCGATGGGCTGCTCGTCACCGGTCAGAACCCGGCTTCCTCCGAAGCGACAGCTCGCGCGCTGCTGCAGATCCTGAGCTAAGGAGGCCCGGATGTCCGCCTTTGTGGTCTTCACCCGCGAGCGCACGACTGACGCTGCCGAACTGCAATGTTATGCGCAGGAGGCTCCGGCCGCACGAGAAGGCCATGACGTCACCCGTCTGGCCTTCTACGGTCAGTTGGAAGTGTTGGAAGGTGCGCCAATCGAGGGGGCAGTCATCCTACGCTTCCCGGATATGGCAGCCGCTCGATCCTGGTACACCAGCTCAGCCTATCAGGCGGCATTGCAGCATCGCCTCAAGGGGGCGGAGTACCGCGTCTTCCTAATCGAAGGCACTGACATTTCACCAGCCTGACCAGCCCGCACAAGTCGCGATCAGCGTTGTTGATCACGACTTGTGCAGGCACCCTCCCCCGGGAATTACACCATGAACCTTCAACACGAAGTTCTTGATGCCTGGCAAGCCCGTTATGGCGAGCCAGCCGCCCTACCCATGCCCGACATGTTGATCGGGCAGATTCTTCGGCATCGCTCGGTACGTGCCTACAGCGATGTGGCTGTTGATGAGCAAACATTGAATTGGGCAATCGCCGCAGCCCAGTCAGCCTCGACCTCCTCGAACCTGCAAGCGTGGAGCGTGCTCGCTGTGCGAGATCGCGAGCGTCTGGCGAGACTCGCCCGGCTGTCCGGAAACCAGCGCCATGTTGAGCAAGCTCCCCTGCTCCTGGTCTGGCTAGTGGACTTGTCGCGTCTACGCCGGTTAGGCCAAGCCCTGCGCGCGCCAACAGCGGGTACCGATTACCTGGAAAGTTACACAGTCGGTGTCGTGGATGCGGCGCTGGCCGCTCAGAACGCCGCGCTCGCTTTCGAAGCCCAAGGACTGGGAATCGTCTACATCGGCGGCATGCGTAATCACCCGGAAGCAGTGGCTGAAGAATTGAACTTGCCGAGTGGCACCTTTGCAGTGTTCGGCATGTGTGTCGGCTATCCCCATCCGGAACAGCCCGCCGAGATCAAGCCGCGCCTGGCGCAATCCGTAGTGCTTCACCGCGAGCGCTATGACGCCGCCGCCGAGGCGGAAGCCGTTGCTGCCTACGACCTGAAGATGAGTGACTTCCAGCGGCGTCAACAACGCGATGATCGTTCCTGGTCGAGCCAGGCTGTGGAGCAAGTACAAGGACCGGATTCACTGAGCGGCCGACACCGCTTGCGTGATGCTTTGAACGCGCTGGGTTTCGCCTTGCGCTGATATGGAGAGGTATCCCATGCCAAGTTCGGCAGCCCAGAATCGGGGCACTGGTTCCCGAAGACTTCGCTTTGTCGTGGTGTCGCTGCTCTTCGCTGCGGCGGTAGAGGCCCAAGCATCACAGTCTGCGAGCGACATCGCTCCTGCCAAGGCTCAAGTCAGCAATAGCATTCGGCCAATTTTCGCCTTCAAAGGAGCGATGCCAACAGGCATAACGGTCAGCGAGGATGGTCGGTTTTTTGTCAATTTTCCGCGTTGGGGCGATGAAGTGCCCTACACCGTCGGAGAGATTCGAGGACAAAACGTTGTTCCCTATCCCGACTTGACAATCAATCAGCAAGACTTGGCGAATCCAGGGCAAGGTCTCATCAGCGTGCAAAGCGTGGTTGCCGATCAACGGGGCAGCCTCTGGATTCTAGATACGGCGGCGCCCGGCCTCGGACAGCCCATCCCCGGTGGCGCCAAACTGGTCCAGGTAGACCTGAAGACCAACAAGGTCGTGCGCCGACTGGTGCTTCCCGCATCCGCAGTGCTGCCTACAACCTACCTCAACGATGTGCGCTTTGACTTCCATGTTGGTTCTGCCGGCTATGCCTATATCACCGACTCCGCAAGCCGGGGCCCAGCGGCTCTGATAGTGGTGGATCTGGCCAGCGGCGATGCATGGCGCCGGTTGAGTGGCCATGTATCGGTCCAGCCGGATCCTGACTTTGTGCCGCAACTGGAAGGGCAGGCGCTAATGCTCAGGTTGCCGGGTAAGACGCCCTCCCGATTCGCCGTGGGGGCCGACGGGATAGCCCTGTCGAAGGATGGTGCAACGTTGTACTACTCGCCCCTTTCAAGCCGACACTTATTCTCGGTCCCTACCAAATTGCTGCGTGATCGAAGCCTCGCGGACGGCGAGATCGCGACCGCCGTACAAGATCTTGGGGAGAAAGGTGCCTCCGACGGCATAGAGGCCGACTCATTGGGTCGCATCTACGCCACCGATTACGAGCAAGGTTCCATTCGCCGCCGTGATGCCGCAGGGCATTGGACGACACTCGCTCGAGATCCGCGGATCCAGTGGCCAGACACCCTCGCTCTGCACGGTGGTTGGCTCTACTTCACCGCCAACCAATTGCACCGACAGGCGCTATTTCACGATGGCAAGGACGAGCGAGTGAAGCCCTACATGCTCTACGGGCTGCAGTTGGACGACCCTGCTCTCTGAACTGACTCCCGGCTGACTTCCACATATCGGCCAAGCGTTACCGACGCTCCATTGCAAGGCTCCAGCCAGGCGATGTGGGTGAGCTTTTCCCTGAATTCAATCGGAGAACCAAGATGTCTGCGCTTTTCGAACCATTCGAGCTCAAAGGCACTCTTCTACGCAACCGGATTGCCGTACCGCCCATGTGTCAGTACCTCGCCAACGAAGGGCTGGTCAACGAGTGGCACTATGCCCACTACGCGGGTATAGCCCGTGGTGGCGCAGGGCTGGTGATAGTGGAAGCGACCGCTGTTTCCCCCGAAGGGCGCATCACGCCCGGCTGCGCGGGGTTGTGGAGCGACGAACAAGCTGCAGCATTCGTTCCTGTTGTTCAGGCGATCAAAGCTGCCGGCTCCGTGGCAGGCATTCAGCTCGCTCATGCAGGTCGCAAGGCCAGCGCCAATCGCCCATGGGAGGGCGATGACCATATCGCCGACGACGACCCTCGAGGCTGGCAAACCATCGCACCATCGGCCGTCGCTTTTGGCGCTCATTTGCCGAAGGTCCCAAAGGCGATGAGTTTGGACGACATTGCGCGAGTGCGTGAAGACTTCGTTATGGCAGCACGCAGGGCCTTGTCAGTGGGCTTTGAATGGCTAGAGCTGCATTTCGCGCACGGCTACCTGGGCCAGAGTTTCCTCTCGGCACACGCCAACCGGCGCACCGATATCTACGGTGGTTCTGCAGAGAACCGCGGTCGATTCCTAATCGAAACGCTGTCCGCGGTACGCGAAGTCTGGCCAGACAATCTTCCACTGACGGTACGGCTCGGCGTTATCGAGTACGACGGGCAGGACGAGCAGACCTTGCTCGAAGCCATTGCCCTGATTCGAGGCCTCAAGCATGCAGGCGCCGATCTGATCGATGTGAGCATGGGATTCAACATCCCGGACGCAGACATTCCTTGGGCTCCCGCATTCCTTGCGCCAATCGCCGAACGGATTCGTCGTGAGGCTGATATTCCCGTTGCAACAGCTTGGGGTATCGACTCCCCCGCCCTGGCCGACCGCGTAGTACGCGATGGACAGGTGGACCTGGTCATGGTCGGCCGCGCCCACCTCGCTGATCCGCATTGGCCATATGTGGCTGCCCGCGCCCTAGGTCTTGAGCGCCCAACATGGGTGCTGCCGGCTCCGTATGCCCACTGGCTGGAACGCTACACACCAGTTGAATGAGCTGATTTTCAACTCCTGGCTGGACCTCTCGCACGGTAGAAAATTTCATTCCACAAGAAGGTGAAACACATGGCCTACGCCACTATCAACCCTTATACCGGGGAATTGCTCAAGACCTTCCCCGAGGCTACTGACGCTCAAGTCGAGCAGGCGTTGGACGATGCCCACAACGCGTTCCTCGACTGGAAAGAGCGCTCCTTCACTGAGCGCGGCGACATTCTTCAGCGGGCCGCCGACCTGCTTCGCAGTCAGGCCGACGACTATGCTCATCTGCTGACCTTGGAGATGGGCAAGATCACTGCAGAAGCTCTCGGGGAGGTCGAGATCTCGGCGCGCATCCTGGAGTACTACGCCAAACATGCAGAAGCACTGCTGGCTCCCGAAAAACTCCCAGTGGCGGATCCCTCGGAGGGAGATGCAACGCTTGTTCACGAGCCCCTGGGTATCATCCTTGCCATCGAGCCGTGGAACTTTCCTTACTATCAGATCGCGCGCATCCTCGCGCCGCAATTAGCCGCCGGCAACACCTTGTTGCTCAAGCACGCATCAAACGTACCCCAATGCGCCGCAGCCTTTGAGAAGTTGCTCCACGACGCCGGATTGCCCTCGGGCGCATTTCGCAACTTGTACGCCACGCGTCGACAGATCGAGACCATCCTCAATGACGACCGCGTCCATGGTGTGGCTCTGACCGGTTCCGAAGGGGCCGGTGCAATCATTGCCGCGCAGGCTGGCAAGGCACTGAAAAAGTCGACCTTGGAATTGGGTGGTGCGGACGCCTTCATAGTGCTGCGCGACGCGGAGTTGGAAAAGACGGTGAGATGGGCTGTGCTCGGACGTCACTGGAATGCGGGGCAGGTTTGCATTTCCTCAAAGCGCATGATTGTGGTGGACGAGGTCTATGACGAGTTTCTGCGTCTCTACACGGACGGGGTAGCCCAGCTCAAGGCCGGAGATCCCTTTGCCCCGGACACCACGCTGGCACCGCTGTCCTCGCAGGCCGCGGCTGACGATCTTCGGCAGAAGATCCGCGACGCCGTCGAGGACGGTGCAACAGCCATCGAAGTTGGGCCCAAGGTGCCGAGTCAGGGCGCCTTCGTTCAGCCAACTATCCTGACCAACGTAACCCCTGAAAATCCGGCCTATTACTGGGAGTTCTTCGGTCCCGTCTCGATGATCTTCCGCGCCAAGGACGAGCAGGACGCCGTGCGTATCGCCAACGATTCGCCGTTTGGTCTGGGCGGCTCGGTGTTCACCGCCGATGCCAAGCACGGTGCCGAGGTGGCCAAGCGCATCTCCACTGGCATGGTGTTCGTTAACCATCCCAGCACCTCAAAAGCCGATCTGCCCTTTGGTGGCATCAAGCGCTCTGGCTACGGGCGCGAGCTCATTGGCCTGGGCATCAAGGAATTCGTCAACCATAAGCTGATCGACGTCGTCGATATCGACGCGCCCTTTTAATCCCGACTACCTCCTGACCTCCTGCCGTTTTGGCGGGAGGCGGGTCCCTATTGCCAATACCGGACGCACTTGCACTTCGAGACCATAGACATGAGTACCCAGAGCTTCTTTCAACCCGTGAAACTCGGGCGTTATACCCTAAGCAATCGCATCACCTTACCTCCGCTGACCCGCCAACGCAGCAGCCAGCCCGGAAATGTGCCCAACGAACTGATGGCGTCCTATTATCGGCAACGCGCCAGTGCCGGCCTTCTGATCAGTGAGGGGGCCCAAATCGAGCCGCGGGGCCAAGGGTACGCCTGGACACCAGGCATCCATACCCCCGAGCAGATCGATGGTTGGCGTAAGGTCACAAATGCCGTGCACGCGGAGGGAGGCATCATCTTCGCTCAGCTCTGGCATGTCGGCCGGGTGTCACATACTTCATTGCAACCCAATGGCGACGCTCCTGTCGCTCCCTCGGCCATTCCTGCGAATCAAGTCAGCGTGTTCATCGAGACGGGCCCTGGCACAGGCACCTTGGCTACTCCTTCAATACCGCGCGCCTTGAGCACGAAAGAAGTGAAGGAGCTAGTACAACTCTACGCCCAAGCAGCCCGGAATGCCTTGGATGCAGGTTTCGACGGTGTGGAAATTCATTGCGCCAACGGGTATCTGGTCAATCAGTTCATTTCTGCACAAACCAACCAACGCGACGACGAATATGGTGGTTCGCTTCAGAATCGACTGCGTTTCCTGCGCGAGATCGTCCAGGCCGTGGTCGGTGTGGTAGGCCCCGACAGACTTGGTGTCCGCTTTGCGCCGCTGTTCGCCAGTACCGATGAAGCGCGTGTCTACCTAGGGCTTGTCGAGGAGGACCCGCACACCACCTATATCGAGGCCATCAATATGCTGGAGGCCGCGGGCATCGCCTACCTTTCGATCGCCGAGGCCGATTGGGACAACGCTCCGGATCTGCCTGAAGACTTTCGCCGAGACGTTAGAAACGCCTTCAGCGGTTGCATCATTTACGCCGGTCGCTATACCGCGACACGTGGCGCGAACATTCTGGAGGCGAATCTCGGCGACCTCATCGCCTTCGGGCGCCCCTTCATTGCCAATCCCGATCTGCCGGCGCGTATCGCCCACGGCTGGCCGTGGAACCCGCTGGACCCTGAGACCATGTATGGCGGGGCCGAGGCTGGTTACACGGACTACCCGACTTACGCCGACTGAGCACCTGCCGGGTGGCAAGCATTGGCTGCCCGGCCCTCTTCCCTCCCAGCCTTCGATAACTGTCGCACGAAAAATAGGACGCAGATGACTCAGTTACTGGCCCTTACCCTGGGCATGTTCGCTATTGGTACCGGTAGCTTCGTCATGGCCGGTATCCTGCCAGGCATGGCGTCTTCGCTCGATGTAGAGGTGGGGGCCGCTGCACGTATGATCACAGCCTTCGCGCTGACCTACGCCTTACTGACACCCTTCGCGGCCACGCTGACTGGCAACCTGCCACGCAACCAGGTCATGCTGAGCGGTCTTTTGCTCTTCACTCTCGGCCACCTGGCGGCTGCTGTTGCTCCGACCCTGCCATTCGCGCTTGCCGGCCGCGTACTTTCCGGGCTGGGCTCCGCTGTCTTCATGCCTCTGGCGGGTGCCTCAGTGACAGCCCTGGTTCCTCGCGAGCAATGGGGACGAGGTCTGGCCATGGTCATGGCTGGGCTCAGTGGTGCGACCGCCGTGGGCGCTCCGCTGGGAACACTGATTGGTAGCGGCGGTACAGCATGGCGATTGACCATGTGGTTTGTCTCCGCGCTGGGTCTTCTGGCGATGCTCGGTATTGCAACGTGCCTACCGGAAATTCCGAAGCAAGCGAGCATTCGCATACGTGATCGCCTCGCCCCCATAGCCGACGTGCGCATTCTCGGAACATTGCTAACCACAATGCTGATCATGGTCGGCGCCTTCACGATTCACAGCTACTCGAGCATCATTTTCCAGCAAGCTACGCATGGTAATGCGAAGCTCCTGGCGATACTCCTGGCCATCTGGGGACTTGCTGCTACCGTGGGAAATCTCGCCTCGGGAAGCCTCACCGACCGACTGGGGGGACGCACGATCATCAACATCGGTCTGTTACTGCTGATCACCGACTTCGCTCTGCTTCCCTGGAGCAGCCAATATCTCGCCACCGCCATACTTGCGCTCGTCATCTGGGGCGTTTGCGGCTGGGGTACGCTGATTCCCTTACAGCATCGCTTGGTCAATGCCGCACCTAAAAGTGCAGCGGTGGTACTCGGCTTGAATACCACCGCCATTTATCTCGGCGTGTCCGCATCAGCTGCTATTGGAGGGATGGTAATTGGAAAGCTTGCGCTTGCTTACCTGGAGTTCGTTGCCGCCTCCTTCGTGCTGGCGGGATTGGTTACTGCGGAATGCATCATCCGGTTATCCGATCCGCAAGCCGCATCATCCGGCATGCCGATCGATTGATCTGCTGGCCTGTTGTTCAGGATCATGAATCTGTCACTTTGGATCATTGCAAGGTTGAAAGACGGCGACCTAATCTTATCGCTGATAAGATCGTGACATAACTGAGATCGACCTCCCCTCGCCCCCCCAAAAAAAACGCTTCATTCGTGACACCTTTCTCCGGTCTGGTAGGCAGGAGGGGCAGTCGCGCTTTTCCTGTTCGGAGTACTCGCAGTGAACAAACACCTGATTCAGGGCGCCTTGGCATTCACGGCTAGCGCGCTGTCGCTGAACGCCTCTGCCAATGGCATTGCAATCAACGAACAAAGCGCCAGCGGTGCTGGAACAGCTTATGCTGGTCGTGCGTCCTCGGCTCTGGATGTCAGTACCCTTTATGGCAATCCGGCGGGGCTGTCCAAACTGAAGGGCACGCAAATCAGTGCCGGTCTTGCTGTCGTCGATGCGAAAGATGACATCAGTGGCGCTCAAAGCGCTGCGGCAGGTACCAGCAAGGGGGACTCGGTCCCGCTGGCCGCGGTGCCATTTGCCTACCTTGCCACCCCTATTGATGACCGCTTCAGCTTCGGCCTCGGTATGTACGTTCCCTATGGCATCATCAATGACTACGAGAGCCGCTTCCAAGGCCGGTACCATGGGTCTTACAGCAAGGTACAGGTGATCACTGTGCAGCCGACGCTGAGCTACAAGATCAACGATCGGTTTGCCATTGGCTTTGGCCCCACGTTCAACCGCATCGAAGGCACCTTGAAGAACGATCTGGCCACCGCGGCGCTGAATCCGGGCAAGGGAGATGCGCGCCTGAAGATCGAGGGGGATGACACCGCCGTTGGTTACAACATCGGTCTGCTGGTCGACCTGGACGATGCCACTCGCTTCGGCATGACGTATCACTCCAAGGTCGATTACCACCTGAAGGGGCATACCCAAGTCGAGAACTCGCCGTCCTTCCTCGGTCTGAATGGTAAGTACGACACCAGCTTGGACGTCACGCTGCCCGAGTCGCTGGATATCTCCTTCACACATCATTTCGATGAGCGATGGACCGGCTACCTGGGAACGACCTGGACGCGCTGGAGCCGACTTGACCAGATCGAGGCCGTGAACAAGGGTGTGCCTGCATTGGGCCAGCGCCTAGGGTTCGAGCACATCGCCGAACCGATGAACTGGCATGACACCTGGGCGCTAGCGGTTGGTGGGTCCTACCAGCTCGACAACCAATGGATCCTGCGCGCGGGCTTCGCCTATGACCCATCCCCCACGACCAACGCTGATCGCACTGTCCGCATTCCAGTGGGAGATCGGAAAACGGTTACCTTGGGCTTTGGCTATTCACCAAGTGAAACCCTGACCTTGGATGTCGCCTACGCCTATCTTTGGGAAAACACCGCGTCGCTCCACCAGGCCAACGAATCCGGGTTACAGCCTGCATACAGCGCCAAGTATGACAATAGTGCGCACGGGCTTACCGCCCAGCTGACCTATCACTTCTAGGCCGGCATACCAAACCCCTGGCCCCGAAAGGCGCCCGGGGATTCCGCGAAGCAAGTGCTATCCACCGACTGCCTTCATGATCAACCGGCTCCCCGTGAAGGCAACCTCCTGCTTGTCCGCAAGCGCCTTGCCGAGGAGCTGCCGAAGCGGACCTCTCGCCTCACTGAGCGGACGGTCGAGCAAGTCGCCCAGGTAGTGTTTATGCCCCGACGACAGGCAGCCATGGAGCCAGCCGGAGGAAGACAGTCTGAGCCGGTCGCAACCACTACAGAATGGGCTGCTCTCATTAGCGATGATGCCAAAGAAGCCTTGGGAATTAACTCGGTAACGTGCAGCGGTAGAGCCTGACGGAGTTTCCTCCGGCGTAAAAGCGTAGCGCTGGCCAATGAGATCCAGAAGCTCCTGCTGACTGACGAACTGCCTGGCTAGCACATCTCTCTGGGAAGCCAGGTGCCCCATGCGCATGAGCTCGATCAAGCGCAGTTCAAAACCTTGTTCAAGGCAGAACTCAAGCATGGGTAACACCTGATTTAGGTTCTGGCCGCGCATCGGAACCATGTTGATCTTGATATCGATGCCCGCCAAGCGCGCCTGATCCAAACCCAGTAGCACACTCAGCAGATCCCCTCCTCTGGCAATCAGGCGAAAGCCGGCTGCGTCAAGCGTATCCAGCGAAACATTAATCCGCTTGATGCCAGCGCCACGCAGCAAAGGCAGTTTTCTCGCGAGCAACTGTCCATTGGTTGTGAGGCTGAGGTCTCTCAGACCTAGGGTGCTGGCCCCTTCGAGCAGTGGGCCAAGCTTCTCACTCAGCAACGGCTCACCACCGGTGAAACGCAACGCCTCGATACCCGCAACGTCGACCAGCATCTCGATGGCCCGGAGCATTGCTACTGCGGAAAGCTCATCACGCGCTGCCACCAAGCGACGGCCATCCGGCACACAGTAAGTGCAGGCGTAATTGCACGCAGCGGTCAGACTCACCCGGAGCTTGCGAAAGCGTCGGCCAAACCGGTCTGCTATCACTCCACGAGTCTCTTGCTTGAGGCCGAAGGTGCGTGGAGCTCCGCGTTCAACTCGTCAAGAAGGAATACTTGGCGATCGACCAACAAGTCGATGAGAGCATTGGCCATTGCCTTGTAATGCGGAGTCAGGCGATGCCGATCTATAGCTGCATGGTCCGCCCAACCTTCGATGAACACGAAGCGCCCCGGCTCGTCGAGGTCACGATGCAATACATAGGACAAGCACCCATTCTCGGCCCTCGATGGCAGGACACAGGCGCGCAGAATCCGCTCTACCTCCTGCTCTTTGCCGTCCCGTGCCAGTAGTACCGCAACAACCCGTATTTCTTGATTCATGTCGACTTCACTCGATGGTTGTACATCAGCGATGCAAAGCAAACAGCCGCCCTGCAGGAGAGTTGGTTCTTTCGCTCTCTGAGTCATCGCTAGTTAGCGAATCGATCTCGTGGATCTTCGAAGAGCGCAATCGCAGGCTTCCGCCAGTGCGGCTGTTGAGTACCGCTTGGATTTCCGCAAGTACTGCCATGGCTACGCTTTCCGGGGTGTCCCCGCCCAGGTCGAGGCCGATGGGGTAATGCAGGCGCTCCACGCCCGGCAACTCGCCCATGCCGGCCAATAGCCGCTCTGTCCGATCGCGGGGGCCTAATTGACCGACATAACAGGGCTCGCTTCGTAGGACGCCCTCCAGCCAGTGTGCGTCCTGCGCCAGGCTATGGGTCATCACGGCTACCGATGCACCTCGCACCAGCTCGGCAAAGGCAAATGGCTGCTGGACATCGCCCACAAGCACCTGATCGGCTTCGGGAAAGCGCTCGGTCCTGGCGAAGTGCGCTCTGCCGTCGATCACCGTGACGTGCCAACCCAGTTGCTTGGCCATGCGCACCATTGGCTGGGCATCGTGCCCGGCCCCGAATATCACCAGACGTCGAACCGCCGGCAGGTATTCCAGGAACACCTCGAGCTCACCTTGGTCGCAGTGATACAGCGCTCGTGAGGAGCGGCCCTGCAACAGTGCGCTTTGCAAGTTCCGACTTATCTGACCGAGCAGCGGGGAATGCAGCAGCTCGCCGGCGGCAGGCCGTTCCGGTGCCAGCAACAGGCGCGCCCCGACCGGAGGCGCGCCATCGCCACGGCTGGCGATCACGGTAGCAATGGCTGCCGGCTGCTGCGTGTCACGAACCTGGTCGAAGGTGTCGAGCAACGGACAGGGCCTGTTGGCCAGCAGCCGCTCGAACAGAACATGGACCTTGCCGTTACAGCCCAGGCCAAAGCTCAGCGCCTCTTCGCCGTCCTCATCCTCTACTGCAGTGCTGTAACTGCGCACCACGGGCCCTTTCTCTGTCAGCCACCAGGCTTTCCTGGCCACGTCCGCTTCCAGGCAACCGCCGCTGATGGTGCCCTCCGGACGGCCGAAGCGCGAGACCAGCATACGTGCGCCGGGACGCCGGTAGGCGGAGCCTTCGACCTTGACGACGGTGGCGAGCACGCTTTCCTGGCCGGTGTCGCGCTCGGCCAGCAGCGCATTCAGCAGTGAGATCAGGCTGGACATGGGCGACCTCCTGTCAATGCAGGGACTCGCCGCGGCGCGTGGCGACCGCCTGCGCCGACACCTGGGCGCCGCTTTCGCCAAAACGCTGCAGCAGGAAGGTGCTCAAGGCAGCAAGCTCCTGGTCGCCGTAGATCCTGCCGAACGCCGGCATGCGCCGATCCACACTGGCATTGGCCGAGCCGTGGCCGCTCAACAGCATGCCCAGAAGGTTGCTCGCGCTGGGATCGTTGAGTGTTTTCAGGCCCACCAGTGCTGCCGTGGGGCTCTGCGCACCGGAGCCATCCCAGCGATGGCAGCTGGAGCAGGCATCAGCGAAGAGCTTGTGGCCGAGCGGATTGTTTGACGTCTGCTCTACCACTGCTGGATGCTGCGGGCGCGCCGCGCCCTCATCCCGGGCTGGCGTGTCTTTGAGGTAAACGGCAATCGCCTGGCGGTCAGCGTCGCTCAGATGCTTCAGGCTGTGCTCCACCACCTCTGCCATGGGCCCGGCAGCAACGCCCCAGCCAGGTGCGGCGCCTTCTTTCAGGTAGCGAGCGAGCACGTCCACAGGCCAGGCGCCGACGCCGTGACTCGGATCGGAACTGATGTTGTAGGCGTTCCAGCCCTGGATCAGATTGCCGGCCAGCGAGCGGTCGGCGCTGACAGCCTGGAACAGATTGCGCGGCGAATGGCATTCGCCGCAGTGGCCCGGGCCCTCCACCAGATAGCGTCCGCGGTTCCACTCCGCAGAGCGCTGGGAGTCCGCCTGCAGGCGCTGATCATCGAGGAACATCAAGTTCCAGAAGACCATGCCCCACCGTTGGTTGTACGGAAAGCTCAAGGTGTTTTCCGGCGGCGTCTGGCTGACTGGCTCCAGACTGCCGAGGTAGGCCTTGATGGCCAGGATGTCATCCCGTGACATCTTCGTGTACGACGTATAGGGGAACGCGGGGTAATAGTGCTTGCCGTCGCGTCCAACACCTTTCTGCAGGGCACTGACAAATTCGTCATCGGTCCACGCACCAATGCCAGTGTTCTTGTCGGGGGTGATATTGGGTGAGAACAACGAGCCGAACGGCAGCTTGAACTCGACGCCACCAGCAAACGGCTTGCCGCCCGGTGCCGTATGGCAGGCCACACAGTCGGCAGCGCGGGCCAGGTATTCACCCTTTCTCAGCAGTTCGTCATCGGCCTGCACTGCCTGCGCCAGCAAAGCGCCGCCGGCCAATGCCATCAGGGTCGTTATTAGCTTCATTGGAGAGTCCTCAAACCGGGTAGTAGCCGGAACGGCTCAACGGCAGACGGCGAATACGCTTGCCGGACGCAGCATGCAGGGCGTTGACCAGCGCGGGCCCGATCAGGGCGGTGCCGGCCTCGCCAACGCCGCCGGGCGCTTCCAGGCTAGGCATCAGATGCACCTCCACCGGTGGCGCTTCGCTGATGCGCAGCTGCCGGTAGGTGTGGAAGTTGTTCTGTTGTACCTGGCCGTTCTCGACGAGGATCTCGTTAAACAACGAGGCGGACAGGCCGAACAACGTGCCACCTTCGATTTGCGCGATCACTGAGGTTGGGTTGGTAGCGAAGCCGCAGTCGACCACGCTGACCAGGCGCTTGATGCGTAAGCCCGAATCGCCGTGCATTTCCAGCTCAACGAGGGTCGCGACATAGCTGCCGAATACTGCGCTGACTGCCACGCCCCTGCCCTGCCCAGCCGGCAGCGGACGGTTCCAGTCGCTCTTCTCGGCAAGTAGGCGAAGCACTGCTTGGGCGCGAGGCTGGCCCTCCATCAGGCCCAGGCGGTAGCTCAATGGGTCGGCCTTGGCGTTGTGCGCCAGCTCGTCGATGAAACACTCCAATGCGTATGTACTACGCAACGGGCCCACACCGCGCCACCAGGAAACGGGGACCACCTCTGGATCCTGGCGTATGTAGCGCACTTGAAGGTGCGGCAGTCGGTAGATGGGATCGGTTGCCACTTCCACCGCGTCGGCATCCACTCCGCTGGGTGGCAGGCTGCCCACATAGCGAGCAAGGATTGAGGCGCCAGCGATGCGATGCTCCCAGCCCAGGGGACGGCCCTGCTCATCCAACGCGGCTTGCAGTCGGTCGGCGTAGAGCGGGCGGTAGAGGTCATGGGTCATGTCCTCCTCACGGCTCCAGATGAGCTTGATCGGGTAGCTTACCTGGCGGGCGATGGCGACGGCCTGGGTGATGAAGTCGAACTCCAGGCGCCGGCCAAAGGCACCACCGATCAATTGGTTGTGCACCTGGATCTTCTCCGCTGGCAGGCCGGTGACCTTGGCGGCAGTCTGTTGGGCGAAGACGGGTACCTGGGTTCCAACCCAGAGATCACATCCGTCGGTGCGCACATGGGCCACGCAACTCATCGGTTCCAGGGGGGAATGAGACAGCAGCGCTTGCTCGTAGACTGCCTCGAACTGACTTGCAGCCTGCTTCCTGGCCTGCTCGATATCTCCTGCACGCTTGGCCACCACACCATCGCGATTGCTCGCCTCGATCAGTGCCTGGTCCAATTGCTTAGAACTAGTCGCGGCGTGCGGCCCCAGATCCCATTCAATATGCAGGGCCTTGAGCGCCTGTTGGCACGCCCAGAAATTGCTCGCGGTGACCGCCACGGCATTATCCAGCCGCACGATATCGCGCACCCCGGGAACCTGGCGGGCCAGACCCTCATCGAGAGCGCGCAGGCGTCCACCGTGCACCGGGCAAGTGAGGCTGGAGGCGACCAGCATGCCAGGGACCTGCAGGTCGATAGTGAAACGGGCCTTACCGTTGATCTTGTCCGGTGTGTCCAGGCGGCGGGCGGGCGTGCCCAGCAGCTTGAATTGTTCCGGTGTTTTCAGCGGTACGTTCTGCGGCAGCGGCAAGCTCGCGGCGGCATCGACCAGTTCACCGTAATCGGCTTGCTGACCATCTGGCCCCAGCACTCGACCGTTCTCCGCGCGGCACCGGCTAGGCGCCACTTTCCAACGAAGTGCTGCCGCCTGCAGCAACAGAATGCGCGCAGTGGCCCCGGCCCGGCGTAGCGGCTCCCAGGTATAGCGGGTAGACGTGGAGCCTCCGGTCGCCTGGAACAGCAGGATACTGTCGGTGTACAGCGCCGAGTTTGGCGGTGCTTCCTGGATGCTCACGCGGTCCAGGCTCACTTCCAGCTCCTCAGCGACCATCATGGCGATACCGGTCTGGGCGCCCTGGCCCATTTCGATCTTTGGCGAGATCACCGTTACCCGACCATCCTGGGCCACCCGGACGAAGGCGCCAAAGCCATCCGCAGTGCGATCGCCCAGTTGTCCCGCAGCGGCGGCCTCAGCTGCGGCGCTACGGCTCACCAGCGGCGGCAGCCAGGTGCTCAGAACCAGTCCACCAAGGGCGACACCGCTACCCTGAAGGAGCCGGCGACGAGAAAGCGCAAGGGTTTGCTCGTCAGGCTTTTGCATTTGTCTTCTCCCCTACGCTCTTGATGGCCGCGCGAATGCGTGTGTAGGTCGCACAACGACACAAGTTGCCCGCCATGGCGGTGTCGATGGCCTGGTCGTCTGGGTGTGGCTGGTGCTGCAACAGGGCGGTGGCGGCCATGATCTGCCCAGACTGGCAGTAGCCGCATTGCACTACTTCGTGCTCCAACCAGGCCTGTTGCACGGCCTGGCCAACCGGGGTCTCGCCGATCGCCTCGATGGTAGTGATCGCACGCCCGGCCACGGCGGCCACCGGGGTCACACAGGCACGGATCGGTTGTCCATCGAGATGCACGGTGCAAGCGCCGCATTGGGCGATGCCACAGCCATATTTGGTGCCGGTCATGCCCAGGACGTCGCGCAAAATCCATAGCAGCGGCATGTCGTCGGGTACATCGACCTGCCGTGGTTGGTCGTTGATCGTTAACGTTTGCATGGTCTTTCCTCAGGCTGATTTTGGTAGCGCCGTCACCTCTTCTGTGACGGTCGTTGAGAGTGGGTCCTGGCAAGCGACCGCTCGCTCCTCACGGCTGGGGGCGGCGCACACGCGCAACCAGCCAGCCGGCCAAGGGGTAGGACAGCAACTGGGTAATGGGTACAAGAACGAGTACTTCGACCAAAACCGTGAGAGGGAAACTCAGGTGCCGAGTGAAAGGTGTCAGGATGCTGAGCACCACCAGCAAGGTCGGGTACAGCCCCAGGTAGCCCACCAGAATCCGTTTCAGCGCAGGGACCGATCTCAGTCCACTGCTGTTACGCGACTGCATGGAAAATTACCTTCAGGCGCTCTGCGCCAGTCGGGGGAAGAAACGCCCCGCCACCCAGGAGCTCGAGGTGGCGAGGCAAAACATTGACGCGCTTCTCTCTGGCGACCAGAGAACGAAAATGTCGCTTCAGTCATCCGTCCCCACACGGATCACCAACTTTCCAAAATTCGTTCCCTGCAGGAGGCCGATGAATGCCTGCGGTGCATTTTCCAGACCATCGACCAGCTCCTCGCGATAGTGGATGCGCCCTTCGGCGAACCATTTGCTGATGTCACGCTGGAACTCGTCGAAGTGGTGTCCGTAGTCGTCGAAGATGATGAAACCCTGCACTTTGATGCGCTTGCGCAGGATGGTGCCCATCAGTGCGGGCAGGCGATCAGGGCCTACAGGCAATGCCGTGTCGTTGTAGTGGGCGATGATGCCGCAGACAGGGATGCGCGCTTTCGTATTGAGCAGCGGGAAAACCGCATCGAACACCTTGCCGCCGACGTTCTCGTAGTAGATGTCGATTCCTGCCGGGCAGGCCTTGGCCAGTTGCTCGGCAAAGTCAGGGGCGTTGTGGTCAAGACAGGCGTCAAAGCCGAGCACATCCACCGCATGGCGACACTTGGCCTGGCCACCGGCGACGCCGACCACGTGGCAGCCTTTGATCTTGCCAATCTGCCCCACCGTGGCGCCCACGGGTCCCGTGGCCGCAGCGACAACCAGGGTCTCTCCCGCTTTGAGCTGGCCGATGTCCAGCAGCCCCATGTAGGCGGTGAACCCGGGCATGCCGAATACCCCCAGAGCGTAGGATGGGTGCTCGGGCGCGTCCCCAAGGTGCGTCAAACCGGTACCGTCGGACAGTGCATAGTCTTGCCAGCCGTTCGCGGAAAGCACCCAATCGCCGACCCGGTAGCCGGGATTCTTCGAGGCGACGACCCGACTCACGGTTCCCCCGACCATGACACCACCCACCTCGACCGGGGGAGCATAGGAAGGTGCATCACTCATGCGGCCTCGCATGTAGGGGTCAAGAGAGAGGTAGACAGTACGCAGCAGTACTTGCCCTTCTCCTGGTTCAGGGAGCGGGCTCTGTTCGACGCGGAAGTTCGCTTCTACTGGAGCTCCATGGGGACGCGATGCCAGGACGATGCTGCGATTGAACCGCTTGGATTGGGACATCATCAGACTCCTTTGCTCGGTGAGTGCGTAGGACAGCGCACTGTGTTTATGAATAATTAGACCGGTCAACTATTATCTATCGAAAAAATACCCGCCCAGTCGGGCGGGTATTCTTGACTAGGGCGCTTAGATTCCCAGCATGGCTTTAGTCGTTGCCATGGCATTCTCCAGAGGACGCCCGTTACGATGCAGCTTGCTCAACAGGCTTGCACCGAGCCACAACTGATACAGCGCCGTAGCTGTGCGGTGGGCATTGCCTTGAGTCAGAGACCCTTCGCGCTGGCCCTGCTCGATGCAATCGGCAAGTCGATCAATGATCCGATCGGCGCCATCACGCAAGGTGATGCGCATGGCCTCAGAAAGATCTGCAACCTCAGCGCTCAACTTGACCACCAGGCATTTTTGCTCGTCACAGGGCTCGCAATAGCTGTCCAACCACTTCTGCCAATATCCCATCAGCCGTTCACGGGCACTCTGCTCCGGAGCGGCGAACCGCTGATCCATATCGGCAAGATAATCATGGAAATAGTCCTCCAGCAGCGACTGCCCATACTGCTCCTTCGATTTGAAGTAGTGGTAGAACGAGCCCTTGGGCACGCCCGCCGTCTGCAGGATCTCGTTAAGACCGACACCGGTAAAACCTTTGACAGCCATCATTCGATGGCCGGTGTCGAGCAATTGCTGGCGGGTGTCGTCGTAGCTGGGTTTCATGGTGCGCAGGATATCCAAGATTAGACCAGTCGTCTAGATCATCAATACGATTGCACCATTATAAGCATTAGCGCTTGATTGCTGCGGAGCGTCTGGAAAAAGGCGGAATGGAGATAGTGGCGTCACCATTCCGCAAACACGGAAAATCTAGCCGGCAGTTGCCAATGAGAGAACATATCCGCACTGCGGATGCGCCTCTCCTGCAAGCAATCGGCGGTATACCCGCTCCACCGATAGAGGACCACTTTGCTGTTCCACCTGCATCCAAGGTTCAACGAAAGCCGTGAATGCTTGCCAGCTACCAGTCAGTCGTTGCTGGAAGGTCAACGGCCCCCAGTCATTGAGACGCTTCTCGGCTTGCGCCGGGGCGAAGAACAGTTGGGGAGCTGGGCCCGGCAGTTCTTTCGGCAACCCGCGACGCTTATCCCAGTGTGCCGCACCAACCAGGCAGCTGTAGCGCAAATGACTGGAAAAACGTTCATGCAGAGCCCCAAGCAACTCGCCATTACCCGCAAAGTCGACTGTCACTGTTGCTGTTTGCGCATCCAGTTCCGCCAACTGGTCATAAGCCAAGACCCGGTCATAGCACCCCAGAGTCTCTACAAAGGCCCGGTTCCCTGGGGAAGTTAAACCGACAATCTGGTATTGCTGCCCTCTCCCTTCGCGGCCTTGGCGCAGCAAATAGGCCATGCCGATGGCCGTTTTGCTTGAGGCGCTGGTCAGCACCAAGGTTGCGGCGCCGAAGTAGTTCTGCTCGGTCAAGAAGTCATCAAGCAGGAAGGAGGTGGTAAACAACGGGCGCAAAAGCATCTGCAGCCCTTCGTTGGCCGGGTTGTAGAGGGGATCCTTTGCGCAACGCAGATACTGGTTATACAGCGCGGGCAAATCCTGGCGGTGCGGGCTGCCATCGACAAAGCTCCCGCTGCGCAGCTGGGTTGGTGCAATCACCAGGTGGCTGGCCATTGGGTAGAAGCCATATACCCGTTCCCCGACTGCCACCCCCTCGCAACGGGACGCCAGTACCTCTGCAAAGCCCCACACCGGAATGCTTCCCCACCCCTGCAGTGCTGGGAAAAACCGCCAGTAGCGCATGCTTTCCCCCATGGCGGCATAGGTGATGTTATTGGCGGTCAGTGCAAAGTGGTCGATTTGCAGCACGACCTGACCTGGCTGCAGGGTCGTTAAGTCCAACTTCGGCTGGCGAAGCTCACAATGTGCCAGGTCGCTACGATCAACCAAGAATTCCTGCATGGTGATAAGGCTCATGCGTCCTCCTTCAAGCGGAACGTCAATCCTGCATGTTCGGTCAATCGAGCAATCAACGCCTGCCCCATAGCGGGCGCCGTCGTCCATATGCCGCCAGGTGTGCGCTCGGCATCATGCAGCAGGCATAGCGCGGCCTCTGAGATCATTCTTGAGGTGGAGCCATAGCCCGGATCACGATCGCCGGCAACGATGGCTTCGAGCGTTCTACCGTCCGCCGTCTCGCCTAGGAAGCGCACCTCGTAGAAGCCGCTCTCCCGTTCCTCCCGGTTCGGCCCCTCGCCCGGTTTGGGCGCCTTGTCGCTCGCCATTGATCGATCCGAGGCAACCGCTTCAGCCATGGCCCTTCCCTGCTCCCCGGCGCCTGTTAGCAGCATCTCGTCATAGACGAACTGCTCGCCATAGGTGTGCCCCGACAGGAAATTGGAGCGATGGACATTGCGCGTATTGATAGCCGCCATGATGAAGGGAGCAGCCCAGCTTCCCAGGGTCTCGTCGTATTCGGGCTTGTCAGCTGCCGGTTGACGAGGTCCATTGAAGCCCGGGGTCAGGGCAAACGGATCAGCCAGCAATTCACGTATCCGCGGGTCTGCCTTGGCGGCTGCAAGGGTGGCTTGAAGGCTGGCGGCAGTGCCCCCCGAAAAACTGCCCTTCATCCGGCTAACCCGGCCTTTGATTCGCCCCAACGGAACGCCGAAACGCCGCTGTGCCGCTTGCTGCAGATAGAACACTCCCAGGTCGAAAGGAATGGAGTCGAAGCCGCAGGAAAACACCACGCGCGACCCACTGCGCTGGGCTGCTTGCTCATGCAGATCAATCATTCTCCGCATCCAGGCCGGCTCTCCACACAGGTCCACATAATCGCAGCCCGCCTCGACACAGGCGGCCAACAGCGACTCCCCATACAGTTGATAGGGCCCGACGGTGGTCAGCACAAGACGCGTACGCTCTGCCATCGATCGCAGGCTGGCTGGGTCGGCGGTGTCGGCGATCACCAGTGGAATGGTCTCAGGCAGACCGATTTCGCTGCGCACCGCTGCTAGCTTGGCGGCATCGCGCCCGGCCATGGCCCAGCGAATCTTGCTGCCTGCCAACCGCATGCGGCCCAGATATTCTGCCACCAGACGACCGGTGAATCCGGAAGCGCCATAGACAACGAGGTCGAACTCGGGTTGTTGCGTCATCCTCATACTCCTGGCGATAAACGAAGGGGAGCACCGGCTCCCCCGATTGAACGATCAGCCTTTGCCCTTGGCGGCCGCCAGGAACGGTGCCAGGCGGCGTCCCATCTCGTCACCGAGCGCCTGCAGGCCACTCAGTGGCCGAACCATGACTTCGAACTCGACGATCTTGCCAGTCTCGTCGAATCGGATCATGTCGATACCCTTGAGCTGCCGACCGCTTACGTCGGCACTGAACTCAAGCACAACACTCAGCCCGTCCGCCGAAGCCAATTCACGATGGTAGGCGAAGTTTTCAAAGACCTGGCTGACCGTATTGAGGATGGTCGAGACCACCATCTTCCCTGGATAGGGCACATGGGCCATGGGGGAGCGGAATACAACATCGGAGGCCAGTATTTCAGGCAATGCAGATAGATCGCCCTGAGCGACCATGGCATGCCAACGTTGTAGCGAAGCAGACGCCCGCGGATTAAGTTGAAGCTCGGACATCAGAGATGATTCCTTGTTGTCGTTCGGGAAAGTGCTCACAGCTCGGCTGCCAGGCGTGAGCCCTGGTTGATGGCACGCTTGGCGTCCAACTCTGCAGCAACATCTGCGCCACCGATCAGGTGCACGTTCTGCCCAGCGGCCACTAGACCATCGTGGAGCTCGCGCAGCGGCTCCTGACCGGCACAAACGATTACGGTGTCCACCGCCAGCAACTGGGGCTCCCAGTCGGAGATCTTCACATGCAGGCCGGCATCGTCGACCTTGAGGTATTCAACACTGTTGAGCATCTGCACTTGCTTGCTCTTCAGCCCTGCCCGGTGAATCCAGCCAGTGGTCTTGCCGAGCTTGTCTCCGACTTTGGATTTCTTGCGCTGCAGCAGGAATACCTGGCGCGCCGGCGCATGCGGCCGGGGCTCGACTCCGGCGATACCACCGCGAGCCTCGAGGGAGAGGTCGATCCCCCACTCCTGCCAGAATGCATCGCGGTTCAGGCTCGTAGGCTCCCCCTGGTGAGTAATCAGCTCAGAGACGTCGAACCCGATACCGCCCGCGCCGATCACCGCCACACGGTTACCCACCGGCTTGCGCTCGAGGATCGCGTCCAGGTAGCTGATCACCTTGCCGTTGTCGATGCCCGGGATGGCCGGGGTGCGCGGCACGATGCCGGTGGCCAGGATGATCTCGTCGAAACCGCCCTCGACCAGGTCGTCGACGCTGACGCGGGTGTTCAGGCGTAGGTCCACGCCGGTGATTTCCACCTTGCGCTTGAAGTAGCGCAGGGTCTCGTAGAACTCTTCCTTGCCCGGCACGCGCTTGGCGACGTTGAACTGACCACCGATCTCGCCGGCCGCGTCGAACAGAGTCACCTCGTGGCCACGCTCGGCGGCCACAGTGGCGGCGGACAGCCCGGCCGGGCCGGCGCCGACCACGGCGATCTTCTTCACGTGGGTGGTCGGGATGTAGTTCAGTTCGGTCTCGTGGCAGGCGCGCGGGTTCACCAGACAACTGGTGACCTTTCCGGAGAAGGTATGGTCCAGGCAGGCCTGATTGCAGCCGATACAGGTATTGATTTCATCAGCTCGACCTTCGGCAGCCTTGTTCACGAAGTCCGAATCGGCGAGGAACGGACGAGCCATGGAGACCATGTCGGCATCGCCTTCGGCCAGCACCTGCTCGGCGACTTCCGGAGTATTGATACGATTGGTGGCAACCAAAGGAATCGATACCGCGCCTTTGAGCTTGGCAGTGACTTTGGCATATGCAGCGCGCGGCACCTTCGTGGCGATGGTCGGAATACGCGCTTCGTGCCAACCGATCCCCGTATTGATGATGGTCGCCCCGGCCTGCTCAATGGCTTTGGCCAAGGTGACGATCTCGTCCCAGGTACTGCCATTCTCCACCAGATCGAGCATGGACAGACGGTAGATGATGATGAAGTTCGGCCCCACAGCCTCGCGCACACGGCGGACGATCTCCACCGGCAGGCGCATGCGGTTCTCGAAACTGCCACCCCAACGGTCCGTACGTTGGTTCACATGGGCAACCAGGAACTGGTTGATGAAGTAGCCTTCCGAACCCATGATCTCAACCCCGTCATACTCCGCCTTTTGCGCCAGCACTGAACAGGTGACGAAGTCGCGAATCTGCTTTTCGATACCCTCCTCGTCCAGCTCACGTGGCTTGAACGGATTGATCGGAGCCTGGACAGCACTTGCCGAGACCGACTTCGGGCTATAGGCATAGCGACCCGCATGGAGGATCTGCATGCAGATCTTGCCATCAGCCTCATGCACCGCACGGGTGACGATCTTGTGCTTCTCCGCCTCCTCCTCTGTGGTCAGCTTGGCCGCCCCCGCATAGACGCTCCCCTCTTCATTCGGCCCGATACCGCCAGTGACGATCAGGCCGACGCCCCCACGGGCGCGTTCGGAGAAGAACGCAGCCATACGCTCGAAGCCATTGGGTTTCTCCTCCAGACCGGTATGCATGGACCCCATCAGGGTGCGGTTACGCAGGGTGGTGAAGCCCAGGTCGAGAGGCGCAAGAAGGTGTGGGTACAACGAAGATGTCATGGATATTCTCCAGGCTTGCAATTCGCGGCAAATTAATCTTTGCACTGTTAAGTTATTATCAGGCGACGATACGTCTCGACTGTCGCTCTCTCAATGATCGAAAACGACAGTCGAATGATCGCAGTGCACAGAAAGGCAACCGGAGCGCTCGCTAGATAGCGCTCCGACTCGGCTCAGCGCACTCCGTCCTGACGCAGGGCGGCCGGGGTGAACTCGCTTTCGACAGGGGAGTAGTCGAAGTCCCAGGCGCGCTTCTCCTCGTTCTTCAGACCGAGCACCAGGTAACGGCCTGATTGCAGGTCGTATAAGGTCTCGCAGGTGAACCAGGGCAGCTGACGATGGTAGTAGTACTGCGGATGAGCCTCGGCAACTCGCCAGAGCGTTCCACGGCCGTCATAGTGATCAGCTTCGGCGATCAACCAGGTGTCTTCGTCGATATAGAAGTCGCGCTTAGCGTAAACGTGACGGGCACCTGGCTTCAGGGTCGCTGTGACATGCCACACGCGATGCAGTTCATAGCGTGTCAGGTCCTGATTAATATGCCCTGCCTTGATGATGTCCGCGTACTTCAGAGTCGGCGAGTCAAGGCGATAGCTGTTGTAGGGGATATAGATTTCCTTCTTCCCCTCAAGCTTCCAGTCGTAGCGATCTGGCGCGCCGTTATACATATCGAAGTTGTCGCTGGTGCGCATTCCATCCGATGCCGTTCCGGGACCGTCGTAAGCGACCTGCGGAGCGCGTCGTACTCGCCGTTGCCCTGCGTTATAGAGCCAAGCCTGGCGAGGCTCTTCCACCTGATTGAGCGTCTCGTGGATGAGCAGGACGTTCCCTGCCAAGCGTGCCGGAGCTGTGACCTCCTGCTTCAGGAGGAACAGGCGATTACCTGGATCTTTCATCTTGTAGAACGAAAGAATCTCATCCTGGAACTGGACCGGATTGAAGTCACCACCCTGCTGCGGCGTGGCCTGGATGAACAGGCGCCGCATGCCGCCCCCCGGGTAGTGGGTGAGGTGGTTCCAGATCACCTCCAGGCCACTCTGGGGAATCGGGAAGGGAACGCCGGCATGGTAGTTCACCAGGCCATTGCCTCCTTCCGCGAGCTGAACATTAACGGCATTGCCCTTCGTCGCTTGGAGCACTTGGTCGGGCAAAGTGGCGCTACGGTGCGTCTTGTACACGGGGATGCGGTAGCTCTGTGGGTAGCGCTGAAACAGAGCTAGCTGCCCCGGGGTGAGATGCTCCTTGTACTGCTGTGCATTCTGCGAAGTGATTACGAACAGTGGCTTTTCGTCGGCAAAGGGGTCAGCAAGGAAACCCTTGGCATCGACGGCACCGGCGCTCTTGGGCAGCCCGCCGTTCCACGCGGGGATCTCGCCGTTTGCGCTACCTCCGCTTTCGGCTCCCACTGCGGTCAGGGAAGCCCCCAACTTCGCTGCTTCGCTGGCGGGTACAGCGGCAAAAACAGGCGCAGTGGCCATTCCGAGAGCGAGGCAAAGTGCCTTCAGAGGAATATTCAAACGCATGGGTTCTGTCTCCTGCTGGTTCAGAAATTCACGCCGAGACTCAGCGCGACGAAATCGCGATCGGTCGTGGTGTTGAAGTCCCCGCCAAAGAAATCGGTATACGAGAGGCTGGCGGTGTAGGTGTTCTGGTAGTCGGCATCGATGCCGAAGCTGATGGCCTTGGAGCCCTCGTTGAATACCGGGCCATAGCCGTCAACGTCATGGGACCAGGCGAGATTCGGTTTGAGATTGATGCCGGCGAATACGTTGCTGTAGTCGAGGATGCCGCGCGCGCGGTAACCCCACGACGATGAGGTGAGGAAGCCGTGGTAGCCGTACATTTGCGCGGCCAGCGCATTCGAGGCCTGTGTGCCGTACGGCGAGCCATAGATGGAGTCGCGGCCGTAGCGAGCCTCGCTCAGACTCTCCAGACCACCAATGCGTGTGTAACCGACCTCCCCCACCAGGGTCAGACGCTCGGCCCTCAGCACCTGGTCGAAGAAATGGGTGAGCGTCGTCTGAAGTTGGGTGACCTCCTTGCGGTTGTAACCACGGTTATCTGCGTCAGCGAGCGCCAGGGCAGCAGCCATCCCCGCAGCCCCACCGCCAGCAGCCTGAGCGGCCAATGCAGGGCTGGTCAGCTTCGCGGTCATGTCTGTGGTATTGAGTTGCAGCGGCATGTTCGGCCGGTAGCTGATCTCCCCCTGCCAAGCCGTGCCGGTAGGCAAGGTCGTGGAGAAACTCAGACCGTAGAGACGAATGTCCTCCGGATACTCCAAGTAATAACTACCGCGTCCCAAGAGCGTGGGCGCCGTCAACGCAGGGGCCCCTAGACCCGTCAACGCTGTCCGAATGTCGGCAGCATTGGCATTGCGGTAACCGACGTTAGGGGTCCGGCTGTGGTAGTTGATGAAGTAGGCAGCGTACTCGGCTGAGTCGCCAAGCCAGCGCAGTGCAACGCCGAACTGCCCTGAGTCGCGCGCATCTCGATCTGCGCTGCGAGGCACCAAGAGACCTTCGCGATCGATGTCTACGCCGCGCCCGGCGAGCACCCGGGCGCCGGGGCCTGCCTGGAGGGCGGCGAGAGATGCGCGATCCAGCACGCGGTAGTTGCGCGTGCAACCATCAGCCAGTACATCGTTTGGCGCAAAGAAAGTGCCGCAGTTGTCGATGACGGTCTGGTCCCACTCCAACTGGTAGAACGCCTCGGCCGACAACTGATCGGTCATGCTCTGAGACAAATAGAGCATGTTGACGGGGATCAGCCCCTCCTTGACCTCAGCGCCTGGGCGGCGGAACGCAGCAACATCAATAGGGTTGATGCTATTGATGGAGTTCTGAATGAACGTGCTCTCGCCCCAGCTAACCACCTGCTTGCCCACGCGTGCGCTGCCCGGTAGCTCGCCCAGCATGTAGTTGTGGTAGACGAACGCGTCCAGAATCTCGGCGCCTGAAGACTTAGCCCCCTCTTTGCGATTATGGTCGTCGATGTCCTTGAAGGGACGGCTCTCGTCCTTGAGCTCGAAGTCGTACCAATACTTGCCCCTCACGAATACGCCGGTATCGCCATACTTCAGCTCGAGATCGTGGATACCTTTGAAAATCTTCGAGAAGGTTTCGCCACGCTTGAAGTTGAGACGACCGTCGTCTCCAGTCTGGGTGAAGCCCGTTCCGCCATTAGCCGAGCCAATCAAATCCTTGTCGGGCGTACTGGTGCTCCAGCTGGCGCCAAGCGACAGCGAAGAGTCAAAGCGGCCCTCTATTTCGCCAATCTGGAAGGTACTCCCGTAAGCCGGCGTAATCAGGTTCGTCGTCAACCCAAAGGCCAACGGCAGAAGTGCCGGGCGCCATGGCGTTCTTGTTCTTGTCATTGACGCAACTCCATCTGTGGTGGTGGAAACAACTGCCGGCGATAGCTGACAGCCTTGATGTTTACACTGATAAGATTTGGGCGGATCCCGGCCTGCTGAATTGGCTCCAGTCTCCTTAAGGCGAAATGGGGGTGATGTCCGCGCTCCAGTGACGGCCTAGTAGTGCCATCACGTCGTCGGCCCAGAGGGAGTAAAGTGGTGGCCCGGGATGAAATCCGTCTGCGGCCATCAACTCTTCTAGCAAGGGGAAACGGCTATTGAGTCGTACGCAGCCACGACGGTGCTCCACGATGTTTGCCAGACGGTGATCCAGACGCTTGGCCCGAGCCCCCAGATACCAACGCAGGGGTTGCGGCAAGGCGGGGAAGGCATGCATCGGTGGCACCCTGGAAAACACGATCAGCGAGGCATCGCACTTCCAGCGCAGCAGATCGATCAGGCGGCTCAGTGCGACTGCCCAAGCGTTCGGCGATACATTGCCAGTCACATCGTTAACACCCACCGAAACCACTACTACATCGAAACGCTCGGACGGGCTGCGCTCCAGCAGTTGCACGAGTTCCCTCGAATTGAGCCCGGATTGCGCTAGTAGCTTCCAGGTAATCCGATGGTTTTTCGCAAGCCGCGCGACCAGCTTACCCGCCAGTGCTTCCTGTTGAGTCTTGGCGCCTACACCCGCAGCAGCGGAGTCACCCAGGATGAGCAGGCGAAGCGGTGCTCCCTCACCCATTACGCCATCGCGCTCGCCTTCTGCCTCCGGCAATTTTGGCGTGCTCCAGCGGGTATACATTCCTTGCGCCAGGAGCAGAGGCCCCAACGTGATCTTGGTCAGCAGTTCAAACATGTCGAGGTCATCGATGCGGCCGGGGTCATGGCCCTGCCTTGAAATAAAAAAGCGGGATGGCGTGGCATCCCGCCGGCCTCCTTCACGCTCGTTTATGGCGGCCTAAAAGAGTCAACCTTCTACCCGCAAAGCGGCCCGGAGAATCTTCCCGATCGGTGATTTGGGTAGCTGCTCGCGAAACACGATCTGCTTGGGCACCTTGTATGCGGTCAGGCGCTCTCGGCAGTGGCGGATCAATGTCTCGCCATCAAGGCCGGGTCGGTGCAAGGCCACGAACGCTCGGATGGCTTCGCCGGTGCTGTCGTCGGCCACCCCGATCACCGCGACCTCGCTAACATCAGGATGCTCGGCGATCACATCCTCGACCTCGTTGGGATACACGTTGAAACCCGAAACCAGGATCATGTCCTTCTTGCGGTCGACGATGCGGATGTAGCCATCCTCATCCATCACCGCGACATCGCCGGTACGGAACCAACCATCGAAGAACGCCTCGCGACTTTCCTCTGGGCGGTTCAAGTAGCGCTCGATGATGTGCGGGCCCCGCACGAGTAGCTCACCTGGTGTACCGGCTGGCAGTTCATCACCGTCGGCGCTCGCAACACGCACGTCACTACCCGGCATCGGCAGACCCACAGTGCCAGGGCGCGAGACGGCGCCCGGTGGGTTGAACGAGACGAAGCAACTGGTCTCGGTCAGACCATAGCCCTCCAGGATAGGGCCTACCGTCTCCAGCCAGCGTTCAGCTGTAGTGGGGCGCAACGAGGTCCCGCCAGAGACTGCCAGTTTCAGCTTCGGCGGATTAGCCTGCAGCCAGGGCTCGGCGAGCAGCCCGGCGTACAGCGTGTCAACGCCGGTCATCCAACGCACAGGGAATTTGTCGAAGGCCGGGAACACATTTGCCAGTGGGCGCGGGTTGGGAATCAGCAGGTTTCGGCCGCCGCGCAGGAGGAACAGCAGGAAGTTAAAGTTGAAGGCGAAGATATGGTAGAGCGGCGGCACCGTAACGATGGTGTCGCCGGGTTCGATGAAGGCACCGAAGGCATTGATGTAATCCTCTGCCATGCGCAAAACCGCGAGCAGGTTGGCGTGAGTCAGGACCGCCCCCTTGCTACGGCCGGTGGTGCCACCGGTGTACTGATACAGTGCCACCGGATGAAGCCTGGCTTCCGCTGGAGCTAGCTCCTTACCGATCGACAAAGCTGTATCGAATCGCTGGAAAGCGATGTTGGGTGTCAGGTTGTGCCCTGCCTGTTCTTCCAGGCGCTGCTGAACGGACTGGCCGACAGCACTCGGGAAGAAGTCTCCCAGACTCGTCAGTACCAACCCGATCCCACGCTCTCTCACGACAGACTCTGCACGTTGGGCAAAGAGGTCGCAGGCGATCAGCAGTTGGGCTCCGCTATCGGCCAATTGCAGATTCAGCTCGCGTTCGGTGTACAGCGGGTTAACGTTGGTCACAATCAGGCCGGCCTTCCAGGCCCCCAACACCGCGATGGGATAGTGCAGGCTGTTTGGCAGCTGGATAGCCACTACCTCCCCTACTGCCATGCCACGCTCCCGCACGAGGTAAGCGGCGAATGCGTCCGACAGGCGATCCACCTCTTCGAATGAGAGATCCGCCTGTAGGCCGCCTGGCAGCACAAGCGTGAATGCAGGAGCCATTCCGAAGCGTTCGGCACCTGTACGGGCGAAGTCGGCAACATTTCCTAGCAGTGTTTCGGGGGCAAGTCGATAACCTTGCAAGCTCGCCGGATAGCTCTTTTCCCAACGACGGGCAGTATTCATTTCCAGTCTCCAGACTCGTTCTTGTTGTCGATGAGCTACCGGACAGGGCATCCCTGCCCGGCGTCAGGCTCGCGCACTAGAGGAGGACTTCGATATCGCTGGTCGGAAACGCCACACAGGAGTACACCCAGCCAAAGTCACGATCGGACTTGCGCAAATGGGCTTCCTGAGGATTGAACACCGATCCAGACACCAGCTTGACCCGGCACAGGCTGCATTCGCCGGACCGGCAGGCGTTCTCCGCGGAGAAGCCGTTTCGTTCCAAGGCGTTCAGCAACGGCTCGCCAACGCGACTCTTGAAGCTGCCGCGACCTTGCACGGTTACGGTAACTTCATCGTTCAGGGCAATTCCTTCTGGCCAGCCGGGCTGCTCGTTCGGTGCCTTTGGCGCGCCGTTGGCCTCAACACGGATGCGTCGGCTCTTGACACCCAGTCTTGTGAGCAGCTCGATGCAGCTGTCGTTAAAGGGCGTCGGACCACAGATGTAGAACATCTTGTTGCCGATTTCGCCAAGCAACGACTGCAACAGTTCCTGGTTGAGGCGCCCCATGTACCCTCGGTATCCCGCTGGCGGCCGAGAGATCACTTCGGAGAGCGTAAACTGCTCGTGGCGCATGGCCAGCGCACGGAGCTCTTCGTCGAAAATCACATCATCCAGGTAGCTGTTCACGTAGATCAGGTGGAATCGATGTCTCAACCCACGATCGATAAGGTCTCGCAGGATGCTGCGTGCCGGTGCGGAGCCGGAACCGCCGGCCAGGAACACCAGGTCATCACCGTGATACAACGGATTGTGGTGGAACGTCCCCATCGGACCCGAGCTGAGCAGCTGCTGGCCCTCCACCACCCGATCCAGCAGGTAGTTGGAAACGAAACCATCCTTCGCGCGCTTGATCGTCAGGTCGTAGTAAATTCGTTGCGATGGTGACGATGAGATCGCGTAGGGCCGTGCTGTCGCGACACCGTCGATGGTCACGAACAGGTTGATGTACTGTCCTGCCTGGAACGGCGGCAAAGCCCTGCGGTCGGCGGCGACCAGACGCAGAGTCTTGGTGCTGGGGGTTTCCTCGATGACCTCGGCAACCTCCAGCTCGAGGCGCTTGGGATGCAGCTGTACGACGGTACTGCGCACATCACCGCGTAGCTCATAAAAATCGGTTCCGCTACGTTCCAGCGCGTCCTTGGCCTGACTAACTTCGCTATAGCCGGCTACCAGGTTCATCGGGTTCTGCTCAGACATGCTGCACCTCTTTTACTTTCAACTGTTTGAGCACCGCCCTAGCGGTGGACTCGCCCGCCATGTAGGTCGGCTGGAAGCCCCCCATAGACGTCCAGGATCCGGCGATGTAGAGACCTGGCACAGCGTCCAGGCGCTCGCGCAGAAGTGGGGAATCCTGAGCACTCTGCTGGAAGCCGTAGATCGCGCCACCGGGGGTGTTCAGGTAGCGCATCATGGTCAGCGGGGTCGCCACCTCGACTTCTTCGATGTACTGGCGAACTTTCGGGTAGACCTTCTCGATCACCTCGATAAGTTTCTCAGCGAAGTCATATTTGGTTTGGGCATAGCGCTCTGCCGGAACTGACTTCCACACGTCGCCGTACTGCAGGCACACCAGTACGACCTGGCTCTTGCCGGCCGGTGCGAAGTCGGGATCTTCGAGGTTGTAGCAGGTGAGCATGCCGCCCAGCGGTGGCTCCAGGCTGCCCATGCGCTGATGGATCGCCTCCTCGTCCAGCGTCTCGTAGATAAAGCTGGAAGCCGTCTCCACGCCCAACTCCTGCGGCGTGCAGTCCAACCCTAGGTACACCACGAAGGCGGATGTCCCCATGCGACGAGACTTGAAGTCCTGCTGGATCTTCGGCAGAGGCTGATCCAGGTCCAGCAACTCGTTGAAGGTAATCAGCGGGCTGGCATTGGAAACCACCGCCGCGCAAGTGATGGTTTCACCATCTTCCAGCCGTACACCCCAGATGCGGCCATCATCAGTGATGATCCTCTCCACGGCGCAGTTGAAGCGCACATCGCCTCCCGCCTCGAGGAAGGACTCCACCAGCGCGGTGGACATTGCTTGGGATCCACCCTTGATGTGCCAGGGCTTGAACACCGCGTAGGCGTAGATCATCGCGGCCAGATCAGGGAACGGCAGCATGCTCGGTGGTACGCCGAGGTAGAGCCAGTAAGTCGCCAGCACACTTTTCAGCTTGGCGTCGACAAAGAACTCGTCGAGCACCTCCTTCACCGAGCGGAAGCCATACTCGACGAAGTACGGGCACATCGACTTCAATGCTTCCTCGTTGTTGGCCCGACGCGCCTGAGGCAAGGTGGTGAAGCTCTCGAGCGTGACCCTCTCGCAAACCACTAGGAAACGTTCGATTGCCTCAGCTTCCGCAGGGAACAGCTCCTGCAGCGTGCGCTTCAATCCGGACCAACTCGCCGGCAGAGTGACGTCGATCTCGCCCGGCACTACCAGACGATACAGAGCGTGCTCTTGTACGAACTCCACCTTATCCATCACGCCGAGCTTCTCGAAGAGCTTGCGCATGATGAACGGCTTGTCCTCGGTGCCCAGACCACTGAGCTGATGTAAAGCGACCTCGAACTCGAAGTCACCACGCACAAAGGAAGTCGCGCAGCCACCGGGGATGTTGTGCCGCTCCAGCAGCAGCGTTCTGCAACCTCCTCGCTGCAAGGCCGCCGCCGCCGTTAACCCGGCATTCCCGGCGCCGATCACTACGGCGTCATAGTGCTTCATTTCTCACCTCAAACTTATCACTGCTAAGATTTAGTCAAAAAATGGCTTACAAGGTTTTCCCTAGCGCTGCCAGATCGGCGAAGCGTGCAGGTGTACCCGCCGCCCTGGCCTGCACTGAGCGCAGGATGTCCTCGCCGCTGAGAATGGCGCTCTGTAGCAACACCGTATGCTGCAGCGACTCATAGACGCCATGGTCGCGGCTGTAGAGCATCGCCTTCTTGATACCGCTGATAGCAACTGGCGGACGCTCGGCAATACGCTTGGCGACTGCAAACACGCCATCCAGCAGCGCCTCGTTGGTTGGGAAGACATTCACTAGTAGGCCGAGGCGGAAT
The DNA here is from genome assembly GCF_048068435.1 of Pseudomonas sp. NY15437. Lineage (NCBI taxonomy): Bacteria > Pseudomonadati > Pseudomonadota > Gammaproteobacteria > Pseudomonadales > Pseudomonadaceae > Pseudomonas > Pseudomonas sp. NY15437. Next base: position 48,394 of record NZ_JBLUQC010000022.1, read on the forward strand.
GCTTCGGCCGCTGACAGGGTTTCACCTGTCAGTGCCAGGTAGCGAGCCACGCCGGCGGGCACCAGGTGTTGCAAACGCTGCAGCACCCCGAGGTCAGCCATCATGCCCACGTTGGTTTCCTCGATGCGGAACTTGGCGGCCTCCGAGGCAAAGCACAGATCACAAGCTGCAATCAGGTCGAACCCCGCGCCAACACAGGTTCCTTGTACGGCGGCAATGACCGGGAAGCGGGCCCGTTCCAGGGCGTTCAGGGCATCCTGCATCTTCTCCAGACCGGCCTGCATGGCTTCACGCTCCACCGGGCTGGTGGCATGAAACTCCTTTGACGTAGCAAATATCTGCAAGTCCAGACCACCACAGAACACCTTGCCTTGGGCGGACACCACCAGCGCCCGCACCTTGCCGGATCGGTTGAGGCTGTCGATTGCCTCGGGTAGTTCGCTCCAGAAGGCCAAAGTCAGACTATTGGCTTTGTCCGGACGATTCAGTTGCAGGTGGGCGATTCCGTCCTCGACGGAAATCTCGAAACATTCGTAGGGTGCAGCCATGGTCGGTTCTCGCGTTAGGCAAGGAGGATCAGACGAACCACTTCATGGAGAAAGCGATCATGCGTTTCACCAGGTTCGTGTACGGAGGGTGGAACATATCGAGACTGGTGAACCGAACGCGGATCACCGAGCGCTCATGGGAAAACGCCCTAAAGCCGTGAATGCCGTGGTAGGCCCCGATACCGCTGGAGTTCACGCCGCCAAAAGGCAGATTAGGGTTCATCGCCTGCAGGCCCGTGCCATTGATGCAGGTTCCACCGGCAGAGGTCTGCGTCAGCACTTGTCCGATGCGCTTCCGTTGCTTGCTGAACAGGTATAACGCCAGCGGCTTATCGCGCCGGTTGATCTCGGCAATCGCCTGATCCAGGTGCTGGAAGCTCTGTACGGGCAACAAGGGACCGAAGATCTCCTCCTGCATCACCGCCGCATCGGACGGAAGACCAGCGATCACGGTCGGCCCGATGTAGCGGTTAGCACTGCTCACCTCCCCTCCTACGATCACCGTAGCCCCACGCTGTTTGGCATCATCCAGCAGTGCGCGCAGGCGCAGGAAGTGTCGGTCATTGACGATCCTGGCAAAGTCACTGCTTGCCATGCGCGTCTCCGCATCGCTGCCATAAGTGCGCTCGATCGCAGCCTTGAAGCGAGCCAGGAATGCCTCCTGCACGTTCTCGTGCACTAGCACGTAATCCGGAGCAAAGCAGGTCTGGCCAGCGTTACTGAACTTGCCCCACAGCAACCGACTCACCGCCTGGTCCAAGTCGGCGCTCTCATCGACGATTGCCGGTGACTTGCCACCCAACTCCAGGGTGACGCTCGATAGATGCCGGGCGGCGGCGGCCATCACCACGCTGCCCAATCTAGGGCTGCCGGTGAAAAAAACATGATCGAAGGGCAGTTCCAACAACGCCGCTGCTGTTTCCGCATCTCCCTCGAAAACTGCCACCTCATGCTCATCGAATGTTTCTCGAACAATCTTCGCGATGACTGCCGACATGTGCGGAGCCAATTCCGACGGCTTGAGGATTACTGTGTTGCCAGCAGCGATTGCGTCAATCAGCGGAACGAAGCTGAGGTTGAACGGATAGTTCCACGGCGCCACGATCAAGCAAACACCCCGTGGCTCGCAACGAACCTGGCTGGAGGTCCCCATCAGTGCCAGTGTCGAGGCAACTCTGCGCGGCCTCATCCAGCGCGCCAAGTTGCGAATCACATGGTTCGCTTCCGCCACCACGGCGGTGGCTTCCCAGAAATCCACTTCGGCAGAAGGCTTGCCGAAATCCGCCTGTGCAGCAGCTCTCAACTCATTCAGGGAAGCCAGGAATGTCGTCTTAAGTCGACGAATCTTGGTGATGCGCTCGCTGGCGGTGCTCGCGCGCAAGGACGGAGCGAAGACTCGTTGGGACTCAAAGGCGCTATGGATCCTCTGGCGGAGAGGATCGAGTGGCAGTTCGAGCTCAGGCGTGTTCGCGGTCATTTTCTGCTCCTGGTTGTGCAATGCGTGGGAGGGCTCCTGCACACACCGGCTTCCGGGCTGTTGCCAAGGGGGAGGCCCCCAGCGGCTTTGTTATGGAGCGCAAGTTAAGATTCAATCTTTACACTGTCAAGATATTTTCCCATGTTAAGATCCAGTCCACCTTCAGATCACCATGCGTCCTCGCCGATGTCCAAGACCGCCCCCCGCACTCGTGACACCTACCACGTGGGCAACCTGGCCCCACAGCTACTGGCTGCCGCACGGGAAATGCTTGAGGAAGTGGGGCCGACGAAGCTTTCGCTCCGAGCGGTCTCGGAGCGAGTGGGGGTTAGCGCCACAGCGGCCTATCACCACTATGCCAATCGGGCGGAGCTAATCGGCCACCTGGCTGCACAGGGATTCAGGGAACTGGCTCGCGTTCTGATCATCAAGGATGCGAACAGTGCTGGCACGCAGAGGTTGCGCAACGCCAGCCTCGCCTACTTTGCTTTCGCTCGAAGTAATCCAGCCCTATATCAGCTGATGTTTGGCCCGGAATTCGCGGATGGGAACATGACAATCGAGCTGAAAAACGCGCGTGAAGAAGCCTTTGGCGAACTCCGCCGCATTATCGCCGAGCTGCTTGATAGCAAGGTCGACAGCGCCGAAGTGCGGCGGGCATCGCTCTCCAGTTGGTCATACATCCACGGCTTGGCCTCGCTGGTGATTCACAATGTGCTGCACTTCCCTGCCGGTACCACCAACGAACGCTTCGTAGACAGCACCCTTCAAGGCTTGGAGCAACTTTTCCTTGCGGGACAGCGGCGCTGATGTTCACGCTGTCCGAATAGCGCGTCTCAGCGCGAGACGATCAGGACCATCTCCGGCTCACGCAACGCGCAGCATCTGGTGTGAGCCGATTGAATCCACAGTCGAGAAACGAGAGCTCAGTGAACTGCATTCTGTTGAGCAAGACCGTACAGCCCCTCCTACAGCCCCTTTCTCACCTTCTCAATTTCCCTGTAGGCAACATCATCAAGGTCCTCGATGGGAATGCCAAAATAGCCTGCCTTGGCTGCCGCTTCATGATCAAAGTCCAGCGTACCTTCGCGATCATCGTCGATGTAAAAGTCAGACATTTCGTTCTCCTCTGCTCAATGGTTATCACGTCGACCCAATGCGGACTCGCTTAGCCCTCAATGGTTTGATCTGCAGTCGCCCACTCGCTTGAGCGAGATGCTCTAGGACGTCGGCAGCAATTTCCTTCGCGACCTCATCATTCCGATCCAGTGTACCGATGCCCATATCCGCGGCGCTGACCGTCTTGTCATGGTTCCAGCAGCAGTAACCTCCCCTGCCCTCGGTAACCTCTCGCCAGAGCTCCCCGAGGCTATGGGCCTTGTTCCAGTCACTTTTGACGTAGGTCGCGTCAAAGAAGAACGTTACAGGGATGAAAAAGCCGGTACCGTCTTGCTCCACGGAGCAAAGGTGGCCTACCTCGTAGCGACTGATCGAGCGACGTTTTCTTTCACGCATCAGTTGCTCCAGGTCTGCAAAAACCTGCTCTACACGCAACGCTTCAGCAGCCTCTGGCAAATAGGTGAGCAGGGCTCGCACGATCACTAGCCGACCGTGGCGATCCAACAATCGATGCAGATAGCTGACCGCATTACGCCCGCTCCGCTTGGTGTGGTACTTCCAGTCATTCTGAAGACGCTGAAACGAAGGGCTGAGAGTGAGCTCATGAATACGCTGCACCAGCAGCTCCAAGGTTTCCTCGGGACTCAGATACCTGCTCTCGCTCTCATCGAGGCAGGTCATGCCTACCAAGGGGCTGAACTCAATGCCGATGCTCTGACATCCCTCCAGAAAGACCGAAAGGTGCCTGCTCAGCTCATAGCCATCCACAGCAGCGACGACAAACTCGTACATCCGCCGCAGGTTCCAAATGTCATGGGTCAGCGAGGTCGTCACTGCGACCGACTCACCAGTGGTGTCGGTCGCCATCTGAAACGACTGAGTATGCGAATACTGAAAGGCGTTTACGAGCCTCTTGATCTCGATGGATATTGCGGACTGGGAAAGGGATTCAGTGGTCATGGCGTGGCACCTGGTTGTTGGTTTCATACCAGGTGCTGGATTGGTTTTTTTCTACGGGACTGCAGAGACTCGACAGCCACGATCAATGAGCCGTTGCCCCCACAAACTCATTTGGTTGATCGACAGCAGGAGGCATCCCTGCATTGGTCATACTGGCGACTGGGGCAGACCGAAAAATACAGACGACAACCACAACAGGCTTCCCAGGAGTCTCTCTCCAGGGAAGCCTTGCTTATGTCCTTATCAGCGGTATACGGGCAGTAATGCCTGGCTGTTGAGACGAATTCGCTTCACCAGCAGGTTCATCATTTCCTCAGGGGTCAGGTAACGACCTTCGCTTTCATCCAGAAAGACAGTTTCCCCCAGGCCGGACTCGATTCCGATACCTCTGAAGGCCTCTCGGAAGGTCCGCAGCTTTTCACTGCTGGACTCGACATCCTCGGACATGGCGTGGTTATACATCCGCTCCAGATAGGCAAGAAACAGTCCGATATGTGTCGCAGAGGTGTCCCTCTGGCCAGTGCGATCAAGCGTGCGAGTGAACGCCGGCCTGCTGGAGCCCTCGACGCACTCTACGAAGCAATCAATCAGCTTGCCGGCCGCCATTTGATCCAGGTGGAGTGGACGAGCGCTGGAAAGGTTAGTCATGGCATAGCTCCTTGCTGCCGATTTCATGCCAGGTGCTGACGGGGTCATTTTCTACCGACAGCTGGCAGCATGCCCAGCGCACCGGTGTGGCATTGTCCATTAGATCGCCAGAGAGAACCGCAGATGTCTAGTCTCTCGGAAGAAGATCGAGCGCTGCTGTCCGCCATTAATGCCCTCATGCGGGAATATGGCATTAGTCGGTTGCAGCTACTGAAGATGTTACATCACGAACCATCGCGCTCTGTTTTCAGCGGACCTGATCCTCCGTACCGCCATCCACTGACGGGAGTCCGCATTCGAGTGCGGGCAGGTAAGAGCCTGATCTACCGAGCATGGGTTGCTGAGTTTGGTTAGGAGGTTGTGGCAGGCTGGGTGATTGACTCCAGTACGAGCCTCTAGCGCGACATGCTGACTGGAACACCCTACGGATCCTGCCTAGAGTGAATCTGCTGCCGAAGGATCGGCGCGACCGTTGAAATCCCCTGCGACGGATGTCTTGAAGCCCTGCCTCCCAGCGGGGCTTCTCGTTTATGTCCCGAATGCCTATCTAGCCAATGTTTCGAAGTGCTTGCGAGCCAGCTCCCACAGTGTGTTGGCGTCATCGACCAAATTGATTGCGATCGACTCCCGCACTTCCGGATCTCGGAGCAGTGCCAAGTCCTCATTGGAAGGGGTGTAGCAATTCACGTTGATTTTCGGAAACTGCCAGTGGAGATCTTCCGCATTTCGAGTGGTGGGAGCGACCTTTCGGCTGAGCACCATCAGGCGATCACGCCCCTCGGGGAACTCCTCGCCGTCGCAGTAGTAGCCACAGTAAAGGCGGTGGTTAACCTCGATGTATACCCCACCCTCCATGAAGTGGAAGGGGAAGTGGATACCGATGAGCTTGCTGTTCTTGGCCTTGTTGTAATAGGCAGAAACCGCATCCTTAGTGGCTGTGGTCTCGGGGGTGCCCATCTGCGGATACTGACGTGCTTGGTAGGCTTTCATACGCGCCCAGAGATCGATCTGCAGGTCAGTCAGTACAGCCTTGAATGCGTGGTTGATATCTGCAATTAGGAAGAGATTCTCGCCTTGCAGGATCTGTTCTTTCAACTTGCTCATGTAGACCTCACCTTGACCACTGGACGTCAGCTTTTGTAGCAGCTCGATGTACTGAAAAACGCTCTCGCGCACACCCGGCTCACGGGCTACCACGGAAATGCAGTCCTGCAACCAGGCGATGATCTCAGCTTCATAGCTGACGAGGATCACAGGGAGGGACTTGCGGCTCTGCTCGCTGGGCTCAGCGCCGTCTAGGGTGAGGTACGACGTCCAAATCTGCCCACAACCTTCAGCTTGCATGCGTTGGTGATAGCGCCACAGTTGCTCGTCCTGATCGCTGGCGTAGATCTTGTTCTCGATGATCACAGCCTGACCGGAGGAGTTGCGAACGAGAATGTCGATGTTCTGGTGCTCAGTAAGTACAGTGGCGCTCTCTACATCAAACTGCTCAATACCGAGACGCGCCAGAAGGAGCTTCAGCAGTGCAGCACCTTGGTTGTGGGCAGCCTTGGGATCTAGTAGGAATGCCAAGAAGCGGGAGTGCAGCCGCACTTCATCACTGGAGCTGCGCAGCACAGAGAACAGGTTGAAGCCTGCCGGACGGTGGTGCTTCGCTCGCAATAGAGCCACGCATTGCAGAAAATCGTCCATGAAGAAATGTCCAAATGGAGTGGAGAAAGCTGACAGCTATCAAGCCTCGCTCTACAGGGCCACTAAACGCCCTGCATGCTCAGCGAGACAGCTGTCATTCTCACTGGTGTCCAAGTACCTCTACTGAGCAGGTGGACTCTGAGACACCAAGATAAGCAGCTAATCGCTCAGATAGATGCGGTCGAGTAGCAACTTCTTCGCCCCATGCAATGAGAAAACCCAATTGCACCGCATCTGTTTAAGTCGCATCGCTTGACGGGAAGCTTGGGAGGCGCCACCACTTGGGGAGTGGTCACAGCTTCCGCACTCCTATTTGACTTCGCTTGCTACCAGGCGAAGGGGGGAGACCGGCACATCAAGCAAGAATTGTTCTGTCACCATTTTTGAAGTGAGACCGGAGTCCTTCAGCACCCGCCTCCAGGTGGCGTAATCCAGAAGATTAATGGCCCTTTGGACAAGTGCTGGAGATTCCATGGGAATCAGTTCATCGAACTCTTCGCTCTTGGTGAAACCTTTTCGATTGAGGTACGTAAAACCCGACTTTGCTTGCTCAGCCGTGAGTAAATCCAAGGTCTGCGCGCGGTAGATCAACGCCTTAAAGCTCACCTTCCACCGGAGCTTCATCTCCTTGAGTGCTGGCCAATTTAGGTAACGACCACGCATGGGAGGGAACTCAGCAGCAAAGCTTGCTCGAGGCATCAGTAATGCACTGGCAAACTGATTGGCCTGATCTTCCGTCAGCCGGCAGCCGGTCTCTATTCCCTGATGCATGATTAGATGTCCAAGCTCATGTGCTAGGTCAAACCGCTGACGACCAGGGCTTGCCTTAGCCGTGCTACGAACGATTAAGGGGCGCTTGTTAAACAGCGAAAAGGCGTCGACCCGTTCGTCCGCTTCGGTCAACTCGACCACCAATACGCCGACCTTTTCAGCCAGCTTTGTCACGCTCGAAATGGGACCAAGCCCAAGCCCCTGCTCGCGTCGAAACCTTTCGGCAGCCTGCTCAATCTTGCTCAAGCTATCGATTGATTCATCGAAAGTGTTGAAGCCAACCACCGGGAAGTCGACCTCCTTAACCAGCTCGTCGACCAGTAACTCAAACATCTCGACCTGAGCTGCAATTGTCTTTTTAAGCGTCTGAGTTGAGGCCCGGAGACTACGGAAGTGGCACTGCTCCAATTCAACAGAGCTTCGACGAGGCGAAAAGAAAAAACTCTCGTCCACTTTCAGAACTTCGGAAAGCTGCTTGAGCTGAGTAGGCGATGGGATCGCGTTCACCTCAAGCTTGTGGGCGTACTGGCGCGTCACACTCAGCAGCTCGCCGATGTCCGCCAGGGACTTCCCAGCGGCGCAACGGGCAAGCCTGAGCTTGTCAGGCGAAAACTCATCGCCTAGCTGCAAAAAACCTGTTCTGTCATTCATCTGACGCATCAACATCTCGAGACTCGCCCTGGCCAGCATCCTTCTTCCGGCGAGTCGGCATTTGATCCTCGATCTCGACTTCCTGTGGGTACGCAGTCGTACGAACAGACACGAGAGGCACGTAGTTGTGAATCCAATGGCATACCACATTCCGGTTGGTATCAAACCCCAAAATGGTCGCCGTGAGCGTCGGCCCGTCGGGGTTCCCATCGCTGTCGATATAGAGGCGCCAAGTCAGGTTCTGGTCACAAGCAGGGCCCAACAAGCTGGACTGATACAGTTCAACGCGACTGGCTGCGAGACGATGTGACTTCTTGCGCACATCCGGGTCGTCCATCACCACCTGCAATAGCACCCCGTTAACGCTGATGGTGTAGTCCATCGTCTGGTTGGCCAACTGGAACCAAGGCAACGCGTGATCACGGTGCATGCGCTTGAAACGCCCGTGTACCCGACCATAGGGCAACGTTCCCTTCGTCCAGTTGGTATCGTCGTCAGTAGATGCAGCGTCTAGAGCGAGATAAGCAGCGTCTAGGGCGTTGTTACAGACCACTTCAAGGAACTCAGGTTCGAGACTTAGCTCCAGTTCACTCGGATGCTGGGATTGGGGCATCAATCATCTCCAAAAGGGTGCAAATCCTAGGGACTGTCAACTCGAATTTTTGTGCAAATACTAGATTCTGTCAACCCAAGTCATGATGGCTAGAACTCGAGAAACTCCGGCCTCTGCAATCGATGCTGGCGCACTAGAGTTTTCGCCAATCACAGCAATGTCACATGAGGGATATTCATCCCCGACAGGGACGCCTGAGCTGCCCCATCCGCAAGCATCTAGCGCCTTCTGGCTTCAGACGCAGGTGCTGAGCGTCCTTGACGAGATACTTCAACGCCTTGTGCACATTAGGTCGGCTCGCTCGGTCGCTCCTCAGGATGAGGCCGATACCACACTCATCGCCGTACCGCTCCTTGCCATGGTTGCAGCTGTGCATATACCCCTTGCCTCGCGTGATCGCCCCCCATAGCTCCCCGAGTTGGATGGCCTTATAGACATCCCCACGTACCTCGTTGCCGTTAAAGAAGTAGGCAGCATGGATGTGGTATCCCCCACCATTAATTTGGTCGCCCTGCTCGACGACGTAGATGTGGCCAATGAGATGGTCAAAGATCGGGTTGTCCTCATGCTCGACAATCAGATCATCCAGATCATCAAACACGTGTTCGACACGAAGCCTGTCCTGCGCTTCGGGGTAGTAGTGGTAGTCGACTCTGACGATGGTGGTTCGCGAGTAGCGCTTACTAACGGCATCGAAGTACTGGCACACACGGGCTTCCTGTTTCCTGGCTTGGTTAGGGAGGTCGTACTTCCTACGGAGATACCGCCGCTCACGAGTCAGTTGTCGGACCCGAGCAACCAACACGTTCATGCTGCGATGATGGTCTAGGTAGGCAGTCCCCTCTTCATTCAGGCAGACAGGGCCGTCTGGGCGACGCTCCAACCCAATGCCCTGGCAAGCGTCCCTAAACGCTTGCAGGTGCTCGCTGTAGTCGTACTCAACGCGATCATCGAACAGGTCGACCATCTGCTTGATGTGGATGAAGTACCGGGAGAGTCTGGTGTCTTCTATTCGCTCGTATCCATTGCGGGATTGCCTGAATCGAAAGGCAGGACTGTCATGTCGCTCTAGGGCTTGCACGAGTGATTCGATCTGGAGGGCGATGTCTGATTGGGAGAGGTGGGTATAGGTCTTGCGATGGTTCATGCTCAAGTACCGGGTTGTTGGTTTCATACCAGGTACGTGATGTGTATTTTTTGATTGATGATCTATCCCTGACTGGCGATGAGAGTCATGTCTGATCTGTGATGACTTCCAATGGGAATGGAATGGTTGACTGGTGACGATTAGCTAGTGGGGATGAGGGTGGAGTAATGAGGGCATGGGATGAGGGGGGTTAGCTATTAGCTATATAACTAGAAGCAGCCCAATCGACTCCCGACCATCCCGACAAGGCAGGGCAATGGGGAGCAACATTGCCAAGCTTGTCGAGGGAATTGCCAAATATCATCCAGGGAGAGTTAGCTGAGAACATAAGCCCCTCCCAAGCGGCATAAATGCCATGACCAGCCTTAGCCAGTCATGGCGTGAATGATCGTCTCTAGCTGGCCATGCTCAAATGGCCTGTGGAGCGCACTGCTACACCCTCTGCCAAGTCACGCTCTTCGATCCTAGCCAGGATCCAATCGTGCACCTCGCTTTCGACCCAGCCGACGCAGCGATCCCCAAGCGAGACGGGTTTCGGGAAAGTGCCTTCCCCTATGTGCTTATAGATGGTCGACCGTGCCAGGCCAGTCGAATCGATGACTTCTTTCAGGCGAATGATCCTCATGAACGGGCTCCTCTTGTTCGTTCAGAGGATTGGCAGGGTTTGTTCTTTTTCACTGAGCCCTGGCTCGGCAAGCTAGGTGATTTCCACAACGCAGCCTTCATGGGCATCTGAACCAGCGTCGCCTCGACGATTAGTCGTCGCGATGAAGCTTCTGGTATTCCTCAGTGGCTTGAGGGAAGTCTAATTGCAGCACGCCGCCCAAAGGCATACGCAGCCCATAAAGGTACTGTTGATCGACAGACAGCCCTGCTGGATCTGGGTAAGACGTCTCTGTCCATCTATCTCCCTGCCACTCCAACACACATCCGCCCAAACCGGGGGCGGTCAAGTCTTCGCGTCCGCTCTTGGGCAACAGCAGGAGCACTCGCACTGAGTAAAAGATGAGGCTGCTGTCCGGATACTTCGCCCTGCGCTCTGGCAGCAAAGCGACATCCATGCTTTTGAGGTCCAAGCTCTTCAAGGCCCGTCTGCAGTTATGCTTGATGGCAACAGCAATCGAGCGTGACCCTTCGATGAGATATTCCGCCAGGGCCTCTTGATCCGTGGTCGGGTCTCTCTCTGGAGTCTCTTCAGGTATCAATAGCTCTTCTTGCAGTACCTTCTGCAACGCTAACTTGCCTAAGCGAAAATCGTCCCAATGCCCTGAGAGCAAGGCTGCGGCATAACCGTCAAGCTTGCCACGCAATGTGTCCGCCAGATCATGCTCATGCCGCGACCGAAGATAAGATCTGATGCCAAGGTCTCGCTGTTCCATGCCACCGTCTGCGGGCTTCAGGATGTAATCCACAATGTCTGATGACCGACCATCGAAAGGCTGGCGGTACAGGAACGACAGCAGCAGAGGCGTCTTTTCTGCCAACAAGTCAGGATGGTTTAGGTTAAGGAAATAGCAACTCGCTGTTCTCCGAAATAAATGCTTCCCCGTTGCCCCAGGCGTAAAGGCTCGCAACACGCCCTCACTCAGCAGCTTCTGAGTCCGACTTCTTAGCCGCTCCTTACTCAGTCCTGTCTGCTGCCCCAAAGTTGACCTACCTGCCCCCTGCACTATCCCGAAACGATCTGCATGACACAGCAGCACGGCAAATAGCAGTCGGGTCACGAAACTCAAACGCTTGGGCGCAGGTGGGTCCCCTTCCTCTGCGGCGGAAGATTTCCTACGCCTTCCTACAAACTGCAGACCTGGATGACCCTCGTGTCGCAACAGGTGGTCAATACACGTAGCCCACTCCGACTCAACCTCACCTACCTCCAACTGCTCCGCCATATCCGGAGCGAGGCGGTATTCAGTTGGAGGTCGGCCTAATCCCTTAGCAATCCCCCTTCGAATCAGTACGCCTTCATCGACTAACTCATCGAGCCCTCTGCCCAACTGGATATCCGTGATGCCGATCGTTTGAGCGAACTCCTTGACCCTAAGAAGGGTCCAGCCACACACATCGTTCAGCTGAGTAAAACGCGCCAACACGTAGCGTGCAGCCGGGGAAAGGCCCGCCCGTTTCCAGGTGAGAACAGCTACGAGCCATCGCGTGTTCATCCATTAACTCTCTCAATCATGAAGGGGATGAGTATATTTATCCTCGTTTTTACAGACTATCTAAAAATATAACTGAGACATGTAAATTACATGCCAGTAACATGTCACAAAAGCCATCACTAGAAGTCACGAATAGGAATTTTGGATATAAAATGACTAAATTTAGAACTATCGAGCAGGAAAAGACCGATTGGTCAATAAAATATTTGAGACGAAAAGGCATTTCGCTAGGACGATGGGCGGGGCGTAAGGAGCTGGATGCCTGGAGGGAGAAGTTGGCGTCATTGCCCGAGGGGTTGCTGCTAGTCCGCATGGAGAATGCATGGAAGACACATCAGTCCCGGCAGAAAATGAAATTGGAGGGCAAAGAGTCCAGCAGCCACATGCTGTCAATCCAGGCTAAGAGAAAGCTGGCCAGCTTAGCCAAGCAAAGCGGCACCACAAGCGCAGGTGCATTGGAATCGTTGATCGTGGATGGGCATCAGCTCATTGAGCAGGAAAGAGCTGCGGTGAAGGTCGCTAAGGAGACGCTCGCGCAGAAGACTAAGGAGCTAGAGTCTGCCCAGAAGATGCTGAAGGATTGCATCGCACGACTGTCCGACTGCACCGTGGTGATGGAAGGCGCGGGACTCTCGATCAAAGAACTAACGGATGCTCAGAAGCGGGAAAGCAAGAAGCGGCAGCCTGAGATGCTCAGGGCTTTGAGCGGGAGCAGTATTACTGCAGTCTTGAATGTGCTTCTCGGCGATACTTTTGATAGAGCGAACGACTGACCAGCCGCTCACGGCAGCCTCGTACGCCGACATGAATTTGAGGGCAAGAATCGTTAATCGTTGCACACGCCAAGGTGTGGGTCAAAGTATGGGTAAAATCATAAATTTAAATAAACAACTTTAAAAATCAAAAACTTACAAAAACAAAACACCGGTCTGAGACCGGCGTTTTTCATGGAGCGGCACGCGCGTTGGTCCTATGCAGGGGCGGATTCCGTCCGAGGCCGGCCTGTCGGCCGGATCGCGGATGAATCCGCTCCTACAGTGATATCCCAGCGCTCGGGCCTGCCCTCACCCTAACCCTCTCCCCGAGGGAGAGGGGACCGCTCGGTGCAGGATGAAATTACAGCGTCAGCCGGCACAACCTGCTCCCTCTCCCTCCGGGAGAGGGCTGGGGTGAGGGGGAAACGTCGGTACAAACTTGCCAGAAGGAAGACAGTTGCTCCTACCAATCCGCGAACGCCGTGCCCTCTCTGGAGGAGCGAGCTTGCTCGCGAACCGCCCCACACCGCAGCAGTGAGCACGGGATGTTCGCGAACAGGGATTGGGCGTCCCCCGCTCCTGCGTAAAGCGGCTTTAGTCGAGGAGTTCGCTGAACGGAATGAAGCTCAGCCAATCCCCCTCGACCAGCGTCGTCCCTTCGCGCACCTCGGCCAGCCCTTCGGCCCAGGCGGCGCTGCGCAGCACACCGGAACTCTGGTTGGCATAGGGCACCACGCGGCCATTCTCCAGGCGCGCGCGCAGGTACTCGCGGCGGTTGCCCGGCTTGGTCCAGTGGAACCCGGCCGGCACCTGCACTCGCAGGGGCTCGACCTTCTGCATGCCGAGGCGGCGCATCAGGTAGGGCCGCGCCAGCAGGGCGAAGGTCACCAGGGTGGAGGCCGGATTACCCGGCAAGCCGATCACCGGCACCTGCTGGTAGTGCCCGACCGTCAGCGGCTTGCCCGGTTTGATCGCCAGTTTCCACAACGCCAGTTCGCCCGATTCGCGCAGGGCCGCGCCGAGAAAGTCCGCCTCGCCGACGGACACGCCACCAGTAGAAAGGATGAGGTCTACGTTCGACACACCGGCCAGGGCAACGCGGGTGCGCTCGAGGTCATCCGGGAGGATGCCGGCGTCCACCACCTCGCAACCGAAGCGCTGCAGCCAGGTACGCAGCAGATGGCGGTTGCTGTTGTAGATCTGCCCGAGCGCCAGCGGCAGGCCCGGTGCGACCAGTTCATCGCCGGTGGACAGCAGCGCCACGCGCGGACGGCGGCGCACGCTCAGTTCGGCATGCCCCAGCGAGGCGGCCAGACCGATCTCGATCGGCCCCAGGCGAGTACCGGCCGGCAGCACGCAGTCACCCTGGCGGGTTTCCTGGCCTTGCGGGCGGATGTGCTGGCCGACCTTGAGCGCTTCGAGGAAGCGCACGCGGCCGTCCCCCAGCACCTCGACATTTTCCTGCATCTCCACGCAATCGGCGCCCTCGGGTACCGGCGCGCCGGTGAAGATGCGCACGCAGGTGCCCGGCTGCAGCGGCTCGCCCGCCTGGCCGGCGAAGATCTTCTGGCTGACCGGCAACGCCTCGCCGCGCCAGTCGGCCTGGCGCAGCGCGTAGCCGTCCATGGCGCTGTTCGGCCAGGGTGGCAGGTCCAGCCCGGCCACTAGCGGTTCGGCCAAGACGCGGCCATCCGCATCGGCAAGCGGCAGGGTTTCGCTCTCCAAGATCGGCGACTGTTCCGCCAGGGTCAGCAGGCGCGCGAGGGCGTCCTCGACCGGCAGCAGCCCCGGCTTGTCGCAGCTGCTCATCCGCGGCTCTCGCAGGGCGCCGCCTTTTTCAGGTGCGGCACGAAATTGCACGGGCGGTGGTTGGCGTTCAGCTGCTCGCCGAGGATGCCGTCCCAGGCAGTGCGGCAGGCGTTGGTGGAGCCCGGCAGGCAGCAGACCAGAGTGCCATTGGCGAGGCCCGCCAGCGCGCGGGACTGCACGGTGGAGGTGCCGATATCGGCCACGGAAATCTGCCGGAACAGCTCGCCGAAGCCATCCACCACCTTGTCCAGCAGGCAGGTGACGGCCTCCGGGGTGCTGTCGCGGCCGGTGAAGCCGGTGCCGCCGGTGATCAGCACGACCTGCACCTCGTCCTCGGCAATCCAGGTCGCGACCTGGGCGCGGATGCGGTAGAGGTCATCCTTGAGCAGGACGCGGGCAGCCAGGTTGTGGCCGGCGGCCTTCAGGCGGTCGACGAACAGCTGGCCGGAGGTGTCGGTTTCCAGGGTGCGGGTATCGCTGACGGTGAGGACGGCGATGTTCAGCGGGACGAATGGCTGCTCGGCCTTGTGGCTCATGATGAGGGCCCTTGCTTGTGAGGTTGGAATGCGCGGTGTTATATCACAGGCCCGCCCCGGAGACCCTGCCATGCCACACGCCTCGCTGCCGCCCTGCTCCGTCCTGATTCTCGCCGGAGGACGTGGCCAGCGCATGGGCGGCCAGGACAAGGGGCTGCTGCAATGGCGCGGCCGCCCGCTGGTGAGTTATGCCGCCGCCCTCGCCCGCCCCTTCAGCGACGACCTGATCATCTCCTGCAACCGCAACGCGGAGGTCTATGCCGGCTTCGCCGACCGCCTGGTGCAGGATGACAGCGCGCACTTCCCCGGCCCGCTGGCCGGGATCCGCGCAGGCCTTGCGGCCGCTCGCCATGCCCACCTGCTGGTGCTGCCCTGCGATGCACCGCTGGTGGATGCCGAGCTGCTGGAACGCCTGCTGCACGCCTCCGCCGCCGCGCCCGAGGTGGTGCACATGCTCCGTTCCGGAGCGCAATGGGAGCCGCTGTTCAGCGTCATCCCCGTGGCGATGCGCGCACCGGTAGAGCAGGCCTGGCGCCAGGGCGACCGCAGCCCGCGCCACGTGTTCGCCAACCTGGGCCTGCAGGCGGTGGATTGCCCGGCCGACGACCCACGCCTGGCCAATCTGAATACGCCAGAGCTGCTCTATCGCGCCTGATAGCGACGCATTCGAAAATTTTCCGGGAACTATGCGGCAACGCCCTCGGTCAGACTTTTCGTACTTTTTTGTTCGCTCATCAGGAGATTCACCCATGAATAAACGGATGCTTCCCGCCTTCCTGCTCGCCCTGGGCTTTGGCGTGCTCGCTGGTTGCTCCACTCCGTCCGTCATCACCCTGAACGATGGTCGCGAGATTCAATCCGTCGACAAACCCAAGTACGACGAAGAATCCGGCTTCTATGAGTTCGAACAGCTGGATGGCAAAACCGCCCGCGTGAACAAGGATCAGGTACGGACCGTCAAGGACCTCTGATTCGCCCGGTGGTGAAAACGCCCCGCAGGCCTTGATCGGTCTGCGGGGCGTTCGCGTTTTAACGGGGGGCGAAAACTTTTTTCAAATATTTTTCGCTAACCCCTTGTGCATCAAAAGTTTTTCGGTAGAATGCGCGCCATCAAACGGAGCGTAGCGCAGCTTGGTAGCGCGTCTCGTTCGGGACGAGAAGGTCGCTGGTTCGAATCCAGTCGCTCCGACCAAATCCCGAAAAACCCGCCTAACGGCGGGTTTTTTATTGCCTGCGATTTTTCCTCCACGAGGAATGCCCGGGCACAAAAAAGCCCGTCCAGCTGGACGGGCTTTTTCATGGGCGATTCAGAGCTGCCCGGACTTGCGCAATGCCACCTGGGACAGGGCGCTCCAGTCCAGCTCGCCGTCGCCGTGGGCGATGGCTTCCAGCAGGTTGTCACGCAGGAGGCTGGCCAAGGGCAGCGGCACCCGCTGTTCATGCCCGGCCGACAACGCCAGGCCAACGTCCTTGAGCCCCAGCACCAGGCGGAAGCCGGCCGGATCGAAGCGCTGCTCGGCGATCTGCGCCCCGTAGTTGCGGTACACCGGTGCGTTGAACAGGGTGTTGCCCATGATCTCCATGAACTCGCCCGGCGCGACGCCGTAGGTCTTCACCAACGCCGCGCTCTCCCCCATCGCCTCGATGGCGCTGGCGATCATGAAGTTGCCGGCAATTTTCACGGCGACGGCGCGCAGCGGGTCGTCACCCAGCGGCCAGGTCTTCTGCCCCAGCACATCGAGCACCGGCTGCGCCTTGGCGATGGCAGCCTCGGGGCCGGCCACCAGGATGTTCAACTTGCCGGCGGCGGCCACATCGGTGCGACCGAATACCGGCGCGGCGACCAACTCGACGCCCTGCTCGCGGTGCAACTCGATCAGCTCGCCGACGAAGGCGGTGGACAGCGTGGCCATGCTCAGGTGCACCAGGCCGGGCTTGGCCGAGGCCAGGGCGCCGCTGTCCAGCAGCACGGCGCGGGTGGAGTCGTCGTCGGCCAGCATGGAAATCACCAGCTCCACGTCGAACGCCTGGGCGGGGCTGGCGGCGGCGATGGCGCCCAGCTCCACCAGCGGCTCGGCGGCCCGGGGCGAACGGTTCCAGACGACCATCTGGTGGCCGGCCTTGATGAGGTTGGTCGCCATGGCGACGCCCATGCCGCCCAGCCCGAGAAATCCGATCTTCATTGCACAGCGCCTCGCGTCGGTTGATTGAGGAGTGGGAAAGCCGCCGACGGAATCAGCGACTGAGGAAGGTGGCGACCTGTTGCGCGTCGAACGGCCAGTTGAGTTCGGCGCCGGAGTCGCAGCGGCGCAGGACGGGGATGGTCAGGCCATAGCGCTCGACCCATTCCTCGCGGTCGGCGATGTCCACCAGCTCGACCAGCACGCCGTGTTCGACGAAGGGCATCAGCACCGCTTCCGCCACCTCGCACAGGTGGCAGCCGAGCGTGCCGAACAACTGGCATTCCGGCGGCAGGGTGGGTTCCAGGGATGGCGGCATGGACTCAGACTCCCGCGTGCTTGAGCAGTGTGTCGGCCATGGCGCGGGCTTCCCGTCCCTGCTGCGCCGGGCCTTGCATATGCGCCATCACCAGCACGCCTTCAAGCAGGTACTGCAGCTGGCGGGCCAGGGCGTCGGGCTCGGCGACACCCAGGCGCGCCAGCTGCGCGGCAAAGAAGCGGCCCAGAAAGGCCTTGTGCTCGGCCGCCTGCTGGTGAATGGGGTGTTCGCGGTCATGGAACTCGCCGGCGGCATGGATGAAGGCGCAGCCGCAGAAGTCCGGGCTGTCGAGCACCTCCTGCAGACCGTCGAAGATCGCCAGGATCGCCTCGCGCGGCGCAAGGATGCGCTCGGCCACGCTCACGCGCTCGACCATGCGGACGTGGCGCTCTTCCAGCGCGGCCATGATCAGCTCGTCCTTGGATTTGAAGTGCTTGTACAGCGTCATCTTCGCCACGCCCGATTCGGCGAGGATGCGGTCGATGCCGGTGGCGTGGTAGCCCTCGCGGTAGAACAGATCCTGGGCGGTGGTGAGCAGCAGCTCGCGTTTGCTGGATGCCATGGCATTACCTCCTGACCGGACATTATGCGCGAGGCTCGGCCCCCATGGGGAGCGCACCCGTTGCCGGAAGCGCAGCGCGACTGCGCAAGGGGACACGCATTTCGCTTGAACTATACAGACCTGTCTGTCTATTATCTACGCCGTCGTCCCCACTACAACGCACAGGGCTTCGCCATGAAACTCTACGACGTCGCGCTTTCCGGCAATTGCTACAAGGTTCGTCTGTTCCTCGGGCTCATCGGCCAGAAGGCCGAGCTGGTTCCCGTCGACCTGATGGGCGGCGCGCACAAGCGTCCGGCCTTCCTCGCCATCAACCCGCGCGGCCAGGTGCCGGCGCTCGAGGATGGCGAGCTGCGCCTGGGCGATTCCCACGCCATCCTGGTCTACCTTGCTCGTCGTTACGCCGAGCCGCACTGGAACCCCCAGGACGCGGTCACCCAGGGATGCATCGCCAACTGGCTGAGCTTCTCGGCCAACGAGGTGCAACATGGCCTGGCGCAGGCGCGGGTGATCCAGTTGTTCAAGCGCCCCGGCGACTTGCCCGCCGCCCAGGCCAAGGGTCGGCACGCGCTGGAACTGCTCGACGCCACGCTGGCCGACCATCGCTGGCTGGCGCAAACGGACGAGCCGAGCATCGCCGACATCGCCGTCTACCCCTACGTAGCCCTTGCCAGCGAAGGCGGCCTGGAGCCCTCGGGCTATCCCTACGTGCAGGATTGGCTGGGCCGCATACGCGCCCTGCCCGGCTATATCGCGCAACCTGCCTTCTGATTCGCGTTATCCGCGCCGCCGCCCCCGCGACGGCGCCTTCATCCGCTCCACGAAAAGGAAATTTCGATGCGCCTGCTATCTCTTCTGCTGGCCGGGCTGTTCGCCGTCACCGGCCTTACCGTCCACGCTGCCGACTTGCGTTTTTCGCTGATCCGCACCTCCGGCATCACCACTCTGGATGCGTTTACCGTGGCGGGCGGCGACTGGACCCAGAAGGTCCCGATGAACCACACCGCCGTGCTGGTCCAGCACCATGCCGCCACCTTCCTGTTCGACACCGGGCTGGGCAGCCAGGCGGATGCGCAGTTCAAGCAGGACATGCCCTGGTGGGACAAGCCACTGTTCCGCTACGACGGCCTGAAACCCGCCCGCGACCAGTTGCAGGGCAGCGGCATCTCCATCGATCGCATCATCCTTTCCCACGCTCACTGGGACCACGCCTCGGCCCTGTCGGACTTTCCCGACGCTCCGGTCTGGGCGACCTATGACGAAATCAACTACGCCCATATCGCCCAACCGCCGGCGGTCTTTCCCAGCCAGTTCCGCCATCCGGTGAAGTGGGTGCCCTTCCAGTTCGACTCCGGTCCCTTCCTCAGTTACGACCGCAGTCTCGACCTGTTCGGCGACGGCAGCCTGGTACTGGTGCCCATGGCCGGCCATACGCCCGGGGCGGTGGGCCTGTTCATCACCCTGAATGACGGGCGGCGGTTCTTCTTCAGTGGCGACACCACCTGGCGCCTGTCCGGCTTCACCGGGCCGCACGAGAAGTTCTGGATCAGCCGCAACATGGTGGACAACAACCGCGAGCAGACCCTCGCCGAAGTGGCCCGCGTGCACGAGTTGATGCGTGCCTACCCGAACCTCACGGTCATCCCCGCCCACGACGCCCAGGTGCAGGACAAACTCGGCTACTACCCGCGCTGGATCCAGTAGGAGCCACGCCAGTCGCCACTCAGCGCTTCATTAGCCAGCTTACTAATCAGCGACTAAGGTCTAAGAGTCGTCAACATTCGGTAATGATTTAGTAGATAGGCTGTAACAGATCGACATGCCGGCCTGATCCAACCGGCATTACCGAACTGCCCCAAGCGCTCGAGGAGACAATAACAATGAGCAAGACCCCGATCGCCCGTGCCGTGGCTTTGTCCACGCTGGGTACCAGCTTTATCCTTCCCACACTGGCCCACGCCGACTTCATCAAGGACAGCAAGGCCAGCGTCGAACTGCGCAACTTCTATTTCAACCGCGACTTCCGCCAGGACAGTCCTGCCCCTGCCCAGAACAAGGCCGAGGAATGGGCCCAGGGCTTCATTCTCAAGTACGAATCGGGCTACACCGACGGCACCATCGGTGTCGGCGTCGACGCCCTGGGCACCCTGGGCCTGAAGCTCGATTCCTCGCCTGACCGCAGCGGCACCGGCCTGCTGCAACGCTCTTCCAGCGACAAGCGCGCCGAGGACAGCTACGGCGACCTGGGCGTCACCGCCAAGCTGCGTGCGTCCAAGACCACCCTCAAGGGCGGCACCCTGATGCCGAAAATGCCGGTGGTGCAGTTCAACGACACCCGCCTGATGCCGCAGACCTTCAGCGGCTTCGCCCTGAACTCTGCCGAGCTCGATGGCCTGACGGTGGACGGCGGCCGCCTCTACCAGGTGAACCAGCGCGACTCCTCGGACTACGAGGACATGACCATCACCGGCGGCGGCAAGCGCAACATCAAGCTCGGCGATAGCCTGACTTCCAACAAGTTCCTGTTCGGCGGCCTCACCTACAAGTGGACCGACAGCCTGAGCACCAGCTACCACTACGGCGGCCTGGAAGACATCTACAAGCAGCACTACCTGGGCCTGATCCACGTGCTGCCGATCGCCGACAAGCAATCGCTGAAATCCGACATCCGCTGGGCCAAGTCCGATGACGACGGCGGCAGCAACATCGACAACAAGGCGCTGAACGCCATGTTCACCTATGCCCTGGGCTACCACGCCTTCGGCGTCGGCTACCAGAAGATGAGCGGCGACACCGGCTTCGCCTACATCAACGGTACCGACCCCTACCTGGTGAACTACATCCAGATCGGCGACTTCGCCAACAAGGACGAAAAATCCTGGCAGGCGCGCTACGACTACAACTTCGCCGGCCTCGGCATTCCCGGCCTGACCTTCATGACCCGCTACGTGAAGGGCGACAACATCGACCTGATCACCACCGATGGCGAAGGCAAGGAATGGGAACGCGACACCGACATCGCCTACGTCTTTCAGGACGGCCCGCTGAAGAACCTGGGCGTGAAGTGGCGTAACGCGACCATGCGCACCAACTACACCAACGACTATGACGAGAACCGTCTGATCGTCAGCTACACCATGCCGCTCTGGTAACCCCGGCAGCGAAACGAAAAAGCCCGGCATCTGCCGGGCTTTTTTTTGCTCTGCGTAGGAGCGAGCTTGCTCGCGAACCGCCTGATGCCGTTGCTGCCCGTGGGACTGTTCGCGAGCACGCTCGCTCCTACGGCCTTGCGTCCTAGTCCTGGCTGAGCGCCCCGATCTTGTGGATCGACAGGTCCGCGCCGTAGTACTCCTCTTCCTTCGTCAGGCGGATACCCACCGCGGACTTCACCAGGCCGTACACCACCAGGCCGCCAGCGAAGGCCACTACCACACCCAGCAGCGTGCCGATCGCCTGACTGGCCAGGCTGACCCCGCCCAGGCCGCCCAGCGCCTGCTGGCCGAAGATGCCACAAGCGATGCCGCCCCAGGCGCCGCACAGGCCGTGCAGCGGCCAGACGCCGAGCACATCGTCGATCTTCCAGCGCACCTGGGTAGCGGTGAAGGCCCAGACGAACAGCGCACCGGCCACCATGCCGGTAGCCAGCGCGCCGATCGGATGCATCAGGTCGGAACCCGCGCAGACCGCCACCAGCCCAGCCAACGGGCCGTTATGCAGGAAGCCCGGGTCATTGCGCCCCACCAGCAACGAAGCCACGGTGCCGCCGACCATCGCCAGCAGCGAGTTCACCGCCACCAGCCCGCTGGCGCCGGCCAGGGACTGCGCGCTCATCACGTTGAAGCCGAACCAGCCGACGATGAGGATCCACGAACCCGCCGCGAGGAACGGAATGTTCGACGGGGCGAAAGCCACCAGCCTGCCCTCGCGATAACGGCCATTGCGCTGCCCGAGCAGGACGACCGCCGCCAGCGCCAGCCAACCGCCAAAGGCGTGCACCACCACCGAGCCGGCGAAATCATGGAAGGACGCGCCGAACTCGGCTTTCAGCCAACTCTGCAAGCCGAAGTTGCCGTTCCAGATCAGCCCCTCGAAGAAGGGATAGACGAAGGCCACGATCAACGCCGTGGCGCACAACTGCGGGCCGAACTTCGCACGCTCGGCGATGCCGCCGGAAATGATCGCGGGAATCGCCGCGGCGAAGGTCAACAGGAAGAAGAACTTCACCAGCGCGTAGCCGTTTTCATGCGCCAGGGTCGCCGCCGGCTGCAGGAAAGTGACGCCGTAGGCGATCCAGTAGCCGATGAAGAAGTAGGCCAGGGTCGAAATGGCGAAGTCCGACAGAATCTTCGACAGGGCATTCACCTGGTTTTTCAGGCGCACCGTCCCCACTTCCAGGAATGCAAAGCCCGCGTGCATGGCCAGGACCATGACCGCGCCGATCAGGAGGAACAGCGTGTTGGAGCCGTGGACCAGCGTCTCTACGGCACTATTGAGGTTTTCCATCGCTACAGGCAGCCCCGGAGGTCAAGGGGAAAGCACCAAAACGGCTCGCGACACCCCTCGACGCACCACACTGAAGCAGTGGCGCACCAGGCAGGCGCCGAGCGCTGATCCAGATTGGCCCACGAGCCATCCGACCGGCGTCGCAATTTCTTGTACTTCCTTATGTTTTTAAGTGGTTTGAGCGTCGGTTTCCGGGCTTTGGCAGCACCGGAAACGCCCCGCCATGGGGCGCTCCGCTCTCCATTCGCACCAGGGAAATGCAAGCGGCATACCACCGGCGAAACAATCAACGACTAGGCTTTCACTCGCACGGCAAAGCGGCTGCGCCGCGAATTTATGAGAAACTTTCCAGCCACCCCGGGGCTCGAAATCTAGGAACCTCAACCCGCACAAGGAGCATCACATGCCTCGCAAGACCGCAGTGAACGCCGCCAAGGATGAACTCCTGGCCGAATTCCAGGCCCTCGTCAGCGACACCGAGAAACTCCTGCAAAGCTCCGCCGAGCTGGCCGGCGCTGAAGCCGACCAGATGCGCGAGCAGATCCACGAAAGCCTCAAGCGCGCCCGCGACGCCATCTACTCCACCAAGGATTCCGTGCGCGACCAGGGCAAAGCCGCCGTGGATGCCACCGAAGACTACGTGGGCGATCACCCGTGGCAGGCCGTTGGCATTGCCGCCGGCGTCGGCTTCCTCCTTGGCCTGCTGGTCAGCCGGCGCTGATTCATGAGCGACGCCATGGATGCCGGGCCGAAGACCTCGGCCAACTCCCCTTCCCCGCGGCGCTTCGGCGCCGCGATCCTCGGCCTGCTGCATGGGCACGTCGAACTGCTCGGCATCGAGTTGCAGGAGCAGAAGACCCGCGGTGTGCAGATGCTGCTCATGGCCGGCTTGGCCCTGGTGTTCGCCCTGCTTCTGCTGGTGGCGCTGTCGGTACTGGTATTGATCCTGTTCTGGGACAGCTACCGCGTGCAGGCCGCTATCGGGCTGTGCCTCTTTTACGTGTGCGGCAGCCTGGTCTGCGCCTGGCGACTGCACCTGCTGGTCAGCGACGAAAGCTCGCCATTCAGCGCCACGCTGGAAGAACTGGCCCGCGACCGGGAGCGACTGTTGCCATGAGTGAAATGCCTGACGCCCGCAATCTGACCCGCGCCGAACTGCGCAAGGCCATCGTGCGCCTGCGCCTGGAGATGCAACGCCAGCAGATTCGCCAGGAGGGCGAATTACTCCTGCATCCGTTGCGGCAAGCCCGCAGTCTCGGCCAGAACGTTCGCGGCAGCTTCAGCAGCAGTACGCCGCTGTGGGGCGCCGGCGGCGCCGCCGCCCTGGCGCTGCTGCTGGGCCGCAAGCGCCGCTGGATTCGCCTGCTGCGCCTAGGGATCGCGCTGGCGCCGATCATCCTGCAGATGCGCAAGAAGCCCGAGCACCAGGACCCACCAGCCCCTTCGACGCATCTCTGACGCCCAGACTGGCCACATTCTTGCGACGCGACAGGACACAGCGCTTCGGCGCCTCCTGTCACGCCACTAAGGATGTGTCCCTTGATCGACGGGCAACCCATCGCCTGCTTCCAGCCCTTCATCGACACCGCGACCGGCCTGATCGCAGGGGTCGAGGCACTGGGGCGGTTGCGCCAGGACAACGGTGACCTGCAATCGGTCGGCCCGCTGTTCTTCAACCCGCGAGTCGGGCTCGCCGAACTTCGCCGCCTCGACAGGCAGATCCGCGACGCTGCCCTCGCGCGTATCCACGAGGCGCCCAAGGACTGGTTCCTCAGCCTGAACATATCGCCGCGCTGGATCAGCCGCCTGCGCCCGAACCAACCGCTCCCCAGCCTCAAGCAACTCCAGCAGCAAGGCGTACCGCCGGAACGGGTGGTATTCGAGATCACCGAACTGGGCGGGGCCCATCAGCGCCTGCCGGAGGTGGTCGCACGCTATCGTGACGCTGGTGCCCGCATCGCCATCGACGATTTCGGCGCCGGCTATTCGCAACTGGACCGGGTCCTGGCGCTGCAGCCGGACATCCTCAAGCTGGACATGCGTCTATTCCAGGAGGCCGCTCGGGGCGGCCCCAGCGGCGAGGTGGTGAAAGCCCTCGCGCAGATGGCCGAGAAGACCGGTTGCTGGATCATCGCCGAGGGTGTGGAAACCGAAGAGGAAATGGACTTCGCCCTGGAGTGCGGCGCGCGCTACGTGCAGGGCTACCTGTTCGCCAAGCCGGCGCTGGACTTCCCCGCCAGTGACGCCTTCCGCGACGCCTTCGGCCAGCGCCGTGATCACTACGTCAAGCGCAAGCTGCGGGAGCGCTCCAACCTCATCCAGTTGCGCCAGCAACTGGCCGAGCTGATGAACATGCTGCGCCCCTGGGCGGAGGGCGGCGCGATGCTCAGCAGCCTGCCGCCGGCGCCGGAATCCTTCAGCCGATTGCTGCGCATCTACCAGTGCGACCGTCACGGCACCCAGACATCGCCGAACCTGGAGTGGAACGGCCTGTTCTGGAAAGAAAACCGCCGCTACCTGGGGCACAACTGGTCCTGGCGCCCGTACTTCTACCAGCTGCTCGCCGAAGGCTGGGAGGAGCGCCGCCTGACCCTCTCCAATACCTACCGCGACGCCACCACCAACCAGTACTGCATGACCGCCGGCCAGTTCATCGACCAGGGGCGACGGCTCCTGCTCATCGATATCGACGCCGAGGGCCTCTAGCGCGCGATTGAGATTGCCGGCGCGAACGGCTAGCGTTGCCGGTAACTCTCTCGATTGCGGAACGAAGAATGGATTGGCACACCCTGCTCCCCCGGGAACGTCTCGGCAAACCCGTGCACAGCAGCGCCGAGCTTGGCCGCAGCGCCTTCCACAAGGATCACGATCGCATCATCTTTTCCGGCGCGTTTCGTCGCCTGGGGCGCAAGACCCAGGTGCATCCCGTGTCGAGCAACGATCACATCCACACCCGCCTGACCCATTCGCTGGAAGTCGGCTGCGTCGGCCGTTCGCTGGGCATGCGGGTGGGCGAAATCATCCGCGACCGCCTGCCGGAATGGTGCGACCCGGCCGACATGGGCGTGATCGTGCAGTCCGCGTGCCTTGCTCATGACATCGGCAACCCGCCGTTCGGCCACTCCGGCGAAGACGCCATCCGCCACTGGTTCCAGCAGGCAGCCGGGCGCGGCTGGCTGGACGGCATGAGCGAAGAGGAACGCTCCGATTTCCTGCACTTCGAAGGCAACGCCCAGGGTTTTCGCGTCCTCACTCAACTGGAATACCACCAGTTCGACGGGGGCACCCGTCTGACCTACGCCACCCTCGGCACCTACCTGAAGTACCCCTGGACGGCGCGCCATGCCGACTCCCTGGGCTACAAGAAACACAAGTTCGGCTGCTACCGCAGCGAGTTGCCGCTACTGGAGCAGATCACCCACAAGCTGGGCATGCCGCAGTTGGAGAACGAACGCTGGGCACGTCACCCACTGGTCTACCTGATGGAGGCTGCCGACGACATCTGCTACGGCCTGATCGACCTGGAAGACGGCCTGGAAATGGAGCTGCTCGACTACGCCGAGGTCGAATCGCTACTGCTCGACCTGGTGGGGGACGATCTGCCGGAAACCTACCGTCAGCTCGGCCCGAAGGATTCGCGCCGGCGCAAGCTCGCCATCCTGCGCGGCAAGGCCATCGAACACCTGACCAACGCCGCCGCGCGCGCCTTTGTCGAACAGGAATCGGCCCTGCTCGCCGGCACCCTGCAAGGCGATCTGGTGGAGCACATGCATGGCCCAGCCAAGCGCTGCGTACAGCGCGCGAAGGGCATGGCCCGGGAGAAAATATTCCAGGACAAGCGCAAGACGCTGCACGAAATCGGCGCCTACACCACCCTGGAAATCCTGCTGAACTCCTTCTGCGGCGCCGCGCTGGAGCAGTACCGCCAGAGCACCCCATCGTTCAAGAACCAGCGGATTCTCGATCTGCTCGGTAACAATGCGCCGGATCCCGACTGGACGCTATACCGCGCCTTCCTGCGCGTCATCGACTTCATCGCGGGCATGACCGACAGCTACGCGACCGAAATGGCTCGCGAGATGACGGGGCGCTCCAGCCCGAGCTGAAGCGCTCCAGGGGTTAGGCAGCGAGCTTGCGCAACTGGTGCAGGAGATCGTCCTGAAGGGAAGCCATGGCTTTCTCCACCGCCAATGCGCGGCTGAGCACCTCCTGGCTGTCCAGACCGTCCTTGCAGCCGCCTTCCAGCTTGCCGCACAGCTCCTGGAGCGCGTCGGCGTTGACCAGCCGCGCCGCACCTTTCATGCGGTGGGCCAGGTCGCCCAATTGCTTCCAGTCACCGGCCGCCCATAGCGGCTGGACCTGATCGATGTCGACCTGGTTACTGCTGTACAGCTCTTCCAGCAGCCGGCGGATCAGGCCGGGATTGCCACCGGTCATCTCCTTCAGGGACCGCAGGTCGAAGCCCTCGGTCTGCTGCTCCGCCACTGGCGGAGTATCGGGTGTCGAGATCTTCGGCACTGCCTCCAGCCGCAGACGCAGGTTGTCCAGGCCGATGGGCTTGAACAGGCAGTCGTCCATGCCGGCACGCCGGCAATTCTCGACCTCATCGGGTTGGGCGTTCGCCGTGAAGCCGTAGATCACGCAGGGCTTGGCTTCCATTTCCTGCTCCAGCTCGCGAATCCGCTTGGCCAGGTCATAGCCGTTGAGCACCGGCATGTTGCAGTCGGTGATCACCAGGTCGAAATCGTCCGGATGCCATAGCTGCAACGCCTGCACACCATCGGCCGCCACTTCGATCTGGTGCCCCAGGTGCTCCAGTTGCTGCGACAACAGCATCCGGTTGGCGACGTGATCGTCGACCACCAACACCTTCAGTGAATGAGTCGTCCTGGGCACGACCAACGCCTGTACCGCATCGCCTTCCGGCAGACTCTCCAGGGTCTGGAGCAACAGCCGCACCGTGACCGTGGTGCCTTCGCCCGGGCAACTTTCCATGCGCACCGTGCCCCCCATCATCTCCGCCAGCTTGCGGCAAATGGTGAGCCCCAGTCCGGTACCGCCACGACTGGTGTCGCCACTGCGGGCGACCTGACTGAAGGGCTCGAACAGCTGGCGCTGTTCATCCTCGGAGATGCCGATGCCACTGTCCTGCACCCTCACCTCGAGAGCCAGGCGCTCGCCGGCGACCCGCTCGCCGCAGACGCGGATCTTCACATGTCCGATGTCGGTAAATTTGATGGCATTGCTCACGAGGTTCGAGAGGATCTGCTTGAACCGCAACGGATCGATCAGCACATCGCAGGCGGCCTCGGCCTCTATTTCCAACCTGAGCTCCAGCGCCTTCTGCCGGGCCAGCCCATCGAACACCCGGGCAACCGACTCCACCAGCTCCCGCAGGTGGGCACGCTCGGGCATCAAGGTCAAACGGCCGGACTCGATCTTGGCGACATCGAGGATGTCGCCGATCAGGGTCAACAAGGAACGCGCCGAATCGTAGGCCACTTCGACCGGCTCACGCTCCCAGTGCCCCTGGTCCGCACGGGTCAGCGCCAGCTCCAGCATGCCGATGACCGCATTCATCGGCGTACGGATCTCGTGGCTCATGGTGGCGAGGAACGTGCTCTTGGCTCGGTTCGCCTCTTCGGCCTGCTCCTTGGCAGTCTCGAGCTGGTGATGCAGCCTCTCCCGTTCGGTGACGTCGATCCAGCCCGTCACCACGCCGGACAGTTCGCCGCCCGGGCCATGATAGGGCGTAGCCCAGTAGTGGATTTCACGCACATCCTCGCGAATCGGCAGGATCAGATCGGAGGCCACCTTGCCATCCTGTTCCATCGCCTGCTGATGGATCTGCTGGATCACCTTGGCGTCCTGCGGGTCCAGCCACGGGCTGTCGCCCACCTGAGTCCCGACCACGGTCTCGCTAGCCATGCCGGTCTCCTTGAGGAAACCGATATTGCAGGTGACCAGTCGCCCATCCCGGTCACGCACGGCCACCGGCTGGGGAATCCCATCGATCAGCGCGCGCTTGAATTCGAGGCGGTAGCTGAGCTCGCGCTCGGAGTCCTGGCGGCGACGAACCTTTAGCCACAGGCACCAGTTCCACAGCAACAGCAAGAGCAACAGCACTGCCGCGCCCCAGGCGAACTGGATGAATTGGGTGCGGTAGCCTTCCCAGATGCTATCGGGCTTTTCCACGCTGGCCGACCAGCGCGTGACGATATTGCTCATGTCCTCGGGGGAAATCGCCAGCATCGCCTTGTTCAGGATGCCAAGCAGCTCCGGGGACGATTGGGAGACCGCCATGGAAAACTGGCCCGGCTCCATATCCAGGCCAAGCGCCACACGCAGGTCGGGGTAGTAATGCGAGATCAGGTAGTTGGCGGACGACAGGAAATGAATGCCCGCGTCCACCTTGCCCTCGCTGATCATCGCCAGGTCATCGACGTTGTTCTCGACCTCCACCAGCTTCACCAGGGGATGGTGCTCGCGCAGGAAGTCCGCCAGGAACGAGCCTTTGGGCACTGCCACCCGGTGCCCGTCCAGATCACTCAGCGAACGTAACCAGTGGCTTTTCCCGGAAACCACGACCACGAAGGAAGCGGTCATGTAGGGACGGGTAAAACCGAACCACTCCTCCCGCTCCGGGGTCGGCGTCAACCCGGCGATGATCTCGGCCTTGCCGGCGCGGACCTCGTCCATCATGGCAGTGACACTAGGCTGCGGGCGCACCTCGAATTCGAGGCCGGTGCGGCTCTGGATGAGATCCAGCAGGTCGGCGGCAATACCGCGGAACTGTCCCTGGGCATCGATGAACGATACCGGGGCCAGTGCCTGGTCGATGGCCACTACCGGACGCGGATTACGCTCAAGCCAACGCTGCTCCCGGGGGGTGAGAATCAGCCGCTGGTTGGCAATCGAGAAGGCCCCACCCGGACTCCAACGCCGCTGGATGGTAGCCCGGGCCTGGGGCGGAATGGCGACGAGGGTGCGATCAAGGATGTTCAGCAACTCGGCGGCAGACGCCTTTACTGCAAAGCTGAAGCCCTCCCGATCGAAACCCGCGAAGTTGAGCGGTTTGAGATTCGACAGGTATCCCTGACTGATCAGGTACTGCGCGCTGAACGCATCGCCGACGTACAGATCTGCCTGGCCGAAGGCCACAGCCTCAAGCGCGCGGCGCACCGACTGATAGCTTTGAATGGTCGCCCCGGACAGGTACTTGTCCCGCTCATCCACCGAGAAGTAGTCGCTCACCACCGCGATACGCTTTCCCGCCAGCTGCTCGGCGCTTTCCAGACGCAGGCCCTGCGGACCGATGACCACCGGCTGATTGGCGAAATACGGGTGTGACAGGGCGACATCCGGATGCGTCGCCTCATAACCGGTTGAGCGACTGAGCATGTCGATGTCGCCACGCTCGAGTGCCCCTAAGGCGGAATCCCGATCCGGGTAGCGGCGCACCTCCACATGGATATTGAGCGTGTCGGCGATGACGCCGGCGAAGTCTGCCGTAATGCCTTCGAGGTCCGTGCCGCTGGACGTGATGTCGAATGGCGCGTAGTCCGGGGCGGTCACGCCGAGGCGCAGAACACGCTTGTCACGCAACCACTGCCAGTCGGCATCGTTCAGATGCACCTTGACCGGCCCGTCCGTCGAACGAGCCAGCAGGTTCATCGAGGTCCAATCGCGCTGCTCCGCCATTCCCCATCCGCAACAGATGAGTAGCAATACACCAACGAGGAAGCGGAAGCGGCACATCACACACCTCAAACCAGCGCGTTTCGCTTGGCGAACTCGATCAGGTCGACCAGCGAATGCGCATTGAGCTTCAGCAGAAGACGGGTCTTGTAGGTGCTGACCGTCTTGTTGCTGATGAACATCTGCTCCGAGATTTCCTTGTTCGAATAACCGTTGGCGAGGTATTGGAGAACCGCCATCTCACGGTCCGACAGGCGCTGGATCAGCTCCTGGTCATCCATCTGCCCGTTATTGCGGCGGGTCTGTCGAACGGCCGTACTGGGGAAATAGTTGTAACCGGCAACCACCGCATTGACCGCACTGATCAGTTCCGCCAGGCCACCCTGCTTGCAGACGAAGCCCGAGGCGCCAGCCTGCATGCAACGCATGGCGAACAGCGAGGCGCTCTGGCCGGTCAACACCAGCACCTTGAGCGGCAGCTCGAAGGCAGAAATACGGCTGATCACCTCCAGGCCATCGAGCCGGGGGATGCCAATATCCAGAACGACCAAGTCAGGAACCAAATCCTTGACAAGCGAAAGCGCGTCCACACCGTTGTCGGTTTCACCAACGATGACGTGGCCTTCCTTTTCCAACAGCACACGCATCGCCATGCGTATGACTGGGTGATCATCGACAATTAGAACTTTGCTCATCAGCTTCCTTCCTCAGACCCGTCGAAATGGATTTCCTTCGTCATCGGTAAGATATAGGCCGCTTCTATTCTGTCGAGATTGGCCACCCTCAATAATTGCGATTAGAGGAATTTCCTACACAACAACTAAATAATTCCTACAAGTAACCCTA
Source organism: Pseudomonas sp. NY15437 (assembly GCF_048068435.1). Lineage (NCBI taxonomy): Bacteria > Pseudomonadati > Pseudomonadota > Gammaproteobacteria > Pseudomonadales > Pseudomonadaceae > Pseudomonas > Pseudomonas sp. NY15437. Next base: position 79,390 of record NZ_JBLUQC010000022.1, read on the forward strand.
AGCGACCCGGCATCTTCAGCCCTATAGCAAGAAGATTCTGACACCCGACGATAGATAAGCTGACTCTGTTTCCTGAAAAAACTCGTCCTTATCTCTGCACATCCCACCTTTTATTCCGCCACCATGCTCCCGAAGTTCTCTTTACAATCAGGTTTTATCGTTCATCACATAGCGACAATGGCACCCGGTTAAAACCCCGGCACTGGAACATTCCAGCTGAAGCCTACGGTTGCAGGAATGCTGGGCGCCGCCATCCTAGAAAATGGGATAACGACAGGGTGTTCGCAGATAGCTGACTTCCATCACATTCACTACCAGCCAATCCCCACAGGGCAAGGTAATTATTCTCCCCGCCTGTCAAACAATGAATCGCCCCGGCTTTCCTAGACACTTTCCAAGCTCTGGAAATAGCGTTTCTCAAACTCCACTGGCGATAGCTGCATAGCGCTGCTGTGCCGGCGTTTGGGGTTATAAAA
>NZ_JBLUQC010000023.1:0-76871 GCF_048068435.1 Pseudomonas sp. NY15437
TTAGGACTCAGAATTTATGACAACCCCAAATATCATTGATCTGAAATTGTCTTACAAATCAGATTAATACATGATTATTTAGGATTTCCAGGATGCCCCTGGGGTAACTAACGGCCAGGTGCTGCGCGAGCCGCTGGAAGGGGGCGAAATCGTCATCGCCCGCGCCAACGGTCGCGTGCGCTTCCCCGCGCGCTTCCAGCTGGTGGCGGCGATGAACCCCTGCCCCTGCGGCTACCTCGGCGACCCCAGCGGCCGTTGCCGCTGCTCGCCGGAACAGGTCCAGCGCTACCGCGCCAAGCTGTCCGGGCCGCTGCTGGACCGCATCGACCTGCACCTCACCGTCAGCCGCGAAAGTACCAGCCTGGCGCCCAGCGGGCCGAGTACCAGCAGCGCCGAGCTGGCCGTTCAGGTCGCCGCCGCGCGGCAGCGCCAGCTCGCCCGCCAGGGCTGCGCCAACGCCTTTCTCACCCTGAAGAAAATGCACCAATATTGTGCACTGAGCCCGGAAGACCAGGCCTGGCTGGAGAAGGCCGGCGAGCGCCTGAACCTGTCACTGCGCGCCCTGCACCGGATTCTCAAGGTCGCCCGCACCCTGGCCGACCTTCAGCAGGCGGAGAGCATTGCTCGTCCGCATCTGGCCGAAGCGCTGCAATACCGGGCGGGGCATTAGCCGGGGCGATCGATCGCAACCGCCAGGAGGTTCAGCTCGACCGTCGCGCCCTTCGGCAACTGGTAGACGCCGACCGACGTGCGGGTGTGCACGCCGGCCGCGCCCAGCACCTCGTACAGCACCGCCGAAGCACCATCGGCCACCTCGCTCAGCTGAGTGAAGTGATCGGCACACTGCACGAACACATTGAGCTGAAGCACCTTGCGCACACGGTCGAGGTCGCCCAACGCCTGGCGTAGCAACGCCAGCGCACGCAGCACACAGACCTTCGCCGCCAGTTGGGCCTCGGCCAACGAGACCTCGCTGCCCGCCCGGCCGGTGACGACGACTTCGTCGCCCACCCGCGGAATCTGCCCGCTGACATGAACCTGATGGGCGTCGATGACAAACGGCACATAGTTGCCGCCGATCTTCATCTCGCCGCTGAAGTCGTAGCCCAGTTCGCCGGCGATCCGTTCGAACGCGGCCGCACGTGTCTCGCTCATGGCCACTCCCTGAAGATTCATTGACCGATCAGCAGCGCCAGAACGGCCGCATCGCTTCCAGCTTGGCCTGCTCGCGGCTGATGCCGATGTCGCGCAGCTGCGCGTCGCTGAGCTCCAGCAGCTGCTTGCGAGTGCGCACCCGGCGCCAGAACTGCTGCCAGCGGCTCTCCTGCAAGCCGCGGGATGCTTCGCGCACGCCGGGGATTTCCAGCAGTTCCTGTTGGTAAAGGGTCAGCCGCACATCGCTCAGGCCGCTCATGTCGTCACTCCTCCAGTCGGTTCTCCGGACGTGGGACTAGCGTGGCGGATCGGCGAAAAGCATTACAGATTCAACCTGGAGAAGTTTTCTCCATACAGAAGCGAGAAAAATCGGTCTGAATGGCGTATTTTTTCTCCATCTGTACTGCATCCAGCCGAAGCCACCCGGCACGGGAGATCTGTCATGAAACGCTATGCGCAACTGGCCGCCACCCTGGGCGAACGCATCGAGCAGGGCCTGTACCGCCCCGGCGACCGTCTGCCCTCGGTGCGCGCGCTGAGCGAGGAGCACGGCGTCAGCATCAGCACCGTGCAGCAGGCCTACCGCGTGCTGGAGGATTCCGGGCTGGTGGAACCGAGGCCGAAGTCCGGTTACTTCGTGCCCGAACGTCGCGAGCTGCCGCCGATGCCGGCCATGACCCGCCCGGCGCAGCGGCCGGTGGACGTGTCGCAGTGGGACCAGGTGCTGGAACAGGTGCGCCGGGCACCGGGCGGCGATTTCGTCCAGCTCGGGCGCGGCACGCCGGATATCGCCAGCCCGTCGCTCAAGCCGCTGCAGCGGGCGATGGTGCACGCCGCACGCCGCACCGACCTGCAGAGCCTGGGCTACGAGGGCATCCAGGGTTCGCTGCCGCTGCGCGAACAGATCGCCCGGCTGATGCTGGATTCCGGCTGCCAGGTGCCGCCCAGCGAGATCGTCATCACCACCGGCTGCCAGGAGGCGCTGGCGATCACCCTGCGCGCCATCTGCGAGCCGGGCGACATCATCGCCATCGACTCACCGAGCTTCCACGGCGCCATGCAGGCGCTCAAGGCGTATGGCCTCAAAGCGCTGGAAATCCCCACCGACCCCAGCAACGGCATCAGCCTGGAAGCGCTGGAGCTGGCCATGGAACAGTGGCCGGTAAAGCTCATCCTGCTCACGCCCAACTGCAACAACCCGCTGGGCTACATCATGCCCGACGCCCGCAAGCGCGCCCTGCTCACACTCGCGGCGCGCTACGACGTGCCGATCCTCGAGGACGACGTCTACGGCGAGCTGGCCTATGCCTTCCCGCGCCCGCGCAGCATCAAGTCCTTCGACAGCGACGACCGCGTGCTGCTGGCCAGTTCGTTCTCCAAGACCGTGGCGCCCGGCCTGCGCACCGGCTGGGTGGTGCCCGGGCGCTACCTGGACCGCATCCTCCACTTCAAGTACATCGCCAGCGGCACCTGCGCGCCGCAGCCGCAGATGGCCCTGGCCGAGTTCGTCGGCGGCGGCCACTACGAGCCGCACATCCGCCGCATGCGCGCGCAGTACCAGCGGCATCGCGACCTGATGACCGAATGGGTCGGCCGCTACTTCCCCGCGGGCGCACGGGTCACCCGGCCGCGCGGCGGCTTCATGCTGTGGGTCGAGTTCGACCCGCAGTTCGACAGCGTGCGGCTGAACCAGGAACTGCGCCGCGACAACGTGCAGGTGGCGGCGGGCAACATCTTTTCCGCCTCGGGCAAGTACCGCAACTGCATCCGCATGAACTACTCCAACCGCGACCTGGTGCTGATCGAGGAGGCCGTGCGCAAGGTCGGCGCCTGCGCCACGCGGCTCACCGCCGAGCTGCAGGAGCAGCACGCGGAGGCGCTGCCCGCCTGAGGCGAAACATTTATCCACAGCCCGGCGCTGCCGAACGGCGACGCCCTGCTGTACCGTGGTTTCCTTTTGCCAGGCATCCGCTTTGACCAGTCTCACCCTCGGCCCGCTGGCCCTGCCCCTGACCCACGTATTGCTCTATCTCGGCTTCTTCGGCGCCCTGCTGGCCGGCTGGCTGGCCGGGCGCAAGCGCGGCGCCAATCCCGAAGGCGCCTTGTTCGCCATGCTCATTGGCGGCCTGCTGGCGGCGCGGCTGGCCTTCGTCGCGCGCTACGTCGAGCAGTACACGGCGACGCCGCTGGGCATCGTGGATATCCGCGATGGCGGCTTTCTCGCGCTGCCGGGAGTGATCGCTGCTGCGCTGATCGGCACGCTGCTGGCCTGGCGCAGGGCGGAACTGCGCCGCCCGCTGGCCGTTGCGGCCCTGGTCGGCGTGTGCCTGTGGGGCGGCGGCAAGGCGGTGACCTCGGCGCTGGACCGCAGCCAGCAGCTTCCCGAGCTCACGGTAATGGACCTGCGCGGCGCCGCCGTGGACCTGCGCGCGCTGGACGGCCGCCCCATGGTGGTGAACCTGTGGGCCACCTGGTGCCCGCCGTGCCGGCGCGAGATGCCGGTACTGGAGGCCGCGCAGAAGCAGTACGGCGACGTGCGCTTCCTGCTGGTCAACCAGGGCGAGAACGCCGAGGCGGTGCAGCGTTTCCTGCGCGACCAGGGCCTGAGCGACGCGGCGGTACTGCTCGACAGCGGCAACCGCCTCGGCCAGGCCACCGGCTCCTACGGCATGCCCACCACACTGTTCTACGACGCCCAGGGGCGCCTGAAGCACAGCCAGATGGGCGAGCTGTCCGCCGCCAGCCTCGAGTACGGGCTGGGCCAGCTCAGGAACTGACGCGCGCGGTCAACGGAACCGCCCGACCTCCTCGCGCAGGCCGGCCGCCAGGCTGTCCAGCTCGCGCACGGTCTGCGCCAGGTCGGCCACCACCTGACGCTGTTCGCTGTTGGCCTGGGCGATGCCCTGCAGGTTGCTGCTGAGCAGGGTCGCGGTGCGGCTCTGCTCCTGCGTCGCGGTGGTGATGGCGGCGAACTGCTCGCCGGCGGCGCTGCTCTGCTGGGAGATTTGCGCCAGCGCGGCGGCAACCTTCTCGTTCAGCGTCAGCCCGTGCTGCATCAGTTGGCTGCCCTGTTCGATGGTCTCGATGGCGCTGCCGGTGTCCTGCTGGATGGCGCCGATCATCTGGGAGATTTCCGTGGTCGCGGCCTGGGTGCGCGCCGCCAGGCTGCGCACCTCGTCGGCCACCACCGCGAAGCCGCGCCCCTGCTCGCCGGCGCGGGCGGCCTCGATGGCGGCGTTGAGCGCCAGCAGGTTGGTCTGTTCGGCAATGGAGGTGATCACCCCGACGATGCTGCCGATCTCCTGGGAGCGCGCGCCCAGCCGGTTCACCCGCTCCACGGTCTGCTGCAGCGCGCCGGCGATCTGCGCCAGCGATGCCGAGGCATCGTCCATCGATTGCAGGCCGATGTGGGTCTGCCGGGTGTTCTCGCTGGCCATGCGCTCGGTGCTGCGCATGTTGTCGGCGATGTCCATCGAGGTGGCGCTGAACTCCTCCACCGCGCCGGCCATGCTGTTGATCTCGCCGGACTGCTGCTCCATGCCGGCGTAGGCGCCGCTGGACAGCCCGGACAGCGAGCGCGAGCAATGCCCCACGTCCTCCGCCGCGCCGCGTACCCGCGCGACCATGCTGGAGAGCGCCTCGCCCATCTGGTTGAAGCTGCGTGCGAGGTCGCCGATTTCATCGTGGCTGGACACCGTGAGGCGCGCGCCCAGGTCCCCAGCGCCCAGCGCCCAGCGCCTGGGCCTGGCGCACCAGGTCGCCCAGCGGGCGCAGGCGGCGACGCAGCAGCCAGGTGGTGGCGACCACCGCCAGCAGCATGGCGATCAGGCTGCCCATGGCCAGCTGGCCGCCGACGCGCCAGGTCACCGCGCGGACTTCGTCCTTGGGCATGCTCGCCAGGACGGTCCACGGGCCACCGGCGAAGGGCTGCGCCAAGCTGTAGAAGTCGTCGTCGCCATCGCTCCAGAAACGTCCGCGACCGGGGCTGTCCAGCAGGCTGGCAAGGCTCTCGGCCGCTCGCTCGGGGTCGCGTGCGCCGGCCGGCGGCACCAGCCAGTGGTGCTGTTCGTCCAGCAGCGCCAGCGAACCGCCCTGGCCGAGGCGGAAACGGCCGAGGTTGTCGAACTGGCGCTTCTGCGCGTCGGTGTAGTCGAAGCCGACGAACAGTACGGCGATGACCCGCCCGCTTCCGTCACGCACCGGGGTGTACTGGGTCATGTAGTAGCGGCCGAACAGCAGCGCGCGGCCGACGTAGCTTTCGCCGCGCATCAGCAGCGCATAGGCCGGGCTGCCATGGTCGAGCACGGTGCCCATGGCGCGGCTGCCGTCCTGCTTGGTCAGCGAGGTGGTGATACGCACGAAATCCTCGCCATCGCGCACGAACACGGTGGCGACGCCGGCGGTGAGCTGGCGGAATTCGTCGACCAGGGTGAAATCGCCGTTCAGCCGGGTGTCCCCCAGGTACAGCGCCGGCGCCTGCAGCGCAGCGACCGGCACACGCTCCTCGGGACGCGCTGTGAGGCCGGCGGCGAAGCGCTGCTCGAACAGCCCGGCGAGGCGTTGGGTGCTCTCGCGCAGGGTGCCGTGGAAGGTCTCCAGCTGGTCCGCCAACAGGCGCGCTTCGCTGGCCAGGTGCTCTTCGCGGGTGGTCAGGGTAGCGCTGTCTAGCGAGCGCAGGGCAAACAGCGTGCTGCCGCTGATCAACAGCATCAGGAGCACGGCCAGGGCCACCGCCAATTGCAGGGCGATGCGGGATCGGGGCTGGTTCATTTTTCGGGTTCTGCGCGCAACGGCATGCCGTCGCCCGGGGTTCGAGGAGCGGCCTGCTTCGGTTCGAGGGGAATGCCGGCGTTGTTCGCCGGTCTGCCCAGGCTATCGGCGGCCCAGGACAATACTTGAGTCATTCACCCGGAATTGGCGTCCCACGGGGCCCTGCCTGGGCCAACCTTGGGCAAAATCCCGAACAGGATCGGACAACTGCGAATTGCCTTTCAGCCAAGTACGAAGGGCCAGAACGCCCTCGCGAATGTTCTGAAATGTCCACCCGGTAACGCTGCACGAGCTGACAGTCCCGGCGCCGTCTCGCGCTTTACCTTGCTTCTTGATGAGTCGCCCACGGCAGCCTGCGAAGCGCTGCGAGGGCGTAACGGATCAGCACTGGCCATCAAGGAGCATGAACATGGGACTGCTTAGTTTTCTCGGCATCGGCAACAGCGCCTCGAACTCGGCGCTGGGCAAGCTGAACTTCAATCTGAACCTGGCGACCCCGACTACCGGCGTCTCGGTTGGCACCGTCGTGAACACCGACGCCACCAAGGGCACGGCCCAGGTGGCGGTCGCGGTGAAGACCCAGGACGCCAGCGGCTCGGCGGTGGACGTCGGCGTGAACACGCAGGTCAATGCCAGCCCATCGGGCGTTTCCGGCAAGGTCGACGTGGGCGTCAAGGTACTCAATGACCTGATCAAGGTCGTCGACGTGACCAACAACACCCTGTTCAACCTCGGCAAGGAATCGGGGGTTGTCCAGAACACCACGGATGTCGCCACGCAGAGCGGCGACACCACGACCCACACCCACGTCGATGCCGCTCTCGCCGCCACTCCGAACGGCGCCCTCGGCAAGGCGGACGTTGCCGTGAAGGTGCTGGACGGGCTGGCCACGGCGGTCAATCTCATCAATTCCTCGCAACTGGAGGCCGGCAAGGAAGGCGCCGCCGGCAAAACCGACCTCGGCCTGCTGGTTCAGCACGGGATCAAGAGCACGGCCGTGCTGGTCGACAGCTTCTTCAACACCGACTGCCAGTCCTTCACCGGCAAGTCCGATGTGAACGTGGCGACCCAGGGTTCGCAGGCGCTGACCGGCGTGAAGCTGGCCGATCTGCTGCAGGTCGGCCAGGCTGCCATCGAGTTCGCCGGCGACCATGCCGTGAGCGTGCAGGCCAAGGCGGCGGACGCGGCCGCCCAATCGCTGTTCCACTCGGCCAGCGATCTTCACGCGGCCCTGCCGCTGAACCACGACGTCATCGCGTAACCCCGCGCTGAACGCAAACGCCCGGCCATTTCTGCCGGGCGTTTGCGTTCCAGGGGACGCGCCGTTACTGGATGTCTTCCGGCGTGACGATCACCCAGTTCTTGTCGGCAGTGACCGGCTGGCCGAGCTTGGCCTGGGCGTCGGCATTCTTCTTGATCATGCCGTTCAACTGGTCCATGTACTTGGCCTTGCGGTTGATCCACAGGTGCACGCCGTTCTCGGCGGTGCCGTTGAACAGCATGTAGCCATCGCTGCTGGGCGTGTCGCCGCCCACCAGGATCGGTTTCTTCCACTGGTCGATGTAGGTGAGGATCGCCGCCTGCTTGCCGGCCATCCAGGTCGCCGGGGTCCACAGGTAGGGAGTGATCTCCAAGTCCTGGTTGGCCTTGGGATCGTACTTGCCTTCGGCGATCTGCTTGCGTGCGGTGGTCAGGGCGCCGCTCTGGCGGTCCTTGAGCAGGGTGGTGACGCCGATGACGTTCTCGGGCTTCACGTTGTAGCCGTACTTGGGATCGCTGGCGACCATGCGCACCAGTTCCTCGTGGGCGGCGGTCATCACGTAGACCTCGATGCCGTTCTCCATCAGCTTGTTGTACAGCTCGGTCTGGCCGGTGAAGACCTTGGGCGGGTTGATCTCGATCGTCTTGACCACGTCGCCTTCGTAGTAGGTGCTGGGCACCGGCTTGCCGTAGGCCATCAGCTCGTCGACGTAGCCCTTGAGCTCCTTGAGGGTGAAGCCGGAGAACACCTGGGCGACCCACGGATAGCAGACCAGGTCGTCCACTTCGCAGAGGCGGTAGTAGTAGCTGTTGAGGCTTTCCTTGTGGCCGTTGACGTCCTTGAAGGGGATCAGCTTGAGCGAGGGGTCGAGCTTCTCGCGGGTCAGCACGCCTTTCATTTCGAGGAAGGGCAGCAGCGATTCCTCGAGGTCGTAGCGGTAGCTGGTGTTGTCCATGTCGAAGACCGCGAAGGCGCCCTTGTTGGCGTTGGCGGCAATCAGGGCATCGAGCTGCTTGGCGGCCGGGGCGGGCCAGTGTTTCAGTTCGGTCGCGGCGAAAGAGGTGCTGGCGAGGCCGGCCAGGAACAGGCCGGCAAGCAAGGTGCGCATGGGCTTCATGGAGTTTCCCCGAGTGGTGGTTGGCGAGCTTTATTGGAATCGGCGAGGCCGTCATCGGTCTTCGCTGGACTAGTCCAGCCATGACCCTAGCAAAGCGCTGTTTCAGCTCTGCGACGGCAGCGACGTAAAGCGTCGCGACGGCGGCAGGACGTATCCATCCGCGCCATGGGGTTTTGCCAGCAGCGACGGCCGGGCAGTCCAGCGCGCGGCGCGGGTGGCCGGGCGAGTCGCCGGACTCAGTCGAGCAGCGCCACCGGTGGCAGTTGCATGGCCTGCACCTCGGCCTGCAGGAAGTCGCGCAAGCGGCGCAGCCGCTCCTGGTTGCGGCGTGCGCGGGGCCAGACCAGGTAGTAGCTTTCGCCGCTGGCGACCGCACTGGGCCAGGGCAGCGCCAGGCGCCCCTGGCTGGCATCTTCGGCGACCATCACCAGATCGCCGATGGAAACGCCGTAGCCGCGGACGGCGGCGACGATGCCCAGCTCCAGGGTGTCGAACACCTGCCCGCCCTTGAGCGACACCTTGTCCCCCAGCCCCATGCGCTGCAGCCAGCGCCGCCAATCGCGGCGGTCGGGCGTGGGGTGCAGCAGCTCGGCGCCGGCCAGGCGCTCGGCGTCCCACGGGCCGTCCGCCATCAGCTCCGGCGCACCAACGGGAATCAGCCATTCGGGAAACAGCAGCGTGGCCTCCCAGTCCGGCGGGAAATGCCCGGCGCTGAGCAGCACGGCGCAATCGAAGGGCTCATGGACGAAGTCCACCCGGTCCACGTCCATCCAGGCGCTGGTCAGTTGCACCTCGCTGTCGCTGTGCTGCATGCGGAACTTGCTCAACCGCGCCAGCAGCCAACGCATGGTCAGGGTCGAGGGGGCCTTCAGGCGCAGCACGCCCTCCTCGGCGCGCAGGCTGGCGCAGGCGCGCTCCAGCGCATCGAAGCCATCGCGCACGCCGGGCAGCAGCATCCGCGCCGTTTCGGTCAGTTCCAGTTGGCGGCCGCGGCGCTGGAACAGGCGGCAGGCGAAGTGTTCCTCCAGGGTCTTGATGTGCCGGCTCACCGCGCTCTGGGTGATCGCCAATTCCTCGGCGGCACGGGTGAACGACGCATGCCGGGCCGCCGCCTCGAAGGCGCGCAAGGCATACAGGGGCGGCAACTGGCGATTCATGGCGGGCCTCCAATGACACAAAGCATGAGTATGACTCATGAATGGCATCGCATTTTTCCTTTTGTGCCCGCCTCCACGGCCGCCTGAGAATGAGCGACTCCCATCGATGCGGCGCCTGCCGCTTGCTGAGCCTGACTCATGAAACGCCCGTACCGTGACGAACTTGCCGCCATCCTCCGCCTCGCCGGCCCCCTGATCGCCGCGCAGCTGGCCTACGTGGCCATGGTGTTCACCGACACCGTGATGATGGGCAAGCTCGGCCGCGAGGCGCTGGCCAGCGGCGGCCTGGGCGCATCGACCTACGCACTGGTGTCGACCTTCTGCGTCGGCGTGGTGGCGGCCACCGGCAACCTGGTGGCGATCCGGCATGGGGCGAAGGACGCTCGCGGCGTGGTGCAGGCGACCCAGGCCGGCCTGTGGATCGGCGGCGCGCTGGCGATGCTGGCGGGCCTGCTGCTGTGGAACCTCGGGCCGATCCTCATCGCCTTCGGCCAGGCGCCGCAGACGGTGGCCGGCACCATGAGTTTTCTGCACAGCATCGTCTTCGCCCTGCCCGGCTACATGGCCTTCATGGTGCTGCGCGGCTTCACCAGCGCCATCGAGCGTCCCGGCCCGGTCATGGCCATCAGCCTGATCGGTGCGCTGGCCAACCTGGCCCTCAATTATGCCTTCATCGAGGGCCTGTTCGGCCTGCCGCGGCTGGGGCTGGCGGGCATCGGCATGGTCACCGCGGTGGTGATGAACGCGCTGCCGGTGATCTTCGCCTTGTACCTGCGCTGGCACCGGGCCTATGCGCCCTACCCGCTGCTGGCCGGGCTGTCGACGCCGGATCTCAAGGTGATTGGCGAATCCCTGCGCCTGGGCATTTCCATCGGCGGCACCTATGCGGTGGAGTCGGGCATGTTCACCGTGGCGACGCTGTGCATGGGGGTGATCGGTAGTACCGCGCTGGCGGCACACCAGATCGCCATCCAGTCGGTGTACGTGGCCTTCATGGTGCCCATGGGGATTTCCTACGCGGTCACCTTCCGCATCGGCCAGCACTACGGCGCCGGCCGGCTGGTCGAGGCGCGTCGCGCCGGGCGACTGGGCATCGGCGTCGGCGCCAGTGGCATGTTCGCCTTCGCAGCACTGTTCTGGCTGGCGCCGGAGCTGGTCATCGGCCTGTTCATCGACCACCGGGACCCGGCCAACCGCGAGGTGGCGCAGCTGGCCGTGAGCCTGCTGGCCATCGCCGCGTGGTTCGAGCTGTTCGACGGCACCCAGTGCATCGCCATGGGCGCGATCCGGGGCCTGAAGGACGCGCGCACCACCTTCTTCGTCGGGCTGGCCGGCTACTGGCTGGTGGGTGTGCCCATGGCACTGCTGCTGACCTTCCCGCTGGGCTGGGGCCCGAGTGGCGTGTGGTGGGGGTTGGCGTCCGGGCTGGCCTGCGCGGCCATCGGCCTGACCCTGGCCTTCGAGGCGAAGACCTCGCGCCTGCTGCGCCCGCACATGGCCGGCGCGGTGCGGGCCGTGCCAGCTTGCCGCTAGCTGACCGAGTCCTGCAGGCGCAGCGCGCGGTTGGCGCCGAACACCAGGAAGCGCGCCAGTTCCGCCAACGGCAGCGGGCGGCTGATCCAGTAGCCCTGCACCTGGTCGCAGCCGAACTGGCGCAGTTCATCCTGCTGGGCGGCGGTTTCCACGCCCTCGGCGACCACTTCCAGGTTGAGGTTGTGCGCCAGGTTGATCATGGCCCGCACCAGTTGCAGGTTTTCCGGGCGCTCGTGCATGCCACCGACGAAGCTCTTGTCGATCTTCAGCAGGGTGATCGGCAGGCTGTTCAGGTGCACGAAGGACGAGAAGCCGGTGCCGAAGTCGTCCAGCGAGAAGCGCACGCCCAAGCGGCCGAGCGCCTGCATGGTCTGCAGGACCTGGTCGCTGCGGCGCATCACGGCGGTTTCGGTGAGTTCGAATTCCAGCCACTGGGCGTCGACACCGCGCTCGCGGATCAGGCGCTCCAGGGTCGGCAGCAGCTGGCTGTCCTGGAACTGGCGGAACGACAGGTTCACCGCCATGTGCAGCGGTGGCAGGCCGCGCCCGCGCAGCCACTGCATGTCGCGCAGGGCGCGGGAGATGACCCAGTAGCCCAGCGGCACGATCAGCCCGCTTTCCTCGGCCAGCGGCACGAAGTCGCCCGGCGTCAGCAGGCCGCGCTCAGGGTGGCGCCAGCGCACCAGCGCTTCGAGGCCGACGATCTTCCCGCTGTGCAGGTCCAGCCGCGGCTGGTAGTGCAGCTCCAGTTCGTCGCGGCGCAGCGCCCGGCGCAGCTCGCTTTCCAGGTCGGCGAGGCTGCGTGCGCCACGGTTGATGCGCTCGTCGAAGACGTGGAAGGTGCAGCCCTGGCGCGACTTGGCCTGCTGCATGGCGATGTGCGCGTGCCACAGCAACGGGTCGGCGGCTTCGCCGGCGCGGGCGTGGGCCATGCCCAGGCTGCAGCCGAGCAACAGGCTTTCGCCCTCCACCCAGTAGGGCTCGCCCAGGGATTCGACGATCAGCTCGGCGATCTTTTCCACCCGCGCCGGGTCGCGGCGGGTGTCCAGCAGCAGGGCGAATTCGTCACTGCCCAGGCGGGCGATGTCGTCGCCACTGTCCAGGTGCGCCTTCAGCCGCGCCACCACCTGCAGGATCAGGCGGTCGCCGGCCTGGTGGCCGAGGGCATCGTTGACGTGGCGGAAGTTGTCCAGGTCCAGGTGGCCCAGCGCCAGGCCGCGCCCTTCGCTCTCGCTCAGGCGGGCGGCGAGGAGGGTCTGGAAGCCCTGGCGGTTGGCGATGCCGGTCAGCGGGTCCTGCTCGGCCAGGCTCTGCAGGGTGTTCTGCAGCGACGTGCGTTCGCGCACGTAACGCAGGGTGCGGCGCAGGACTTCGACGCTGAGGGATTCGGCCACCAGATAATCGGCCACGCCCACCGGCTCTTGCGCGGGCTCGCGCTCCAGCAGCAGGACCTGCGGCAGATGGCACTGGTGGGCGGACGGCAGCTTGCCGGGCGTGGCGAGCACCAGGCCGACCTGGTCCTCGTCGAACAGGGCGCTGGCGGCCTGCCAGGACGGGGCCGTGATCAGCGAATAGCCCTGTCCCAACGCGGCCAGATGCCCGCGCAGTAGCTGGGCCCACTGCGGCGCTTCCGCCAGCAGGAGCAGGCGCGTTGGTTCAACCGACGCTGCCAAGCGACCCCCATGTATCTCGAGAAAGGGGAGAAACTCCAGGCACCGTCCCTGCGCCCATTTCCCCCGGTTTTGAAGCGACGCCATCCGGACTTCCCACGGATGCAAACGAAACTTCAGAGAAACTCTTAAGAGTTTTCTTCAAGTATTGCTGTCACAAGCCTAATACATGTACAGATTTATCCAAAACACATAAGTACGATCGTGTCACAGATCGCCGCTATTCCGAGCGGCACCCCGACGCCTGGCGCGGCCTGCTAGAATACGCGCCCGCTTCGCTACAGACCCCCGCCTTTCATGTCCCGACTCAATCCCCGGCAGCAAGAGGCCGTGAACTACGTCGGCGGCCCGCTCCTGGTGCTGGCCGGCGCCGGCTCCGGCAAGACCAGCGTGATCACGCGCAAGATCGCCTACCTGGTGCAGCAGTGCGGCATCCGCGCCCAGTACATCGTCGCCGTGACCTTCACCAACAAGGCCGCCCGCGAGATGAAGGAGCGCGTCAGCACCCTGCTGCGCCCCGGCGAAGGCAAGGGCTTGACCGTCTCGACCTTCCACAACCTGGGCCTGAACATCATCCGCAAGGAACATGCGGCCCTGGGCTACAAGCCCGGCTTCTCGATCTTCGACGAGAGCGATGTGAAGGCGCTGATGACCGACATCATGCAGAAGGAATATTCCGGCGATGACGGTCTGGACGAGATCAAGAACCTGATCGGCGGCTGGAAGAACGATCTGATCCTTCCGGAAGAGGCGCTGGAAAAGGCGCGCAATCCCAAGGAACAGACCGCCGCAATGGTCTACCTGCACTACCAGCGCACGCTCAAGGCGTACAACGCGGTGGACTTCGACGACCTCATCCTGCAGCCGGTGAAGCTGTTCCAGGAGCACCCGGAGATCCTCGACAAGTGGCGCAACCGCGTGCGCTACATGCTGGTGGACGAGTACCAGGACACCAACGCCAGCCAGTACCTGCTGGTGAAGATGCTGGTGCAGCAACGCGCACACTTCACCGTGGTGGGCGACGACGACCAGTCGATCTACGCCTGGCGTGGCGCGCGTCCGGAAAACCTGATGCAGCTCAAGGAAGACTTCCCGTCGCTGAAAGTGGTGATGCTGGAGCAGAACTACCGCTCCACCAGCCGCATCCTCAAGTGCGCCAACATCCTCATCGCCAACAATCCCCACGTGTTCGAGAAACAGCTGTGGAGCGAAATGGGCGAAGGCGACCCGATCCGCGTGATCCGTTGCCGCAACGAGGAGGCCGAGGCCGAGCGGGTGGCCATGGAGATTCTCACCATCCACCTGAAGACGCAGCGGCCCTACAGCGAATTCGCCATCCTCTACCGGGGCAACTATCAGGCGAAGCTGATCGAGCTGAAACTGCAGCACCACCAGATTCCCTATCACCTGTCAGGCGGCACCAGCTTCTTCGGACGCCAGGAGGTGAAGGACCTGATGTCCTATTTCCGACTGCTGGTGAACCCGGACGATGACAACGCCTTCCTCCGCGTGATCAACGTGCCGCGCCGCGAAATCGGCTCCACCACCCTGGAAAAGCTCGGCAACTACGCCACCGAGCGCGGCTGCTCGATGTTCAACGCCATCGAGGAAATGGGCCTGTCCGAACGGCTGGACGCCCGCTACGTCGAGCGCCTGCAGCGCTTCAAGCGCTTCATCGACAAGGTCCGCGAGCAGTGCGCCGGCAGCGATCCGATCGGTGCGCTGCGCAGCATGGTGATGGACATCGACTACGAGAACTGGCTGCGGCAGAACGCGTCCAGCGACAAGGTCGCCGATTTCCGCATGGGCAACGTCTGGTTCCTCATCGACGCGCTGAAGAACACCCTGGAGCGTGACGAAGAAGGCGACATGACCATCGAGCAGGCCATCGCCAAACTGGTGCTGCGCGACATGCTCGAGCGCCAGCAGGAAGAGGAAGAAGGCGCCGACGGCGTGCAGATGATGACCCTGCACGCCTCCAAGGGCCTGGAATTCCCCTACGTGTTCATTCTCGGCGTGGAGGAGGAAATCCTCCCGCACCGCTCCAGCATCGAGGCCGATACCATCGAGGAAGAGCGCCGCCTGGCCTATGTGGGCATCACCCGGGCGAAGAAGAACCTGGCCATGACCTTCGCCGCCAAGCGCAAGCAGTACGGCGAAATCATCGACTGCTCGCCCAGCCGCTTCCTCGACGAGCTGCCGCCCGAAGACCTGGTCTGGGAAGGCCAGGAAGATGCACCGCAGGAGGTCAAGGTGGCCAAGGGCAACTCGGCGCTGGCGGATATCCGGGCGCTGCTCAAGCGCTGAGCCTGGGTTTTTATTGCAGCGGATAACCCGTTCCAGGTTGTTCGCCCTGCGCCCATGGCGGGCTGGCGCGTAGGAGCGGACTCCGTCCGCGATTGTCATCCGGTGGCCACCGGCCTGCCGGCCGGATCGCGGATGAATCCGCTCCTACGTCGAGGTGTACCTTTCCGCCTATCGAAAAACTGTCCATTCGATCAGCAATTGCATTGGTCGGAACGTCGCGCACAAGGCCGATGGCGTTGTAGAATTACGCGCTTCATCAGCGACAGCCGCTTCGGAAGCTCCCCCCGTGAACACTCTCAAAGACAAAATTCGCAGCGAAGGCATCGTTCTTTCCGAACAGGTCCTCAAGGTAGACGCCTTCCTCAACCACCAGATCGACCCGGCGCTGATGAAGTTGATCGGCCACGAGTTCGCCGAACGCTTCAAGAACCAGGGCATCACCAAGATCGTCACCATCGAGGCCTCGGGCATCGCCCCGGCGGTCATGGCCGGCCTGGAGCTGGGCATCCCGGTGATCTTCGCCCGCAAGTTCCAGTCGCTCACGCTGAAGAACGACCTGCTGATCTCCAAGGTCTTCTCCTTCACCAAGCAGACCGAAAGCACCATCGCCATTTCCGCCAAGCACCTGACCGCCGCCGACCACGTGCTGGTGGTGGACGACTTCCTCGCCAACGGCCACGCCGCCAAGGCGCTGATCGACCTGATCCAGCAGGCGGGCGCATCCGTCGCCGGCTTGGGCATCGTCATCGAGAAGTCCTTCCAGGAAGGCCGCGCCCTGCTGGAAAGCGAAGGCTACCGTGTGGAATCCCTGGCCCGGGTGAAATCCCTGGCCAATGGTCAGGTCGAGTTCCTCGAGGACTGATCCGGCGCTCCACGAAAAAGGCGGGCCCCTGACCGGGCCCGCCTTTTTTCATTGCTGGCCTCCTGTAGGAGCGGGCCATGCCCGCGATCGCGCGTAAAACGCGCTCCTACAGCAACGCAAGCGCTTCGGCCGCCTGCCGGCGGTTCACGGGCATGGCCCGCTCCTACAGTGATACTCCAGCGTTCGGGCCTGTCTCACGCCAATCCTCTGGACGGTCCGGTGCAGGATGAAACCTCAGCGTCAGTCGGCACAATCTGCTCCCTCTCCCTCCGGGAGAGGGCTGGGGTGAGGGGGAACGTCGGCAGCAACTTGTCAGAAAGAAGACAGTTGCTTCTACAGGCTCGGTCGGCTGGCTTTCAGGCCGGCCAGTACCAGCCGCTGGTACAACTCCTCGCGCAGCCCCTCCGGCTTCGCCAGCCCCATGCGCTCCAGGTGTTGCGGGAACGCCTCCGGCTCCGGCGCATCCAGGGTCGCCTTGCCCAGTTCGAGGATTTCGCTCAGCCGCAGCTTGCTCTTCAACCAGCCCAGCGCCCGCAGCAGGTCGCGCTCGTGCTCGGTGAAGTCGCAGCCCAGCGGAAATTCCGGCAGCAGCGTGCGCAGCCCCTGGGTCGCCTCGCGCAGGCGCTGCGGGGTGTTGTGGCGGTAACACGCGTCCAGTTCGAACTCCTTCGGCAGTTTGCCGGCGTCCTGGGCCTGGGCGATCAGTTCGTCCTGGAAGCGCGAGTCGGCGATGGCGAGCATCGCGGCGATGACCTCGGCGTCGTTCTTGCCGCGCAGGTCGGCGATGCCGTACTCGGTCACCACCATGTCGCGCAGGTGCCGGGGAATGGTGGTGTGGCCGTAGCTCCAGACGATGTTGGAACTCAGCTCGCCTTCGGATTCGCGCCAGCTGCGCAGCATCAGGATGGAGCGCCCGCCTTCCAGCTCATGGGCCTGGGCGACGAAGTTGTACTGCCCGCCCACGCCGCTGAGCACCCGGCCGTCTTCGAGCTGGTCGGCGACGCCGGCCCCCAGCAGGGTCACGGTGAAGGCGCTGTTGATGAAGCGCGCATCGCGCCGCTGCTGGCGCTTGAGCTCCTCGTCACGGTAGAGGTTGTTGACGAAGCCGATGCCGGTCATGCCGATCCCGGCCAGCGCCTCGCGGGGCATCTCGCGCAGGCGCTGGTAGAAAGCCTGCGGGCCGAGGAAGAAGCCGCCATGCAGCCATACGCCTGGCTCGGTGGGCGAGGCCCCCGGCCTTGCGGCGACGCGCCGGCTCAATACGCCGGCCTCGGCCAGCGCCAGCAGGCCGGGGACGAACATCTCGCTGCAGGCGTACAGGCCCTGCCCGAAGGGAGCCAGCCCGCCGTCGCGCTCGATCAGCCCGGCGTGGCGGCTGGTGGAGTCGAGGCGATCGAGCAGCGCGCGGTAACCGTCGTTGTTGCGCTGGCGGGTGAGCAGCGCGGAGGTCAGCGCGTCGCCCATGGAGCCGATGCCGACCTGCAGGGTGCCGCCGTCGCGCACCAGGGCGCTGGCGTGCAGGCCGATGCAATGATCCTGCAGCCCCACCGGCAGGTTGGGCGTGGAGAACAGCGTACTGCTGTCGCCCGGCGCGTCCACCAACAGGTCGAAGAGATCCTCGTCCACCTCGGCGTCGCCGGGCATGTAGGGCAATTGGTCGTGGACTACGCCGATGGTGACGATGGTTTCCCCCGCCGCGCGGCGGCGCTGCAGCATCGGCAGCAAGTCCAGGGTGATGTCCGGGTTGCAGGCGAGGCTCAGCTTGCCCGGCCGCGCCGGGTCGCGGGCCACCAGCTGGGCGACGGCGTTGACACCCTTGGCGTTGATGTCGCGCGCCACGTGGCTGTAGTTGCAACTGATGTAGTTCTGCTGCGCCGGGGCGCTGTCCAGGAGGCTGCCGGGTTGCAGGTAGAACTCCTCGACGCGGATGTTCGCCGGCAGGCTGCCGCTGCGCAGGTCATGCAGGTAATCCAGCTCGGGATAGTCGCCGTAGATGCGCTCGACGAAGGGCTCGAGAAAACGCCGCTGCAGCTCCCCACCGGCCTGCGGACGCCCGAGGGACAGCGCGGTGTAGAGCGTCAGCTGCCGGCGCGGGTTCTCGCGGATGTGCCGGTACAGCGCGTTGGCCAGTTGGTTGGGCTTGCCCAGGCCCAGCGGCAGGCCGAGGCGGATGTGTCCGTCCAGGCGTTGCAGCAGGTGTTCGACGGCGGTTTCGATCGAGCAGGATTGCACCGGTTTCGCTCCTGGTTCGTTTCAACGACAGGAGTTTGGACCGGCAGGAAGCAAAAGTTGCTCCCGTGACTCATCCGGTGACATATCGCGGGCATGAAAAAGCCGCCCGTGGGCGGCTCCTTCGCACAGGTCGGCGGCTTACAGGCCGGACATGTGGTGAATCGCAGCTTTCAGCTCGTCATCGGAGCAATCAGCGCAGGTGCCCTTGGGCGGCATGGCGTTGATACCCGAGATGGCCTTGGCCAGCAGGCCGTCGAGGCCGCCTTGTTCTTTCGCACGCTTGCCCCAGTCAGCCTTGTCGCCGACTTTCGGCGCGCCCAGCAGGCCGCTGCCGTGGCAGTTGGTGCAGACCTTGCCGACAATCTCTTCGCCCGAACGCGGGGCACCGCCGCCACCGGCAGAAGCGACGGCGCCAACGCCTTCGCATTCCTTGCCCTGGACGCAGACTTTGCCGACAGGTTCGAGACGCTTGGCAATGGCGTCATCGTTGGTCGCGGCCTGAACGCTCACTGCCCACAGGGCCAGTACGGCAGCTTGGGCTGCCAGGATTTTTCTAATCAGGTTCACCCTTTCACCCTCATCGTGGCTTATCACGCCCGGTCGCGGTGCAGTCACAGTCTCGGGCCGCGCGAGCGGGCGCAAGTATAACGGCAAAGCCGGGAAGCTCGAAACAATTGCACTGCCTTGCAGGCCTTTGCGGCATTAGGTCGCAGCTGGTCTGGCCGGTCCTACCGGCTGTTCAAAAATTTGCCGGAGTAGTCGCGCTGATCAGCCGCGCCGGGGCTTCGAACGGGTTGCGGAAGCGGTGCGGCTTGGTGCTGTCGAAATAGTAGCTGTCGCCGCACTCGAGGACGAAGGTCTCGTCGCCAACGGTCAGTTCCAGGCGGCCTTCGACCAGCACGCCGGTCTCTTCGCCTTCGTGGGCGTACATGTCGTCACCGGTGTCGGAACCCGGCGGGTAGGTCTCGTCGAGCAGGGTGATGGCGCGGCTGGGATAGTCCTTGCCGATCAGCTTCATGATGATCGAGCCACTGGACATGTCGCTGAGTTCGTCTGCCTTGTAGACCACCGGAGTGTTGCTGCTCTGCTCCAGATCGAGGGAAAAGAACTCGACCAGGGACATCGGAATACCACCCAGCACTTTCTTCAGCGAGCTGATGGAGGGGCTGACGCTGTTCTTCTCGATCATCGAGATCGTGCTGTTGGTTACGCCCGCCCGTTTGGCGAGTTCGCGCTGGGACAAACCTTTGAGCTTACGGATGGCTTGCAGACGAGCACCGACGTCCAAGGGTGGGGTCCTCCTTATTCTTGTGATCAGGCAGGCTCTGAAAGGCAGAACCCGCAACGGCTTGAGCCGAGCGGGTTCCAAGTGCCACGTATCATGGCAACACCGTTCAGTATTTACAACAGATCGCCCGACGATCCTGCGCAAACTTTACGGGCGGTATCCGTCACTCGCCCAGGTAGACCCGCGGAACGCGCTTGAGGTTGCAGAACAGCTGGTAGGGGATGCTGCCGCACAGGGCGGCCAGCTGGCTGGCGGTGACGTTCGGGCCCCAGAGTTCGACGCGGCTGCCCAGGCCGGCCTGGGGCAGGTCGGTCAGGTCCACGGTGAGCATGTCCATGGAAACGCGGCCGATGATGCGGCTGGGCTTGCCGTCGATGAACACCGGCGCGCCATCCGGCGCGTGGCGCGGATAGCCGTCGGCGTAACCCATGGCGACCACGCCCACGCGCACCGGGCGGTCGGCGATGAAGCGCGCTCCATAGCCCACCGGCTCGCCGGCCGGCAGTTCGCGGAGGCTGATGACCTGGGATTCCAGGGTCATCACCGGGCGCAACTGGTCGGCCATCGGATGCGCCTGTTCGAAGGGAGTGGCGCCGTAGAGCATGATGCCGGGGCGCACCCAGTCGCTGGGCACGTCCGACCAGCCGAGGATGCCGGGGGAGTTACGCAGGCTGATCTCGTGGCCCTGGCCTGCGGCTTCGTGCACGGCCTGGAAGGCGGCGACCTGCTCGCCGGTGCGCGGGCAGTCCAGTTCGTCGGCGCGGGAGAAGTGGCTCATCAGCACGACCTTGGCCACCTGGGGCAGCGCTTTCAGGCGCGCCAGCGCGGCGGCATAGTCCTGCGGGAAGAAGCCGACGCGGTGCATGCCCGAGTCCATCTTCAGCCAGACCGTCAGCGGCTTGCTCGGGCGCGCACGTTCGATGGCTTCCAGTTGCCAGGCCGAATGCACCACGCACCAGAAGTCATGGGCGTCGATCAGTTCCAGTTCGCTGGCCTCGAAAAAGCCTTCGAGCAGCAGGATCGGCACGCGGATGCCGGCTTCGCGCAGTTCCAGTGCTTCCTCGATGCAGGCCACGGCGAAACCGTCGGCCTCGCCTTCCAATGCCTTGGCGCAAACGACAGCGCCATGGCCGTAGGCGTCGGCCTTGACCACCGCCAACGCTCGGGCGCCGGAGACTTCACGGGCCAGGCGGTAGTTGTGGCGCAGGGCAGCGAGGTCGATCAGGGCACGGGCGGGACGCATGGCGAAGCTCTCTTATGGTGGGTGGAACAAAACGACGGACGAAAAAAACCCGGCGCTCCGGCCGGGCCACGCAAAACGATCAGGGCAGTGCGGCGACGACGGAGATCTCGACAAGGATCTCCGGGTAGCACAGCGCCGCCTGGACGGTGGCGCGCGCCGGGGCGCAACCCTGCGGGACCCACTGGTCCCAGACGCCGTTCATGCCGGCGAAGTCGGCGGCGACGTCCTTGAGGTAAATGGTTGCCGAGAGGATCCGCGACGAGTCGGTACCGGCCTCTTCGAGCAGGCGCTCGATGCGGGCGAGGACGTCGCGGGTCTGCTGTTCGACACCGGCGCTGAGGTCGTCCGCCACCTGGCCGGCAAGGTACACCGTGCCGTTGTGGACGACCGCCTGGCTCATGCGCTGGTTAGTGTGCAGGCGCAGGATGGCCATCATGGGCCTCCGAGGCAGCGCCGTAGCGGGAGATGTCCAGGCCCTCGGTGCTGATCTGCGGGCGCTTCTTGGCCATCAGGTCGGCGAGGTAGCGGCCCGAGCCGCACGCCATGGTCCAGCCCAGGGTGCCGTGGCCGGTGTTGAGGAACAGATTGCGGTAGCGGGTGGCGCCGACGATCGGGGTGCCGTCCGGGGTCGCCGGGCGCAGACCGGTCCAGAACTCGGCCTGGCTGACGTCGCCGCCTTCGGGGTACAGGTCGGTGGTGATCATTTCCAGGGTGGCGCGGCGACGCGGGTTCAGCGACAGGTCGAAGCCGGCGATCTCCGCCATGCCGCCGACGCGGATGCGCTGGTCGAAGCGGGTGATCGCGACCTTGTAGGTCTCGTCGAGGATGGTCGAGGTCGGCGCCATGTCCGGGTTGGTGATCGGCACGGTCAGCGAGTAACCCTTGAGCGGGTAGACCGGGGCGTCAATGCCCAGCGGCTTGAGCATCTGCGGCGAGTAGCTGCCCAGCGCGAGCACGTAGCGGTCGGCGGTGACCAGTTGGCCATCGACCCACACGCCATTGATGCGGTCGCCGGCGAAGTCCAGGCGCTGGATGTCCTGGCCGAAGCGGAATTCCACGCCCAGGGCCTTGGCCATCTCGGCCAGCTTGGTGGTGAACATCTGGCAGTCGCCGGTCTGGTCGTTGGGCAGGCGCAGCGCGCCGACCAGCTTGTCGGCCACCTTGGCCAGGGCCGGTTCGACACGGGCGATGCCGGCGCGGTCGAGGACTTCATAGGGCACGCCGGTGCTTTCCAGCACGGCAATGTCCTTGGCGGCGGAGTCCAGCTGGGCCTGGGTGCGGAACAGCTGGGTGGTGCCCAGGGAACGGCCTTCGTAGCTGATGCCGGTCTCGGCGCGCAGTTCGTCGAGGCAGTCGCGGCTGTACTCGGACAGGCGCACCATGCGTTCCTTGTTCACCGCGTAGCTCTTGGCGTTGCAGTTGCGCAGCATCTGCCACATCCAGCTGTACTGGCTCGGGTCGCCGGTCAGCTTGATGGCCAGCGGGGCGTGGGTCTGCAGCAGCCATTTCATGGCCTTGAGCGGGATGCCCGGGGCAGCCCAGGGCGAGGCGTAGCCAGGCGACACCTGGCCGGCGTTGGCGAAGCTGGTTTCCAGGGCCGGGCCGGGCTGGCGGTCGACCACGACCACTTCGAAGCCGGCACGGGCGAGATAGTAAGCACTGGCGGTACCGATCACACCGCTGCCAAGCACCAGAACGCGCATCTTTGCCTCCTACGTCGCGCCAGGGGCGCGGACGTTTCTTATTCTGAACGTAGATGCGCGCAGTATAGGAAGTCAGGCTCAGCGATATTCACTGATTGCGATGCGCTATTTGAGGAAAAATCCTGGCAAAAGTCGCTTTCACGGAGGGACATCCACCAGGATTACAGCATTTTCGCCGGAGACCGAGTGGTCGAGGATCTGGCGAAATTTTCACCAG
Source organism: Pseudomonas sp. NY15437 (assembly GCF_048068435.1). NCBI lineage: Bacteria > Pseudomonadati > Pseudomonadota > Gammaproteobacteria > Pseudomonadales > Pseudomonadaceae > Pseudomonas > Pseudomonas sp. NY15437. Next base: position 22,516 of record NZ_JBLUQC010000023.1, read on the forward strand.
ATCCAGAGGAAATAGCGAACAGAGGTGGATCGGCCAGAACTTCTCGCGTCCAACCGATCCGCAACGGGAATTACCTGCTTGCGGCGCCGTGCCGCGGGCTCGCCACCGGAGGCGGCGGCGAGCAGGGAATTCCCCTTGGCGTGCCTACTTGCGCACCCACTGGCCGTTGACCTGCACGTACTGCCCCGACGGCGTACGGTCGATGGCCTTCTTGCCGGCCAGGGCTTCCACGTCCTTGAGGGTGGCGCCGCTCTGGCTGGCGACCTTCTGGTACTCGGCACGGCGTGCGGCGTTGATCTGCGCGGCGATGTCGGCGGCCTCGCCGCCATTCTTCACGACGCCCAGGTAGCCGTCGGCCTGCTCGCCGACCAGGCCCTGGGACTTGGCGCCACCCAGGGCGGACATCGCCTGTTCCAGGCTCATGGCCATGACCGGCAGGCTCAGGCAGAGGGCGACCAGTGCGACGCCCAGTTTGCGGTGCAATCTCATGCAAAGGCTCCTTGTTTAGAACAGGCCGCTGTTCTCGTTGATGATGCCGTCGAGCGCCTTGTCGACCTTGATGTAGATCTCGTGCTCGATCTTCACGTTGAGGTTGATGTTGATCGGCTCCTTGGGCGCCGCCAGCTGCACGGTGGGCGTGCAGCCCTGGACGAAGCCGGCCAGGAGCAGTAGGGCAAATAGGGCGCGAAGGCGCATGTCAGGGTCTCCTTGCGGTCATGGCGCGGCGGCCGGGTCGTTGCGCAGGCGGTCCTGCACGCGCTTGCGGATGGTGTCGCTGACCCGGTCGCTCAGTTGCAGGCTGGTGAGCAGCTTGGGCACGTTCTCCTCCAGGTTGACGTTGAGGTTGATCGGCCGACCCTGCTCCAGCGCGGGGTTGCGCCCGCTCAGGCTCAGGGCGAGGAGCAGCGTGCCGGATTCATCATAATCCACGCGGCTGCTCAGCTTGTCGTAGCGGAAATCGTCGATGGCGGTGGCCACCAGTTGCATGGCCGGGTTGCTCTGGCCCAGTGACTGGATCTTCGCCGAGCGGAACTGCAGCACGCCCGGCTCCCGCGCGGCGACCTCGCCGCCGTGGATCACCAGCTTGCCCTGGTTCAACGCCAGCGGCAGGTTGCCGTCGAGGATGCCGGTGCCGGACAGCCCTTCAGCCGGGTAGGCCGCAAGAATCGCCTCCAGCGCCAGCCCTTCCAGCCGCAGGGTCAGCCCCTGGCCACGCGTGGAAAGATCCACAGCACCCGCCGGCAGCCAGGCGCGGCCGTTGAACAGGCCCAGCTCGGCCTGTCGCCAGTCGACCCGCCCGGCCAGCGGCGCCGCCAGCGATGCCGTGTAGCTGCCCTGCACAGTCAACGGCCCCAGGGTCACGCCGGGGTTGAGCGAGGCGACCTTCACCTGTGGCAGTTGCACCTGCATCTGCGCGCCCTTCAGGGCGACGCTCGCCTGGAGGTCGAGGCCGTGGATTTCGCTGCGGTCGTAGACGCCTTCCAGCCCACTGCCGCGCAGGTTCAGCTCGAGGCTCTGCGGCGCGTTGCCCGGCGGCAGGCGCCAGTTCAGGTCGACGCTGGCCTTGCCATTGTTCAGGCTGAGCAGGCCGGGCCAGTCGCCGAGGGACTTTTCCAGCGGGTTGCCGGTGCGCAGGAAGAACTCGGGATGGCGCGCACTCAGGGCAATCCCCTGCTTTGCCGAGTGGCTGAGATCGACCTCGGCATTCAGGCCGCCGCTGTTCAGCAGGCGCCCCTTGAACTGCTGGGCGTCGAGGCTGGCCACGAGCGTACCCACGGCATTCCAGGACAGCGGCTTGACGTGGGGCTGGCGCAACTCGCCCACGGCCAGTTTCAACGGGGCATCCAGTTGCAGGGTGGCCGGCGTTTCACTGGCATACCCGAGATTCAGCGTGCCTTTGCCCAGCGAGGCGGCCAGCTTGCTGGCCTTGAGCGATGGCGGACCGGCCAGCGTGCCGACTTGAACGTGGGCGCCATCGGCTACGTTGAAACTCGCCGACTGCTGATCGATCCGGCCGTCGAAGCCCAGCTCGACGCGGCTGTTGTCGCCGCGCAGGCCGGCCAGCTCCAGGCGCGGGACCTTCCCTTCCAGGCGCGAATCTCTCAGTTGCAGCGCCAGCGGGGTCACCTCCAGCAGCGCCACGCGGGAGCGCAGGCGCAGATCGGCGGCGCCCTCGGCGCGAAGGTCGGCGCGCACGCTGCCGGCCTCGTCGTCCACGCCGGGCTCCAGGCGCAGGGTCAGGCGCGCCGGGCGCAGGCCGACCGGCAGCGCCTGCAGCCAGTCGCCGTAGAGATCGGACAGGCGCAAATCCCCGCTCACCACCGTCGGGCGCCAGCCGTTGGCGGTCGCGCCGGCGATCAGCCGCAAGTCGCCCTGCAGATTGCCCACGCCCGGCAAGGGCCAGGGCTGTGGCAGTTGCAGGGCGAGATCGATGCTGCCCTGGCCGTCGCGCAGGCCCGGCCAGTCCGGCCAGGCGGCGTCGCCGGCCAGGTGGGTGTCCCAGCTCAGGCGCAGGCGCCCGGCCTCGGGGATCGGCAACGGCAGGTTCGGCGTCGGCAGCCATGCGCCGAGCCAGTTGCGCACCGCCTGCACCGGCGGCACCGCGGGGCTGTAGAGACTGCCGCTGAGCTGGCGGCTGGCGGGCGTCCAGCTGGAGTCGAGGGACAGCAGTTGTTCGTTGTCCAGGTAGCTGTCCAGTTGCAGGCGCCACTGGCCGTCGCCCGGTTGCAGCAGGCCGTTGAACGCCAATTGCTGCCCGCCCTGGCGCAGCTCACCGCCCAGCGCGGCGGCGCCGCCCTGGATCTGCTGCCAGTGAGCGCTGCCGTTGAGGCTGCAGCGCTGCTCGCGGGCGCAGGGCAGCTCCACGGCAAGATGCTCCAGCGCCAGCCGGCCGGGCAGCAGCGCCAGCCAGCGGTTGAGCTGGGCGATATCCGGTAGCGCGGCGTCATCCTCCGGCGCGCCCTGCCCCGGCCACTGGCGCACGTCGATCATGCCGGCCGCCAGTTCCTTCAGGCGCCAGCGTCCGTCTTCATGCTCGGGCCAGCCGACGCGCAGGTCCTGCAGCTGTATCGCCAGGCGCGCGCCGTCCGGCGTCTGCCGTTGCAGGGCCAGGCGCTGCAGCGCCAGGCCCTGGCGGGAAATGCCCAGGCCCTGCCAGTGCTCGATGCTCACCCCGGCGTTGGCCAGCAGGCGCGGAACCGCCAGCCACACCGCGCCGACCGCCAGTGCCAGAAGCAGCAACAGCAGCAGGAGAACGGTGCGCAGGCGGGGAAGCGACATGCGAAAGCCTCTGCGAAGAACGACCGGCATCGGCCGAAAACGGCGTTACGTTGGCCTACAGGCTGGCCGTCCGGCGCGGGAAGTTCAAGGGTTGCCAGTGATATTCCCTGCACAACCGACTATATTGCCGACATTCCCCCAAAGCTCTTTGCTCGACTTCAGAGTCCATCCCATGAGAACCCAGCATCAAAGCCGCCGCGAACTGGACAAGATCGACCGCAACATCCTGCGCATCCTGCAGGAGGAAGGTCGCATCTCCTTCACCGAACTGGGCGAGCGCGTCGGCCTGTCCACCACGCCGTGCACCGAGCGCGTGCGCCGGCTGGAGCGCGAGGGGATCATCATGGGCTACAACGCCCGGCTGAACCCGCAGTACCTCAAGGCCAGCCTGCTGGTGTTCGTCGAGATCAGCCTGGACTACAAGTCCGGCGACACCTTCGAGGACTTCCGCCGCTCGGTGCTCAAGCTGCCCCACGTGCTGGAGTGCCACCTGGTGTCGGGCCATTTCGACTACCTGGTGAAGGCGCGCATCTCGGAAATGGCCTCCTACCGCAAGCTGCTGGGCGACATCCTGCTCAAGCTGCCCCACGTGCGGGAATCCAAGAGCTACATCGTGATGGAAGAGGTGAAGGAAAGCCTCACGCTGCCCATCCCGGACTGATCCGGCGCGCCGGTTCCCCGGCGTTTCCAGCATGCGCCTGCGCTTTATTTGCGACTTCCCGTGTTTTTTGCGGCCACGCCTATTGGCTGGGCGGGAAGTCGGCGTTTATCCTGCGTAAAATTTTAACAACACAAAAATCAGGATATCGCACATGAACGCCCGCGTTCACCAGCCGGTGCACACCGACCGCCACGCCCCGTCCTACTACGCCGCCAGCGTCAATCGCCAGCTCGACGCAGCGTCCCTGGCCGGCGAGGAGAAGGCCGACGTCTGCATCATCGGCGGCGGCTTTTCCGGCCTGAACACGGCGATCGAGCTGGCCGAGCGCGGGCTGTCGGTGATCCTCCTGGAAGCCCACCAGATCGGCTGGGGCGCCAGCGGGCGCAACGGCGGGCAACTGATCCGCGGCGTCGGCCATGGCCTGGAGCAGTTCGAGCCGGTCATCGGCGCCGATGGCGTGCGCGCCCTGAAGCTGATGGGGCTGGAGGCCGTGGAGATCGTCCGCCGCCGCGTCGCGCAGTACTCCATCGATTGCGACCTGACCTGGGGCTACTGCGACCTGGCCAACAAGCCCTCGGACGTCGAAGGCTTCCAGGAAGATCTCGACGAGCTGAAGAGCCTCGGCTACCGCCACGAACTGCGCATGGTCCCGAAACAGGACATGCGCTCCATCGTCGGCTCCGACCAGTACGTCGGCGGCCTGGTGGACATGGGCTCAGGCCACCTGCACCCGCTCAACCTCGCCCTGGGCGAAGCCGCCGCGGCGCAAGGCCTGGGCGTGAAGCTGTTCGAGAACTCCGCCGTCACCGGCATCGACTACGGCAGCGAAGTGCGCGTACGCACCGCCCGCGGCAGCGTGCGCGCCAGGACCCTGGTGATCGCCTGCAACGCCTACCAGAACGGCCTCAATCCCTACCTCGACGGCAAGGTGCTGCCCGCCGGCAGCTACGTGATCGCCACCGAGCCGCTGTCCGCCGAACAGGCCCACGCCCTGTTGCCGCAGAATATGGCGGTGTGCGACCAGCGCGTGGCGCTGGACTACTACCGCCTCTCCGCCGACAACCGCCTGCTGTTCGGCGGCGCCTGCCACTATTCCGGGCGCGACCCGGCGGACATCGCCGCCTACATGCGGCCGAAGATGCTCAAGGTGTTCCCGCACCTGGCGAACGTGCGCATCGACTACCAGTGGGGGGGCATGATCGGCATCGGCGCCAATCGCCTGCCGCAGATCGGCCGCCTGCCCGACCAGCCCAACGTGTACTTCGCCCAGGCCTACGCCGGCCATGGGGTGAACGCCACCCACCTGGCCGGCAAGCTGCTCGCCGAGGCCATCACCGGCCAGCAGGGCAGCGGCTTCGAGCTGTTCGCCAAGGTGCCGCACATCACCTTCCCCGGCGGCAAGCTGCTGCGCTCGCCGCTGCTGGCGCTGGGCATGGCCTGGTACCGCTTCAAGGAAACCCTTGGCAGCTGACCGCCAACGCCCACCAGCGGCTAGAATCTTCCGCAGCCCGCCACCGGCGGGCTTGTCGGAGACGCCTCTTTGCTTCCACGCCTGATCCTGCTGATCCTGCTGGCCCTGGGCGGCTGCGCCAGTGCGCCGCCCCCTGAGCCCTCGCACGTGCTGCCGGTGCAGGGCACCCGGCTGGACAACGAGATCAGCGAGCGCGCCGCGGCCCATCCCGGCCAGTCCGGCTTCCACCTGCTGGCCGCCAGCGTGGACGCCTTCCTCGCCCGCGCGGAACTGATCCGCAAGGCCCAGCGCAGCCTCGACATCCAGTACTACATCGTCCATGACGGCCTCACCACCCGCGCGCTGATCCGCGAGCTGCTGCACGCGGCGGATCGCGGCGTGCGCGTGCGCATCCTGATCGACGACACCAGCAGTGACGGCTGGGACTACGAGCTGGGCAACCTGGCCGCCCACCCGAACATCCAGGTGCGCCTGTTCAACCCCCTGCACCTGGGCCGCAGCACCGGCGTCACGCGCAACCTGGGGCGGCTGTTCAACCTCTCCGAGCAGCACCGGCGCATGCACAACAAGCTGCTGCTGGCGGACAACAGCGTGGCCATCGTCGGCGGCCGCAACCTGGGCGACGAGTACTTCGACGCCAAGGCCGAGATGAATTTCAGCGACCTCGACCTGATGGGCGTCGGTCCCGTGGCGCAATCGCTGGGGCAGAGCTTCGACCAGTACTGGAACAGCCGCATCAGCCGGCCCATCGAGGACTACCTGTGGAGCGACCCGGACCTCGACGAACTCGACCACATGCGCCGCAAACTGGACCGCTACCTGGCCAAGGAACGGGTGAAGAGCTCCAGCTACATCGCCCGGCTGAACCGCAACAGCGATCGTCCGCACCTGCAGAACTGGCTGGACGACCTGGTGTGGGCGCCGGGCAAGGCGGTGTGGGACACGCCGCTGAAGGTGCTCGACCAGGGCGACCCGAAAGGCGAGCAACTACTCAGCACACAGCTACAGCCGTTGTTCGACAACGTGTCGAAGGAACTGATCCTGGTCTCGGCCTATTTCGTGCCGACCAACGCCGGCGCCCAGTACCTGACACAGCGCGCCGACCGCGGGGTCAGCGTGCGCCTGCTGACCAACTCGCTGGAAGCCACCGACGTGCCTGCCGTGCACGCGGGCTACGCGCCCTACCGGCTGGAGCTGCTGGAGCACGGGGTGAAACTCTACGAGCTGCGCGCCGACCCGGACCAGCGCCTCTCCGGCGCGCCGTGGATGGTGCGCGGCTCGAGCAGCGCCAGCCTGCACAGCAAGGCGGCGGTGTTCGACCAGCAGAAGGTGTTCGTCGGCTCGCTGAACTTCGACCCGCGCTCGGTGCTGTGGAACACCGAGGTCGGCATCATCGTCGACAGCGCGGAACTGGCTGACCAGGTGCGCCGCCTGGCGCTGGCCAGTATGTCGCCCAGCGTCAGCTACCAGGTGAAGATCGCGCCCGACAGCGACCCGCCCAGGCTGGTCTGGATCGAGGAACGCAACGGCCACCTGATGGAGCTTGACCGTGAGCCGGGCAACGTCTGGCGCCGGCTCAACGCCTGGATCGCCGGCGCCATCGGGCTGGAGAAAATGCTCTAGGAGCGATCCTGCTGCAGCCCGCCGTCAGCCACCTGCGTCACCGGCGGCAGGCCGCGGTAGGACACCAGCACCACGAACCCCGCCGCGCCCAGCGCCATCACCAGGGGCAGCGCGTGGCCGCTGATCCATTGGCTGACCGCGCCGGTGGTCAACGGCCCGATCAGGCAACCGATGCCCCAGAGCTGGGCGATGTGCGCATTGGCGCGGACCAGCGCATCATCGCGGTAGCGCTCGCCGATGAGGATCAGCGACAGGGTGAACAGCCCGCCCGCGCTGGCGCCGAACAGCACCAGCACCGGCCAGATGGCGATGTGCTGCAGCAACAGCGGCATGGCGAGGCTGCTGGCGAACAGCACGATGCCGCAGCCCTTGAACAGCGTCTGCCGGGAGATGCGGTCGGCCAGCCAGCCGATGGGCAGTTGCAGCAGCGCGTCGCCCACCACCACGGTGCTGACCATCGCCAGCGCCACGGCCTGGGTGAAGCCCTGCTGCACGCCATACACCGGCAGCAGGGTCAGGATCATCGCCTCGAAGCCGGCGAACAGCACCACAGCCCAGGCGATCGCCGGCAGCTGGGCGCAGAAGGCGAACAGGCCGCGGCCGTTGGCACTGTGCGGGTCGACTTTGGGTGCGCCGGTACGGCCCAGCAGCAACAGCGAGCCGCCCACCAGCAGGCAGACGCTGAACCAGAAGCCACGGTTGTCGGCGGTGCCGATGAAGGTCAGCAGCACCGGGCCGGACAATTGGCTCAGCGCGTAACCGGTGCCATACAGCGCGACCAGGCGGCCGCGCCACTTTTCGATGGCGAGCTGGTTGATCCAGCTTTCCCCGAGAATGAACACCACGGTGAGCTGCACGCCGATCAGCAGGCGCAGGACCAGCCAGATCGGGTAGCTCTGCAGCAGCGCCAGCAGGCCGACCGAGAAGGCCCCGGAGATCAGGCACAGGCGCATCAGCCGGGGTGTGCCGAAGCGTGCGGCGAGGCGCCCGGAAATCATCGCCCCCAGCAGAACGCCCACCGCGGGGGTGGACGCCATGACGCCGATGGCGAAGCTGCCATAGCCCCAGCCTTCCAGACGCAGCGACACCAGCGGCATGGTCAGGCCCAGGGCCAGGCCGATGCTGATGACGGCAGCACACACAGCAAAATACGGTCCCCAACGCATTGTCTTTCTCCCGTTCCATCCGGAGCGCACGCCAGGCGCGAGGGTGCCCGATGCGCAATGCACAGCGGCCGGGCTTCCCTGAGGGAAACCCGGCCGCGGGTGTGGCTCTTCTTCAGAGCCGGCCCCTGAGGCGGGGCCGACCTGCTTCAGCTCTGGATTACAACTTGATCCAGGTAGCCTTCAGCTCGGTGTACTTGTCGAACGCGTGCAGCGACTTGTCGCGGCCGTTGCCGGACTGCTTGAAGCCACCGAACGGAGCGGTCATGTCACCGCCGTCGTACTGGTTCACCCACACGCTGCCGGCGCGCAGCGCCTTGGCGGTCAGGTGGGCCTTGGACAGGTCGCTGGTCCACACCGCGGCGGCCAGGCCGTACGGGGTGTCGTTGGCGATGCGCACGGCTTCCTCGGCATCGGTGAACTCGATGACCGACAGCACCGGGCCGAAGATCTCTTCACGGGCGATGCGCATGGCGTTGGTCACGCCGTCGAAGATGGTCGGCTCGACGTAGGTGCCGCCGGTTTCTTCCAGGGTGCGCTTGCCGCCGGCCACCAGCTTGGCGCCGTCGTCGTGGCCGGCCTGGATGTAGCTCAGCACGTTGTTCATCTGGGTGGTGTCGACCAGCGCACCGACGTTGGTTTCCGGGTCCAGCGGGTTGCCCGGCTTCCAGGCCTTGATGGCTTCGACGACCATCGGCACGAACTCGGCCTTGATCGACTTCTCCACCAGCAGGCGCGAGCCGGCGGTGCAGACTTCGCCCTGGTTGAAGGCGATGGCGCTGGCAGCGGCTTCGGCGGCGGCTTTCAGGTCCGGGGCGTCGGCGAAGACGATGTTCGGGCTCTTGCCACCGGCTTCCAGCCAGACGCGCTTCATGTTCGATTCGCCCGCGTACACCATCAGCTGCTTGGCGATCTTGGTCGAACCGGTGAACACCAGGGTGTCGACGTCCATGTGCAGGGCCAGGGCCTTGCCCACGGTGTGACCAAAGCCCGGCAGGACGTTGAACACGCCTTTCGGAATACCGGCCTCGATGGCCAGCTGGGCGATGCGGATGCCGGTCAGCGGGGACTTCTCGGAGGGCTTGAGGATCACCGAGTTACCGGTGGACAGCGCCGGGCCGAGCTTCCAGCAGGTCATCAGCAGGGGGAAGTTCCACGGCACGATGGCAGCGACGACGCCGACCGGCTCGCGGGTGACCAGGCCCAGTTCGTTGTGCGCGGTAGCGGCGACTTCGTCGTAGATCTTGTCGATCGCTTCACCGCTCCAGCGCAGGCTGTTGGCGGCGCTGTTGACGTCGATGCTCAGCGAGTCGCTGATCGGCTTGCCCATGTCGAGGGTTTCCAGCAGGGCCAGTTCCTCGGCGTTCTCCAGCAGCAGCTCGGAGAAGCGGATCATGACCTTCTTGCGCTTGGCCGGGGCCAGGCGCGACCACACGCCGGATTCGAACGCGGCACGGGCGACCTGCACGGCACTCTCGGCATCGGCCAGGTCGCAACTGGCGACCTTGGCCAGGAAGCGGCCATCCACAGGGCTGATGCAATCGAAGGTGGCGCCGGATGCGGCGTCGACGTATTCACCGTTGACGAAGGCGCGGCCTTCGATCTTCAGGTCTTTGGCGCGAGCTTCCCAATCGGCGCGAGTGTGGGTACCCATGACAACGTGTCCTCTTATTAATGTACTTATCAGGTGCAGGCGCCCAGCGGGCGCACTGTCAAAAATTCCGCAAGGCGGAGCAAACGCATGCTGTTCGCCACCCTAAACCTGCGGCAGTCAATTTTCAATATTTTTTACACTATAGGGCCAAATGGCCTTGTCACGTTCGTTTTATTAAACATAGACTGCCCTGATTCGTCGGCTGATGGTTTTCCGACAGCCGCGTCGGAGTAAATATCCAACAGCGCTGCGCGTGCCCGCACGCACTCTCGCCAACAACTCAAAGAACCGAGACCGCCATGAACGTCGAGCAGATCGTCGATTTCGCCCAGGCCACCACCGCCCCCGAACACTACCGCCCCGCCCCGGACCGCATCATCAAGGGCGACCCGGCGCAGAACGTGCGCAACCACTACGCCAGTGAGTGCGGCCAGTTCAACGTGGGCATCTGGGAAGGCGAGCCGGGCCAGTGGAACGTCAGCTACACCGAGCACGAGTACTGCGAGATCCTCCAGGGCGTATCGGTGATCCGCGACGCCAACGGCGGCGCCAAGACCGTGCGGGTGGGCGACCGCTTCGTCATCCCCGCCGGCTTCAGCGGCACCTGGGAAGTGCTGGAGCCCTGCCGCAAGGTCTACGTGATCTTCGAGCAGAAGGCCTGATCGCCCGACCACGAAAAAGCCCGCCGATTGGCGGGCTTTTTTTCGCCCGGACTTTCTCCAGGGCAAGAAAAAACCCGCCACGAGGGGCGGGTTTCTTCACAAGGGCGTCGATCAATTACTTGATCTTGGCTTCCTTGTAGATCACGTGCTTGCGAACAACCGGATCGTATTTCTTGATCTCGATTTTCTCAGGCTTGGTACGCTTGTTCTTGTCGGTGGTGTAGAAGTGGCCGGTACCGGCGCTGGACACCAAACGGATCAGTTCGCGCATGACTGCAGCTCCTTAGAATTTTTCGCCGCGGGCGCGCAGGTCGTTCAGAACGGCCTCGATGCCACGCTTGTCGATGATACGCATGCCTTTGGCGGAAACGCGCAGACGCACGAAGCGCTTCTCGGACTCAACCCAGAAACGGTGGTGCTGCAGGTTCGGCAGGAAACGGCGGCGGGTTTTGTTGTGTGCGTGGGAAATGTTGTTCCCGGTAACCGGACCCTTACCGGTCACTTGGCAAACTCTCGACATGGCTCAGCCCTCTGTAAACCACATGCCAAACCCGGCATGGGTTGGCTGCTTAACTCAATTGGATTCTCAGTTTCACCGGGGTCTTAACTGCCGCTTCGCCGCGATCGACTCGCAGGATCAGAGCAGGGCCCCAGAAAAGAGCGCAGCTTTATATCAGAAAGTCACTTTGCGCTGCAAGGGAAAGCATGACTCGGAAAACCAGACGCCAGCCCCCGTGGGGCGCGGCACCGGTGCCGTTCGTCGCCTGTCATCGTTGTGACGGGCGGCGGCTTGGTCTAGGGTAGCTCCTTCGAGGCTGCCAACAGCCTTGCATGACCCCGCCCAGCCATCACGGATGGGCATCTTGCCAGCTCACACGGAGTTCGTCATGCGTCTTGCCCTTCTCGCCCTCCTGCTTTCCCCCGCCCTGGCCAGCGCCGCCTCGCTGAGCGTGTGCACCGAAGCCAGCCCCGAAGGCTTCGACGTGGTCCAGTACAACTCGCTGACCACCACCAATGCCTCGGCCGACGTGCTGATGAACCGCCTGGTGGACTTCGACGCCGCCCGTGGCGAAGTGGTGCCAAGCCTGGCCGAGAGCTGGAAGGTGTCCGATGACGGCCTGACCTACGACTTCCAGCTGCGCGACGGCGTGGCCTTCCACCACACCGACTACTTCAAGCCGAGCCGGAAGCTGACCGCCGACGACGTGGTGTTCAGCTTCCAGCGCATGCTCGACCCGGCGCAGCCCTGGCACAAGGTCGCCCAGAGCGGCTTCCCCCATGCCCAGTCGATGCAACTGCCCAGCCTGGTCAAGGCGGTGGAGAAGGTGGATGAGCACCACGTGCGCTTCAGCCTCAACCACCCGGACGCGACCTTCCTGGCGATGCTCAGCATGGGCTTCGCCTCCATCTATTCCGCCGAGTACGCCGACCAGTTGATGAAGGCCGGCACCCCGGAGAAGCTCAACGCCCAGCCGATCGGCACCGGGCCCTTCGTCTTCAAGCGCTTCCAGAAGGACGCCGTGGTGCGCTACGCCGCCAACGCCGCGTACTTCGGCGGCAAGCCGGCGGTGGATAACCTGGTCTTCGCCATCACCCCCGACGCCGCCGTGCGCCTGCAGAAGCTCAAGCGCGGCGAGTGCCAGATCGCCCTGTCGCCCAAGCCGCTGGACGTGGAAGCCGCCACCCAGGACGCCAGCCTCAAGGTCGAGCAGACGCCCGCCTTCATGACCGCCTTCGTCGGCATCAACAGCCAGCACCCGCCGCTGGACAACCCCAAGGTGCGCCAGGCGATCAACCTCGCCTTCGACAAGGGCAGCTACCTCAAGAGCGTGTTCGCCGGCAGCGCCACCGCCGCCGACGGCGTCTACCCGCCCAACACCTGGAGCTATGCCAAGGACATCCTCGGCTACCCGCGTGACCTGGACAAGGCCCGCGCGCTGCTGGCCGAAGCCGGGCACAAGGACGGTTTCAAGACCACCATCTGGACCCGCCCGACCGGCAGCCTGCTCAACCCCAACCCCAGCGTCGGCGCCCAACTGCTGCAGGCGGACCTGGCGCAGGTCGGCATCCAGGCCGAGATCCGCGTGATCGAATGGGGCGAGCTGATCCGCCGCGCCAAGGCCGGCGAGCATGACCTGCTGTTCATGGGCTGGGCCGGCGACAACGGCGACCCGGACAACTTCCTCACCCCCCAATTCGCCTGCGCCAGCGTCAAGTCCGGGCTGAACTTCGCGCGCTACTGCGACGAGAAGCTCGACGGCCTGATCAGCCAGGGCAAGGCCGTGGCCGACCAGGCCAAGCGCAGCGAGCTGTACCACCAGGCCCAGCAGATCATCCATGACCAGGCGCTGTGGCTGCCGCTGGCCCACCCGACCGCCTCGGCGCTGACCCAGAAGAACATCAAGGGCTATGCGGTGAGCCCCTTCGGCCGCCAGGACTACTCGAAGGTAGAACTCTGAACGAGGGGCTGCTCGACCACCTGCTGCCGGCCTTCCAGTTCGCCGAGCGGCACACGCTGACCATGCGGGCGACGCCCGGCCAGGTGCTGGATGCGGTCACCCGACTGACCGCCGAGCACGATCCGCTGGTGCAACGCCTGCTGCAGATCCGCGAGGCACCGGCGCGGCTGGCGTTGCGCCTGGGCCTGCGCAATGCCCTGGCGGAGCGGCCGCGCTTCGGCCTGCATGAATTCACCTTGCTGGGTCGCCAGGGCGATCGGGAGATCGCCTACGGCCTGATCGGGCGATTCTGGCGCGGCGACTTCGGCCTGCGCCCGTGCGCCGATGGCGACGCCTTCCGACGCTTCGCCGAGCCCGGCACCGCCCGGCTGGTGCTGCACTTCTCCTGCGAGCAGGCTGAGCAGGAGGGCTTCACCCTCGTCCGCACGGAAACCCGCGTGCACTGCCCGGACCGCCGCAGTCGCCTGCTGTTCACGCCCTACTGGCTGGCGATCCGCCCGGTCAGCGGGCTGATCCGCCGGCGCCTGCTGCGGGACATTCAGCGCCGCGTCTCAGAGCAGGCCCAGCTCAGCCATTGACTGCGGCGCACCGTCGCCAACGATGAAGTGATCCAGCACGCGCACGTCGATCAGCGCCAGCGCCTCGATGATGCGCCGGGTCAGCAGGCGGTCGGAGTGGCTCGGTTCGCAGATGCCCGAGGGATGGTTGTGCGCCAGGATCAGCGCGGCGGCGTTGTGCGCCAGGGCGCGTTTGACGATCTGCCGCGGATAGACGCTGGCACTGTCGATGGAACCGTGGAACAGCACCTCGAACGCCAGCATGCGGTGGCGGTTGTCCATGAACAGGCAGGCGAACACTTCGTGGGGTTCGTGGCGCAGGCGGGCCTTGAGGAAGTCGCGCACCGCCTGCGGGCTTTCCAGCGCCGGGCCGCGGTCCATGTCCTGGGCCAGGTGCCGGCGCCCCATTTCCAGCACCGCCTGCAGTTGGGCGAACTTCGCCGGGCCCAGGCCGTGGTGCAGACAGAAGGCATCCAGGTCCGCCTCCAGCAGTGCACGCAGGCTGCCGAACTCCACCAGCAGCCGGCGCGCCAGGTCGACGGCGCTGCAACCGGCGACGCCGGTGCGCAGAAAGATGGCGAGCAATTCGGCGTCGCTCAGGCTCGCCGCGCCGCGTTCGAGCAGCTTCTCCCGTGGGCGCTCCGCCGCAGGCCAATCGAGAATTCTCACGCCACCTCCCAGGTCAGGCGCGCCCGCTGTTCCGGCGCAGGCGCTGTGCTATCTTAGCCCCCTCGCTTCGCGCAGCCGGAGGCCTGGGGAGGCGTCATCGGCTTCAGCGCGCGTCATCCATTTCCGTATTTAAGGCTGGCCTATGCAGCGGCTCTATCGTAAACGCATCGTTCTGGGCGTCGGCGGCGGCATCGCCGCCTACAAGAGCGCCGAACTGGTCCGCCGCCTGCGCGACCAGGGCGCCGAGGTGCGTGTCGTGATGACCCAGGGCGGCCGCGAGTTCATCACCCCGCTCACGCTCCAGGCGCTGTCCGGCCATCCGGTGCACCTGGACCTGCTCGACCCCGCCGCCGAAGCGGCCATGGGGCACATCGAGCTGGCCCGCTGGGCCGACCTGGTGCTGATCGCCCCCGCCACTGCCGACCTCATGGCGCGCCTGGCCCAGGGCGTGGCCAACGACCTGCTGACCACCCTGGTGCTGGCCACCGACGCGCAGGTTGCCCTGGCGCCGGCAATGAACCAGGCCATGTGGCGCGACCCGGCCACCCAGGTGAATGCCGAACTGCTGCGTTCGCGCGGCCTGCGCTTCTTCGGCCCCGCCGCCGGCAGCCAGGCCTGCGGCGATGTCGGCCCCGGCCGCATGCTCGAAGCGCACGAGCTGGCGCAACTGGCTGCCGACTGCTTCGAGTTCAAGGCCCTGACCGGCCAGCACATCCTGATTACCGCAGGGCCGACCCAGGAAAACATCGACCCGGTGCGCTACATCACCAACCACAGCTCAGGGAAGATGGGCTTCGCCCTGGCCGAGGCCGCCGCCGAAGCCGGCGCCCGCGTGACCCTGGTGACCGGCCCGGTACACCTGCCGACCCCGGACCGGGTCAGCCGCGTCGACGTGGTCAGCGCCCGCGACATGCTCGCCGCCTGCGAAGCGGCGATGCCGGCGGACATCCTGATCGCCTCCGCCGCCGTGGCCGACTACCGGCCCGAGCTGGTCGCCACGCAGAAACTGAAGAAAGACCCCACCACCGGTGACGGATTGCTCTTGCAGCTGGTGCGCAATCCCGACATTCTCGCCACCCTCTCGCTGCGCGAGGACCGGCCCTTCAGCGTCGGCTTCGCGGCGGAGACCGAGAACCTGCTCGAATACGCCTCGCGCAAGCTCAAGGACAAGAATCTCGACCTGATCGTCGCCAACGACGTGGCCAATCCGTCCATCGGCTTCAATAGCGAAGAGAACGCCATCACGGTCATCGACCGCGAATTGCACAAGACTGCGTTCGCCCAGACCAGCAAGGGCAAGATCGCCCGCCAGCTGATCGCCTTCATCGCCGAACGCATCACTCGACACTGAGAACTCAATGCACTCCCTGCAAGCCAAGATCCTCGATCCCCGCCTGGGCAGCGACTTCCCGCTGCCGCAGTACGCCACCCCGGGTTCCGCCGGCCTCGACCTGCGCGCCATGCTCAAGGAGGACTGTGTCCTCGAGCCGGGCCAGACCGTGCTGATCCCCACCGGCCTGTCCATCTACATCGCCGATCCGGGCCTGGCGGCGCTGATCCTTCCGCGCTCGGGCCTGGGCCACAAGCACGGCATCGTGCTGGGCAACCTGGTGGGGCTGATCGATTCCGACTACCAGGGCGAGCTGATGGTCTCCTGCTGGAACCGCGGCAACAGCGCATTCACCATCGCCATCGGCGAACGCATCGCCCAGCTGGTGCTGGTACCGGTGGTGCAGGCGCATTTCGAGCTGGTCGAGAGTTTCGACGAGAGCCAGCGCGGCGCCGGCGGCTTCGGGCATTCCGGCAGCCATTGACCCTTACCCCTTTCAGGATGAATCGCCGAGGAGACGTTGCATGAAACTTTTCCAACGCACTGCCAAGGACAGCGCCGAGCTGCCGGAACTCGTGCCGGCGGAGAAGCCCGCCAAGGGCCCGGCCGCCAAGCTCGACCTCAAGCCGCTGCTGCCGGCCCTGGCGCTAACCGTGGGCGGAGTGGCGGCAGCGGGTGCGTTGCTGTGGTTCAGCCTGTTTGGCCAGGCCGACCAGGCGCATGTCCGCCAGGTCAGCAGCGCCTGGTCGGAGAACCAGGCGGGCGCCCTGCGCCAGTCCCTCAGCCTGCTGGCCGCCGACAGCCGCGCCATGGCAAGCGACCCGCAGTTGCTGCCGACCCTGCAAAGCAATGATCCGACCCGCATCGCCGCGCTGGAGAAGACCCTGACCCAGGGCCATCTGGACGGCCTGGTGGATGTGCACCTGAACGCCAGCGGCCAGGCCGTGCAGGACACGTCCCGCCTCGGCCCGCTGAACTACGCGGCGCTGGACATGCTGCACCGCGTCGAGAGCGGCCAGGCCGTGGCGCCGGAGGCCTACAAGGTCGGCACCCGCTGGCTGGTCTACAGCCCCACCGCCCTGCGCGGCGCGGACAATTCGATCCAGGGCTCGCTGCTGCTGGTCGTCGACCTGCAGCGTGTGCTGGCCAGCCTGCCGCCGATGTCCGCCGACATCGGCCAGCTGCAGCTGTCCCAGCAGTTCGGCAACTCGCCCGCCCAGGTCCTGCTGCAACGTGGCCAGGCCGACGGCGCCAGCGCCATCGAACTGCCCAGCGGCAACCCGAACTGGAAGCTGCGTTTCAGCCCCGGCCCGACCGTCACCGCGCCGCTGTATTCGCCAGCCCTGCTGGGCATCGCCGCGCTCCTGGCACTGGCCGGCGGCCTGCTGGGCCTCTATCTTGCGCAAAGTGCGATGCAGCGCCGGGTCAGCAAAGATGCCCAGGCCCTGGGGCAGTTCATTCAGGAACTCGCCGGCCAACGCACTGCCAAAGCTCCTGAGCTGAGCCTGCCGAGTCTGCAGGCGCTGGCTCAGGCGCTGGCCCGCCAGCCGCGCCGCAAGACCGAAACACCCGGTGCCAGCGCCCCCGCCGCGCCAGCAGCCCCCGTACAGCCGACGCCGGCTGTCGCCGCTGCCAGCGCCCCGACCGCCGGAGCCGACACGCCATTGGTCGATCCGCTGTTCCAGAGCACCGACATTCTGGACATCGACATTCTTGATGAAGACCAGGACCTCCTGGGATTGGAGCACACACACGCTATGAGCACGCCAAAAGCCCCGCAGCTGCCCGCCAGCATCTTCCGCGCCTACGACATCCGTGGCGTGGTCGGCGACACCCTGACCGCCGAGACCGCCTACTGGGTCGGCCGCGCGATCGGTTCCGAAAGCCTGGCGCGCGGCGAGCCGTGCGTCTCCGTGGGCCGTGACGGCCGCCTGTCCGGCCCCGAGCTGGTCCAGCAACTGATCCAGGGCCTGGTCGATTGCGGCTGCCAGGTCACCGACATCGGCATGGTGCCCACGCCGGTCCTGTACTACGCGGCCAACGTCCTGGAAGGCAAGTCGGGCGTGATGCTCACCGGCAGCCACAACCCGCCGGACTACAACGGCTTCAAGATCGTCGTCGCCGGCGAGACCCTGGCCAACGAACAGATCCAGGCCCTGCGCGAGCGCATCCAGAACGATGACCTCGCCTCCGGCGTGGGCAGCGTGCAGCAGATCGACATCCTGCCGCGCTACTTCCAGCAGATCCGCGACGACATCGCCCTGGCCAAGCCGCTGAAAGTGGTGGTGGACTGCGGCAACGGCGTGGCCGGCGTGATCGCCCCGCAGCTGATCGAAGCCCTGGGCTGCACCGTGATCCCGCTGTACTGCGACGTCGACGGCACCTTCCCCAACCACCACCCGGACCCGGGCAAGCCCGAGAACCTGGAAGACCTGATCGCCAAGGTCAAGGAAACCGGCGCCGACCTGGGCCTGGCCTTCGACGGCGACGGCGACCGCGTGGGCGTGGTGACCAACGAAGGCACCATCATCTACCCCGACCGCCTGCTGATGCTGTTCGCCAAGGACGTGGTTTCGCGCAACCCGGGCGCGGACATCATCTTCGACGTCAAATGCACCCGTCGCCTGATCTCGCTGATCAGCGGCTACGGCGGCCGTCCGGTGATGTGGAAGACCGGCCACTCGCTGATCAAGAAGAAAATGAAGGAAACCGGCGCCCTGCTCGCCGGCGAGATGAGCGGCCACATCTTCTTCAAGGAGCGCTGGTACGGCTTCGACGACGGCATCTACAGCGCCGCGCGCCTGCTGGAAATCATCAGCCTGGACAAGCGCGACGCCGAGCGCGTGTTCTCCGCCTTCCCGCTGGACATTTCCACCCCGGAAATCAACATCACCGTCACCGACGAGGGCAAGTTCGCCCTGATCGAGGCGCTGCAGGCCCGCGGCCAGTGGGGTGAAGCCAACCTCACCACCCTGGACGGCGTGCGCGTGGATTACCCCAAAGGCTGGGGCCTGGTTCGTGCCTCCAACACCACGCCGGTGCTGGTGCTGCGTTTCGAGGCGGATTCCCAGGACGAACTGGAACGCATCAAGGACGTGTTCCGTACCCAGCTGAAAGCGGTCGACCCCGCGCTCAGCCTGCCCTTCTGACCCTTACGTAGCACTATGCCGGAGCCCACCATGACCCAGAGCCGCGATGACGCCGCCCAGGTTGCCCGCGTCCTTGCCGAAGCCCTGCCCTACATCCGCCGCTTCGTCGGCAAGACGCTGGTGATCAAGTACGGCGGCAACGCCATGGAAACGGACGAGCTGAAGAACAGCTTCGCCCGCGACGTGGTGCTGATGAAGGCCGTCGGCATCAATCCGGTGGTGGTCCATGGTGGCGGTCCGCAGATCGGCGACCTGCTCAACCGCCTGTCGATCGAGAGCCACTTCATCGATGGCATGCGCGTCACCGACGCGCAGACCATGGACGTGGTGGAAATGGTCCTCGGCGGCCAGGTGAACAAGGACATCGTCAACCTGATCAACCGTCATGGCGGCAGCGCCATCGGCCTGACCGGCAAGGACGCCGAGCTGATCCGCGCGAAGAAGCTCACCGTCACCCGCCAGACGCCGGAGATGACCAAGCCGGAAATCATCGACATCGGCCACGTGGGCGAAGTCACCGGGGTCAACGTCGAGCTGCTGAACATGCTGGTGCAGGGCGACTTCATCCCGGTCATCGCACCGATCGGCGTGGGCGCCAACGGCGAGTCCTACAACATCAACGCCGACCTGGTGGCCGGCAAGGTGGCCGAGGCGCTGAAGGCCGAGAAGCTGATGCTGCTCACCAACATCGCCGGCCTGATGGACAAGCAGGGCCAGGTCCTCACCGGCCTGACCACCGAGCAGGTCAACGAGCTGATCGCCGACGGCACCATCTACGGCGGCATGCTGCCGAAGATCCGTTGCGCCCTGGAAGCGGTGCAGGGCGGCGTGACCAGCGCGCACATCATCGATGGCCGCGTGCCCAACGCCGTGCTGCTGGAGATCTTCACCGACAGCGGTGTCGGCACGCTGATCACCAACCGCAAGCATCGCTGATCGAAAACGACACCCGCCTGGAGCGATCCACGCGGGTGTTTTTTTGCCTGTTCGACGCCGCCGCCAGCTCATGCGCAGGCCGCGTCGAACTCGCCTTCAGGAGTTTGTCCGCCATGGCCGCCTCTCCCGTCTCCCGCAATGACTTCAGCTTCTTCCACGGCCTGCGCGTGCGCTGGTCGGAGGTCGACCCGCAGGGCATCGTCTTCAACGGCAACTACCTGACCTACGCCGACGTCGCCACCACCGAGTACTACCGCCACCTGGGCGTGAGCTACCCGGCAGACCTGCTGCGCGGCGGCGGCGATCTGTTCGCGGTGAAGACCACCCTGGAATACCTGGCGCCCGCCCGCTTCGACGACTGGCTGGAAATGGGCGTGCGCGTCAGCCGGCTGGGCCGCAGCAGCCTGACCTTCCAGGTGTCGATCTGGTGCGAGGAAACCCTGCTGACGCTGGGGGAACTGATCTACGCCTATGCGGGCGTTGACCGCACGAGCCAGCCGCTGCCGGACTGGCTGCGCGGGAAGATCAATGAATTCGAGCGGGTCTCGCCGCAGCAGTAAGCGCGGCGAGCGCCTGCCTCAATTGCCGCCGGAGATCTGGACGAAACGCGCCCGATCAGCGGCGAAGCTGCTCTGCGCCTGGGTGCGCAGCTGCTGGTAACGGGCGATGTCCTGCAGCAGGCGTTGTTCGTCGCTGCGCAGGTTGTTCAGTTGCGCGACCAGATCCTCCGGCACCGGGCGCCCGGCGCGCTCCTGATCGGCAGCGCGGGCCTGGAGGTTGGCCTGCTGGTTCTTCAGCGACTGCAGGTTGCCCTTGGCCACACTGGTCAGCCCATCGAGTTCGGCCAGCTTGCGGTCACGGGCACGGTCGACGTCCTCGACGCTGGTGTACAGGCGCATCAGCTGCTGGTCGGAACTGGCGCGGGCGGCATCTGCCTTGCGCTGCTCGATCTCGGCGGCGGTCGGCGCCGGCGGTACCTCGCGGATCACCCGGCCCTGCTCGTTGAGCACCTGGTAACCCTTGCCGATGTACTGCGGCGGCACACCCAGGCGGTCGATGACGGTGATGCCGCGGTCATCGACATAGCGGTACAGCTCCACCTGGCTGGCCGGCTGGCCGGCAGCCGCCACCTGGCCGGCGAGCATGACGCCAAGCAGCCCCATCAACACCCTGTAACGGTAAGCACCCTGCTTGGCCATGCCCGACACCCTTGTTCCGCTTAGATACCGTACTGCGCTCGATAGGCCTCGACTGCCGCGAGATGCTGCTTGAGCTGGCTGTCGCCAGCCAGATACTCCAGCACTTGCTCCAGCGAGACAATACTGACCACCGGGATCGAAAAGTCGCGCTCGACTTCCTGGATCGCCGACAGCTCGCCCTTGCCGCGTTCCTGGCGGTTCAGCGCGATCAGCACGCCGGCGGCCTGTGCGCCCTGGGCATCGATGATCTGCATGACTTCGCGGATCGCGGTGCCGGCGGTGATCACGTCGTCGATGATCAGCGCGCGGCCGGTCAGCGGGGCGCCGACCAGCGTGCCGCCTTCACCGTGGTCCTTGGCTTCCTTGCGGTTGAAGCACCAGGGCAGGTCGCGGCCATGCTGTTCCGCCAGCGCAATGGCTGTAGCGGCCGCCAGCGGAATTCCTTTATAGGCCGGGCCGAACAACACGTCGAAAGGTATGCCGCTGTCGACCACCGCACTGGCGTAGAAACGACCCAGCTGGGACAGCGCAACGCCGGTGTTGAACAGGCCGGCGTTGAAGAAGTACGGGCTGGTGCGCCCGGACTTGAGGGTGAATTCGCCGAAACGAAGAACGCCGCGCTCGATGGCGAAGCGGATGAAATCGCGTTGATATGGCTGCATGGGAGAGAACCGGCCGGTATGAATTTAGCTAAACCGTTTGAGCTCGGGTATCATACACACACGTGATTTTGGGGGCCATTTATGCGGATCATCAGTGTGAACGTGAATGGTATTCAGGCTGCAGCCGAGCGTGGTTTGCTCAGTTGGCTGCAAGCCCAGAATGCCGACGTGATCTGCTTGCAGGATACCCGCGCCTCCGCTTTCGATCTGGATGACCCATCCTACCAACTGGATGGCTACTTCCTGTACGCCTGCGATGCCGAAGTGCCCAGCCAGGGTGGCGTCGCAATCTATAGTCGTCTGCAACCCAAGGCTGTCATAAGCGGCCTGGGTTTCGAGATGGCCGATCGTTACGGGCGCTACCTGCAAGCCGATTTCGACAAGGTGAGTATCGCCACTCTCCTGCTGCCTACCGGGCAGGAAGGGGACGAGAACCTGAACCACAAGTTCAAGTTCATGGACGATTTCGCCCAGTACATGAACAAGCAGCGCCGCAAGCGCCGCGAATACATCTATTGCGGCTCGCTGTACGTCGCGCACCAGAAGCTGGACGTGAAGAACTGGCGCGAATGCCAGCAGTCGCCCGGCTTCATGGCGCCGGAGCGTGGCTGGATGGATGAGATCTTCGGCACCATGGGCTATGTCGACGCCCTGCGCGAGGTCAACCGCGAAGGCGACCAGTACAGCTGGTGGCCGGAAAGCGAACAGGCCGAGCTGCTCAACCTGGGCTGGCGTTTCGACTACCAGATCCTCACGCCGGGTCTGCGCCGCTTCGTGCGCAGCGCCAAGCTGCCGCGCCAGCCGCGCTTCTCCCAGCATGCGCCGCTGATCGTGGACTACGACTGGACCCTGAGCATCTGAGTCGCACCTGCCGCCATCGGGCGCACAGAAAAAAGCCGGCTTCGCGCCGGCTTTTTCGTGTCTGCTGCGGGCCTACTTGATCGGCCGCCAGGTGAAGGGATAGCGGTAATCCAGCCCTTCGTTGGCCTTGATCCCGGCGATGATGGTCAGCACCAGCGCGCCGATGCTCACCAGCCCGAGCAGGAAGAAGCCGATCACCACCAGCATCAGCAGGAAACTGACCACCACCGCGAGGCTCACGGTGATCTGGAAGTTCAGCGCTTCCTTGCCCTGGCGGTCCACAAAGGGGTCTGATTCACGCTTGATCTGCCAGACGATCAGCGGCCCGAGCAGGTTGCCGAAGGGGAAGATGAAGCCGAGGAAGGCGGCGAAGTGGCAGAACATCGCCCACTGCCGGGCCTCCTGGCTCGGCTGAACCTGTTGTACCGGTACGTCGTCGCTCATCCTTTGGCTCCTTGCAGGTGAAGATCGGGCGGACGCGCCGCCCGTCGGATCATTCCGCCAGCGCGGCGCGCTGCAGTTCGAACAGTTCGCGCAGGCCCTGCTGCGCCAGCTCCAGCATGGCATTGAGCTCGGCCGGCTGGAAGGGCACGCCCTCGGCGGTGCCCTGCACTTCGATGAAGCCGCCGGCATCGGTCATGACCACGTTCAGGTCGGTCTCGGCGGCGGAGTCTTCCAGGTAGTCCAGGTCCAGCACCGGCTCGCCCTGGTACATGCCCACGGAGACGGCAGCGACCATCTGCTTGAGCGGGTTGCCCTTGAGCGCGCCGCGCTTCTTCAGCACGGCCAGGGCGTCAATCAACGCCACGGTGGCCCCGGTAATCGACGCGGTGCGGGTACCGCCGTCGGCCTGGATCACATCGCAGTCGATGTACAGGGTGTTCTCGCCCAGCTTGGAAAGATCCAGCGCGGCACGCAGGGAACGACCGATCAGGCGCTGGATCTCCAGGGTGCGACCACCCTGCTTGCCGCGCGCGGCTTCGCGCTGGTTACGCTCGCCGGTGGAACGCGGCAGCATGCCGTATTCGGCGGTCAGCCAGCCCTGGCCCTGGCCCTTGAGGAAGCGCGGCACACCGGATTCGGCGCTGACGGTGCAGATCACCTTGGTGTCGCCGAACTCGACCAGCACGGAGCCCTCGGCGTGCTTGGTGTAATGGCGGGTGATACGGATCGGGCGCAGTTGGTCGGCGGCGCGGCCACTGGGACGGTTCATGGAGGCATCCTGTACAGATTACTGGCGGGGGAATGTCCGCCATTATAGAGGCCAGCGGACGGGCGCAACCACCGCCGGCGTGCGGCTGCGCGCTACGCTGGGGTACAATTACCGGTTTCCGACGACATGTCGGCGGTTTTCCCAGTCTTTGAGAGAGGTGACTCCATGGTCCACAGCATGACCGCCTTCGCCCGCGTCGAGCGCGCCAGCAGCCATGGAACCCTGAGCTGGGAGCTGCGCTCGGTCAACCACCGCTACCTCGAACCCAACCTGCGCCTGCCCGAAGCCTTCCGCGACCTCGAAGGCGCGGTGCGCGAAGCGCTGCGCCAGGGGCTCTCGCGCGGCAAGGTGGAATGCACCCTGCGCTTCAACGAGGAAAACGCCGGCAAGACGCTGCAGGTCGACCGCGAGCGCGCCGCGCAGCTGGTCGCCGCCGCCGAGACCGTCGCCGGCCTGATCAACAACCCCGCCGCGCTCGACCCGCTGGCGGTGCTCGCCTGGCCGGGCGTGCTGGTGGGCGACGCCGCCGATCCGCAGGCGCTCAATGCCAGCGCGCTGGCCGCCTTCACCCAGGCACTGGACGAGCTCAAGGCCGGCCGCGCCCGCGAAGGCGCCGAGCTGTCGAAGATCATCGACGAACGCCTGGCGGCGATGCTGGACGAGGTGGCCAACCTGCGCCAGCTGGTGCCGGAAATGCTCGCCAACCAGCGCCAGAAGATCCTCGACCGCTTCGCCGAGATGAAGGCCGAACTCGACCCGCAGCGCCTGGAGCAGGAAATGGTCCTGCTGGCGCAGAAGAGCGACGTCGCCGAGGAACTGGACCGCCTGAGCACCCACGTCACCGAAGTGCGCCGCGTACTCAAGGCCGGCGGTGCCGCCGGGCGGCGCCTGGACTTCCTGATGCAGGAACTCAACCGCGAGGCCAACACGCTGGGTTCGAAGGCTTTCGACCCGCGCTCCACCCAGGCCGCGGTCAACCTCAAGGTCCTGATCGAGCAGATGCGCGAACAGGTCCAGAATATCGAATAAGCCGGACGCCTCCGGTCCCATCCACCGCAACTCCAGGAAAGCGCCATGTCCGGCACCCTGTACATCGTTTCCGCGCCGTCGGGCGCCGGCAAGACCAGCCTGGTCAAGGCCCTGCTCGACGTCATGCCCAGCGTGCGCGTCTCCGTCTCCCACACCACCCGCGCCATGCGCCCGGGCGAAGTGGACGGGGTGAACTATCACTTCGTCGGCCGCGACACCTTCACCGCCATGCTCGAGCGCAATGAGTTTCTCGAACATGCGCAGGTCTTCGACAACCTCTACGGCACGTCCCAGCGCTGGGTGGAAAAGACCCTCGCCGACGGCAACGACCTGATCCTGGAGATCGACTGGCAGGGCGCGCAGCAGGTGCGCCGGCTGATGCCCCAGGCGCAGTCGATCTTCATCCTGCCGCCCAGCCAGCAGGCCCTGCGCCAGCGCCTGACCAACCGCGGCCAGGACAGCGACGAGGTGATCGAGCGGCGCATGCAGGAAGCGGTGAGCGAGATGAGCCACTATGTGGAATACGATCACCTGGTGATCAACGACGATTTCGCCCACGCGCTGGAAGACCTCAAGGCGATCTTCCGCGCCCGCCAGCTGCGCCAGGATGCCCAGCAGCAACGCCATGCCGAGCTGCTGCAGAGCCTGCTGGCCTGAAACGGGCGAGAGAAGGCACTTCCATTCAGATTGGCGATTTTTTAGACTATCCAGTCCGCCCGGCATTCTCCGGGCTTCCATTTTAGTAACGAGGAACACCATGGCCCGCGTCACCGTTGAAGACTGCCTGGACAACGTCGATAACCGTTTCGAGCTGGTCATGCTCGCCACCAAGCGCGCGCGCCAGCTGGCCACCGGCGGCAAGGAGCCGAAGGTAGCCTGGGAAAACGACAAGCCCACCGTCGTCGCTCTGCGCGAGATCGCCTCGGGCCTGGTGGATGCTGAGATCGTTCAGCAGGAGGACGTGGTTGAAGAAGAGCCGCTGTTCGCTGCTTTTGAAGACGAGGCCAACAACGAGGCCCTGTAAGTCGATGTCAGGCCGACGAATCGGCGCGCCGCGATGTTCCGCTCGGCAGGGGGTTGACCCATGCCGAGCATAGACGCCTTCGCCGACCGGCTGTCGAGCTATCTGGGCCCGGATCAGGTCAACCTGGTCCGCCGCGCCTACTACTACGCCGAGCAGGCCCACGACGGGCAGCGCCGCCGCAGCGGCGAAGCCTACGTCACGCACCCGCTCGCCGTCGCCAACATCCTCGCCGACATGCACATGGACCATCAGAGCCTGATGGCGGCCATGCTGCACGACGTGATCGAGGACACCGGCATCGCCAAGGAAGCCCTCACCGGGCAGTTCGGCGAGACCGTCTCGGAACTCGTGGACGGGGTCAGCAAGCTGACCCAGATGAACTTCGAGTCCAAGGCCGAGGCGCAGGCCGAGAACTTCCAGAAGATGGCCATGGCCATGGCGCGCGACATCCGCGTGATCCTGGTGAAGCTGGCCGACCGCCTGCACAACATGCGCACCCTGGAAGTGCTGTCGGGCGAAAAGCGCCGGCGCATCGCCAAGGAAACCCTGGAAATCTACGCCCCCATCGCCAACCGGCTGGGCATGCACAGCATGCGCGTGGAATTCGAGGACCTGGGCTTCAAGGCCATGCACCCGATGCGCTCCGAGCGTATCCGCCAGGCAGTCAAGAAAGCCCGCGGCAACCGCCGCGAGATCGTCGGCAAGATTCAGGAATCGCTGGTCAACTGCCTCGCCCGCGAAGGCATGGAAGGCCAGGTCCTGGGCCGCGAAAAGCACCTGTTCAGCATCTACAAGAAGATGCGCGGCAAGCGCAAGGCGTTCAACGAGATCATGGACGTCTACGCCTTCCGCATCATCGTCGACAAGGTCGACACCTGCTACCGCGTGCTCGGCGCCGTGCACAACCTGTACAAGCCGTTCCCCGGTCGCTTCAAGGACTACATCGCGATTCCCAAGGCCAACGGCTACCAGTCGTTGCACACCACGCTGTTCGGCATGCATGGCGTGCCCATCGAGATCCAGATCCGCACCCGCGAGATGGAAGAGATGGCCAACCACGGCATCGCCGCCCACTGGCTGTACAAGTCCAGTGAAGAGGAAGCGCAGAAAGGCACCCATGCCCGCGCCCGCCAGTGGGTGAAGGGCATCCTCGAACTGCAGCAGCGCGCCGGCAACTCGCTGGAATTCATCGAGAACGTGAAGATCGACCTGTTCCCGGACGAGGTCTACGTCTTCACGCCCAAGGGCCGCATCATGGAGCTGCCCAAGGGTTCGACCGCCGTGGACTTCGCCTACGCGGTGCACACCGACGTCGGCAACAGTTGCATCGCCTGCCGTATCAACCGCCGCCTGGCGCCGCTGTCCGAGCCGCTGCAGAGCGGCGCGACGGTGGAGATCGTCACCGCGCCGGGCACCCGGCCGAACCCGGCCTGGCTCAATTTCGTGGTCACCGGCAAGGCGCGCACGCACATCCGCCACGCGCTCAAGCTGCAACGCCGCTCCGAGTCGATCAACCTCGGCGAGCGCCTGCTGAACAAGACCCTGGCCGGCTTCGACAGCCACCTGGAGAAGATCCCGCAGGAGCGCATCCAGGGCGTGCTCAACGAATACCGCATGGAAGTCTTCGAGGATCTGCTCGAGGAAATCGGCCTGGGCAACCGCATGGCCTACGTGGTCGCGCGCCGCCTGCTGTCCAGCGAAGGCGAAGAAGCGCCCAGTGCCGAAGGGCCGCTGGCGATCCGCGGCACCGAGGGCCTGGTGCTCAGCTACGCCAAGTGCTGCACGCCGATTCCCGGCGACCCCATCGTCGGCCACCTGTCCGCCGGCAAGGGCATGGTCGTGCACCTGGAGAACTGCCGGAACATCAGCGAAATCCGCCACAATCCGGAAAAGTGCATCCAGCTCAGCTGGGCCAAGGATGTCACCGGCGAATTCAACGTCGAACTGCGCGTCGAGCTGGAGCACCAGCGCGGCCTGATCGCCCTGCTGGCGACCAGCGTCAACGCGGCCGACGGCAACATCGAGAAGATCAGCATGGACGAGCGCGACGGTCGCATCAGCGTGGTCCAGCTCGTCGTCAGCGTGCATGACCGTGTGCACCTGGCCCGCGTCATCAAGAAGCTGCGCGCGCTCAAGGGCGTGATCCGCATCACCCGCATGCGCAGCTGATCCCCACCCCAAGGAGTCGACATGACCAAGACCGTTATCCACACCGACAAGGCACCGGCCGCCATTGGCACCTACTCCCAGGCGATCAAGGCTGGCAACACCGTCTATGTCTCCGGTCAGATCCCGCTGGACCCGAAAACCATGGAGCTGGTCGAGGGCTTCGAAGAGCAGACCGTCCAGGTCTTCGAGAACCTCAAGGCCGTCATCGAAGCCTCCGGCGGCTACCTGCACGACGTGGCCAAGCTGAACATCTTCCTCACCGACCTGTCGCACTTCGCCAAGGTCAACGAGATCATGGGCAAGTACTTCACCCAGCCCTACCCGGCCCGCGCCGCCATCGGCGTTGCCGCCCTGCCCAAGGGCGCCCAGGTCGAGATGGACGCCATCGTCGTCCTGGAATAAGCCGTCACTCCCAAACGGGGCCTTCAGGGCCCCGTTTTCTTGTCTGCAAGGAGCACACATGCGTCGCGCCCTGATCCTGAGCGCCCTGGTCAGCCTGCTCACCGGCTGCGCCGGCACCCCGTCCGACCCTTCCGGCGTCTGGGTCAACCAGGCCGCCATCGATGCCGCCGGCAAGGGCGGCAAGCTGCGCGAGGCGCTGCTGGCCTACGGCCCGAACCTGGAATGGAAGCTGGACACCAAGGCCCGTCAGGCCACCTTCAGCAACGGCTTCGAGCTGGGCGAAGGCCAACTGACCGCCGAAGATCCCAAGCACTACCGCGTCGACTTCTACGGCAGCAACCAGGAATCCCTGGAGCTGGACGGCAAGGAGCTGGTGCAGGTGGGCAGCGACAACTGGCCCGAGCAGCGCTTCCAGCGCCCCAAGGAGCAGCCCGCCGCGCAAGGCCCGGCCGGCAGCACTTTCGAGAACGCGCTCTACGCCGCGTACCTCAAGGGCACCTGGATCATCGAGGAAGGCGACGGCAAGGGCAGCAAGGTCAAGTTCGCCCCCAACGGCAGCCTCGAGGGCATGCCCGGCTTCGATCGCTACGCGCTGTGCCTGGCCGGCGACTGCGCGGCGATGAGCGGCGACAACGACAGCATCTGGCTGCAACAGGGCCAGCAGGGCCGCGAGTACCTGTTCGAGCGCGACGGCGACAAGCTGGAGCTGTTCGAAGCGGTGAACCGCGCCCAGGCCGACGAGATGCCCAGCTACGAACCCGGCAACAAGGTCTGGACCCTGGAGCGCGACTGACCTGCGCGAGCGGGGGCGATTGACGCAACGTCAGCGCAGCCCGCTCCACAGCAGCCAACCCCCGAGCGCCAGCAGCAGGCCGCCGCAGAGGCGGTCCAGCGCCGTGACCCGGCGCTTGAGCCAGCCTCGCCAGCGCGGGCGATCCAGCAGGCGCACCAGCGCCATGTCCCACAGCAGCACCACCGTGCCCATCCACAGCACGCAGACGCCCAGCGCCCAGCCCGGCAGGTGGAACTGCCCGAGCACGCCGAACAGCCCGGTGTAAAAGATCGGCAGCTTGGGGTTCAGGCTGCTGGCCAGCAGGCCCTCGCGCATACCGCGCAGGAATCCACCACTGCGCAGCGCTCCCCGCTCCATGGGAATTTCCAGCTCCCGCCGCGCCAGCACCGCCTGCGCACCGAGCCAGACGAAGTAGGCGCCACCCAGCAGCTGCACCACCCGCAGGCCCTGGCTCGCCACGTCCGGCAGCAGGCCGAGGACGAACAGCACCAGCAGCATGCTCGCCAGATTGGCCAGGGCGATGCCCGCCGCGCAGCCGTCGGCATGGCGCCGCCCCCGCAGCAGCGCGGCGCGGATCAACAGGAAGAAGTCCGGCCCCGGCGACAGCAGGGCGGCGAAGTGGGTGCTGGCGACCAGCGCGAAAGCGGCGAACATGGCGATCTCCCGGAAAGCGGCGTCGCGCAGTCTGGAAGCGTCGGGGCTCGCCGGTCTTGGAAGAAAGTCAGGTGCGCGTGGTGCGCAGGAAGCGCCCCGGCGTGACGCCGGTGAAGCGGCGGAAGGTGCCGGAGAAGTGCGCCTGGTCGTAGAAGCCCAGGGCCAGCGCGACGTCCAGTGGCTTCTCGCCGGCCACCAGCAGGCGCTTGGCTTCGCGGATGCGGCGCTGCAGCAGGTAGGTGTGCGGCGGCACGCCATAGGCGTTGCGGAAGGCGTCGATCAGGTGGCGCGGATGGCGCTGCAGCAGCGCAGCCAGCGCTTCGAGACTGACCGCCTCGCGGTAATGCGCCTCCAGGTAGTCGCGCAGTCTTGCGGTCACGCTGCCATCGCGCGACGCCGAGGCAGTCGGGCGCATGCCGCCGTGGCGGACGAACACCAACTCCAGCAGCGCCAGCAGTTCGCTCTCCAGCGCCAGCGCATCGTTGCGCTCGAACTCGCTGGCGACGCGCCGCAGCGCCTCCGCCACCTGCCCGTCATCGTGCGGATTGAGCGCCTGGAAGCCCCGCGGCAACTGCTTGCGCCCCAGCAGCGGGAGCAGGCGCGATTCCTCGATGTAGAGCATGCGATAGACCAGCCGCTCGCTCTCGGCATTGCCGGTGTGCGGCTCCTCCGGGTTCATCAGCGACAGGGTACCGGCCGGCAGCACGTGGTGCGCGCCGCGGCACTGGTAGCCACCGGCACCCTGGAGGATGGCGCCGATGGCGAAGGCATCGTGGCTGTGACGCCCGAATGGCTGGCCGGAGAAGTCCGCATGGAACAACTCCACCCCAGGCAACCAGGGGCGCGCCAGCAGCCGGTTGGCGTCCATCAGACCTTTCAGTCCTGCTTGCCGGCGAGGATGGCCGCATAGCCTTCGCGGAAGCTCGGGTAGCGCGGCGCCCAGCCCAGCGCGCGGGCGCGGGCATTGCTGCAGCGCTTGCTGCCGGCGCGGCGCACGGTCTGCTCGTCGGCCCAGTGGGTGACGCCCAACTGCTCGCGTAGCCAGCCGACCACCTCGTGCAGCGCCGCCGGCTCGTTGTCCACGCCGAGGTAGCAGTCCTCAAGCACAGCGCCGCTGCGGTCGGCTTCCAGCAGCGCGGCGAGCAGGCCGGCGGCGTCTTCGGCATGGATGCGGTTGGCGTACAGCGGCGGCTTGCTGGCGACCCGGTAGCCCTCGCGCACCTGCCTGAGCAGCCACTCGCGGCCGGGACCATAAATGCCGGTGAGGCGCACGACGCTGGCGGGAATGCCGCTGTGCAGCGCCAGTTGCTCGGCTTCGAGCATCACGCTGCCGGAGTAGCTCTGCGCTTGGGCCGGCGAGCTCTCGTCGACCCACTCGCCGTGGCGCTGGGCGTACACGCCGCTGCTGGAGACGAACAGCAGGCGCCTGGGCGTCTGCCCGCGCTGCTGCAGCCAGCCGAGGGTGTTGCGCAGGCCTTCGACGTAGGCGGCGCGGTAACCGGCTTCGTCGTGCTGGCTCGCGGCGGCGCAGAACACCAGGTAGTCCAGCCGACCCACCGGCCAGGTGTCCGGGCATTCGAGCTGGCCCAGGTCACCGGCCACCGGCAGCACTTCCAGCGGTAGTGCGGCGACCGTGCGACGCAGGCCGTGGACGCGCCAGTCGCGCGCGGCCAGCTGGCGGCCCAGGCGGCTGCCAACGTCGCCGCAGCCGACGATCATCAGGCTGGGGAAGGTGCTCTTGCTCATGCTTGGCTCCGCGAATCAAAGCTCGGCAGTTTAGCGCGGTTGGTTCGCGGCGGTGCAGCCGCTATGCTTGGGCCACCTCAACGGACTTAGTCGCCATGACCCTTACCGAACTGCGCTACATCGTCACGCTTGCCCAGGAGCAACACTTCGGCCGCGCCGCGGAGCGCTGCCACGTCAGCCAGCCGACGCTGTCGGTGGGCGTGAAGAAGCTCGAAGACGAGCTCGGCGTGCTGATCTTCGAGCGCAGCAAGAGCGCGGTACGCCTGACCCCGGTCGGCGAAGGCATCGTGGCGCAGGCGCAGAAGGTGCTGGAGCAGGCCCAGGGCATCCGCGAACTGGCCCAGGCTGGCAAGAACCAGCTGACCTCGCCGCTCAAGGTCGGCGCCATCTACACCATCGGCCCCTACCTGTTCCCGCACCTGATCCCGCAGCTGCACCGGGTCGCCCCGCAGATGCCGCTGTACATCGAGGAAAACTTCACCCACATCCTGCGCGACAAGCTGCGCACCGGCGAGCTGGACGCGATCATCATCGCCCTGCCGTTCCAGGAAGCCGACGTGCTGACCCTGCAGCTGTTCGACGAGCCCTTCTACGTACTGATGCCCGCGGACCACCCCTGGACCGCGAAGAAGACCATCGACCCGGAGCTGCTCAACGACAAGAGCCTGCTGCTGCTCGGCGAGGGCCACTGCTTCCGCGACCAGGTCCTGGAAGCCTGCCCCACCACCCACAAGGGCGGCGAGAACAAGCACACCACCGTGGAATCCAGCTCGCTGGAAACCATCCGCCACATGGTCGCCTCCGGCCTGGGCGTATCGGTGCTGCCGTTCTCCGCCGTGGACAGTCACCACTACGCGCCGGGCGTGCTGGAAGTGCGCCCGTTCAGCGCGCCCGTACCCTTCCGCACCGTCGCCATCGCCTGGCGCGCCAGCTTCCCGCGGCCGCGCGCCATCGAGGTGCTGGCCGACTCGATCCGCCTGTGCTCGGTCGCCAAGCCGACCGTCAAGGGTGAAGCCGAGCCGGCATGACCGATCTGTCGAACGTCCCGGTCACCGCGCTCAAGGGCGTGGGCGCCGCGCTGGAAGAAAAGCTGGCGAAGGTCGGCCTGGAAAACCTCCAGGACATCCTCTTCCATCTGCCGCTGCGCTACCAGGACCGCACCCGCATCACCCCCATCGGCGCGCTGCGCCCGGGGCAGGATGCGGTGGTCGAAGGCGTGGTCTCCGGCGCCGACGTGGTGATGGGCAAGCGCCGCAGCCTGCTGGTGCGCCTGCAGGACGGCACCGGCACCCTGAGCCTGCGCTTCTACCACTTCAGCCAGGCGCAGAAGGAAAACCTCAAGCGCGGCACGCACCTGCGCTGCTACGGCGAAGCGCGCCCCGGCGCCTCCGGCCTGGAAATCTACCACCCCGAATACCGCTCCCTGACCGATGCCGCCGCAGCGCCGGTGGAGCAGACGCTGACGCCGATCTACCCCACCACCGAAGGCCTCACCCAGCAGCGCCTGCGCCAGCTCAGCGAGCAGACCCTGGCGCGCCTGGGGCCGTCGAGCCTGCCCGACTGGCTGCCGGCGGAACTGGCCCGCGACTACCGCCTGGGCCCGCTGGACGAAGCCATCCGCTACCTGCACCGGCCACCGCCGGACGCCGACCTGGAAGAACTCGCCGAAGGCCGCCACTGGGCCCAGCACCGCCTCGCCTTCGAGGAACTGCTGACCCACCAGCTGTCGCTGCAACGCCTGCGCGAGAGCGTGCGCTCCCAGGCCGCACCGCAGCTGCCGCCGGCCAAGAAACTGCCGGCGCAGTACCTGAAGAACCTCGGCTTCAAGCCCACCGGAGCGCAGCAACGCGTCGGTGCGGAGATCGCCTACGACCTCGCCCAACCCGAACCCATGCTGCGCCTGGTGCAAGGCGACGTCGGCGCCGGCAAGACCGTGGTCGCCGCCCTCGCCGCCCTGCAAGCGCTGGAGGCCGGCTACCAGGTGGCACTGATGGCGCCCACCGAAATCCTCGCCGAACAGCACTTCCTCAACTTCACCAAGTGGCTGCAGCCGCTGGGCATCGAAGTCGCCTGGCTGGCCGGCAAGCTCAAGGGCAAGGCCCGCGCCAGCGCCCTGGAACGAATCGCCGACGGCGCGCCGATGATCGTCGGCACCCACGCGCTGTTCCAGGACGAAGTGAAGTTCAAGCGCCTGGCCCTGGTGATCATCGACGAACAGCACCGCTTCGGTGTGCAGCAGCGCCTCGCCCTGCGCCAGAAGGGCGTCGACGGCCGGCTCTGCCCGCACCAGCTGATCATGACCGCCACGCCCATCCCACGGACCCTGGCGATGAGCGCCTACGCCGACCTGGATACCTCGATCCTCGACGAGCTGCCGCCCGGCCGCACCCCGGTGAACACCGTGCTGGTGGCCGACAGCCGCCGCATCGAAGTGATCGAGCGGGTGCGCGCCGCCTGTGCCGAAGGTCGCCAGGCCTATTGGGTGTGCACGCTGATCGAGGAATCCGAAGAGCTCACCTGCCAGGCGGCGGAGACCACCTACGAGGAACTGTCCTCGGCGCTTGGCGAGCTGCGCGTCGGGCTGATCCACGGGCGCATGAAGCCGGCGGACAAGGCCGTGGTCATGGAAGCCTTCAAGGAAGGCCTGCTGCAACTGCTGGTCGCCACCACCGTCATCGAGGTCGGCGTGGACGTGCCCAACGCCAGCCTGATGATCATCGAGAACCCCGAGCGCCTGGGCCTGGCCCAGCTGCACCAGCTGCGCGGACGCGTCGGCCGGGGCAGTGCGGCGAGCCACTGCGTACTGCTCTACCATCCGCCGCTGTCGCAGATCGGCCGCGAACGCCTGGGCATCATGCGCGAGACCTGCGACGGCTTCGTCATCGCCGAGAAGGACCTGGAGCTGCGGGGCCCCGGCGAGATGCTCGGCACCCGCCAGACCGGCCTGCTGCAGTTCAAGGTGGCCGACCTGATGCGCGACGCGGACCTGCTGCCGGCGGTACGCGATGCCGCCCAGGCCCTGCTGGCTCACTGGCCGCAATCGGTGAGCCCATTGCTGGCCCGCTGGCTGCGTCACGGCCAGCAATACGGACAAGTGTGATCTATTTCACCTTCATCGGTCAGTTGACTGCTCGGTCACGCTGACTGCGTGGTTATACTCCGACCCAGCCGTTGATAACCGGATCACATTCATGAGCGACGCCGCACGCGCCCCATCCGACTCCTCGCAGGCCCCCGAGGTCATCCTGCAGCTGCTCGCCAAGCTGGGCATCGCGTCTCGCGAAGTCTGCGACGCCACGACGCTGCCGGCCGCGCGCCGGGTGCAGGCCAGCCTGCTGGAAGACGCCGTCGGTACCCTGCTGGTGCTGTTCCCGCAGAGCCAGTTGCTGGACCTGAACCGCCTCGCCGAACTCACCGGGCGCAAGCTGGTGGCGGTCAAGCCCGATCGCCTGGAGCGCATGCTCGGCAAGCACCAGCTCGGCCGCCTGCCGGCGCTGCCGCCGCTGACCAGCTCGCCGTGCCTGTACGACGAGCGCCTGCTGCAGGAGCCGCAACTGCTGATCGAATCCGGCGCGCCGGGCACGCTCCTGGAAATTCCCACGGCGGCTTTCCGCGGCCTGCTGGAAAAGGCCAGTGCAGCGCGTTTTGGCGTGCCGCTGGAATCGATCCGACCGAACCTCGACCGCCCGGACGATGACCGCAAGGAAATCACCCAGGCCGTGCAGGCGTTCACCGCCCGCCGCATCCAGCAGCGCCTCGAGGAAACCATCGAGATTCCGCCGCTGCCGGAAACCGCGCAGAAGATCATCAAGCTGCGGGTCGATCCCAATGCCACGGTGGACGACATCACCGGCGTGGTGGAGACCGACCCGGCGCTCGCCGCGCAGGTGGTCAGCTGGGCGGCATCGCCCTACTACGCTGCGCCCGGCAAGATCCGTTCGGTGGAGGACGCCATCGTCCGCGTGCTGGGTTTCGACCTGGTGATCAACCTCGCCCTGGGCCTGGCCCTGGGCAAGACCCTGAGCCTGCCCAAGGACCAGCCGCAGCACGCCACGCCCTACTGGCACCAGGCGATCTACACCGCCGCGGTGATCGAGGGCCTGACCCGCGCCGTGCCGCGCGCCGAGCGCCCGGAGGCCGGCCTGACCTACCTGGGCGGGCTGCTGCACAGCATCGGCTACCTGGTCCTGGCGCACATCTTCCCGCCGCACTTCTCGCTGATCTGCCGGCACCTGGAAGTGAACCCGCACGTCGAGCACAACCTGGTCGAGCAGCACCTGCTGGGCATCACCCGCGAGCAGATCGGCGCCTGGCTGATGCGCACCTGGGACATGCCGGAAGAGATCTACACCGCGCTGCGCTTCCAGCACGATCCGTCCTACGCCGGCGACTGCTCGGCCTACGCCAACCTGGTGTGCCTGGCGACCCGCCTGCTGCGCAACCACGGCATCGGCAGCGGCCCGGAGACCGACATTCCGCAGGACCTGCTGGATCGCCTGGATATCCCGCGGGAGAAAGCCGAGGACGCCGTGCGCAAGGTGCTCGACGCCGAAGCGGTGCTGCGCGAGCTGGCCAGCCAGTTCAATCCGGGACACTGATACGCCTTTCGTAGGAGCGAGCTTGCTCGCGAACATGGGCTGGCACCGAGCGCCTCCGGTTCGCGAGCAAGCTCGCTCCTACAAGAGCTTTCCCATCACACGAAAAAGGCCCCGTCAGGGGCCTTTTTTCCGTCCGTCAAAGCGCCTCAGGCGGCCTTCTTGTCGCTGGCCGGGGCGGCTTTCTTCTTCGGCTTGAGGTACTTCACCAGGCCCTGGAACCAGATCACCAGGCCAGGATTGCCCTGGATCTGGATGTCCTTGTTCTGGATGCCCTGCATGAACGCCAGCTGAGGGTTCTTCGAGGTCATGGTGGCGAAGCCGTAGGCGCCATCCTTGAAGCCCAGCGCGAAGGCCGGCTGTGGATGGGTGCCGCGACGGGCGCTGACCTTGAGGTCCTTGACGATGTAGTGGCGGGCGACCTTGCCGTCGAGCGTGTGGAGCTGGAACACCAGGTCCTTGCCTTCGAGCTGCTTCTGGAACGCCGGGTTTTCGCGGCTGGCCTTGGCCATCAGGCGACCGAGCATCCACAGGAGAAGACGGAATTTCATGCACAAACCTCGACGTTCGAGACAATAGTCTGCGCATTGTAGCCAGTTTGAAAACGGACTACATCCGGTCTTTTGGAGGGATTGTGTAACCGCAGGAGGCAACCCGGAGCCGCGCAGGCCCCGGGCCAGACACGATCAGTTGACGGCGTCTTTCAGCGCCTTGCCCGGTTTGAAGGCAACGGTGTTGCTGGCTTTGATCTTGACCGGTTGACCGGTTTGCGGGTTCTTGCCAGTACGGGCGCCACGGTGGCGCTGAACGAAGGTACCGAAGCCGACAAGGGTAACGCTGTCCTTGCGGTTGAGCGCGCCAGTGATTTCATCCAGCAGCGCGTTCAGCACCTTGTTGGCTTGTTCTTTGGTGAGGTCGGCCTTCTCGGCGATCGCGGCGGCGAGTTCTGGTTTACGCATAAATGCCTCTTTGACGGTTTGTTGTTGTTGTGTCCGTGCTGTCTTCCCAACAGCGCCCAAGGCACCGCAGGCTCGCCGTACAGGCTCTAGGCTGCGGCAGACGGGGGGAGAATGGCACGCCGCAGGCTGGTACGCCAGTATCGTCTGACAATTTGCGAGCACTTTCCCAAGGCAAATACGCCATTGGCGGCGCCTGTCACGCCAGTAGTGCCGGCAACTCCTTGTTCAGCGAGAGTTTTTCGCTCACGGCAGCCCCAGTCAGGGCATAGCCCAGCAATCGACCGGCGGTATCCCGGCATAGCACCTTGAGGTCCGGGCCAGAGCCTTCCACCTGCCATTCGCCCTCGCTGCCACGCGGTGGCGGCGATACCACCAGCGGGCACACCGGCGTTTTCACCGTCACCGGCATGGCGCCGTAGGCCACCGGGGTCGGCTTGCCGGCCAGGGTCTGCGCCAGCGCGCGGGCGCAGGACATCAGCGGCATCACGTAGAGCAGGTTGAGGCCGTCGACTTCGGCGCAATCGCCCAGGGCATAGATATTGGCGTGGGAGGTGCGCAGCTCGCGGTTCACCATCACGCCGCGGTTGACGTCCAGGCCGGCAGCGGCGGCCAGATCGACGCGCGGGCGCAGGCCGACGGCGGAAACGACCAGGTCGCAGGCGATCACCTGGCCATCGGAGAGGTGTGCTTCCAGCGCATCGCCCGCGCGCACCAGGCGGTTCAGCACCGGGCCGAGGTGGAAACGTACGCCGAGGCCTTCCAGGCCCTGCTGTACCGCCTGGGCGGCGGCCGGGTGGAGCAGGCCGGGCATGACCTGTTCGCAGGGCGCCACCACGTCGATCTGGTAGCCGCCGCTGGAGAGGTCGTTGGCGAACTCGCAACCGATCAGGCCGGCGCCCAGCAGCAGCACACGACGCTTGCCGGCGGCAGCGCGGCGGAAGCGCGCGTAGTCTTCCAGGTCGTTGATCGGGAAGACCAGGTCCTGGGCGTCGCCGTCGACCGGCACGCGGATGGTTTCGGCGCCCCAGGCCAGCACCAGGTCGCGGTAGCGGATCTCTTCCTCGCCGATCCAGATGCGCCGGTGGCCCGGGTCGATGCCGGTGACGCGGGTATGGGTGAGGATGCGCGCCTTGAGCTGGTCGGCCATGGCGCCGGCTTCGGCCATGGCCAGGCCGTCGGCGTCCTTGTCCTTGGAGAAGCCGGTGGAGAGCATCGGCTTGGAGTAGGAGCGGCCGTCGTCGGCGGTGATCAGCAGCAGCGGCGTCTCGCTGTCCAGCTTGCGCCACTCGCGGGCCAGGTTGTAGCCGGCCAGGCCAGTTCCGATGATCACCAGCGGTGCGTTGTCGCTCATTGCTCTCTCACCTCAAGAATCGCCACCCGGTAAAGACGGCACTTCGTAAAGACGGCACGGCGGCCGTGGGGCCGCCGCATGAATTCGTTCTGACGGGCGCTTACGAGATTTCGATCATCTCGAAATCGATCTTGCCCACGCCGCAATCCGGGCACACCCAGTCCGCGGGGATGTCCTCCCAGCGCGTGCCGGGGGCGATGCCCTCGTCCGGCAGGCCCAGTGCCTCGTCGTAGATGAAGCCACAGACCACGCATTGCCATTTGCGCATCGACCAGCCCTCCTGCGATTGCCCGCTGACGCTAACGCATCGGCGCGCACCGGCCTACGGCGGGCGCGACGCCGGGCTCCGTCAGCAGGGCCAACCCGGCGCCCCTGCAGTCTACCGCGTCGGGCGGGCACGTGCCGGGGCCAAAAACGCCGACGGCGGCCCGAAGGCCGCCGTCGCGGGAATCCATCCTGGCGGGATCAGCCGATTTCGATCATCTCGAAATCCAGCTTGCCGACGCCGCAATCGGGGCACAGCCAGTCTTCCGGCACGTCTTCCCAGCGGGTACCGGCGGCGATGCCCTCTTCCGGCCAACCCTTGCTCTCGTCATAGATCAGGCCACATACCACGCACTGCCACTTCTTCATCAGCTCTCACCCTCAGGTTCTTGTCGCTTGGACGTCAGTGCATCCAATGTCCGGCTTTGTACTGGCGATACCGCCTGCGCGCAAGTCCCTTGAAAATCACCGGATGACCGGCCAAACCTTTGGTGGGGTTTTGCGTAAGGCACTCTTGCGGACAACGCAATCGGAGCCGCAAAGCCGCCATGTTAAGCTGCCGCGTCCCTGGCCAACCGCAGTACCCATCGTGCCCGAAGCCGCCCTGATCCACCCGCCCCGCTGGCTCACCGCCGCCCAGTTGCATCCTGCGCCGACCGCCCTGATCCAGGACTGGTTGTTCGATGAAGGATCGCTGACGCGCCGGCTGACCGCCCTCTCTGCCGACCACTTCGCCGTGCAGCCGCTGGCCGAGGGCTGGCACCGCCTGCGCACCGACGAGTGCGCCGCGCTGGGCGTGCCGGACGGCAGCCAGGGCTGGGTGCGCGAGGTGTACCTGAAGGGCCACGGCACGCCCTGGGTATTCGCCCGCAGCGTGGCCGCGCGCGCGGCGCTGGAAGGCTCGGGCTTCGACCTGCGGCTGCTCGGCACGCGTTCGCTGGGCGAGTTGCTGTTCAGCGACCGCGCCTTCCAGCGCGGCCCCATCGAGGTGTGCCGCTACCCCGCCGCCAGCCTGCCCGCCGACGTGCGCGCGGAGCGCCTGTGGGGACGCCGCTCATGCTTCAGCCGCGATGGCCTGGGTGTGCTGGTCGCCGAGGTTTTCCTGCCGTCGCTGTGGCACCGGGTGGAACAACAGCCCGTATAATTCCCGGATCGTTTTCCGGAGGCTGCCATGTTCGTCGCCCTGATCAAACCCCTCACCCGCCTGCATCCCCGCGCCTGGGACTTCATCCAGCTGACGCGCATGGACAAGCCGATCGGCATCTACCTGCTGCTCTGGCCGACGCTGTGGGCGCTGTGGATGGCCAGCGGCGGCGTGCCGAGCGCGAAGAACCTGGTGATCTTCGTCCTCGGCACCGTGCTGATGCGCATGGCCGGCTGCGTGATCAACGACTTCGCCGACCGCAAGCTGGACGGCCACGTCGAGCGCACCAAGGCCCGCCCGCTGGCGACCGGCAAGATCACTGTGCGCGAGGCCTGGATTGCCTTCTTCGTGCTGCTGGGCGCCAGCTTCCTACTGGTGCTGTGCACCAACGCGCAGACCATCTGGCTGTCCTTCGGAGGCGCGGCGGTGGCGGCGCTCTACCCCTTCATGAAGCGCTACACCTACTACCCGCAGGTGGTGCTCGGCGCGGCGTTTTCCTGGGGCATTCCGATGGCCTTCACCGCGGCCAGCGGCACGTTGCCGGCGGTGGCCTGGCTGCTGTTCTTCGCCAACGTGCTGTGGACGGTCGCCTACGACACCTACTACGCGATGACCGACCGCGAGGACGACCTGAAGATGGGCATGAAGTCCACGGCGATCCTCTTCGGCGACGCCGACCGGGTGATCAACCTGACGCTGCAGGGCCTGATGCTCCTGCTGCTGATCCTCGCCGGCAACAAACTGGCGATGCACCTGGCGTACTACCTCGGCCTGGCCGTGGCGGCCGGCTGCTTCGCCTGGCAGTTCCACTCCACGCGCGACCGCGAGCCGATGAAGTGCTTCAAGGCGTTCCTGCACAACCACTGGGCGGGGCTGGCGATCTTCCTCGGCACGGTGCTGGACTTCGCCCTGCGCTGAGCGCGGCGACCTTGTAGGAGCGAGCTTGCTCGCGAACCCGCTTGATACTGAAGTGCCAGGCAAAGTTCGCGAGCAAGAACTGGGCGTCCCCCTCGCTCCTACATGAAGCCGTTACGGCTTGGCCATGTGCCAGACGCCCATCTTGCCTTCGCCGGCCATGTCGCCGGCCTTCTTGTCCTGCACGAAGGTGTACAGCGGCTTGCCCTTGTAGGCCCACTGCACCGTGCCGTCATCGCGCTTGATCAGGGTCCACTCACCCATGGCCTTGGCGTCCGCCGAGGCCATCAGCGGCGGCCAGTTCTGTGCGCAGCCGCCGTTGCACATCGACTTGCCGCCGCTGTCCTTGTCGAAGGTGTAGAGCGTCATGCCCTTGGCATCGACCAGCATGCCGTTCTTCTCCATGCCGGGCTCGCCGGCCAGGGCGGACATGGCCGGCAGCATCAGGCCCAGTGCCAGGGCCGGGAATAGCAGTTTCATAGCGCTTCTCCTCTGGTGAGGTGGAAACGGCGCGAGCATCGGCGCAAGGGCGGGCGGGATTGCAGGCAGGGCCGGCCGGCTACGTCGACAACGCACTCACTACCGTCATCGCAACACGTCGGCGTCGGGGCGCCGGGCACACCGCCGACCGGGCCGGTGCGTTCCGTTTGCGCCGCACGGTGAATGCACGGCGACCCTCTGAGCATAGACGAGCGCTCTGGAACGAGGCTCGGCTACCATCGGGGTGTCACATTCATGAAATATTTCCGTTATCTAATGCGGCGCAATACAGAAATTCTGAGGCCTCAGCATGGTTGGCAAGACAATCCTCATCGTCGATGACGAAGCTCCGATCCGGGAAATGATCGCCGTAGCCCTGGAGATGGCCGGCTACGAGTGCCTGGAGGCCGACAGCGCGCAGACGGCCCACGCGGTGATCGTCGATCGCAAGCCGGACCTGATCCTGCTCGACTGGATGCTGCCGGGCACCTCCGGCATCGAGTTGGCCCGCCGCCTCAAGCGCGACGAGCTGACCTCGGCCATCCCGATCATCATGCTCACCGCCAAGGGTGAAGAGGACAACAAGATCCAGGGCCTGGAAGTCGGCGCGGACGACTACATCACCAAGCCGTTCTCCCCGCGCGAACTGGTCGCACGCCTGAAGGCCGTGCTGCGCCGCACCGGTGCCGGCGACAGTGAGACGCCCATCGAGGTCGGCGGCCTGATGCTCGACCCGATCAGCCACCGCGTGACCATCGACGGCAAGCCCGCCGAGATGGGCCCCACCGAGTACCGCCTGCTGCAGTTCTTCATGACCCACCAGGAGCGCGCCTACACCCGCGGCCAACTGCTGGACCAGGTCTGGGGCGGCAACGTCTACGTCGAGGAGCGCACCGTCGACGTGCACATCCGCCGGCTGCGCAAGGCCCTGGGCGAGGTCTACGAAAATCTGGTTCAGACCGTGCGCGGCACCGGGTATCGTTTCTCGACTAAAAGCTGACCGAGTCCTCGACTCGACGGGCACAAGGAACGGAATGTCGTGACCCAGAACTGGAGTGGCGTGCTGATACGCCACCTGCTGCTCGTCGTCGCCGGCGGCGCAATGCTCGGGCTGGTGACCGGCCAGTACGGCTGGGCCATCGCCGTGGCGCTGGGCGCCTACCTCGGCTGGTCGACCTGGCAACTGCTGCGCCTGCACAAGTGGCTGAAGAATCACCAGCCCGACGAGGCCCCGCCCGATGGCTACGGCCTGTGGGGCGAGGTATTCGACAGCATCTACCACCTGCAGCGGCGCAACCAGCGCGCCCGCGGGCGCCTGCAAGCGGTGATCGACCGCATGCAGGAATCCACCGCGGCGCTGCGCGACGGCATGATCCTGCTCGACCGCGACGGCAACCTGGAGTGGTGGAACCAGTCCGCCGAGCGCCTGCTGGGGCTCAAGAGCCCGCAGGACGGCGGCCAG
Source organism: Pseudomonas sp. NY15437 (assembly GCF_048068435.1). Classification (NCBI taxonomy): domain Bacteria; kingdom Pseudomonadati; phylum Pseudomonadota; class Gammaproteobacteria; order Pseudomonadales; family Pseudomonadaceae; genus Pseudomonas; species Pseudomonas sp. NY15437. The sequence continues at coordinate 65,051 of NZ_JBLUQC010000023.1, forward strand.
CCGGTGACCAACCTGGTGCGCCATCCGCGCTTCAAGGAATATTTCGAGGCCGAGGACTACCGCGAGCCGCTGGAACTCACATCGCCGATCAACGACAACCTGCGCTTGCAGTTCCACATCACCCTCTACGGCGCCGGCGAGCACCTGATGCTGGTGCGGGACGTGACCCGCGTCCACCAGCTGGAACAGATGCGCAAGGACTTCGTCGCCAACGTCTCCCACGAGCTGCGCACGCCACTGACGGTGATCGCCGGCTACCTGGAGACGCTGCTGGACAACGTCGAGGACGTGAACCCGCGCTGGACCCGCGCGCTGCAGCAGATGCAGCAGCAGGCCGGGCGCATGCAGAACCTGCTCAACGACCTGCTCCTGCTGGCCAAGCTGGAAGCCACCGATTACCCCGCGGACAACAAGCCGGTGGCGGTGGACCTGATGCTGTTGTCGATCCGCAACGACGCCCAGGCGCTGTCCGGGGCGCGCAACCATCGCATCAGCCTGGAGGCGGATGCGAAGGTGAAGCTCAAGGGCAGCGAGGCCGAGCTGCGCAGCGCCTTCTCCAACCTGGTGTTCAACGCCGTGAAGTACACCCCCGACGAGGGCGAGATCCGCATTCGCTGGTGGGCGGACGAGCAAGGCGCGCACCTGGCCGTGCAGGACAGCGGCATCGGCATCGACCCCAAGCACCTGCCGCGCCTGACCGAGCGCTTCTACCGCGTGGATTCCAGCCGCAACGCCAGCACCGGCGGCACCGGACTGGGCCTGGCCATCGTCAAGCACGTGCTGCTGCGCCACCGCGGCACCCTGGACATCAGCAGCGTGCCGGGCAAGGGCAGCAGCTTCACCTGCCACTTCCCGCCGCAACAGGTGGAAAGCCGCGCATAAGCGTGCCCGAGGTCGACTCTGGTATAGACGGGCTTGCCAGGCGGGCCCCGCGAACCGCATTCTTGTCCGTCCATTCTTGAACCAACAGAACCATGGACCCTTCCCCTAGTAGCAACTTCCTCACCTATTTCGCCGATTTCGGCCTGATCCTGTTCGCCCTGTTCCTCGTCGTGCTCAACGGTTTCTTCGTCGCCGCCGAGTTCGCCATGGTCAAGCTGCGCTCGACCCGCGTGGAGACCATCGCCAACCAGCACGGCTGGCGCGGCACCATCCTGCGCAAGGTGCACAACCAGCTCGACGCCTACCTCTCCGCCTGCCAGCTGGGCATCACCCTGGCCTCCCTGGGCCTGGGCTGGGTCGGCGAGCCGGCCTTCGCCGAGCTGCTCGAACCGCTGCTGGCCGCGGTCGGCGTGCACTCCGAGGAAGTCATCCGCGGCGTGTCGTTCTTCACCGCATTCTTCATCATTTCCTACCTGCACATCGTGGTCGGCGAGCTGGCGCCCAAGTCCTGGGCGATCCGCAAGCCGGAGCTGCTGTCACTGTGGACGGCGGTGCCGCTGTACCTGTTCTACTGGCTGATGTACCCGGCCATCTGGCTGCTCAATGCCAGCGCCAACGCCATCCTGAAGATCGCCGGCCAGGGCGAGCCGGGGCCGCACCACGAGCATCACTACAGCCGTGACGAGCTCAAGCTGATCCTGCACTCCAGCCGCGCCCACGACCCCAGCGACCAGGGCATGCGCGTGCTGGCCTCGGCGGTGGAGCTGGGCGAGCTGGAAGTGGTGGACTGGGCCAACTCCCGCGAGGACCTGGTCTACCTGGAGCGCAACGCGCCGCTGGACGACATCCTCGCCACCATCCGCCGCCACAAGTACAGCCGTTACCCGGTGTACGACAGCGAGAAGGGCGAGTTCATTGGCCTGCTGCACATCAAGGACCTGCTGCTGGCGCTGGCCACCCTGGACAGCCTGCCGGAGTCCTTCGACCTCGACGAGTTGACCCACCCGCTGGAGAAGGTCACCAAGCACCTGCCCCTGGCGCGCCTGCTGGAGCAGTTCCGCCAGGGCGGCTCGCACTTCGCGCTGGTGGAGGAAGCCGACCACAAGATCGTCGGCTACCTGACCATGGAAGACGTGCTGGAGGTGCTGGTCGGCGACATCCAGGACGAACACCGCAAGGCCGAGCGCGGCATCGTCGCCTACCAGCCCGGCAAGCTGCTGGTGCGCGGCGACACCCCGCTGTTCAAGCTGGAGCGCCTGCTGAGTGTCGACCTGGACCACGTCGAGGCGGATACCCTCGCCGGCCTGGTCTACGACACGCTCAAGCGCGTGCCGGAGGAAGAGGAAGTGCTGGATACCGAGGGCCTGCGCATCATCGTGAAGAAGATGAAGGGCCCCAAGATCGTCCTCGCCAAGGTGGTGAAGCTCGACTGAGGGCCTCGCCCCTGAATGAAAAAGGCTGCCCTCGGGCAGCCTTTTTCATTCTGTAGGAGCGAGCTTGCTCGCGAACCCGCCCCAGCTCCAACGTCGCCGGCTAGCACGGTTCGCGAGCAAGCTCGCTCCTACAGGCAGTCCGCTGAGGTCAGTGCTCCCGGACCACCGCGAAATTCGGCAGCGTATCCACCGGCTGGGCGAAGTCGTAGGGAATCGAGACGAGGTCCAGGCCGACGTTGCGCTGCACCACGAAGTGCAGGTGCGGGCCGCTGCTGTTGCCGGTGTTGCCCGACTTCGCCAGCGGCGAGCCGGTGGCGACGCGCTGGCCCTCACGCACCAGCACCGAGCCGCGCATCAGGTGCAGGTACACCCCCATGGTGCCGTCGTCGTGGAGGATGCGCACGAAGTTGCCGGAGGGGTTCTTGCCACGCCCGTTCTGGCTGTTTTCGACCTTCACCACGGTACCGCCGCGCGCGGCGATGATCGGCGTGCCCACCGGCATGGCGATGTCCATGGCATAGCGCCCCTTGGGCGTGAAATGGCTGTAGCGGCCGTTGGCGCCCTGGGTCAGGCGGAACGGGCCGCCCACCCAGGGCAAGGCGTACTGGTAGGACTGCGGTGTGGGCCGTGGGTCACCCAGGGCATAAGTGAGCTTGGGCTTGTAGCGCATCGGCTTGCTCGGGTCCCGCGGGGCGAGGGTAGCGAGGCGGATCGAACTGCGCGGCGGCAGCACCCAGCGAATCGGTTTCGCCGGCGCGCCGACGGCGTTCTGCGCGCCCGTCACGCTCAGCTCCACCTCCACCGGTGCGTAGAGGTCGTTGCGCACCTGCAGCGTTTCGCCGCCGGCGCGCTTCTTCGTCTCCAGCTTCACCTGCTCTTCCAGGTGCTCGACCATGCGATCCCGGAAAACGAACACAGCCGCGCCCGGCACGGCCTTGTCCGTGTAGGTGACCACGCCGTTGGCGTCGGTGTACTTGTAGATGGTGACGGCCGAAGCCGTCCCGGATGCGGCCAAGAGACCGCACAGGAGGATACTGCGCCCTAGCATGTCGACTCTGGTTATAGGTCACTGCGACGCAACGAAGACTAGCAGCGTAGCCCGTGCGTCGCGACCTGCCGCCGGTCGGGGTGTGAAGCAGTACTGCCCACCGGTCGGCGCGTGCCCCGGCGGGTCAGGCGCCGGGCACGTAGTGCTTCTGCGAGCTGCCGCGAGCGATCAGGCGCGACAGGTAGTCGAGCTTCTGCGGATCGCGATCGACGAAGCGGAAGGTCAGCTGCAGCCACTCGCTGTCGGGCTTGGGCTCCAGCGCGGCGACGGCATGCAGGTAGCCGTTGAGGCGAGCGACGTCGCTGTCTTCCTCCAGGTCCAGCACGGCGCTTTCCAGCACCTGCGGCAGCGGCGTGCCGCGCTTCACCACCAGCAGCGCTTCCTTGAGGCTGAGCGCCTTGATCACGCAGGGCAGGCTCGCCGACGGCAGGCGCAACTGGCCCTGCTGGCCCTTGGCGCCGCTGCGGGCGGCAGGCGCGGCAGCAGCCGGTGCCGGAGCAGCCGGGCGCGGCGCAGCAGGCGCGGCCGCCGGACGCACCACCTCGGCCTTGCCGCCGGTCAGCGCGGCTAGCGAGTCGTTGGGCATGGAGCCGACCAGGCTGCGCTGCGGCGCCTGGGCGGCGAGCGCCTCCAGCTTGCCGGCGCGGGACAGCGCCTTCTTCACCTTGCTCACCAGCTGGTCGTTGGAGAACGGTTTGCCGATGAAGTCGGAAACGCCGGCCTGGATGGCCTGCACCACGTTTTCCTTGTCGCCGCGACTGGTCACCATGATGAACGGCGTGGTCTTCAGGCTGTCCTGCTCGCGGCACCAGGTAAGCAGCTCGATGCCCGACATCTCGGGCATTTCCCAGTCGCAGAGGATCAGGTCCACGGCCTGGCGGGCGAGGAACTGCTGCGCCTTGCGGCCGTTGACCGCTTCTTCGATCTGCAGGCCGGGGAAATGGTCCCGCAGCCCCTTCTTCACCAGGTCACGGATGAACGGAGCATCATCCACGACCAGCACACTGACCTTGCCCATCGGCATCTCCCTAAACGATAGGGCGAAGGATAGCCTTGCCGGGTGGCTACATGCCATTGGCGCAGGACCGCTCGGCCATAAAATGACGAACCCGGCGCGCGGCCGGGTCCTTTTTGGTACGGGCGTCAGACTTATTCGGGCTTGTCGGCCTTGCCGGCGGTGCCCTGGACCTCTTCCTTCATGCGGGTCAGGCCGATGTGCCGGACGTCGGTGCCGCGCACCAGGTAGATCACCAGTTCGGCGATGTTGCGCGCGTGGTCGCCGATGCGTTCCAGCGAGCGCAGGGCCCAGATGACGTTGAGCACGCGGGAAATGGCGCGCGGGTCTTCCATCATGTAGGTAACCAGCTCGCGCAGGGCGGTCTTGTACTCGCGGTCGACGGTCTTGTCGTACTGCGCCACCGACAGCGCCAGGTCGGCGTCGAAGCGGGCGAAGGCGTCCAGCGCCTCCTGCACCATCTTGCGCACCTGGTTGCCGATATGACGGACCTCGACGTAGCCGCGCGGCGACTCGCCTTCCTCGCACAGTTGGATGGCGCGGCGGGCGATCTTCGAGGCTTCGTCGCCGATGCGCTCGAGGTCGATCACCGACTTGGAGATGCTGATGATCAGGCGCAGGTCGGAGGCGGCCGGCTGACGGCGGGCGAGGATGCGCAGGCACTCCTCGTCGATGTTGCGCTCCATCTGGTTGATCTGGTCGTCGATCTCGCGCACCTGTTGCGCCAGGCCCGAGTCGGCGTCGATCAGCGCGTTGACGGCGTCGTTGACCTGCTTCTCCACCAGGCCGCCCATGGCCAGCAGATGGCTGCGCACGTCTTCCAGCTCGGCGTTGAACTGCTGAGAGATGTGGTGGGTGAGGCTTTCTTTGTTGATCATGTGCAAACCCTTGAAAGGTGCGAAGTTCAGAACTCAGTCTTTTTCCGGTCTCATCCGGAGCATTGAGGCCCTTGAGAAATCTTCGCTGGCGCGAAGGCGGAGCGCCGGCAGTACATCCCGTACGGCAAGCTCCGCCGACAAAGCCAGAGGAGATTTCTCATGGCCTCAACCATAGCGACCGGTGATGTAGTCTTCCGTCTGCTTCTTGGCCGGGTTGGTGAACAGGGTATCGGTATCGCCGAACTCGATCAGCTTGCCCATGTACATGAACGCCGTGTAGTCGGAAACGCGCGCGGCCTGCTGCATGTTGTGGGTGACGATGACGATGGTGAACTTGGATTTCAGCTCGTAGATCAGCTCTTCGATCTTCAGGGTGGAGATCGGGTCCAGCGCCGAGCAGGGTTCGTCGAGCAGCAGGACTTCCGGCTCCACGGCGATGGTGCGGGCGATGACCAGGCGCTGCTGCTGGCCGCCGGACAGGCCAAGGGCGGACTCATGCAGGCGGTCTTTCACTTCGTCCCACAGCGCGGCGCCCTTGAGCGCCCACTCGACGGCTTCGTCGAGCACGCGCTTCTTGTTGATGCCCTGGATGCGCAGGCCGTACACCACGTTCTCGTAGATGCTCTTGGGGAACGGGTTGGGCTTCTGGAACACCATGCCGACGCGGCGGCGCAGTTCGGCGACATCGACGTTCTTGGCGAAGATGTTGTGCCCGTCGAGGCGGATCTCGCCCTTCACATGGCAGCCATCGACCAGGTCGTTCATGCGGTTGAAGCAGCGCAGCAGGGTGGACTTGCCGCAGCCGGACGGGCCGATGAAGGCGGTCACGCGCTGCTTCGGAATGTTCATGCTGACGTCGAACAACGCCTGCTTCTCGCCGTAGAACAGGCTCAGGCCGGGCACTTCGAGGGCGACGGTTTCGCTTTCCAGGTTCATGCCCTGGCGGTCGCCGCGGCCGAGCGCGCCGATGTCGATGCCGTGGGTTGCGGTTTCGTGTTGCATGTTCAGTCTCCTTGGGAGGCTTGGCGGCGAGCCGGGCCCGCCGCCTGCAGAATCAGTTTTCCAGCGCCTTGTACTTTTCGCGCAGGCGGTTACGGATGGCGATGGCCGAGAAGTTCAGCAGGGCGATCACCATCACCAGCAGCAGCGCGGTGGCGTACACCAGCGGGCGCGCGGCCTCGACGTTCGGGCTCTGGAAGCCGACGTCATAGATGTGGAAGCCCAGGTGCATGATCTTCTGGTCCAGGTGCACATAGGGGTAGTTGCCGTCCACCGGCAGCGCCGGGGCCAGCTTCACCACGCCCACCAGCATCAGCGGCGCCACTTCACCGGCGGCGCGGGCCACGGCGAGGATCAGGCCGGTCATCATCGCCGGGCTGGCCATCGGCAGGACCACTTTCCACAGGGTCTCGGCCTTGGTCGCGCCCAGGGCCAGGGAGCCTTCGCGGGTAGCCCGCGGGATGCGCGCCAGGCCTTCCTCGGTGGCGACGATCACCACCGGTACCGCGAGGATGGCCAGGGTCAGCGAGGCCCAGAACAGCCCCGGCGTGCCGAAGGTCGGCGCCGGCAGGGCTTCGGGGAAGAACATGCGGTCGAGCGAGCCGCCCAGCACGTAGACGAAGAAGCCCAGGCCGAACACGCCGTAGACGATCGCCGGGACGCCCGCGAGGTTGTTCACCGCGATGCGGATGATCCGGGTCAGCAGGCCCTGGCGAGCGTATTCGCGCAGGTAGACCGCGGCGATCACGCCGAACGGGGTGACGATCACCGCCATTACCAGGGTCATCATCACGGTGCCGAAGATGGCCGGGAAGATACCGCCCTCGGTGTTGGCTTCACGCGGATCGTCGCTGAGGAATTCCCACAGCTTCTTGAAGTAGAAGCTCAGCTTGGCGCCCACGCCCATCTGGTTGGGCTGGTAGGCATGCACCAGCTTGCCGACGCTGATCTCGGTCTGCTGGCCGGAGGCATCGCGCATGACGATGCTGTCGCGGTTGAACTCCGCGTGCAGGGCATTGAGCTGTTCCTCCAGTACCTTGTACTGGGCGTTCAGCTCGGCACGGCCGGCGGCGATATCGGCCTCGGCAGTGGCGTCCAGCTTGTTGTTCAGCTGCAGGCCACGTTCCTTCAGGCGCAGACGCTCCAGGCCGTGGTTGATGCCGCCGATGTCCTTCTTCTCCAGCTGGTAGAGCTTGGCGTAGAGCTCATCGACGCGCTTGAGGCGGGTCTGCAGCTCGGCCATGGCGCCCGCGCCTTCGGCGACCACCTTGCCATTTTCCTTCACGCTCAGCAGGTAGCCATAGAAGTTGCCCCACTCGCGGCGCTCCAGGGTCACCAGCTCGGCCGGATGGCGCTTGTCGCCCAGCCATTCGCCGATCACCCAGGAGAAGTCGCTGCCATAGAGGTCGCGGTTACCCAGCTTGAGCAGCTCGCGGGTCATGAACTCCGGGCCGTCGTCCGGCACCGGCAGGCCGGCGCCGCGCAGGCGGGCACGGGGCACCTGCTCGACCTGGACTTCTTCGCCGATCAGGGTCTTGGCGGCTTCACCCGGGACGCTGTAGGTCGCCTCGATCACATCCGCCGGCCAGAAGTGGCCGAGGCCGCGCACGGCGATCACGGCGAGCAGGCCGATGGTCATGATCACGGCGATGGACACCGCCCCTGCGTTCATCCACACCCAGGGAGTACCGCTGGCGAACCACGCTTTGACGGATTCCTGTTTCTGTTTCACGGAACTAGCCTCGTCAGGCGTCGCTTAGAGCGACGCGTATTTCTTGCGCAGGCGCTGACGGATCAGCTCTGCCAGGGTGTTCATCACGAAGGTGAAGGACAGCAGTACCAGTGCCGAAAGGAACAGCACGCGGTAGTGAGTCCCGCCCACCTCCGACTCGGGCATTTCCACCGCGACGTTCGCCGCGAGGGTGCGCATGCCCTGGAAGATGTTCACGTCCATCACCGGGGTGTTGCCGGTGGCCATCAGCACGATCATGGTCTCGCCCACCGCGCGGCCGAGGCCGATCATCAGGGCCGAGAAGATGCCCGGGCTGGCGGTCAGGATCACTACGCGGGTCAGCGTCTGCCAGGGCGTGGCGCCCAGGGCCAGGGAGCCGTAGGTCAGGCTCTTGGGCACGCTGAAGATGGCGTCTTCGGCGATGGAGAAGATGTTCGGGATCACCGCGAAGCCCATGGCCAGGCCGACCACCAGGGCATTGCGCTGGTCGTAGGTGATGCCCAGGTCGTGGCTGATCCACAGGCGCATGTCGCCGCCGAAGAACAGGGTCTCCAGGTGCGGGCTCATCCACAGGGCGAAGGCGCCGGTGGCGAGAACCACGGGGATCAGGATCGCCGCTTCCCAGCCGGCCGGCAGGCTCAGGCGGATGCGCTCGGGCAGGCGGCTCCAGATCAGGCCGGCGGCGAGGATGCCCAGCGGCGTGAGCAGAAGCAGGCTGAAGATCCCCGGCAGGTGGCCTTCGACGTACGGTGCCAGGAACAGGCCGGCGAAGAAGCCGAGGATCACCGTCGGCAGCGCTTCCATCAGCTCGATCACCGGCTTGACCTTGCGGCGCATGCCCGGGGCCATGAAGTAGGCGGTGTAGACGGCGGCGGCGATGGCCAGCGGCGCGGCGAGAATCATCGCGTAGAAGGCGGCCTTCAGGGTGCCGAAGGTCAGCGGCGACAGGCTCAGCTTGGGCTCGAAGTCGGTGGTCGCGGCGGTGGACTGCCAGACGTAGGACGGCTTGTCGTAGCTCTCGTACCAGACCTTGCCCCACAGCGCGCTGAAGGACACTTCGGGGTGCGGGTTGCTCAGGCTGAAGCGACGCAGCTCGCCGCCCTGCTCGAGGATCAGGCGGTTGGCGCGCGGCGACAGGGCCAGCGGGCCGGCGGACGGGGCGACGTTCTCCACCAGCAGCGTGCGGTGCGCGGTGCTGTGGAAGATGCCCAGGTTGCCTTGCTTGTCGAGGGCCAGGAAGCCCTTGCGGCGCTGCTCCGGCGCGATGCTGGAGATCGGCTGGTCACCCAGCTTGAAGTCGCGCACATGGGACAGGCGCGGTTCGCCGTCTTCGCCACGGGCCATGAACCACTGGCTGATGCCACCCTTGGAGTTGCCGACCATCAGCGAGATGCCGCCCAGCAGCTGGCTGCTGGCAGTTACTTCGGCGGAGGCGTCATCCAGCAGCTTGTAGCGGCCGTTGAGCTGGTGGCTGTTGAGGTCGAACACGTCGGCCTGGGCGCGGCCATTGAGCACATAGAGCCACTGCTTGCGCGGGTCCATGTAGATGGCCTTCACCGGCTCGGCGATCTGCGGCAGATTGATGCGCTCTTCCTGCAGGGTGCTCTCGCCGGTGAGCATGTTTTCCTGCTGGGTCAGGCTCAGCAGCAGCAGTTCGCTGCCGGTGGACGCGGCGAGCAGCAGGCTGTCGTCGCCCGAGACGATGGCGACGTGCTCCAGCGGACGGCCCTGGGGGTCCAGGTTCATCGGCGCTTCGCCGTAGGGGTACTCGATGTGCGGTGCGATGGTCTTCTTGTTGTCCGGGTAGGTGACCTGGTAGCTGTGCTTGAACACCAGCACCTGGCCGTTGGACAGACCCAGTGCCACGGTCGGGTGGCCCGGCTGGTCCTCGGCGATGGAGGTGACGCTGCTACCGGCCGGCAGCTTCAGCGCAACGCGGTCCATCTCGTCGCCTTTCTTGGCGTCGAAGAACACGACCTCGCCGTTGGCGGCGACGCGCATGCCCACCATGTTCTGCTCTTCGATGCTCAGCAGCAGCGGCGCCTGGGCCGTCTTCAGCCAGGCCGGAGCCAGGGGGTCACGCGTCTCCAGTTCGGCGCCGCGGAACAGCGGCAGCACGACGTAGGCGAGGTAGAAGAAAATCAGGGTAATGGCAGCCAGCACGGCGAGACCGCCGACCAGCACGTACCAACGGGTCAGTCGATCCTTGAGCGCCCGGATACGGCGCTTGCGCTGCAGGGCAGGCGTATTGAAATCGATCCGCTCGGGGAGAGAAGAAGTCATCGGGGAGTTGGCCATGTCGTTCATGGGGTGACACCCTAGCGGCTCTGTATGACAGAAAGATGACATGGAAGTGACGCGACAAAGCCCACCAGCAGAGCCTTGCTGGCGGGCCCGGTCGAGTATGCGTCAGCCCATGCCGGGCGGTGGTTCCCGCCCGGTTGGAGGACTGATTACAGACCCAGATCCTTGATCGCTTTCTCGGCGACTTTGGACGGCAGCGGGATGTAGCCGTCTTTCACGACAACCTGCTGGCCAGTCTTGGACAGCACCATCTTCAGGAACTGGGCTTCCAGCGGGTTCAGCGGCTTATTCGGCGCCTTGTTGACGTAGACGTAGAGGAAGCGCGACAGCGGGTAGGTGCCGTTCAGGGCATTCGTCTCGTTGTCTTCGATGAATTCGCCGCCTTCCTTCTTGGCCAGGGCAACGGTCTTCACGCTAGCGGTCTTGTAACCGATGCCGGAGTAGCCCACGCCGTTCAGGGACTGGCTGACCGACTGAACCACGGAAGCCGAACCCGGCTGCTCGTTCACGTTCGGCTTGTAGTCGCCTTTGCACAGGGCTTCTTCCTTGAAGTAGCCGTAGGTGCCGGATACGGAGTTGCGACCGAACAGTTGCACGGGCTTGTTGGCCCAGTCGCCGGTCAGGCCCAGATCGCCCCAGGTCTTCACTTCCGACTTGCCGCCGCACAGGCGGGTGGAGGAGAAGATGGCGTCGACCTGCTGCATGGTCAGGCCCTTGATGGGGTTGTCCTTGTGCACGAAGATCGCCAGGGCGTCCACGGCAACCGGAACAGCGGTCGGCTTGTAGCCGTACTTCTGCTCGAAGGCCTGCAGTTCGACGTCCTTCATCTTGCGGCTCATGGGGCCCAGGTTGGCGGTGCCTTCGGTCAGAGCCGGCGGCGCAGTGGAGGAACCGGCGGCCTGGATCTGCACGTTCACGTTCGGGTACAGGCGCTTGTACTCTTCCGCCCACATGGTCATCAGGTTGGCCAGAGTGTCGGAACCGACGCTCGACAGGTTGCCCGACACACCGCTGGCTTTCTGGTATTCCGGCAGGGCCGGATCAATCGCGGCTACCGCACTGGCGGTGCCTACGCCTGCAGCGACAAAAGTCAGGGCCGCCATCAAACGCTTGAGTTTCATGCCTTGCTCCTTGAGGAGAATGGGGTTGGATGGAACGGGGGCCAGTATCGTCAGGCCGCATGAAGACTCTATGACGCGAATGTGACAGTTGGATGAAATGCCATCAGTCTGTTGGCAAGCGGTTGCAACAACGCCCAGCGGAGTAGCCTGCAGGGCGGGAAAGGGCGTTCCAGAGCCTTCCCAAGGGCGCTGATGCTCTTCGTAGGAGCGAGCTTGCTCGCGAATCAGGCGAACACAAATCACCCGGGCGGGCTTCAGAAGCGAGATTTATAAGGGCAGCCTAAGCAGCACACCCGGCTTTTTCGCGCGCAAAAGCAAAACCCCCGGCCAGCGATGCTGACCAGGGGTCTTGGGATAGGAGCTTGACGATGACCTACTCTCACATGGAGAAACTCCACACTACCATCGG
>NZ_JBLUQC010000024.1:0-73356 GCF_048068435.1 Pseudomonas sp. NY15437
AGCGGACTCCGTCCGCGATGCTCCAGCGCCCGGGCTGTCGCAGGCATGGCCAGCTCCTACAGGTCAACGCTGTGCCCCCTGTAGGAGCGAGCCACGCTCGCGATCCGCGGATAGGGTCGGCGCCCGCCCAGGCGGCCATCTGCGCCCTGCAATCCAGCCGTTAGCCCCCTAAGAGAAGTGTTCGATATTCGCACCAATAGTCGATTATCGCATTGTTCACCCATCCCCCCGACGGTACTGTTTTCCCATCGGCACCCCCTACACAACGAGACCGACCATGGCTGAACTCCTGACTCTCCGCGAAGCGGTCGAGCGCTTCGTCAACGACGGCGACACCGTCGCGCTCGAAGGCTTCACCCACCTGATCCCGACCGCTGCCTCCCACGAGCTGATCCGCCAGGGCAAGAAAGACCTGCACCTGGTGCGCATGACCCCCGACCTGGTCTACGACCTGCTGATCGGTGCCGGCTGCGTGCGCAAGCTGACCTTCTCCTGGGGCGGCAACCCCGGCGTCGGTTCGCTGCATCGTCTGCGTGACGCAGTGGAGAAGGGCTGGCCGCGCGCGCTGGAGATCGACGAACACAGCCATGCCGACCTCGCCAACTCCTACGTCGCCGGTGCCTCCGGCCTGCCGTTCGCCGTGCTGCGCGCCTATGCCGGTTCCGACCTGCCGAAGGTCAACCCGAACATCAAGTTCATCAACTGCCCGTTCACCGGCGAGCAACTGGCCGCCGTGCCGTCGGTGCGCCCGGACGTCACCGTGATCCACGCGCAGAAGGCCGACCGCAAGGGCAACGTGCTGCTGTTGGGCATCCTCGGCGTGCAGAAGGAAGCCGCCCTGGCCGCCAAGCGCTGCATCGTCACCGTGGAAGAGATCGTCGACGACCTGGACGCGCCGATGAACGCCTGCGTGCTGCCTACCTGGGCGCTGTCCGCTGTCTGCCTGGTGCCCGGCGGTTCGCACCCGTCCTACGCCCACGGCTACTCCGAGCGCGACAACCGCTTCTACCAGGCCTGGGACCCGATCGCCCGCGACCGCGACACCTTCAACGCCTGGATCGACACCTACATCCGTGGCACCAAGGATTTTGCAGAGTTCCGTTCCAAACTCGCGGAGGCCAAGTAATGAGCGCCTACAGCACCAATGAAATGATGACCGTGGCCGCCGCCCGCCGCCTGAAGAACGGCGCCGTCTGCTTCGTCGGCATCGGCCTGCCGTCCAAGGCCGCCAACCTGGCGCGCCTGACCGCCTCCCCGGACGTGGTCCTGATCTACGAATCCGGCCCCATCGGCGCCAAGCCCAGCGTGCTGCCGCTGTCCATCGGTGACGGCGAACTGGCCGAGACCGCCGACACCGTGGTGCCCACCGGCGAGATCTTCCGCTACTGGCTGCAGGGCGGGCGTATCGACGTCGGCTTCCTCGGCGCCGCCCAGGTCGACCGCTTCGGCAACATCAACACCACCGTCATCGGCGACTACCGCTCGCCGAAAGTGCGCCTGCCCGGCGCCGGCGGCGCGCCGGAGATCGCCGGTTCCGCCAAGGAAGTGCTGATCATCCTCAAGCAGTCGCACCGCACCTTCGTCGACAAGCTGGCCTTCATCACCTCCGTCGGCTTCGGCGAGGGCGGCGACCATCGCCAGCAGCTCGGCCTGCCGGGCAAGGGCCCGGTGGCGATCATCACCGACCTGTGCATCATGGAGCCGGAAGCCGGCAGCAACGAATTCATCGTCACCTCGCTGCACCCGGGCGTGACCCGCGAGCAGGTGATCGAGAACACCGGCTGGGCGATCCGCTTTGCCGAGCAGGTGGGCGAAACCGTCGCGCCGACCGACGTGGAGCTGGAAGCCCTGCGCGCCCTCGAAGCCCGCACCGCCGCCGCCCACGGCCAGCTGGGAGGTGAGGAATGAGCCGCGAGGTCTTCATCTGCGACGCCGTGCGCACGCCCATCGGCCGCTTCGGCGGCGCGCTCTCCGGCGTGCGCGCCGACGACCTCGCCGCGGTGCCGGTGAAGGCGCTGGTCGATCGCAACCCGCAGGTCGACTGGGCCGCGCTGGACGAGGTGTACCTCGGCTGCGCCAACCAGGCCGGCGAGGACAACCGCAACGTCGCACGCATGGCGCTGCTGCTGGCCGGCCTGCCGGACAGCGTGCCGGGCGTCACCCTCAACCGTCTTTGCGCCTCGGGCCTGGACGCGGTGGGCACCGCCTTCCGCGCCATCGCCAGCGGCGAAGCCGAACTGGTCATTGCCGGCGGCGTGGAATCCATGTCCCGCGCGCCCTACGTGATGGGCAAGGCCGACAGCGCCTTCGGCCGCGGCCAGAAGATCGAGGACACCACCATCGGCTGGCGCTTCATCAACCCGCTGATGAAGGCCCAGTACGGCGTGGATGCCATGCCGCAGACTGCCGACAACGTCGCCGACGATTACCACGTCAGCCGCGCCGACCAGGATGCCTTCTCGCTGCGCAGCCAGCAGCGTGCCGGCGTCGCCCAGGCCAGCGGTTATTTCGCCGAGGAAATCGTCCCGGTGGTGATCAAGGGTCGCAAGGGCGAGACCGTCGTGGACACCGACGAACACCCGCGCCCGGACACTACCCTGGAAGCGCTGGCCAAGCTCAAGCCGGTCAACGGCGAAGGCAAGACCGTCACCGCCGGCAACGCCTCGGGCGTCAACGACGGCGCCGTGGCGCTGATCCTCGCCAGCGCCGACGCGGTGAAGAAACACGGCCTGACGCCGCGGGCGAAAGTGCTCGGCATGGCCAGCGCCGGCGTCGCCCCGCGGGTGATGGGCATCGGCCCGGTGCCGGCGGTGCGCAAGCTGCTGGAGCGCCTGAACCTGTCGGTAGACCAGTTCGACGTGATCGAGCTGAACGAAGCCTTCGCCGCCCAGGGCCTGGCGGTGACCCGTGAGCTCGGCATCGCCGATGACGACGCCCGGGTCAACCCCAACGGCGGTGCCATCGCCCTCGGCCACCCGCTGGGCGCCAGCGGCGCGCGCCTGGTGCTGACCTCGGTACACCAGTTGCAGAAGTCCGGCGGCAAGCTCGGCCTGTGCACCATGTGCGTGGGCGTAGGGCAGGGCGTGGCGCTGGTCGTCGAGCGCGTTTAGCTCTTTGCTCTTCGTAGGAGCGAGCTTGCTCGCGAACAAACCCCGCTGCGGGACCAGGTTCGCGAGCAAGCTCGCTCCTACAGAAAGCAACTCTCCGGTCATACTGTCCGACTAAGCCTGCCCGATCTCCGGAGCCACCTCGTGAGCACCAACCTTCTTCTCGATGCCTACTTCACCCAGCCCGCCATGCGCGCAATCTTCAGCGACAGCGGACGGGTGCAGGGCATGCTCGACTTCGAGGCTGCGCTGGCCCGTGCGCAGGCTCGCGTCGGTGTCATCCCGGCCAGCGCCGTGGCGCCCATCGCCGCTGCCTGCCGCGCCGAACTCTACGATTTCGAGGCGCTGGCCCAGGCCATCTGCAGTGCCGGCAACTCCGCGATCCCGCTGGTGAAGGCGCTGGGCAAGCGCATCGCCGCCGAGGACGCCGAGGCCGAGCGCTACGTGCACCTGGGCGCCACCAGCCAGGACGCCATGGACTCCGGCCTGGTCCTGCAACTGCGTGCCGCCATCGAGCTGCTGGAAGGCGACCTCGCCCAACTGGCCGACGCGCTCGCCGTGCAGGCCAAGGTCCACGCCGGCACGCCCATGGTCGGCCGCACCTGGCTGCAGCACGCGACGCCGGTCACCCTGGGCATGAAGATCGCCGGCTGGCTGGGTGCGATCACCCGCCATCGCCAGCGCCTGAACGAGCTCAAGCCGCGCCTCCTGTGCCTGCAGTTCGGTGGCGCTTCCGGCAGTCTCGCCGCGCTGGGCGAACAGGGCTTCGCCGTGGCCGAGGCGCTGGCGGATGAGCTGCACCTGCAACTGCCCGAGCAACCCTGGCACACCCAGCGCGACCGCCTGGTGGAATTTGCCAGCCTGCTCGGGCTGATCGCCGGCAGCCTCGGCAAGCTCGGCCGCGACCTCAGCCTGCTGATGCAGACCGAGGCCGGCGAAGTCTTCGAGCCCTCCGCGCCGGGCAAGGGTGGTTCTTCCACCATGCCGCACAAGCGCAACCCGGTGGGCGCCGCCGTGCTGATCGGCGCGGCCACCCGCGCGCCGGGCCTCGTCGCGACCCTGTTCGCCGCCATGCCCCAGGAGCACGAGCGCAGCCTCGGCCTCTGGCACGCCGAATGGGAAAGCCTGCCGGAGCTGTGCTGCCTCGTCTCCGGCGCTCTGCAACAGGCGCTGGGCCTGGTGCCGGGTCTGGAAGTGGACGCGCAGCGGATGCTGGCGAACCTCGACCTGACCCGTGGCCTGGTGCTCGCCGAAGCCGTGAGCATCGCCCTGGCCCAGCGCATCGGCCGCGACGCCGCGCACCAGCTGGTGGAGCATTGCTGCAAGCAGGCGGTGAAGGAGGGCGCGCACCTGCGCGCTGTGCTCGGGGCCAACGCCGAGGTCGCTGCCCAATTGAATGCCGGGGAGCTGGATCGCCTTCTCGATCCCGCCCATTACCTGGGCCAGGCGCGCCGCTGGGTCGAGCGCGCGCTGGCCGAACACGATGAATCTTTGCGCTAGGAGCCTTGCATGCCTGCCGTACGTCTCGCCGATGGCGACCTGAACTATCAACTGGAAGGCCCTGCCGGCGCGCCAGTGCTGGTGCTGTCCAACTCCCTGGGCACCGACCTGCACATGTGGGACGCGCAGGTCGCGGCCTTCGCCGAGCACTTCCGCGTACTGCGTTATGACACCCGTGGCCACGGTGGCTCGCTGGTCACCCCCGGCCCGTACAGCATCGAGCAGAACGGCCGCGACGTGCTCGCCCTGCTGGATGCGCTGGAAATTTCGCGCGCGCATTTCTGCGGCCTGTCCATGGGCGGCCTGATCGGCCAGTGGCTGGGCATCCATGCGCCCGAGCGCCTCTCGCGCCTGGTGCTGTGCAACACCGCCGCGAAGATCGGCACCCCGGAAGTCTGGAACCCGCGCATCGAAACCGTGCTCAGTGGCGGTGCCGAGGCCATGCGCAACCTGCGCGATGCGTCGATCT
Source organism: Pseudomonas sp. NY15437 (assembly GCF_048068435.1). NCBI lineage: Bacteria > Pseudomonadati > Pseudomonadota > Gammaproteobacteria > Pseudomonadales > Pseudomonadaceae > Pseudomonas > Pseudomonas sp. NY15437. The sequence goes on from NZ_JBLUQC010000024.1 coordinate 5,077, forward strand.
CGCGCTGGTTCACCGCGGACTTCGCGGAGAGCTATCCGGGCAAGGTCGAGCCCATTGTCGGCATGCTGGCGCAGACGTCGCCCGAAGGTTACGCGGCCAACTGCGCGGCCGTGCGCGATGCCGATTTCCGTGGCGAGATCGGTGCGATCAGCGCGCCGACCCTGGTGGTCTGTGGCGCCGCCGATCCGGTGACTACGACTGAAGATGGCCGCTTCCTGCAGGCGCGCATTCCTGGCGCCGAACTGGTGGAATTCCGCGCCGCGCACCTGTCCAACGTGCAGGCCGGCGATGCCTTCAGCCAACGCGTGCTGGACTTCCTGCGCGCCTGACCGCTTTTGCTCTTGTAGGAGCGAGCTTGCTCGCGAACCCCAGGCTCTGCAGCGGGGATTGTTCGCGAGCAAGCTCGCTCCTACAGACTCATATCGGAGTTAGAGATGGACGAGAAAGAACGCTACGAAGCCGGCATGCAGGTGCGCCGTGCGGTGCTGGGCGATGCCCACGTCGACCGCAGCCTGCAGAAGCGCAACGCCTTCAACGAGGAGTTCCAGGAAATGATCACCCGCCACGCCTGGGGTGACATCTGGACCCGCCCGGGCCTGCCGCGCCACACCCGCAGCCTGATCACCATCGCCATGCTGATCGGCATGAACCGCGAGGGTGAGCTGACCCTGCACCTGCGCGCCGCGCGCAACAACGGCGTGACCCGCGAGGAGATCAAGGAAGTCCTGCTGCAGAGCGCGATCTACTGCGGCATCCCGGCGGCCAACGCCACCTTCCACCTCGCCGAGGCGGTGTGGGACGAGCTGGGCACCGAGTCGCTGGGCGACGCCTGATCAGCGCCGCCCGGGCCACGCATCCGGGCGGTGGCTGATTGGCTGGTGCACGGTTTGCTCGGTAGGGGGCATATCGCGCCAGAGTTATCCGCCGCGGGATGGCCGGCGGATAACCTGTTCCAGGTTATGCGCCCTACGAGGGGTCGTGGGCATGGGCCGGCCCAGCCCATCCGAATGCGATATCCCTGTAGGAGCGGGCCATGCCCGCGATGGCGGAACAGGCCGGCCTATCGGCCGGATCGCGGAGAAGCTCCGCTCCTACGAGAGCTAGCCTGCAGGGCGCATATCGCGCCAGCGTTATTCGCCGCGGGATGGCCGGCGGATAACCTGTTCCAGGTTATGCGCCCTACGATGGGTCGTCGGCATGGGCCGGCCCAGCCCATCCGAATGTGACGTCCCTGTAGGAGCGGGCCATGCCCGCGATGGCGGAACTGGCCGGCCTATCGGCCGGATCGCGGAGAAGCTCCGCTCCTACGAGAGCTAGCCTGTAGGGCGTATAACGCGCCAGCGTTATACGCCGCTGGAGTGTTGGCGAGCCGTGGGCATGGGCCGGGCGCCCAGTTCATCCGAATGCGATGTCCCTGTAGGAGCGGGCCATGCCCGCGATGGCGGAACAGGCCGGCCTGCCGGCCGGATCGCGGAGAAGCTCCGCTCCTACGAGGTTGCGGGTAGGGTTCGCGAGCAAGCTCGTTCCTGCAGGCCTACTCCGGCACGCTCTTCGTAGGAGCGAGCTTGCTCGCGAACCAGGGCCGGCACGCCGGCGCCGTCGGTGCACCTCAGCTCTCCAGCTCCTTCCGATCCCTGAACAACTCCAGCGCCTGCGGGTTGGCCAGGGCGTCGGTGTTCTTCACCGGTCGGCCGTGCACCACGTTGCGCACTGCCAGTTCGACGATCTTGCCGCTGATGGTGCGCGGGATGTCGCTGACCGCGAGGATCTTCGCCGGCACGTGGCGCGGCGTGGTGTTGTTGCGGATGGTCTGGCGGATGCGCTCCTGCAGCGCCTCGTCCAGCGCCACGCCGTCGCGCAGGCGCACGAACAGCACCACGCGCACGTCGCCCTGCCATTCCTGGCCGATGGCGATGGATTCCAGCACCTGCTCGATCTTCTCCACCTGGCGGTAGATTTCCGCGGTGCCGATGCGCACACCGCCCGGGTTGAGCACGGCATCGGAGCGGCCGTGGATCACCAGGCCGCCGTGTTCGGTTTCCTCGGCGTAGTCGCCATGGGCCCAGACGCCGGGGAAGGTGGCGAAGTAGGCGTCGAGGAACTTCTCGTTGTTCTCGTCGTTCCAGAAGCCCACCGGGATCGACGGGAAGTGCCGCACGCAGACCAGCTCGCCTTTCTCGCCGCGCACCGGCTGGCCGTCCTCGCCCCAGACTTCCACGGCCATGCCCAGCCCCTTGCACTGCATTTCCCCGCGCCACACCGGCGCGGTGGGGTTGCCGATGGCGAAGCAGGAGACGATGTCGGTGCCGCCGGAGATGGACGACAGGCAGAGGTCGGGCTTCACGTCGCGGTAGACGTAGTCGAAGCTCTCGTGGGCAAGCGGCGAGCCGGTGGACAGGATCGTCTTCAGGCGCGCCAGGGAGTGGGTCTGGCGCGGCCGCACGTTGGCCTTCTCCAGCGCGGCGATGTACTTGGCGCTGGTGCCGAAGACGCTGATGTCCTCCGCGTCGATCAAATCCATCAGGCGCTCGGGGCCGGGGTGGAAAGGCGAGCCGTCGTAGAGCACCAGGGTGGCACCGACGGCAAGGCCCGACACCAGCCAGTTCCACATCATCCAGCCGCAGGTGGTGTAGTAGAACAGCGTGTCGTCCGGCCCCAGGTCGACGTGCAGGCCGTGTTCCTTGAGGTGTTGCAGCAGCACGCCGCCGGCGCCGTGGACGATGCACTTGGGCACGCCGGTGGTGCCGGAGGAGTAGAGGATGTACAGCGGGTGGTCGAAGGGCACCGGGGTGAACACCGGTTCGCCGCCGCTGTGGAAGAAGTCCTGCCAGAGGCTGACCCGCGCCGGGGTCTGGAAGTCGCTGCGGCGCGCGTGGCCGTTGGCATAGGGCACGATCAGCAGCTGCTCCAGGCTGGGCAGCTGGGCGAGGATTTCGTTGAGTTTGGCGGTGAGGTCCAGCACCTTGCCGGCGTAACGGTAGCCGGCGCAGGCGATCAGCACCTTGGGCTCGATCTGGCCGAAGCGGTCGATTACGCCCTGGGTGCCGAAGTCCGGCGAGCAGCTCGACCAGGTGGCGCCCAGGCTGGTGGTGGCGAGCATGCCGACCACGGTCTGCCAGGTGTTGGGCATGAACGCCGCGACGCGGTCGCCGACGCCCACTCCCGCTTCGCGCAGGGCGCGCTGCAGGCCGGCGACCTGGGCGGCCAGTTCGGCGTGGCTGATCACCTCGCGCTGTTCGTCCTCGCTGATGGCGATCAGCGCCGGCTTGCTGTCGCGGCGGCGCAGCAGGTGCTCGGCGAAGTTCAGGGTGGCGCCGGGGAACCAGCGCGCATCGGGCATTTCCGGGCCTTCCTCGAGCACCGCGGTGGGCGCTTCGTGGAACTGCACGCCAAAGGTATCGACGATGGCCAGCCAGAAGGCCTCGCGCTCGGCGATGCTCCAGGCGTGCAGGGCGGCGTAGTCGGGCAGGTCGAGCCCGTGCTGCTGCGCCACCTTGCGGCGGAAGGCGTCCATCCGGGTGGCGGCGATGCGTTCGGGGGAGGGGGTCCAGAGCAGTGGGTTCATTGACGACGACTCCAGCGAAGGATCGGTGGGCACCGCCGACAAGCGGTACCCATCATCTTGACACGAAGCTTCGCCACCCGTGCTTCGCCGGTGCGGGTAAATCACTGCGCGACCCAGCCGCCATCCATGTTCCAGGCGGCGCCGCGGACCTGGGCGGCGGCTTCTGAACACAAGAATAGCGCCAGCTCGCCGAGCTGTTCGGCGGTGACGAAATCGAGCGACGGCTGCTTCTCCGCCAGCAGGTCGTGGCGCGCCTGCTCCGGGCTGGCGCCGGCCTGCACCCGCGCATCGATCTGCTGCTGCACCAGCGGCGTCAGCACCCAGCCTGGACAGATGGCGTTGCAGGTGATGGCGCTGGTGGCGGTTTCCAGGGCGGTGGTCTTGGTCAGGCCGATCACCCCGTGCTTGGCGGCCACGTAGGCGCTCTTGCCGGCGGAGGCGACCAGGCCGTGGGTCGAGGCGATGTTGAGGATGCGCCCCCAGCCGCGCTGGCGCATGCCCGGCAATGCCAGGCGGGTGGTGTGGAATACCGAGGAGAGGTTGATGGCAATGATCGCGTTCCAGCGCTCTACGGGGAACTCCTCGAGCGCCGCGACGTGCTGGATGCCGGCGTTGTTGACCAGGATGTCGGGGCCGCCGAACTCGCGTTCGACGTAGGCGATCATCTCGGCGATCTGTTCCGGTTGCGCCATGTCCGCGCCGTGGTGGCCGATGCGCGTGCCGTGCACCGACAGCTCGCGCACCGCCGCATCGATATCGCCAAAGCCGTTGACCACCACGTTGGCGCCCGCCTGCGCGAGGCGCGCGGCGATACCCAGGCCGATGCCGCTGGTGGAGCCGGTGACCAGTGCGGTCTTGCCTTTGAGAGTCATGCAAATCTCCTCTGGAACGGGGCGGCCGCCGCGCGGCGACCGCTTGAAGACAACCGGTTATACAATCCCGGTGGCGTAGAAGGTGCTTATCACCACGAACACCGCGAGGGTCTTGATCAGGGTGATGGCGAAGATGTCCTTGTAGGCCTCGCGGTGGGTGAGGCCGGTGACCGCCAGCAGGGTGATCACCGCGCCGTTGTGCGGCAGGGTGTCCATGCCGCCGGAGGCCATTGCCGCGACCCGGTGCAGCACCTCCAGCGGGATGTTGGCGGCATGGGCGGCGGCGATGAACTGCTCGGACATGGCCGCCAGGGCGATGCTCATGCCGCCCGACGCCGAACCGGTGATGCCGGCCAGGGTGGTGACGGTGATGGCCTCGTTGACCAGCGGATCGGGGATCTTCTTCAGCGCGTCGGCCAATACCAGGAAGCCGGGCAGGGAGGCGATCACCGCGCCGAAACCGTATTCCGAGGCGGTGTTCATGGCTGCCAGCAGCGCGCCGGCCACGGCGGTCTTGCTGCCCTCGGCGATCTTGCTGCGGATCACCGCGAAGCTGGTCACCAGCACCAGCAGGATGCCCAGCAGCAGCGCCGCCTGCACCGCCCAGATGCCGGTCAGCTTGGCCACGTCGCTGGCCACCGGCGCGGCCATGCCGGCCAGTTGCAGGCTATGGGTCTTGCCGTAGACCTGGGGAATCCAGTGGGTGAACAGCAGGTTGGCGACGCCCACCAGTACCAGCGGCGAGAGCGCCAGCAGCGGGTGGGGCAGGCGGATGTCGTCGGCGGTTTCCGGCTCGTTGCGCAGCTCGGTCCCGTAGCCTTCGCCGGCGGCGCGTGCCTTGCCGGCCTGGCGGCGCAGGAACAGCATGCCCACGGCGAAGACGAACAGGCTGCCGATCAGCCCCAGCCAGGGCGCGGCCCAGCCGGTGGTGTTGAAGAAGGCCGTGGGGATGATGTTCTGGATCTGCGGGGTGCCGGGCAGGGCGTCCATGGTGAAGCTGAACGCGCCCAGGGCGATGGTCGCCGGGATCAGCCGCTTGGGAATGTTGCTCTGGCGGAACATCTCGGCGGCGAAGGGGTAGACCGCGAACACCACGACGAACAGCGACACGCCGCCGTAGGTGAGCAGGGCACAGACCAGCACGATCACCAGCATCGCCTGCCTGGTGCCGAGCAGGCGAATGGCCGCGGCGACGATGGAGCGCGAGAAGCCCGACAGCTCGATCAGCTTGCCGAACACCGCGCCGAGCAGGAACACCGGGAAGTAGAGTTTGACGAAGCCGACCATCTTCTCCATGAACACCCCGGTGAAGGCCGGGGCGACGGCGGATGGGTCGGTCAGCAGCACCGCCAGCAGCGCGGCGATGGGGGCGAAGAGGATCACGCTGTAGCCGCGGTAGGCGGCGAGCATCAGCAGGGCGAGGGCCGCAAGGGCGATGACCACGCTCATCGAAGTATCTCCAGGTTCAGCGCGGCCAGGGCCGCGCGTCGTTCTTGTTGTAATGGGCCTGCTTTACGATTGAGAGTTCAGGCGATCAGGCGTTTACCACAGTGGCAGCACGTAGCTGAGGATCAGGCGGTTCTCGTCCAGGTCGTTGCCGAAGTGGCTGGAGCGCACCGTCGCGTTGCGCCACTTCACGCCGAGGTTCTTCAGCGGGCCGCTTTGCACCACATAGCCGATATCGGTGTCGCGCTCCCACTCCTTGCCTTCGGGCTTGCCTGCGCCCAGCTCGATGTTGTCGCCGGACAGGTAGCGCGTCATGAAGGTCAGGCCGGGTACGCCCAGGGCGGCGAAATCGTAGTCGTAGCGGGCCTGCCAGGATTTCTCGTCGCGGTTGGCGAAGTCGCCGATTTGCACGAAGTTGACCAGGAAGGCGTCGGTGCCGCCGATGTAGGCGAAGCCGGTGTCGCCGCTCATGGACTGGTAGCCGGCGCCGAAGCCGTGGCCGCCCAGGGTATAGGTGAGCATGGCGCCGAAGGCGCGGTTGTCGACGTTGCTGTGGCCGTCGTCGTCGGAGCGCGCGTAGCGCAGGTCGGTCTTCAGCGACTGGCCCGCGGCAATCGGCAGCACGTGTACCAGGTTGACGACGTGCTGGTCATAGAGCCCATCGAGCTTGGCGTAGCTGTAGCCGGTGGTCAGTTGCGGCGTCCACTTGTAGCTCAGGCCGGCGAAGTCGAACTGGTCGCTGGTATCGGTGGCGACGATGCCGCGCGCGCTGCCGCTGGTGACGGTCATGTCCTCGCGGTTGGAGGAGTCGCGCTGGCTCACCTGGCGCAGGCGGCCGCCGTCGAAGGTCAGGCCGGCGAACTCGGCGGAATTCAGGTGCGCGCCTTCGAAGGTCTGTGGCAGCAGGCGTGAATCGTTGGCCAGCACGGTGGGCAGCTTGGGCAGCAGGGTCCCGACTTTCAGTACGCTTTTCGAAGCGCGCAGCTTGGCGGTCAGGCCCAGCTCGCTGTAGTCGTCCGCCGCGCCGTTGACCTTGTGTTTGTCGCGCGGTAGAAGGCCGGAGCCGGCGCGGTCGGGGCTGGAACCCAGCTTCACGCCCAGCAGGCCGAGGGCGTCCACGCCCACGCCGATGGTGCCCTCGGTGTAGCCGGATTCGTAGCGCAGCAGGAAACCCTGCGCCCACTCTTCCTGTTTGGACTGCGTGGCATTGTCCTGGCGGAAATCGCGGTTGAAGTAGAAGTTGCGCAGCTCGACGCTGGCCTTGCTGTCGGCAAGGAATTCGGCGAAGGCCTGGGGCGAGAGGGCGAGGGTGGAACCGAGGGCGGTCAGAACGGCAGCGTGATTGAGCGTGGAACGGCTCATCGGGTGATCTCCTGGCGCGGCGCCGAGTGCGAAGCGGGACTCGCCGTGGGGTCCGCTGGGGTCTGTTCGCGTTCGGGCAGCGTTGATTGTTGTTATGTCGGCTGTGCGGCGCGAAGGCCGCGAGAGACGACATAGCCAGGACCGTGCCAGGATTGTAACTATTTGATTTTAAAGTCTTATTTTGAGAATTCGCATGGCGCGCAGCAGGGGTTTGTCTCGGAATGGAGACGAATGTGATCGTGAATCAGGCGGGCTTGCCGTAAAGCTTGATACAGAGGAGTTGTCTCCAAATTGAGACATGTCTCGTTTTAGGGACTCATGTCAGGCCTGCAGGCCCAGCGCCGCCATCTTTTTGTACAGCGTCGAGCGGCCCAGCCCCAGGCGGCGCGCGGCGGCGTCGACATTGCCGGCGTGTTCGGCCAGGGTATTGGCGATCAGCTCGCGCTCGAAGGCCTCGCGCGCGGCGTAGAAATCCTGTCCTTCGGCCAGCCTGGCTGACGGCGCTGTCGTGGCGGCCGGCAGCGGTTGCAGCTCGCCCAGCGCCGCGCGCAGGGCGGCGGCGTCGATCTGCGGGCGGTCGCCCAGCAGCACGGTGCGCTCGAGCAGGTTGCGCAACTCGCGCACGTTGCCCGGCCAGGCATGCCGGGCGAGCAGCGCGAGGCCGCCGGCATCCAGCTCGAAGAGCGCCTGGCGGTCGTCGCGCAGGTCATCGAGGATGGCTTCGCACAGCGCCGGCAGGTCGTCCAGGCGTTCGCGCAGCGGTGGAATCTCGATGGGCAGGACGTTGATGCGGTAGAACAGGTCGGCGCGGAAGCGCCCCTCGCGCACGGCGGCGTCGAGGTCGATGGAGGTGGCGGCGATCAGGCGGATGTCGCTGCGCAGCACCTCGTTGGAGCCGACCGGCTCGAATTCCTTTTCCTGCAGTACGCGCAGCAGCTTGCTCTGCAGGGCCAGCGGCATGTCGCCGATCTCGTCGAGGAACAGCGTGCCACCCTGGGCGATCTGCAGCTTGCCGGCGCGGCCCTTGCGGTCGGCGCCGGTGAAGGCGCCCGGCGCGGTGCCGAAGAATTCGGCTTCCAGCAGGGTCTCGGGAATGGCGGCGGCGTTGATGCTGACGAAGGGTTTGTCCGCGCGGGGGGAGGAGGCGTGGATGGCATGGGCGAGCAGTTCCTTGCCGGTGCCGGTTTCGCCCAGCAGCAGGATCGGCGCCTCGCTGGCGGCGCCGCGGCGCGCGCGGCGCTTCACCTCCAGGCTGGCCGGGCTGGTGCCGATGAAGTGCGCGAAGCTGTACTTGGCCTGGCGCGCCTGCAGCAGCGAGCGGGTCGAGGCCAGCTCGGCCTGCATGCGCTGGTAGCGGGTGAGCAGCGGCGAGAGCGCGCGCAACTCGTCGAACAGGGCGAAGCCGATGCCGCCGATGACAACGCCTGCGTCGTCGCGGATCGGCACGCGCATCACTACCAACGGGTCCTTGGCCATGTCGAGGATGTCCAGCAGCATCGGCCGGCCGCTGCTGACCACCTCGCGCATGAGGCTGCCGGGAATCACCTGTTCCACCGGCCGGCCGATGGCCTGCTCGGCGCTGTCCAGGCCGAAGCGCTGGGCGTAGCGCTGGTTGATCCAGACGATGCGCGCCTCGCGGTCGACGATCACCGTGCCCTCGCTGAACTGCTCGAAGATCTCGAACAACGAGCGGATCGCCAGTTGGCGGACGCTGGGGTAGTCCTTGAGGCTGTGGGTGTCGGTCATGGGGCGGGCCGTGCGCAAGGGGCAGAGGGCGCACTGTACCGGGATGCGGAGGCTCTTTGTAGAACCGAGGGGGACGCCTGGTCCTTCCTCGCGAACAAACCCGGGGGCTCCCTGGAGGAGCGGGCCATGCCCGCGATCACGGGCATTGGCCCGTTCCTACAGGTGGGTGTCGGGAATCGTAGGAGCGGACTCCGTCCGCGATGGCCCCCAGCGCATGCGGATCTATCGCGGACAGAGTCCGCTCCTACGCAAGGGAATACTTTTCGCGGCGGCGGTTCCGCTTTATGCGCCCTACGGTCGGTGTCGAGTGTCGTGGCTCCCTGTAGGAACGGGCCATGCCCGCGATCACGGGCATGGCCCGTTCCTACAGGAGGATGTCGGGAATCGTGGGAACGCTTTTCGCGGCGGCGGATAATGCGTTCCGCTTTATGCGCCCTACGGTCTGCCTCTTGTGAAAATCCGAGCTTGTGCTTTCCCTCACCCTAACCCTCTCCCAAGGGGAGAGGGGACCGTTCGGTTCAGGATGAAGCTATCGCGTCAGCTGGCACAATCAGCCCCCTCTCCCTGTGGGAGAGGGTTGGGGTGAGGGCTGCCGAGCGCACGTGTATCGGTCAGGTACAGGCGTGGCTCAGCGCTTGGACAGTTGCGCCTTGGCCACGCGCGAACCATTGGGCTTGTCGAGCACGGTGCAGATGCGTTGGCCGGCGTCGATCAGCAGGTCCAGGTCGATGCCGGTGTGGATGCCCAGGCCGTTGAGCAGGTAGAGCACGTCTTCGGTGGCGACGTTGCCGGTGGCGCCCTTGGCGTAGGGGCAGCCGCCGAGGCCCGCGACCGAGCTGTCGAATACGGCGATGCCTTCCAGCAGGCTGGCATAGATGTTCGCCGTGGCCTGGCCGTAGGTGTCGTGGAAGTGCCCGGCCAGTTGCGCGCGCGGCACGCGTTGGCCGACGACTTCGAACATGCGGCGGGTGGCGCCGGCGGTGCCCACGCCGATGGTGTCGCCCAGGGAGACTTCGTAGCAGCCCATGGCGTGCAGCTCCGCGGCGACGGCGGCGACCTGTTCCGCGTCCACCTCGCCCTGGTAGGGGCAGCCGAGCACGCAGGAGACGTAGCCGCGCACGCGCACGCCATGCTGGCGCGCCGCTTCCATGATCGGCACGAAGCGCTCCAGGCTCTCCTTGATCGAGCAGTTGATGTTCTTCTGCGAGAAGGCCTCGGAGGCGGCGGCGAACACCGCGACTTCCTTGACCCGCGATTCCAGCGCGGCCTCGAAGCCCTTCAGGTTCGGCGCCAAGGCGGCATAGGTGACGCCGGCCTTCTGCTGGATGCCGGCGAAGACCTCGGCCGAGCCGGCCATCTGCGGCACCCACTTGGGCGAGACGAAGCTGCCGACTTCGATGTAGGAGAGGCCGGCGGCGGTCAGGTCGTCCACCAGGCGCACCTTGTCGGCCACGGCGATGGGTTGTTTCTCGTTCTGCAGGCCGTCGCGCGGGCCGACTTCGACGAGGCGGACGGATTGGGGCAGGGTCATGGAGTGTCCTCGTTGGGTTCTCGCGAAGGGCGGCTTTGGCTCTTCGTAGGAGCGAGCTTGCTCGCGAACCGCATCACTCCGGTGGCTCTGGGTGCAATGCGTTCGCGAGCAAGCTCGCTCCTACAAAAAAGCGGCATCGGTATCAGGCGGAAGTCATGTTGGGCGCGTTATGCGCCCTACAAGAGCCGGCTTCAGGCCGGCGCCTCCTCCAGCTCCACCAGCGCCGTACCTTCCGACACCAGTTCGCCTTCGCTGCAATACAGCGATTTCACCACGCCGGCGTGCGGCGCGCGAATGCTGTGTTCCATTTTCATGGCTTCGAGCACCACCAGCGCGGCGCCGGCTTCGACGCTCTGGCCGGGCTCGACCAGGATGCGCACGATGCTGCCGTTCATCGGTGCGCCCAGTCCGCCCTGGTGCGAATGCGCGGCCTCGGCCTCGGCGATGGGGTCGAAGCGCTGCACGCTGACCAGCTCGCCGTTCCATTCCAGGTAGAGGCTGTCGCCCCGGCGGATCACCTGGTGACGGCGGCGGATCTCACCGTCGTTCACATCCAGCCACTGACCGTCGAGCTGCGCAATGCGCTGGCCATCGGCATGGCGCAGGCGCACCACCTGGGACTCGCCCTTGGCCAGCAGGTGCAGGTCGGTTTCTCCCGGCAGGCCGCTGCGCCAGCCGCTCTGGGCGGACCACGGCGAGTGGGCATCGTCGCCGCGCACGCGGGCGGCTTCGCTCTGCACCCAGGCTTCGGCGGCGAGCTGCCAGAAGCGCTCGGGCAGGGCGGTGGCGGCGGGCAGCAGGGCGTCCTGGTAGCGGCCGATGAAGCCGGTATCCAGCTCGCCCTCGGCGAAGGCCGGGTGGGCCAGCACGCGGCGCAGGAAAGCCAGGTTGGTCTTGAAGCCGCCGACGGCGGTTTCAGCCAGCATCGACAGCAGGCGCTGGCGCGCTTCCTCGCGGTTCTCGCCCCAGGCGATCAGCTTGGCCAGCATCGGGTCGTAGAACGGCGAGATGTCGTCGCCCTCGCGGATGCCGCTGTCCACCCGGCGGCCGGGGCCGGCGGCGGGTTCGCGGTACAGCGCGAGGTGGCCGCTGGCCGGGAGGAAGCCGCCTTCCGGGTCTTCGGCGTAGAGGCGCACTTCGATGGCGTGGCCGATCAGCGGCACCTGTTCCTGGGTGATCGGCAGCGGCTCGCCACGGGCGACGCGGATCTGCCAGGCCACCAGGTCGAGGCCGGTGATGGCTTCGGTGACCGGGTGCTCCACCTGCAGGCGGGTGTTCATTTCCATGAAGAAGAACTGGCCGCTGCCTTCGTCGTAGAGGAACTCCACGGTGCCGGCGCCGACGTAGCCGATGGCCTGGGCGGCGCGCACGGCGGATTCACCCATGGCGGCGCGCAGTTCGGCGGAGAGCCCCGGCGCCGGCGCTTCTTCCACCACCTTCTGGTGGCGGCGCTGGATCGAGCAGTCGCGCTCGTTGAGGTACAGGCAATGGCCATGCTGGTCGGCGAATACCTGGATTTCCACGTGGCGCGGCTTGGTCAGGTACTTCTCCACCAGCATGCGCGAATCGCCGAAACCGGACTGCGCTTCACGCTGGGCGGATGCCAGCGCCTCGGCCAGTTCGGCCTCGCGCTCGACCACCTTCATGCCCTTGCCGCCACCGCCGGCGGCGGCTTTGAGCAGCACCGGGTAGCCGATGCGCTGCGCCTCGCGCTGGAAGGTCGCGTAGTCCTGCGCCTCATCGTGGTAGCCGGGCACCAGCGGCACGCCGGCGGTTTCCATCAGCGCCTTGGCGGCGGACTTGCTGCCCATGGCATCGATGGCGCTGGCCGGTGGGCCGAGGAAGATCAAACCGGCCTCTTCGCAGGCGCGGGCGAAACCGGCGTTCTCCGAGAGGAAGCCGTAGCCGGGGTGGATGGCCTGGGCGCCGGCGGCTTTCGCGGCGGCCAGCACGGCGTCGGCGCGCAGGTAGCTCTCGGCGGGCTTGGCCCCGCCCAGGTCGATGGCGATGTCCGCCTCCTCGACGTGGCGCGCGTTACGGTCGGTGGCGCTGTGCACGGCCACGGTGGTCAGGCCCAGGGCCTTGGCGGTGCGCATCACGCGGCAGGCGATCTCGCCGCGGTTGGCCACCAGCAGGGTATCGATCTTCTTCATCAGACTTGCTCCTGCCAGGCCGGTTTGCGTTTGTCGAGGAAGGCGCGCAGGCCTTCCTGTCCCTCGGTGCTGATGCGGATGCGGGCGATGGCCGCTTCGGTGTAGCGGCGCAGTTCAGGCTTGAGCTCGCCCGCGCCGATTTCGTGGAACAGCGCCTTGCAGGCCACCAGCGCTGCCGGGCTGTTGCTCAGCAGGTTGGCGATCCAGGCGTCGGCTTCGTCCTCCAGTTCGGCGGCCGGGTAGTGCTCGTCCACCAGGCCCAGCTCACGGGCGCGCACGCCGCTGAAGCGCTCGGCCGTCATGGCGTAGCGGGTGGCGGCGCGCTGGCCGATGGCCTTGGTGACGAACGGGCCGATGGTCGCCGGGATCAGGCCGATGCGCACCTCGGACAGGCAGAACTGTGCGTCCTCGGCGGCCAGGGCCATGTCGCAGCAGGCCACCAGCCCGACGCCGCCGCCGAAGGCCGCGCCCTGGACGACGGCGAGCGTCGGCTTCTTCAGGTGGTGCAGGTTGTAGAGCAGTTCGGCGAGCTGCTGGGCGTCGTTCAGGTTGCCCTGGTAGTCCAGCTGCACGGACTCCTGCATCCAGGAAAGGTCCGCGCCGCCGCAGAAGTGCTTGCCGCGCCCGCGCAGCACCAGCAGGCGCACGCGCTCCTCGCCGGCGACGATGTCGAGTGCCTGGATCAGTTCGGCGATGGTCTGGGCGTTGAAGGCGTTGTTCTTTTCCGGGCGGTTCAGCCAGAGGTTGGCGACGCCGCGCGGGTCGATGTCGAGTTGGATGTTCTGGAAGTCGGTCATATAGCTACCTTCGGTCGCTAGCGGCAAGCCACAAGCCCGAAGCTGCAAGCGGCGCTCTTTGCGGCTTGAAGCTTGCGGCTTGTGGCTTCGAGTCACATACGGAAGACGCCGAAGCGGGTGGCTTCGACAGGCGCGTTGAGCGAGGCGGAAATGGCCAGGCCAAGTACGTCGCGGGTCTGGGCCGGGTCGATGACGCCGTCGTCCCACAGCCGCGCGCTGGAATAGTAGGGGTGGCCCTGGCGCTCGTACTGTTCGAGGATCGGCGCCTTGATCTTCGCCTCGTCCTCGGCCGACAGCGCATTACCGGCGCGTTCGGCCTGCTCGCGCTTGACCTGGGCGAGCACGCCGGCGGCCTGCTCGCCGCCCATCACGCCGATCCGCGCGTTGGGCCACATCCACAGGAAGCGCGGATCGTAGGCGCGGCCGCACATGCCGTAGTTACCGGCGCCGAAGCTGCCGCCGATGATCACGGTGAACTTCGGCACCTGGGCGCAGGCCACGGCGGTGACCAGCTTGGCGCCGTGCTTGGCGATGCCGCCGGCCTCGTACTTCTGGCCGACCATGAAGCCGGTGATGTTCTGCAGGAACACCAGCGGGATGCCGCGCTGGCAGGCCAGTTCGATGAAGTGCGCGCCTTTCTGCGCGGCCTCGGCGAAGAGGATGCCGTTGTTGGCCAGGATCGCCACCGGGTAGCCGTGCAGGTGGGCGAAGCCGCACACCAGGGTGGTGCCGAACAGCGCCTTGAACTCGTCGAACTCGCTGCCATCCACCAGGCGGGCGATGATCTCGCGCACGTCGAAGGGCTGCTTGCTGTCCACCGGGATCACCCCGTACAGCTCTTCGCTGGCGTACAGCGGGGCGCGCGGGGCGCGGGTGTTGAGCTGGCCCTGCTTGGTCCAGTTGAGGTTGGCGATGCAGCGGCGGGCGATGGCCAGCGCGTGCTCGTCGTCCTCGGCGTAGTGGTCGGCCACCCCGGAGGTCTTGCAGTGCACGTCGGCGCCGCCCAGGTCCTCGGCGCTCACCACCTCGCCGGTGGCGGCCTTCACCAGCGGCGGGCCGGCGAGGAAGATGGTGGCCTGGTTGCGCACCATGATGGTCTCGTCGCTCATCGCCGGCACGTAGGCGCCGCCGGCCGTGCAGGAGCCCATCACCACGGCGATCTGCGGGATGCCCTGGGCGCTCATGTTGGCCTGGTTGAAGAAGATCCGGCCGAAGTGCTCGCGGTCGGGGAACACCTCGTCCTGGCGCGGCAGGTTGGCGCCGCCGGAATCCACCAGGTAGATGCACGGCAGGCGGTTCTGCTGGGCGATGGTCTGGGCGCGCAGGTGCTTCTTCACGGTCAGCGGGTAATAGCTGCCGCCCTTCACCGTGGCGTCGTTGCCGACGATCATGCATTCCACGCCTTCCACGCGGCCGATGCCGGCGACCACGCCGGCGGCGGCGACGTCTTCGCCGTACACCTCGTGGGCGGCGAGCGCGGAGACTTCGAGGAAGGGCGAGCCGGCGTCGAGCAGGCGGTTGATGCGCTCGCGCACCAGCAGCTTGCCGCGGGCGGTGTGCTTGGCCTGGGCGGCGGCGCCGCCGCCTTCGTGGACGCGGCCGAGCAGGGCGCGCAGGTCCTGGACGTTCTCCAGCATGGTCGCGGCGTTGGCGGCGTATTCCGGGGAACGGGTGTTGAGTTGGGTGCCGAGGATGGTCATGGGGTCTCCACGAGCGAGTGTCTTTTGTAGGAGCGAGCTTGCTCGCGAACAACCTCCGCAGCGGGGGCTGGTTCGCGAGCAAGCTCGCTCCTACAGAGGCGGAAGCGGGTGGGTTCAGCGGGTCTCGTTGAACAGCTCGCGGCCGATCAGCATGCGGCGGATTTCGCTGGTGCCGGCGCCGATCTCGTAGAGCTTGGCGTCGCGCAGCAGGCGGCCGGTGGGGAACTCGTTGATGTAGCCGTTGCCGCCGAGGATCTGGATGGCGTCCAGGGCCATCTGGGTGGCGCGCTCGGCGGTGTAGAGGATGACCCCGGCGGCGTCCTTGCGGGTGGTCTCGCCACGGTCGCAGGCCTGGGCCACGGCGTACAGGTAGGCGCGGCTGGCGTTGAGCTGGGTGTACATGTCGGCGACCTTGCCCTGGATCAGCTGGAACTCGCCGATGCTCTGGCCGAACTGCTTGCGGTCGTGGATGTAGGGGACGATCACGTCCATGCAGGCCTGCATGATGCCGATCGGGCCGCCGGCGAGCACCACGCGCTCGTAGTCCAGGCCGCTCATCAGCACCTTCACGCCGCCGTTGACCGCGCCCAGCACGTTCTCTTCCGGCACTTCCACGTCATCGAAGAACAGCTCGCAGGTGTTGGAGCCGCGCATGCCCAGCTTGTCGAACTTGCTGCCGCGGCTGAAGCCCTTCCAGTCGCGCTCGACGATGAATGCGGTGATGCCGTGGGCGCCTTTCTCCGGCTCGGTCTTGGCGTAGATCACGTAGGTGTTGGCGTCCGGGCCGTTGGTGATCCAGGTCTTGCTGCCGTTGAGGACGAAGCGGTCGCCGCGCTTCTCGGCGCGCAGCTTCATCGACACCACGTCGGAGCCGGCGTTGGGTTCGCTCATGGCCAGGGCGCCGATGTGCTCGCCGCTGATCAGCTTGGGCAGGTACTTGGCCTTCTGCTCGGCGTTGCCGTTGCGCTTGATTTGGTTGACGCACAGGTTGGAGTGCGCGCCGTAGGACAGGCCGACCGAGGCCGAGCCCCGGCTGATCTCCTCGATGGCGATGACGTGGGCCAGGTAGCCCATGTTGGCGCCGCCGTATTCCTCGCTGACGGTGATGCCGAGCAGGCCCATGTCGCCGAACTTCTTCCACATGTCCATGGGGAACAGGTTGTCGGCGTCGATCTGCGCAGCGCGCGGGGCGAGTTCGCTGGCGACGAAGCCCTGCACCTGCTCGCGCAGCATGTCGATGGTTTCGCCGAGGCCGAAGTTGAGGGAGGGGTAGCTCATGGAATCACCTGTACTTGTATTTGTATTCGGATGAGAGAGCGGGGCAGGGCGGCGAGATCAGCTCGGCACGCGCTGCTTGCGGGGTTTGTCGGTCTCGGCCATGGCCGCCAGGCAGCGCTCCTCGGCCGTGTCCAGTTCCAGTTTCATCTGCTCGATGTCGAGCAGTTGCTGTTCCAGCTGCGCGCGGCGCGCGGTGATCTTGTCGAGGAAGGTCTGCAGCTGCCGGGTGTTGCCGCTGCTGGGGTCGTAGAGGTCGATCAGCTCCTTGCACTCGGCCAGCGAGAAGCCGATGCGCTTGCCGCGCAGGATCAGCTTCAGGGCCACCAGGTCCTTGGGGCTGTAGATGCGCTCCTGGCCGCGGCGCTCGGGGCTGAGCATGCCCTGTTCCTCGTAGAAGCGGATGGCGCGGGTGGTGATGTCCAGTTCGCGGGCCAGCTCGGAGATGGTGTAGGTCGTGGGCATGGGAATCTTCTTGCTCGGTCGTTTACCTTTACGTTAACGTAAACCTGCCTTGGGTCACTGTCAACACACGCAATCGGCAACGGCGAATGCGTCGTGGCGCGAGAATTGCCTCTCGTCATGAGTAAGACTTTCCTACGCTGAGCTTCCCCTTTACGGACGCTGTCCGCGGGTGTACACAGCCCTGACCAGCCTGCGAGTTCCGTGCGCCTGAAAGCGGCGCGGAACCTACCGGAGCGATGCATGACGACAAGAACAATAAGCGGCGACCTGCTGCGCGAAGCCCACCTGGCCCGCGAGCGCCTGCAACAGGAAGGCGAAGTCCCCAGCGGCGTGCTCCGCGAGGAAATCGATGCCTCCTGGCGGCGCAGCCTCGGCCACGGCCTGGACTGCTCCGGCGGCACCGAGCACGGCCTCGACACGCGGGTCAAACCCGACGTGCTGCTGGCCGGCAACCGCCTGCTGCTCGACGCCGCCACCCCCGAGCTCGACTACCTGCAACAGCGCCAGGGGCACGACGGCGTGATCATCCTGGCCAACGCCGACGCCACCATCCTGTCCGTCGAGGGCGCACGCGAGCGCATGCAGAGCAAGGGCCTGGCCGACATCGTCCAGGGCGCCTGCTGGAGCGAAGCCTCGCGCGGTACCAACGCCCTGGGCACCGCGCTGGTGGAAAAGCGCGCCACGCAGATCGATTGCGGCGAACACTTCCTCGATCGCCTGAGCCGTTTCTCCTGCACCTCGGTACCCATCGAAGGGCCGCAGGGTACGCTGCTCGGCGTGCTCGACATGACCCGCGAAGGGCCGCTCTCCGGCCCGCGCGAAAGCCTCTCGCTGCTCAGCCTCGCGGTGTTCCAGATCGAGGCGCGGCTGTTCGCCGTCAGCCATCCGGGGCAGGTGGTGATCGCCTTCCATTACCGCCGCCAGTACCTCGATTCCGCCTGGCAGGGCCTGCTCGCGCTGAGCCTGGACGGCAAGGTGCTGGCCGTCAGCGGCCAGGCTTGCCAACTGCTCGGCGCCCACCGTGAAAGCCTCGTGGGCCGGCGCAGTGAAGATCTCCTCGGGGTGCGCGGCGAGCAACTGCTCGGCCGCCTCTACCAGGGCGGCGTCGGCAGCCTGCAGACGCCCAAGGGCGAGCTGTTCTACAAGACCCTGCAGGCGCCGCTGCGCAGCCACGCGGTGCCGGTCAGCGCCCGCGCCGCGCGCCCGGCCGCCGGGCCCGAACTCGAAGCCCTCGCCGGCAACCACCCGCGCTACGCCCGCGCCCTGCGCATGGCGCGCCAGGGCCTGGTGAACGAGCTGCCCGTGCTGCTGCTGGGCGAAACCGGCAGCGGCAAGGAAGTGGTCGCCCGTGCCTTGCACCAGGCCAGCGCGCGCAGCGACAAACCCTTCGTCGCGGTGAACTGCGCGGCGATTCCCGAAGGCCTGATCGAATCCGAACTGTTCGGCTACCGTGACGGCGCCTTCACCGGCTCGCGGCGCGGCGGCATGGTCGGCCGTCTGCAACAGGCCCACGGCGGCACGCTGTTCCTCGACGAGATCGGCGACATGCCGCTGGCCCTGCAAGCGCGCCTGCTGCGCGTGCTGCAGGAGCGCAAGGTGGCGCCGCTGGGGGCCGGCGAGGAGCAGGACATCGACGTCGCGCTGATCTGCGCCACCCACCGCGACCTCAAGCGCCTGGTGGAGGAAAAGCACTTCCGCGAAGACCTCTACTACCGCGTCAACGGCATCAGCGTGAAGCTGCCGGCGCTGCGCGAGCGTGACGACCTCGCCGAACTCGCCGGCGGCCTGCTGGCCCGCCTGGGCGCGCCGAAGGTGAAACTCTCCGCCGAGTTGCTCGGCCTGCTGCGCGAGTACCACTGGCCGGGCAACATCCGCCAGCTGGAGATGGTCCTGCGCACGGCGTTGGCCATGCGTGAGGAGGGCGAGGAAGAACTGGGCCTGGATCACCTGCCCGACAGCACCCTGGACGAACTCGCCGCCGGCGAGCGCCCGCAGAGCGGCAGCATCCGCGAGAACGAGCTGGAGCTGATCCGCCAGGCGCTGGAACGCCACCAGGGCAATGTCTCCGCCGCCGCCGACGCGCTGGGCATCAGCCGCGCCACGCTGTACCGCAAGCTCAAGCAACTCAAGGTGGGCTGATGTTCTTCACCCGCCTGATCGAGAGCGACGATCCGCAGGCGCTCAAGGCCTCGCTGCGCTGGCTGTATGGCTTCGTGCGGCCGCACCAGGCGGCCATCGCCGGGCTGCTCGGCCTGTCGTTCTGCGCCTCGCTCCTGGTGCTGGCGCAGCCCTGGCTGACCAAGCTGTTGATCGACGACGGCCTGCTGGCGAAGGACTTCCCGGTGCTGGTGATGGTGGCCGGCGCCATGATCGTCGTCGGCCTGGTCGGCACGGCGTTGTCCGGCCTCAACCGCTACCTGCACACGCGCCTGTCCGGGCGCATCCTGTTCGCCCTGCGCGACGCGCTGTACCGCCACTTGCAGACGCTCTCGCCGAGCTTCTTCGGCCGCCGCCGCATCGGCGACCTGATGTCCCGGCTCGACGGCGACGTCGCCGAGATCCAGCGCTTCGCCGTGGACTCGCTGTTCTCCGCCGTGTCCAGCGTGATCGGGCTGATCGGCGCGCTGGTGCTGCTGCTCACCCTGTCGTGGAAGCTTTCGCTGCTGGTGGCGCTGCTGATTCCGCTGGACGTGCTCTGGCTGCGCTGGATGCGGCGCAAGGTGGAGCGCGAGGCGCGCGGCCTGCGCGAGCGCTCGGCGGACCTCTCGTCGTTCTTCGTCGAGACGCTGCCGGCCATGAAGTTCATCCAGTCCGCCGGCCAGCAATCCCGCGAAGCCGGGCGCCTGGAAGGGCTGGGGCAGGGCTACCTGGGCCAGCTGCTGCGCCTGCAACTCACCGAATTCTTCACCCAGGCCGTGCCCGGCACGCTGATGTCGCTGTCGCGCGCCTGTGCCTTCCTGGTCGGCGGCTACTGGGTGGTGCAGGGCACCTGGCAGCTGGGTTCGCTGATCGCCTTTTCCACCTACCTGGGCATGGCCATCGGGCCGGTGCAGAGCCTGCTGGGCCTGTACGTCGCGCTGCAACGCATGACCGTCAGCCTGGGCCGGGTGATGGAGTTGCGCGGCGAGGAAGCCGCCATCGTTTCCCCCGCCGCGCCACGGCCGATGCCGTCGGTGGGCGAACTGCGCCTGGAGAATCTGCACTACGCCTGGCCGGGCCGCGCGCAAGCGGTCCTGCAGGACGTGCAGGCGGTGATTCCCGCCGGCCTCAAGGTCGCGCTGAGCGGCCCATCCGGCGTCGGCAAGAGCACCCTGATCGACCTGCTGCAACGCTTCTATGACCCGGACCACGGCCGCATCCTGCTGGACGACGTGGACCTGCGCGACCTCGACCTGCACGCGCTGCGCCGGCGCGTGGCGGTGGTCAGCCAGGACATCGTGCTGTTCCGCGGCAGCCTGGCCGACAACCTGGCCTACAGTGCGCCGGAGTCGAGCCGCGAGGCCATCGACCGGGCCGCCCGCGCTGCGCAGCTCGACGGCCTGATCGCCAGCCTCCCCGAAGGCCTCGACAGCCCGCTGGGCGAGCGCGGCCAGCAGTTGTCCGGCGGGCAGAAGCAACGCATCGCCATTGCCCGCGCGCTGCTGCAGGACCCGCTGATCCTGGTGCTGGACGAAGCCACCTCGCAGGTGGATGAAAGCACCGAGCGCGGGGTGATCGCCGCCATCGACCGGTTGTTCGCCGGGCGCACGCGCCTGCTGATCAGCCACCGCCCCTCGACCCTGGCCGCCGCCGAGCTGCACCTGGAATTGCAGGACGGGCAGCTGCGTGTGCGCGAGACCCAGCCGGTGCGGCAGCATGAGGCCTGACGTGCGGGTGGGGGTGGTCGATAGCGGTTTCGCCGATTCCCAGTCGGCGAGCGTCAGCGGTGCGCGGCGATTTTTTCTCACGGACGACGGCCACGCGGACGACGCGCCTGTGGCAGACGCCCTTGGCCACGGCAGCGCCGTCTGCGCCGCCATTCTTGCCCATGCGCCCGGCGCGCGGCTGTGCGTCGCCCAGGTGTTCGATCAGCGCGGCGTCACCAGCCCATTGCAGATCGCCGCGGCGCTGCACTGGCTGGGCGAGCAGGGCGTGCGGGTGATCAACCTGAGCCTGGGCGTGCGCCAGGACCGGCCAATCCTGCGCGAGGCAGTGGCGGAACTGATCGAGGCCGGCGTGCTGCTCTGCGCGTCCAGCCCGGCGCGGGGCGAGCCGGTGTTTCCGGCGAGCTACCCGGGCGTTGTCCGGGTGACCGGCGATGCCCGCTGCGGCGCGGGCGAGTGGTCCTGGCTGGACAGCCCGCAGGCGGATTTCGGTGCGGCGGTGAAGGTGGCCGGGCGTTCCGGCGCGAGCCTGGGGTGCGCGGCGTTCACTGGGCATCTGGCGGCGTTGCTCGCGGAGCGGCCGGAGCTGTCGAATGTGCAGCTCGTCGAGGTGATGCGCGAGCGGGCGGTGTATCGGGGGATTGAGCGGAGGGTGGGGCCATGAGTGGAGGTCGAATCCGTTCCCCTCACCCCAACCCTCTCCCAGAGGGAGAGGGGGCCGTCCTCAGTAAGCATTCAGGTTTTGGGCTCTCCTTTAAGGATCGGCGTGCGCAGAAGTCTCCCAGCGCACCGAACAGTCCCCTCTCCCTCTGGGAGAGGGCTAGGGTGAGGGGTGCCGGAGCATGAGTGACCTCCCCATCCTGATCCTTGGCGCCGGCCCCGCTGGAGCGGCCGTCGCCCTCGGCCTGCGCCGCCTGGGTCACCCCGTCACCGTGATCAGCGAATGGCGCCGCTTCGCCGCCGTGGAGGGCGTTTCCCAGCGTGTGCTCGAAGGCCTGCGCCATGCTGGCCTCACGCACGCGCTGAGCTTCGCCGCACCACCCTCGCAACGGCGCGTGCACTGGAATGGCGTGGAAAGCGCGCAGAACATCGAATACCTCCTCGACCGTCCCCGCTTCGATGCCGGGCTGCGCGAGGACCTCAGGCAAGCCGGTGCCGAGCTGATCGAAGCCCAGGTGCTGGCCGTGGCAGAAGACGGCCCCGGCTGGCGGGTGACGCTCGACGGCGGCCGGGCAGTGCAGGGCGCCTTTCTCGTCGAAGCCCGGGGCCGCCAGGCGCCGCTGAGCCAGAAGGGAAACAGGGCCCGGCGCGGGCCGGAAACCTTGAGTCTGCTCAACCGCTGGCAAGGCGAGCCCGGCCCGCTGGCGACGGCGGTGGAAAGCCTGCCCGACGGCTGGGCGTGGATGGCGCGGCAGGACGATGGGCGCTGCTACTGGCAGCTCACCCTGGACGTCGCCAGCAGCCACCTGCCGCCCCGTGAGCAACTGCTCGATTACTGCCGCGAGCGGCGCGCCACCTCGCCACTGGCCCGGCAGTTCTTCGGTGACGTGGCAGAGCGCGAACTGGACCTGCACGCCCGCAGCAGCACGGCGATCCTCTGCCTGGAAGCCTGCGGCGACCGCTGGATCCGCGTGGGCGATGCGGCCATGGCGGTGGACCCGCTGTCCGGCAACGGCATCTTCCAGTCGCTGTCGTCGGCCTTGCAGGCGCCGCTGGTGATCAACACGCTGTTGCGCGCACCGGAGCGGGCGGCATTGGCCCGGCGCTTCCACCAGCAGCGGGTGGAGCAGCTGTTCCTGCGCTTCGCCCGTGTCGGCCGCGACTTCTACGCCAGCGAAACCCAGTGGGCCGACCAGCCGTTCTGGCAGGCCCGCCGCGCCTGGCCGGACGCGCAGCCGAGCCACATGCCGGCGGATTTTGCCAGCCTGCGCATCGAGCGCGCCCCGGTACTCAACGGCGAGTTCGTCGATGAGGCGGAGGTGGTGGTCAGCGCGGACCAGCCGCTGGGCATCTGGCACCTCGACGGCCTGGAGCTGGCGCCATGGCTGCGGCGGCTGCGCGCGGAGCCGGAGGCGCAGGTGCTGGCGGATTTGCCGCCCGAGCGCCGCCGGGCGTTTCAGGGGTGGTTGCTTGCTCAGGGCTACCGCCCCGGCCACGATCGCAGGGCCCCGTAGGGCGCCGCATGGAGGCTCCCCGCAAGCTCCACCCATCCTACCCGGACGTTCGCCAGTAGCGCTCGCGGCCTCTGGCGGGCCATGCCCGCGATCGCGCCCACGGTGCGCTCCGACAATGGAATCGATCACGGTTTGGCGGATGGCACCGGGCCATAATGTGCGGCTATTCGATGGAGAATCCCATGGCCTTCCTGCGATCCGTCTTTGCCCTGTCGCTGATCCTGCTGACGCTCTTCGATACCTCGCTCGCGGCGTCGACGCCGGCGGCCGATACGGCGAGCGCGGAGCGTTTCCTGCGGCAGGTGTACGCCAGCTATTCGCACGACGGGCCGGGCGTGCCGAACCCGGCGCTGAAGGAGGAGGACGTCTACGACGCCTCGCTGCTCGCGCTGATGAAGGCTGACCAGGACGCCGCCGATGGCGAAGTCGGCTACCTCAACGGCGACCCGGTGTGCGATTGCCAGGACTGGGGCGACCTGCGCCTCCAGACGCTGACCTTTGCCGCGGCCGACGGCGACCGGCTCACCGCCAGCGTGACGCTCAAGGACGAGGTGACGGGCGAGGGCAAGCAGCTCGACCTGCTGTTGCACCACACGGCCCACGGCTGGCGCGTCGAGGACTTCATCAACGCCGAGGGCAGCCTGGCGCAGAACCTGCGCAAGAGCACCCAGGACCTGCTGCAGTTCAAGCAGGATGCGGCCAAACCCTGACGTCGTCCGGCGTGGTTCGCGAGCAAGCTCGCTCCTACAAGGGGCGCCATCGCTGTTCGTAGGAGCGAGCTTGCTCGCGAACCGCACTCCGTGAAGACCGCCTACATCGCACCGGAAACCCTCGCGCACCGATGCTTGTGTAGGAGCGCGCCATGCGCGCGATCGCGGGCATGGCCCGCTCCCACAGGGGAGGCCTATCGCACGCCGATGATCGACTACCCACAAGCGTAGGAGCGGACGCTGTCCGCGATAAGGCCCGCATCGAGCCGGAGACCATCGCGGACGAAGTCCGCTCCTACAAAAACAAAAGCCCCCGCCGCGAACGGCAGGGGCTTTTTCGTATCGCCAGTCGGCTTACTTGCGGTCGATCCACACGGTCTGCGGGTTGGTGAACTCGCGCAGGCCGAAGTGCGACAGCTCGCGACCGAAGCCGCTCTTCTTCACGCCGCCGATCGGTACGCGCGGGTCGGAGGCGGAGAAGCCGTTGATGAACACGCCACCGCTGACCAGGCGACGGGCCATGTGCTGGGCCTTCGCCTTGTCGGCGGTCCAGATCGCGCCGGAGAGGCCGAACTCGCTGTCGTTGGCCAGCTCCAGGGCATGCTCGGCGTCGCGGGCGACGATCAGCGAGGCAACGGGGCCGAAGATTTCCTTCTTGAAGGCGGTGTTGCCCGGCTTCACGTCGGCCAGCACGGTCGGCGCGTAGTAGTTGCCTTCGCCCTCGAGCTTGTGGCCGCCCAGCAGCAGGGTGGCGCCGTCGGCGATGGCCTGCTGGACCTGGCCGTGCAGTTCGTCGCGCAGGTCGAAGCGGGCCATCGGGCCGACGAAGGTGTCGTCCGCCAGCGGGTCGCCGATCTTCAGCGCCTTGACGGCGGCCAGCAGCTTCTCGGTGAAGGCCGGGGCGATGGATTCCTCGAGGATCATGCGCTTGGCGGCGATGCACACCTGGCCGCAGTTGCCGAAGCGGCTGGCGACGGCGGCTTTCACCGCGGCGTCGAGGTCGGCGTCGGCGAGCACGATGAAGGCATCGGAGCCGCCCAGCTCGAGCACGCATTTCTTCAGTGCGGCACCGGCCTGGGAGGCGATGGCGGCGCCCGCGCCGACGCTGCCGGTCACGGCGATGGAGGCGATACGGTCATCGGCGATGGCCTTGGAAACCAGCGGCGGCTCGACGTTCAGCACCTCGAACACGCCTTCGGGCAGGCCGGCCTGCAGCCAGGCGTCGCGCAGCTGATAGGCGCAGCCCATGACGTTCGGCGCGTGCTTGAGCACGTAGGTGTTGCCGCCCAGGATGATGCTCACCGCGCCGCGCATGACCTGCCAGGTGGGGAAGTTCCACGGCATTACGGCCAGCACCGGGCCCAGCGGCAGATAGGAGATGTACGCGCCTTCGATGCTGGTCTTCTCGTCTTCGAGCATGGCCGGGCCGTTGTCGGCGTACCACTCGCAGAGGTTGGCGCACTTGTTGATCTCGCCACGGGCCTGGGTGACCGGCATGCCCATTTCCTGGGCTTCCATGCGGGCCATGGGTTCGACGTTGGCACGCAGGACCTCGGCCATCTTGCGCAGCACGGCGACACGTTCGGCGATGCTGGTTTCGCGCCACTGGCGGAACGCGGCATCGGTGCGGGCCAGCGAGGCTTCCAGCTGGGCGGCGTCTTCGAAGGTGTAGCGGGCCAGTTCCTGGCCGGTGGCGGGGCTGCGGGAGATGGCAGCGGGGATGGCGGCGATCTGGTTCATGGTGAGTCCTGCTTGTTCTGGATGAGGGGCAAGGCCGGTCGTTCGTCCGGGCATGGTGGCTCCGGGATGACGCAGAAATTAAGATGCGCATTCATTCATGTAAAATGAATAATCAAGAAAGAGTCTTTCTCTTGGAGAGAATCATGGACCTCACCCAGCTGGAAATCGTCCGCGCTGTCGCCCACGAAGGCAGCATCACCGCTGCCGCGGCCCGTCTACACCGCGTGCCGTCGAACCTGACCACGCGCATCAAGCAGCTGGAAGCGGAGCTGGGCACCGAGCTGTTCATCCGGGAAAAGCTGCGCCTCCGTCTGTCGCCTACCGGGCGCAGCTTCCTCGACTACGTCGAACGCATCCTCGACCTGGTGGACGAGGCACGGCAGGTGGCGGTGGGCGCGGAGCCCCACGGCAGTTTTTCCCTGGGCTCGATGGAGAGCACGGCGGCGGTGCGCATCCCGGAGATGCTGGCGCGCTACCACCAGCAATGCCCGAAGGTGCAACTGGACCTCTCCACGGGGCCGTCGGGGGAGATGATCGACGGCGTGTTGTCGGGGCGTTTCATCGCCGCCTTCGCCGACGGCCCGGCCAACCATCCGCAGCTGGACGGCAAGCCGGTGTACCGCGAGGAACTGGTGCTGATGAGCGCCCAGCACCATGCGCCGGTGCATGACGCGCGGGACGTGGCCGGGGAGACGGTGTTCGCCTTCCGCGATACCTGCTCCTACCGCAAGCGCCTGGAGGGCTGGTTCGCCGAGCACCGCGTGGTGCCGGGCAAGATCATGGAGATGGAGTCCTACCACGGCATGCTCGCCTGCATCGCGGCGGGCGGCGGTGTGGCGATCATCCCGCGGGCAATGTTCGACAGCCTGGCCGGCGGGCGCAACGTGGCGATCCACCGCCTGGCGCCCCAGCATGCCGACGCCACCACCTGGCTGTTCTGGCGACGCGGCACCGATACGCCGGCGCTGCGGGCGTTCATCGGGCTGCTCGACGAGCCGCTGATCGAGGCCGAGGTGGCCTGAGGCTCAGCGTCCCTCGATCCACAGTTGGCGCACGCCGTTGCCTTCGCGCAGCAGGAACAGCGCGCCCAGGCCACGCTCGCGCGCCAGCTGCGCGCCGCGCTCGGGGCCCAGCACCATCAGCGCGGTGGCCCAGGCGTCGGCGAGCATGCAGCTGCGCGCCAGCACCGACACCGAGGCCAGGCCGTTGTCCAGCGGCGCGCCGCGCAGCGGGTCCATGGTGTGGGCGTAGCGCGTGCCGTCCTGCTCGCGGAAGTGCCGGTAGTCGCCGGAGGTGGCCAGCCCGCCGTCGCCCATCTGCAGCACGCCGAGCGCCTCGCGCCTGCCCGGCTGCGGGCGTTCGATGGCCACCGTCCAGCACTGGTTGCCGGGTTTGCAGCCGCGTGCGCGGTACTCGCCGTCGATGCTCACCAGGTAATCGTGAATGCCGCGGTCCTCCAGGCAGCGCGCCATTTGATCGACACCAAAGCCCTTGGCGATGCCGGACAGGTCCAGTTGTACCGGCTGGCGTTTGCGCACACGGGCGCCGGCGAAGTCGAACTCCAGCGCCGCGCTGGCGCTGATCCGCGGCGATGGGGGCAGCGCGTCCCTCCCGGCCGCCCCGGCGCAACGCCGTGGTGGGCCGAATCCCCAGGCCGTCACCAGGTCGCCCACCGCGATATCGAAGGCGCCGCCTGACTCGATCTCCACCTGGATGGCGGTCTGCAGCACCCACAGCAGCTCGGCCGGCAGGCTGACCCAGGTGCCCGCTGCGCTGGCGTTCAGGCGCGACAGGTCGGAGTCGTCCCGCCAGTTCGACATCTGCGCGTCGACGCGTGCCACCGCGTCTTGCAGGGCGTGCGCGAGGGCTGCCTCGTCGAGGGTCGCGCGGCTGTAGAACAGCGCGCAGTAGCGGCTGCCCATGGTCGGGCCGTTGAAGCGGTAGCGCTGGGCGCTGACGGGGTCAGAACAGGTCTTCACGGTAGCGGCCTCCGGCACGCAGTTGTTCCACGCTCAGCGCCAGCGGGCCGAGCAGTTCGTCGAAGGCGCGGCGCACGCCCTGGGCCATGTCGCGCCCGCCGCAGACCAGCACCTGGGCGCCGGCCGCGATGAGTGGGCGCAGCTCGCCCGCATCCGCGCGCAGGCGGTCCTGCACGTAGCCCGGCTGCGGGCCGGCGGAATACACCGTGCGCAGGTCGCTCAGGCGGCCATCGGCGCGGGCCTGATCGAGGTCGCGCTGGAACGGCACGCCGGCTTGCGCGACGCGCCCACCCCAGTAGAGGTAGAGCGGCCGCTGCGGGCGGTTGTGGCGGGTGAAGCCGGCCAGCGGGCCGATCCCGCTGCCGGCGCCGACCAGGATCAGCGGGGCATCGCCCGGCTGTGGCTGGAAGTCGCGGTGCGGCTGCAGCGTCGCGTCGAGGGTGTCGCCGGGTTGCAGGCCGTGCAGGTAGGTGGAGCAGAGGCCGCCGGCGCGCAGGCGCACGCAGATGTCCAGCAGGCCGTCGCGACTGTCGCTGGCGATGGAGTACTGGCGGGGCGTGGCGGCGCCGGGCGGGTAGATCGCCAGCAGGTCGCCGGCCTGGTAGTGCGGCACCTGGCCGAGCGGGGCGAAGCGCAGCACCGCCAGTGGCACATCGCCGGGCGCCGCGTGCAGCTGGCGCTCGACCAGCGTGAAGCGCGACTCCGGGCGCGGCAGGCCCACGTCGCCTGCCACCAGCGGCAAGCCCAGCGCCGCGCCCAGTTCGCCTGTCCAGGCGGCAAAATCCTCGGGCTGGCTGGCCTCCATGTCGCGCCGCGGCAGCAGGCGTTGCAGGCCGCGGCCGGCCAGTGCGGCGTCCACGTCCACCGCGTATTGGCAGAAGCACGGAAAGCGCCGGTCGCCGAAGCCCAGCACGGCGAAGCGCGCCGAGGCGGGGAGGTGCAGCCGGTCGAGGCGATCGAGGAAGCCCGCCGCCGATTGCGGGGCGTCGCCATCGCCGTAGGTGGCGGTCAGCACCAGCAGGGCGCGCGCCGCCGGGAAGGGGCGTGCGCCATCCTTGAGCGCGGCGCTGTGCACGCGGGCGCCTGTTGTCGCGAGCGCCGTCTGCACGGCGCTGGCGAAGGCCCAGGTGCCCTGGGTTTCGCTGCCCACCAGCAACACGTACTCGGCGCTCTCGGGATCGGCTTGCGAGGCGAACGTCGGCTGCTGGCGGCGGCGCCGCAGGAACAGCAGCACACCGGTCACGCCCAGCAGCGCTACGCCCAGGGCGGCGACGCCGAGCAGCGGGCTGGCGGCCCCCAGCAGTTCGCCGCTGTGCAGGGCGTAGATGAACTCGTAGAGGCGCTGCGCCGCGGTGTGGGGCGTGTAGCCCAGCCACTGGCCGCTGACCGGGTCGACATAGCCGTCGCCGTTGGCGGCGCGCAGGGTATAGGTGGCCTGGGTGTCGCCGGCCAGGGGGAATTCCAGTTCGCGCAGCTGGCGCAGCGGCACCTGCTGCAAGGCCGCCAGCTCGCCGGCGGGCAGCGCGGTGCCTTGCGTCACCTGTTCAGGGAAGGCGGCCTGCTGTTCCAGGTCGCTGGCGAACCATTCGAAGTGTTCCGCCGACAGGTAGGCGCCGCTCAGGCCCAGCAGCAAGGCCACCGGCAGCACCGCGCGGCCGACCTGGTTGTGCCAGCGCGAGGCGCGCCCGCCGCGCACCGGGGCTGCCAGCTTGCGCCAGCCACCCTGGCGGCGGGCGAGCAGGGCCAGCCCGGAAAGGCCCAGCAGGAGCATCCCCAGCGCACCGCCGCCGGCGAGGGCGTGGCCCGTCTCGCCCAGCAGCAGCGAGCGGTGCAGGTCGCGGGCGAGGCGGTAGATGGCGGGCGGCTCATAGCTGCCGAGCACCGCGCCATCCCGGGGCGACACCCGCAGCGCACCCTGTTCGCCATAGGCGATCAGCAGGCCGGAGGCGTGCCGTTCCAGGCGCTCCACGCCGGGCACCGAATGGCTCACCTGCTCGGCGAGCTGCGCCACGGTTCGCGACGGTTCGGCCCCGGCGGTGACCCGCTCGGCCAGCGGCTGGGTGGACAGCAGCGCGCCGCTGCCGGCCAGCACCAGCAGCAGGGCGGTCAGCAAGATGCCGGGCCAGGCGTGCAGACGACGAAGCATGGCGGCCTCCTGAATCACATCTGGTAGCGGAAGTTCGCGACGTAGCCGCTGCCGGCGTTGTCCTGGCCGGCGCCGTCCCGGGTCAGCGGTACCTTCACTTCGGCGCGGTTGGAGCGTTTGTCTTCCACGGCGCTGTCGATGCGGATCTGGTAGCCGGCGTCGATCAGGCTGTCGGCCACCTCCACCGAGACCTGCAGGTGCTCGCCGCTGCCGACGCTGGCGCCGCTCAGGCCGTCGAACTCGGCGGCCCGCAGGCCGCTGCCGCGCGCCCAGTCGCCCAGGTGCTTGTAGTACTTGGCCTTCGGCCCGGCGACCCACAGGGTGCGCTGGTACTGGCCCTGGGCGTCGGTCAGGTAGATGGCCAGGTAGGCGTTGTTGCCGCTGTAGTCGGTGAGGGTGGTGTCGAGGGTGAGTTCGCGGGCCTGGGCGAGGGCCGGGCCGGCCACGGCGCCAGCGACGGCCAGGGTGATCAGGGTGGTCTTCATGATGGGCCTCCTATGGGGAGACTCGACTGTGTGCCGTTGCGCTTAAACCAAGCTGAACCGCTCTGCGGCGCGACTTCAGGTTGGTTTCAGGTTGCGCTGCTAAGGCCTGCGCTGCGCCCTGCGCGCGAGGCGGCAACGCCGTGTTGCAGGGGTGTTACGTCTCGCCGGCGCAACAGCGGAAAAATTCCCCGCGCGCCCTCTTGCAGCGCGTTGGCGCTGCGCTAACGTGTGTTTCTCCGGCCGTCGTGCGAAGGCGAAAGCGCCCTTCGCGGCAGGGTGTTTTTCCGCTGAACTTCTGCCCGGAGCGCATGATGGAGACACGCAGCAAGAGACGACGCGCCAATGCCCTGCAGGTCACCCTGATGGGCGCGGGGCTAATGTGCCTCGCCCTGGTCCTCGCGGCCGCCCTGGTGGACCTGTGGCCGCAGTCCTACCCCAAGTTCCCAGCGGCCGGCGCGGTGGGCGACCCCGGCGTGCAATGCCTGGTCGGCTGGTGCCCCGGGCCGGATGCGCGGCTGCTGGTGATGGTCATGGTCGCGGGAGCGCTGGGCAGTTTCGTCCACGTGGCGAAGTCCTTCGGCGACTTCGTCGGCAACGACCGCTTCATGGCCAGCTGGATCTGGTGGTACCTGCTCAAGCCCTGCATCGGCATGGCGCTGGCGCTGATGCTCTACCTGCTGGTGCGCGCGGTGCTCGTCGCGGTGAGCACTGGCGGCGATCCCGCCAGCATCAACCTCTATGGGCTGATGGCCATGGCCGCTCTGGTGGGGATCGCCTCCAAGCAGGGCACCGACAAGTTCGCCGAGGTACTCGACGCGCTGCTGCGCACCCGTCGCGGCGGCGACGCCCGGCGCAAGGACCCGCTGGAGAACCCCGTGGCGCTGATCAGCGAGGCGCAGCCGCCGGTGCTCGACGCTCAGTCGTTGTACGTCACCCTGCGCGGCAAGGGCTTCAGCCGTGGCGCGCGGGTGCTGGTGAATGGCGCCGAGCGCGAGACGTCGCTGGCCGACAGTTGCCGCCTGGCGTTCCAGCTGTTGCCCGAGGATGTGGCGGTCCGCGGAACGCTGGCCGTGGTGGTGGTCAACCCGCCGCCGGGCGGCGGCCCGTCCGCGTCGCTGATGCTGGAAGTGAGCGCCCCCGAACAACCGGAGCCGGCGCAGTCAGCGCCGGTGGCGATGGTGGTGGCGTCGGCGGAGGAGGACTCGGCGGTGGCGTCGCTGCACTGAGCCACGGGTGGCGTTGGCCGTTGTAGGAGCGAGCTTGCTCGCGAACCGCCGGGCGCCGGTGCTGCCGGTAGAGCCGTTCGCGAGCAAGCTCGCTCCTACCCAAAGCGGGATGTGCGCAAAATGAAAAAGGCCCCGAAAGGGGCCTTTTTCATGGACGCCGGACAGGCCGTCAGGCGCTGCTGTTCACCGTGGCGCGCTTCACCGATCGGGCGGCGGGCGCGTGGTGTTCGTCGTGCTCGTGATCGTCCACGATCACCGGCACCTCGTTGCCCTCGGCGTCGAACAGCTTGCCGTTCTGGAAGTAGTCGCCCTCGTTCAGCGCGGCGATGTCGCGGTAGCGCAGGGTGCGCTCCTCGGCGGCGACGAATACCGATTGCTGGTCCGAGTTGCCGGTCTTCAAGTGGTTGAACAGCAGGTTCAGGCCGATGGCCATGATCGCCGCCGAGCTGATGCCGGAATGGAAGATGGTGGCGAACCAGCTGGGGAAGTGCTCGTAGAAGCTCGGCGCGGCGATCGGGATCATGCCGAAGCCGATGGACGTGGCGACGATGATCAGGTTCATGTTGTTGCGGTAGTCCACTTTGGACAGCGTGCGGATACCACTGGCCGCCACGGTGCCGAACAGCACCACGCCGGCGCCGCCGAGCACCGAGGAGGGCACCGCGGCGATCACCCGGCCCATCACCGGCAGCAGGCCGAGGGTCACCAGGATCAGGCCGCCGGTGGCCACCACGTAGCGGCTCTTCACGCCGGTCACGGCCACCAGGCCGACGTTCTGGGCGAAGGCGCTCTGGGTGAAGGAGCCGAAGATCGGCGCGAGAATGCTCGATGCCATGTCCGCGCGCAGGCCGTTGCCCAGGCGCTTGGAATCGACCTTGGTGCCGATGATCTCACCCACCGCGAGGATGTCCGCCGAGGTTTCCACCAGGGTCACCATGATCACGATCAGCATCGACAGGATCGCGGCGATGTGGAAGGTCGGCATGCCGAAGTGGAAGATCGCCGGGAAGGCCACCATCGGGCCTTCGGCCACGCGGGAGAAGTCGGTCATGCCCAGCGCGGCGGCGATCAGCGTGCCGATCACCATCGCCAGCAGGATCGACAGGCGCGAGATGGAGGCGCTGCCCAGCTTGCTCAGCAGCAGGACGATCACCAGTGTCAGGGCGGCCAGGCCGATGTTGGCCATGCTGCCGAAATCCGGCGCCTTGGGGTTGCCGCCCATGGCCCAGCGCGCCGCCACCGGCATCAGCGTGAGGCCGATGGTGGTGATGACGATGCCGGTGACCAGCGGCGGGAAGAACTTGGTGATGCGCGAGAATACCGGGGTGATCAGCAGGCCGATGAACGACGCCGCCATCACGGCGCCGAGCACGGCGTTGAGGCCGCCGCCCTCGTAGCCGCCGCCGAGGATGGCGATCATGGTGGCGACACCGGCGAAGGATACGCCCTGCACCAGTGGCATCTGCGAGCCGAAGAAGGGAATGCCGAGGGTCTGCAGCAGGGTGGCGAGGCCGCCGGCGAACAGCGAGGCGGCGATCAGCAGGCCGATCTCGCTGCCGGAGAGGCCGGCCGCCTGGCCGAGGATCAGGGGCACGGCGACGATCCCGCCGTACATGGTCAGAACGTGTTGCAGGCCGTACGCCAGGTTGGCGCCGATTCCGAGGTTCTCGTCTTCCGGGCGTGCTCCGGCGGACGCTACAGCTGAACGATCATTCATGGCTGAGGACTCGCTTGTTTTTGTTGTGCGGCCACTGTAGACAAACTACGTGGGAGATTTCCACTGTTTTGTATACATGTTTCTGTCCGATGGTCCGGAATCTGACCGGTCGGTTATGTGCTTTTTCTGGCCTGAAGGCTCTGCAATCGGCGTTCTGCATGAAATCCTGACCCGGCGTGCGCTGCACGAAATGTGTGCACAGGTGAATCCAAAAGCACCAGCAGGTTGCGTGCAAGGCGCGATAAGGGGCTTTGCAACAGCCTGTACACAGCCCGTCGCAAATTGCGGGCCAGCGAAGCATCGGGCAGGTCTTTCTCCCCGGCGCAGGCTAGTGCTGCTATAACCGTCCGCCTTGGTCTTTGCGGATTTCGAGAAGAGATGGCCCTCCCACCGCTGCACAGTTTCAAGGTGTTCGAAAGCGTGGCCCGCCTGGGCAGCCTGGCGGCGGCCGCCGTCGAACTGCACGTCACCACCGGCGCGGTCAGCCAGCAGGTGAAGGCGCTGCAGGCCAGCCTGGGCGTGGAACTGTTCGAGAAGCGCGGCCGCCAGTTGGTGCTGACCGACAGCGGCCGTGAGCTGCAGAAGCGCGTGGCGAGCGCCATGGGCGAGATCACCGGGGCCGTCCAGGCGCTGCAGGCGGGACGCCGGCAGGACGAGGACCGGGTGGACATCTGCCTGTCGATCCCGCCGGCCGAAGGCGTCGAGTGGCTGGCCCGGCCGCTGCTGCGCTTCATGGAGCAGTCGCGGTCGGTGCGGGTGAGCGTGATCACCGCGCCGGGCATGCCCCAGGTGGACTGGCGCCGCGCCGATGTGGCGGTGATCTACGGTAATCCGCCATGGCCGGGTGTCTGGTGGCGCCTGCTGCATGGCATCCGCATGACACCGGTGTGCAGTCCGCAATACCTGCGCGGGCCGCTGGCCATCGTCGAGGCCACCGACCTGGCGCGGCACCGGCTGCTGCACGAGGACGACGGCAGCCAGTGGCAGCAATGGCTGGCGGAGGCTGGGTACAGTCGGGGCGGCGCCGAGGACATCCATTTCGAGGATTTCGGCATGGTCCTGCAGGCGGCGCGCGACGGTTTCGGCGTGGCGCTCAGCGATGAGGCGGTGTCACGGCGCGACCTCGACGAAGGCCGGCTGGTACGCCCGTTGCCGATCTCCGTGGCGGCGGTGCACAACTACTACGTCGTCTGCCCCGAGGTGAAACGCGAACGCCCGGAGGTCCGGGCGTTCATCGAGTGGTTGCTGTCGATAGGCGAGCAGGGGGCGACGGGCTCGGCATGAGCCTGTAGGAGCGAGCTTGCTCGCGAACCAGAATCAACCTGGCGCGCCAGTGCAGAACGATCGGCCGTTGTTCGCGAGCACGCTCGCTCCTGCAAGGATCTAGTGACTCCGTGCCAGGCGTCGGCGTGGCCTCAGTATCCATACCCCCGACCGTCCGTGAACTGGATGTCGGTGAGAATGCTGATGTTCTTCTCCACCTTGTACAGCGCCGAGCTCCTGATCAGCTCCGGGTCGCTGAAGGCTTCGCCCTTGGCGCGGCCGGCCTGGATCTGCTGCATCTTGTCGCGCACCGCGACGACATCGGCGTAGGTCATGGCCGGCACCTTGCCCGGGTCTTCGTCCGCGTGGGCGCCATAGAGGGTGGTCTGCGGATTGATCACCTTCAGCGTGGAATCCAGCGAAGCCACGTAGTCCGCGAGGTTCCCCGCCAGCAGCCAGGACGGGTAGAGGTGGTCGCCGGAGAGCAGGATGTTGTGGGCCTCATCGAACAGCGCGACTTCGTCCGGCGTGTGGCCGGGCATGCTCAGCAGGCGCAGCTTGAGGCCGCCCAGGTCGATCACCTCGTCGGGCTTCACCAGGCGCGAGACTCGGAAGGGCGCCAGGGTCATATGGTCGATGCTGCCCAGGTGGACCGGCTCGGGCACCTGGTAGAGGCCGTCGGCGCGGCGGAATTTTGCCGTGAAGGGGGTATCGAGCAGGTAGATGCTCTGGAAGTTGTGCAGCCCGCCGAGGTGGTCGAAGTGCAGGTGCGAGGGCAGTACCGACAGCGGCTTGTCGGTGATCCGGCGGGCGACCTGTGTGATGTCTTCCGTCTGGTTGGCGCCGGAATCGAACATCAGCGCCTGATGCGAGCCCACCAGCAGGTACGAATAGTTCTTCTGGTAGTAGTTCGGCTCGCCGATGGCGTAGAGGAAATCCGTGAGCTTGTGGACCACGAAGGCCGGCTTTTCAGCCGTGGAGGCTTCGGCGGCGGTCACCGCGATGGGCGCGCCGAGGAGGGTAGTGGAAGCCACGGCCAGGGCTTTGATCAGCATGCGCATGGGGCGCGAACCTCGTTCTCGTTGTTGTCGGGGGCGGGTTTTCCGCCGGTCCATCTCACTGCTGGCGAGGGCGCACTTCAATGCACGATTTCTGCGGCCCGACAGTTCAGTTCAGCTAAAGCCTGGCGGGATCAGCGGTGCTGATTTTCGGCGTTCTGCATAAGCAGGGCTAATTGTTCATTCGGGGAATTCATGGCAGCGACGTCGCCATGCCGGTAGAACTGTGCGGGTCGAGCGCGCTGTTCGCGCCAGTTCCCACTGTTCCCGGAGCCATTCCCATGACGTCCAGATGGACCGCTTTGCTGCACGTGCTGAAAACCCTGTCCGTCGCCTGGGGCGACTACAACAGGCGCAATTTCGTCCGCCGCTGAGGCGGGCGATTCGCCCCACCGTTCAGTCTCGTTTCCGCCTTACCCCAAGGATTTCGTCATGCAACCCGTCACACCGCAGATCGCCCCCGCCATCGCTACCCTCGCTCCCGGCTTTCGTGCCCTGAGCATCACTGTGGAGGCCTCGCCGATTCTTCATCCCGAGGTGGCGGAGCAGGCCTTGCAGCGCGCCTGCGCGTCCCTGGCGGCGGGCGAGCCGGCGTGGGGTGATGCGCACCTGGCCGCCTGGGCCGAGGCGTTCCGCCGCTTCGGCGCCAAACCACAGCGCACCCCCTGCTCGGCGGAAGCGCTGCGCAAGCGCGTGCGGCGCGACGGCGGCCTGCCGAGCATCGATCCGGTGGTGGACCTGTACAACGCCATCAGCGTGCAGTTCGCCATCCCGGTGGGCGGGGAAAACCTCGCCGCCTACGCCGGCACCCCACGCCTGGTGATCGCCGAGGGCAGCGAGACCTTCGACACCCTGAAGGACGGCGCACCGGCCCACGAATCCCCCGACCCCGGCGAAGTCATCTGGCGCGACGACCTGGGCGTCACCTGCCGCCGCTGGAACTGGCGCCAGGGCGTGCGCACCCGCCTGGACGCCGAGGCGCAGCAGATGTGGTTCATCCTCGAAAGCCTGCCGGAGATGCCGCTGGAAGCCTTGCGCGAAGCGGGCGATCAGCTGGTTGCCGGCTTGCTGGCAATGATGCCGGGGGCAAGGACTGCGACCTTGCTGGTCGGGCCGGGCGCTTGAGCCTGGCGTGCCGTTGCTCAGCGTCGGGCCACGCCCCGATTACGAAGGTGCTCCGGCTACCGGCGCATGCTGCGCCATCAGCTCGACGATCCAGTCGATGAAGACCCGCAGCTTGGCGCTGACGTGGCGGTTGGGCGGGAAGGCGAGGTAGAGGGGCATGCTGTCCATGCTCCAGTCGGCGAACAGCTCCACCAGCTCGCCGCGGGCCAGGGCCTCCTCGGCCATGTAGCGCGGCAGCCAGAGCACGCCCATGCCGGCGATACCGGCGGCCAGGTAGGCGTTGCCGTCGTCGACCGTCAGCGCCGGGCGGCCATGGACCTGCACGGTCTCGCCGCCTTTTTGCAGGGCATAGGACAGCGGCTTGCCGGTGCGCGCCCAGAGGTAGCCGACGATGCGTTGCTGGCCGTTCTCCAGGTCGCGCGGATGCCGGGGCACTCCGGCGCGCTGCAGGTAGCCGGGCGCCGCGAAGACGCCCAGCGGCAGGTCGCCGACCTTGCGCGCCATCAGCGACTGGTCGGTGAGCTCGCCGCCGCGCACCACGCAGTCCACGTTCTCGTCGATCAGGTCGACCATGCGGTCGCTGACGCCCAAATCAATGTGGATGTCCGGGTAGCGCTCATTGAAGTCGGGCAGGGCGGGGATCAGCAGCAGGCGCGCCAGCGGCGTAGGCACGTCCACCCGCAGCCGCCCGCGTGGCGCGGCGGCCGCGCTGGAAAGGCTGGTCTCGGCGTCGTCCATGTCCGCCAGCAGGCGCACCACGCGTTCGTAGTAGGCGGCGCCATCGGCGGTGAGGTTGAGCTTGCGGGTGGTGCGGTTGAGCAGGCGCACGCGCAGCCGCGCTTCCAACTGCTGAATCAGCTGGGTCACGCTGGTGCGGCTCATGTGCAGGGTGTCGGCGGCCTTGGTGAAGCTGCCGGTTTCCACCACGCGGGCGAAGGCTTGCATCGCATCGAAACGGTCCATGGCGGCTCCGGCTGGCTGGCGGGTGGAGGGCAGATTGTTTGGATTCTACAAACAATGCTGAAGCGTGTTGCCAGATTATCGCGAAGCCCGTGCGCCTTAACCTGCCTCCATCGTTGAATCGGGGCTGCGGCCCCCCTGATGGAGCAAGTCCATGCCGACTCGTGACGTGGTTTTCCCCGCTGGCCGCCAGGCCCTTTATGAACGCAACCGCTATTCCCCGGCGGTCCGCAGCAACGGCCTGTTGTTCGTCTCCGGCCAGGTTGGCAGTCGCGAGGATGGTTCGCCCGAACCCGGCCTCGAGGCCCAGGTCCGGCGGGCCTTCGACAACCTCAACGCGATCCTCGCCGCCGCCGGCTGCAGCTTCGAGGACGTGATGGATGTGACGCTGTTCATGGTCGACCCCCAGGCAAACTTCGAGCGAGCCTGGCAGGTAGCCGCCGATTACTGGGGCGCTGCGCCCTATCCCACGGTGACAGCGGTGGGAGTGACGTGGCTGTACGGCTTCGACTTCGAGATCAAGGTGATCGCGCGCCTGCCGCAGGGTTGAGGGCACGGGGCAGGGCGGCGAGACGGGGCGGCCGGGTTTCTTTACCATGCCGCCTTGTTTTGCATCGCCAGGAATACCCCATGACGACTCCCACCTTCCGCACCGCCACCCCCGCCGATACCGACCGCTGCTTCGAGATCGAAACCACTGCCTACGAGGGCGACGAGGCCGCCACGCGGGAAAAAATCGCCACGCGTATCGCCCAGTATCCCGAGGGCTTCCTGATCATGGAGCTGGGCGGCGAGATCATCGGCTTCATCAACGGCGGCTGCGCCCATGAGGTGGTGATGTCCGACGAGGCGTTCAAGGAACTCGTCGGCCACGACCCGGCGGCGCCCAACGTGGTGATCATGTCGGTGGTGATCGACCCGGCGCAGCAGGGCAAGGGGTATTCGACCCGGCTGATGCGCGCCTTCATCCAGCGCATGAGCGGCCTGGGCAAGCGCACCATCCACCTGATGTGCAAGGACCGCCATGTGCCGCTTTACGAGCGCTTCGGCTACCGCTACGTGCAGCCGTCGGCGTCCGACCACGGCGGCATGGCGTGGCACGAGATGGTGATGGAGCTGCCCGCCGCCTGACGCGTCAGCGCTCCGGCCGGTCGTCGACCCGATCGCGGGTGGCGCGTTCGGCCAGCTGGTCGAAGGTTTCCGGCAGCAGGGCGGCTTCACCCTGTTCGTCGAGCAGTTGGCGGAACACCAGGTGGTCCGGGAAGCTGCGGCTGATCAGGGTGAGCAGCTCGGTGCCGCGCTCGGTCAGCTCGAAGTTGTTGCCGGTGCCACCATGTTCGCGCGGGCGTTCCTGGATATAGCCGTTGGCGTAGAGGTCGCCCTCCAGGTCGCCGGCGACCTTTTTCAGGTGGTCCACGCTGCCTTCCACCGGCTCGCCCTGCAGCCGGTGCTGCTCGGCCACTTCCTCGCCGCACTCGCGGGCCTTGTAGGGTTCGTCGGCGCAATCCTGCGCGCGCAGCAGCAGGCGTTCGATCAGGTCCCAGTCGTAGCTCATGGCGTGTTCTCCTCGTCGGGATGGAAGGCGATTGAGGGCCTTCCTGACGTGCGACCCGGCGAGGCGGGGAGGGTTCGACTTTCCTGCGAGGCGGCCCTGAGCGGCGGTACAACCATCGATACCGTCGAGCTTCACTATCGACACAATCGAGTGGAGTGCGGGCCGCGCGGGCCTGAATATCTGTCCCACGAGCTGGTCGAACCGAGCAAGGGACAGAATCGATGAACACCGTGCACCTCATACCCAATCGCCTGATCATCCGCGCTGCCCTGGGTTCGCTGGTGCTTGCCGTGGCCGGCCTGACCGGTTGCGCGGCGACCTCGGAAACCCGGCTGAGCTGGGACAGCCTGGGCGGCAGCACGGCCCAGGACAGCAGCGTCTACCTGAGCTGCGTCGACGGCAGGCTGACGCCCGGCACTGCCACCTTCGTCAGCGAGAGCGGCGGCACCCGCCAATTGCTCACCGGCAGCGCCGACCCGCTGCAGGCCAGCGGCATCGTCGAGGTGACCCCGATCGCCGGCGGCAATCATTTCAGCGCCTACCAGCGCAGCGCGTGGCACGACAAGGGCGAGTTGCTGGACGCCGCCTACCAGTGCGCGCAACACAGTTGAATCGGCTTCGAGCGGGTCGCTCCCCCCAGCGACCTGCCCAGCGCCGGCAGGCGGCGAATAGCCTGCGTCAGCGTCTGCCATCGGGCTCTCGCTGAATCACTCTCCCAGGGCGCTCCCCCCGGCGCCCCTGTATCGCCCGCCGAGCCCCCACTCGACGGGCGTTTTTTTTAATTTACGACTGTTGTGTATTCTGATCGGGCATGCCAGTGTGTGCGCCCTGGCGGCTGTCTTCGCCTTTCGTTGCCCATCCTGCGCACCCGGTTTGTCCGCCGGGCGCTGAACGAAGCCGCCGGCCGACGGTACACTCACTCCCGTCGCGTAACAGAAGTACAAGAGAATCGAGATGAACACGCACTTTCCGACTTGCGCCGTCTGGGTCCGTCGCGACGCAGACCTGCCCCTTCCCACCAACCTCCAGCCGACGGTGACAGCATGATCGAGGTAACCGAAGTTTCCATTGCGCAGCTGCGTGAAGCCCTCGAGTCGGGCCGCACCACCGCGGTCGAGCTGGTCAAGGCCTACCTCGCGCGCATCGACGCCTACGATGGCCCGACCAAGCTCAACGCCGTGGTCGTGCGCAACCCCGAGGCCCTGAAGGAAGCCGAAGCCTCCGATGCCCGCCGCGCCCGTGGCGAGACCCTCGGCCCGCTGGATGGCATCCCCTACACCGCCAAGGACAGCTACCTGGTCAAGGGCCTGACCGCCGCCTCCGGCAGCCCGGCCTTCAAGGACCTGATCGCCTACCGCGATGCCTTCACCATCGAGCGCCTGCGCGCTGCCGGTGCCATCTGCCTGGGCAAGACCAACATGCCGCCCATGGCCAACGGCGGCATGCAGCGCGGCGTCTACGGCCGTGCGGAAAGCCCGTACAACCCGAAATTCCTCACCGCGCCGTTCGCGTCCGGCTCCTCCAACGGCGCCGGCACCGCGACCGCGGCGAGCTTCTCGGCCTTCGGCTTGGCGGAAGAGACCTGGTCCAGCGGTCGCGGCCCGGCCTCGAACAACGGCCTGTGCGCCTACACGCCGTCCCGTGGCGTGATTTCCGTGCGCGGCAACTGGCCGCTGACCCCGACCATGGACGTGGTGGTGCCCTATGCGCGCACCATGGCCGACCTGCTGGAAGTGCTCGACGTGGTGGTTGCCGAAGACCCCGACAAACGCGGCGATCTGTGGCGCCTGCAGCCGTGGGTGCCGATTCCCGCCGTTTCCGAGGTGCGCCCGGCGTCCTACCTGGACCTGGCTACAGGCCCGGAAGCGCTCAAGGGCAAGCGCCTGGGCGTGCCGCGCATGTACATCAACAAGGACGAGCTGGCCGGCACCAGCGAGAAGCCTGGCATCGGCGGCCCGACCGGCCAGCGCATCCACACCCGCGCCTCGGTCATCGACCTCTGGGAGCAGGCGCGCAAGGCCCTGGAAGCGGCCGGCGCCGAAGTCATCGAAGTGGACTTCCCGCTGGTTTCCAACTGCGAGGGCGACCGTCCGGGCGCGCCGACGGTGTACAACCGCGGCATCGTTTCGCCGGAATTCCTCCACGATGAGCTGTGGGAGCTGTCCGGCTGGGGCTTCGACGATTTCCTCCGGGCCAACGGCGATCCCAAGCTGAACAAGCTGGCCGACGTCGATGGGCCGAAGATCTTCCCCCACGACCCGGGCACGCTGCCCAACCGCGAGGACGACCTCTGCGCGGGCATGGACGAGTACGTCAACATGGCCAAGCGCGGCCTGAAGACCTGGGACCAGATCGAGACCCTGCCCGACGGCCTGCGTGGCCTGGAAAAGACCCGCAAGCTCGACCTGGAAGACTGGATGGATGAGCTGAAGCTGGACGCCGTGCTGTTCCCCACCGTGGCCGACGTCGGCCCGGCGGACGCCGACGTCAACCCGGAATCGGCCGACATCGCCTGGAGCAACGGTATCTGGGTCGCCAACGGCAACCTGGCGATCCGTCACCTGGGCGTGCCGACCGTTACCGTGCCGATGGGCGTGATGGCGGACATCGGCATGCCGGTAGGCCTGACCTTCGCCGGCCGCGCCTATGACGACTCGGCGCTGCTGCGCTTCGCCGCCGCCTTCGAGGCGACCGGCTCCAAGCGCCAGGTGCCCCCGCTGACGCCGCCGCTGGGCTGATGGCTCACGCTCGATGAAGAACCGCGCCCTCGGGCGCGGTTTTTTATGGTCGCAAAGTGTGGGGACCGCGTTGTCGATGGTCCGATGCATTGCTGGCTCGCGAACCAGCCTGGTATTCACCGGTGGCACTGGCGCTCCCCTGTAGGAGCGGGCCATGCCCGCGATCCGTCGGCAGAGCCGGCGCTGGCCTGCGCGCTAATCCTCCCGGTGTGCTGCTTCAGTTTGGGTGTTTCTGCGCCGCTTCGGCGTGCGCATGGACTTCCCGTTTCGCCCCCTCGGGCGACCCACTTTGGCGGTCGACGGATGGCCGCCCCACCCAAAGTGGGCAAAGGTCTTGCCCCAATCATCCGGTTTTTCGCCTAGGCGAAAAATCCCCTCGTTGAAGCGCAGTTTCAGGGGCCCGACCTAGGCGACCCCCCACGAAGGGTCATCCCTGGCCCATCGCGGCTCTCGCGACATCCATGTCGCTCAACCCCTGAAACTTCGCTTCAACGAGGCCTCCTGAACGGGGCCATCCGGAGTGCGCGGAAATTTCGCTGGAAGTCTTCAGAGCCAGAGCCGGAGTGGGAATGGAGTGGATGGCGGGCTCTTCGTAGGAGCGAGCTTGCTCGCGAACAGCCCAACGCCCGTCCTACACGGTGCGCTGCGCTTTCACGCAACCAAAGCGCGCTTCCTTCGACGGCGAATAGCCATAGAAGGACGTGTAGCACTTGCTGAAGTGGCTGGGCGAGACGAAGCCGCAGGCCAGCCCGACTTCGTACATGGGCAGGCTGGAATGCTGCAGCAGGCGGCGGCTCTCGGTGATGCGCAGCTCCAGGTAATAGCGCACCGGGGTGGTGCCCAGTTGTTCCTGGAACAAGCGCTCGATCTGTCGCTTGGAGCGTCCGACGTAGCGGGACAACTGGTCCTGGCTCAGCGGTTCTTCGATATTCGCGCTCATCAGGTTGATCGCCTCGCGCAGCGGCTCGCTGAGCTTCTCGTGCAGCGCCGGGCGGGTGCGGCGGAAGCGCGACTCCTCGAAGGCGAGGATATCGACGATGGCGTCCACCAGCTCGCGGCCGTGGCGCGCGTTGATCCACTCCAGCACCAGGTTGAAGGCGCCCGTGGGGCTGGCGGCGGTGAGTCGGTCGCGATCGACCTGGTAGCTCTCGCTGGTCACCTCGCTGTGCCGGGCGATCTCCGCCAGCGCCGCGCGGTTTTCCGGGTGGATGGCGCAGCGGTAGCCGTCCAGCAGGCCGGCCTGGCCGAGGAACCAGGCGCCGTTCCACAGGCCGGCCAGGGCGATGCCCTTGTCGGCGGCGGCCTGCAGCAGGCGCGTCAGGTCGGGGATCGCCCGCAGCGGCGTGCGCAGGCCGCCGCAGACGACCAGCAGGTCCAGCTCGACGAGCTGCGCGGCGTTCAGCGCCGCGCCGGGGCAGATCACCAGGCCGAGGTCGCTGGTGACGGATTCGCCGTCGAGGCTGAAGGTCTGCGTGGCGAAGGTCTGCGCGCGGATCAGGTTGGCGGTGACCAGGGTGTCCAGCGCCTGGGTGAACGCCGGCAGGGAGAAGTGTTCCAGCAGCAGGAAGCCCACCCGCGCGAGGCGGGTGGGCTCCTTCGAGTCGCTGTCGAGATAGCGCAGGTTGCGGCCCTGCATAGCTCCGCTGAACTGCCGGCGTTCGACCAATCGGCACCTCCTCTGTTGGTGGGGCGGTTGGCTCAGCTGCGCACGGCGCGGCGGCCGATACTGGCCTGGGCGTGGAGCGTCGTGCGTCGGCCGGTCTGGCTGAGCAGGATGATGATCACCGTCAGCGCCAGGGTCGAACTCACCTCCACGCGGTGCGTCGGCATGATGAACATCACCACCAGGATGAAACTGATGATCGCGATGACCAGCCAGGTGAGCCAGGGGAACAGCCACATGCGGAACACCAGCTCATGGTTGCGCCGGCGCAGGATGCCGCGCATGCGCAGCTGCGATACGGCGATGGCGAGGTAGACCAGCAGGGCGATGGAGCCGGAGCTGGCCAGCAGGAAGTCGAACAGCCGCCCCGGTGCGAAGAAGTTGAGCAGGGTGGTGAATACCCCGATCAGCGTGCTGGCGATCACCGCCGCGCGCGGCACGCCGGCGGCGGACGTGCGCTGGATGAAGGCCGGCGCGTCGTTGCGCCGGCTCAGCGAATAGATCATCCGCGAGGCGATGTACACCGAGGAGTTCAGGCAGCTGGCCACGGCCACCAGCACCACCAGGTCCATCAGCAATTGCGCGTTGGGGATGTCCAGCAGCTCCAG
Source organism: Pseudomonas sp. NY15437 (assembly GCF_048068435.1). Taxonomy (NCBI): domain Bacteria; kingdom Pseudomonadati; phylum Pseudomonadota; class Gammaproteobacteria; order Pseudomonadales; family Pseudomonadaceae; genus Pseudomonas; species Pseudomonas sp. NY15437. The sequence continues at coordinate 48,999 of NZ_JBLUQC010000024.1, forward strand.
GGCGCGCTGGTAGGAGCCGATCTCCACCAGGCGCGGATCGTTCCACGGCACCACGGAGATGATCACCAGGATCGACAGCAGGTAGAACACGCTGATGCGCCAGATCACCGAGCGCGTGGCCTTGGCGATGTTGCGGCTGGGGTCGCTGGATTCGGCGGCGGCGATGGTCACCGCCTCGGTGCCGATGAAGCTGAACAGGGTGGTGATCAGCGCGCTGAAGATGGCCGTCCAGCCATTGGGCATGAAGCCGCCGTGCTCGCTCATCAGCCGGTGCAGGCCGCCGACCTCGCGCCCCGGCAGCAGCCCCAGCAGCGCGGCCGCGCCCAGGCCGATGAAGGCGATGATGGCGACCACTTTGAGCATGGCGAACCAGAATTCGAACTCGCCGTACTTGGCGACGCTGAACAGGTTGGTGACGGTGAGCAGCAGGGTCATCGACAGGGCGAACACCCAGGTTTCGACCTGCGGGAACCAGTTGTTGAGGATGACCCCGGCGGCGATGGCCTCGATGGGGATCACCAGTACCCAGAACCACCAGTACAGCCAGCCGATGGTGAAGCCGGCCCAGCGGCCGATGGCCTGGTCGGCATAGGCGGAGAAGGAGCCGGTGTCCGGGCTGGCCACGGCCATCTCGCCCAGCATGCGCATCACCAATACCACCAGCAGCCCGGAGAGGGCGTAGGCAACGATGGCGGAGGGACCGGCGGCGGCGATCGCATGGCCGGAGCCGACGAACAGCCCCGCGCCGATGATCCCCGCGATGGAAAGCATGGTCACGTGGCGGGGCTTGAAGCCCTGCACCAGATCGCCATTGGCGCCGTTTGCACTGGGAGCACTCATCTATCGGCCTTTTTATTGAAATTGTTATCAGGGCGGGCTGACACCGGCCCGGCGCAGTTCCCTTCGCTTTGCTCGTCCTTGAGGCGAGGCCGGGACGACGACGCGGCAACATGCGCTGCACGCGAGGCCCAAGCTAAGGCACCGGGTGGGCGGCGAGTTGCTCGAAATCGCCATGGGCATGGCCAAAAACGACATCACCGGCCGACGCAATACTGGCGAAGAGCCGCTCTGCAATGATGGTTCCTGGAGCCCAGACGCCCCTCGGCGCCGGCGGCACTAGGTCGCTCAGCGAGGGGTGTCGGGCAGGCTGGCGAGGAGCTTTTCCAGCAGGGCGGCGAGCTTCTTCTGCTCCGTCGCGCTCAGGCCGGCGAGCACCTGGCGCTGGTTGTCGACGTGGGCGCTCACGGCGTCGTCGATCAGCGCGAGGCCGGCTTCGCTCAGGCCGACCAGCGAGCCCCGGCCATCGTCGGGGTTGGGCATGCGCTCTATCAGCCCTTGCTTCTCCAAGCGGTCGAGGCGGTTGGTCATGCTGCCGGAGGAGATCATCGCCGCTTCGTAGAGCACGGTGGGCGTGAGACGGAAGGGCGGGCCGCTGCGGCGCAGGGTGGCGAGTACGTCGAACTCGCCCGGTTGCAGGCCGTACGCGGCGAACAGCGGGTTGAGGTGGTCACGGGCGATCAGCTGCGCGGCTTCGCCAAGGCGGCCGAGCAGGAGCATGCCGTCGGTGTCCAGCTCGGGCAGTTGCTGGCGCCATTGCTCGACAGCGAACGCGGCTCTGTCCATGGGGCTTCCTTTTTATCTTGATGTCGAGATACATTGAAATTGTCTTGATGTAGAGATATTCGCCTGCGCCGTCCTTGCGATCAAGGGCTGGCGTGCACCGTAAGGATGATTCCCATGCCCAGAAGCGTTTCGCTCGCCGCCTGCCTGCTTGCCGTCGTGCTGGCAGGCCTCAACCTGCGCCCGGCGCTGGCCTCCATCGGCCCGCTGCTGGACTCGCTACAAGCCTCTGCGACGCTGAGCGACAGTCTCGCCAGCCTCCTGACCAGCCTCCCGGTGCTGCTGATGGGCCTGGGCGCGCTGAGCGCTGCCCAGTTGCTGCACCACGTGGGGGTGCGCCGGGGTGTAGCGTTCGGCCTGCTGCTGATCGCCCTGGCCTGCGGGCTGCGCCTGTTGCCGGGGCCTTGGGGGCTGCTGGGTGGGGCGGTGCTTGCCGGGGTGGGCATCGCTGCCTGCCAGGCGCTGCTGCCGGTGTTCATCCGCCAGCGTTTCGGCACGCGGGTGGGAGGTGCGATGGGGGCGTATTCCACCGCGATCATGGGTGGCGCGGTGCTGGCCAGCGTGGCCTCGCCTTGGCTGGCGAGCGTCTGGGGCGACCTGCCGGCGCTGGCGTTCTGGGCGCTGCCCGCCGTCCTGGCGCTGCCGGTGTGGACCCGGGCGGCGGACGAGGTCGCGCCCGTGAATGCGGGCGCGCCGGCCTTTTCCGGGGTTGCCCGGCGCGCCGCCTGGCTGGCGCTGTTCTTCGGCCTGGGCACCGGCGCCTACGTGCTGGTGCTCGCGTGGCTGCCGCCGTACTACACGGCGCTCGGTTGGACGCCGGCGCAGGCCGGCGCGCTGCTTGGCGGATTGACGCTCACCGAGGTGGTCGCCGGCCTGCTGGTCTCGGCTTTCATCGACCGGCTGCCGGACCGCCGTCCGGCGCTGGTCCTGGCCATCGCCTTGCTGCTGGGCGGCCTGGTCGTGTTGATCGCCTGGCCACAGGAGCTGGCGCTGCTGGCCATGGTCGGGCTCGGGCTGGGGATCGGGGCGCTGTTCCCGCTGTCGCTCATCGTCGCCATGGACCGCGCCCATGGCCCCGCCGAAGCCGGCGCGCTGGTGGGCTTCGTCCAGGGTGTGGGCTACCTGATCGCGGCGCTGTTCCCGCTGCTGGCGGGGCTGGCGCGGCAGTCCATGGCCAGCCTGGCGCCGGCCTGGATCGGCATGGCGCTGGTCTGCCTGGTGATGCTCGTACTTGCCAGCCGCTTCGCGCCGCCGCGCCCGCAGGCGGTCGAGGCACAGGCCTGCGGATAAGCCCATGGCGCGATCATTCGGGACTAGGCTGAGTACTTTGGTCTGCCTCAGGTGATTCCGCCATGTCCCTTGTCCTGTTCGGCCACCCGTTTTCCTCCTACACGCAGAAGGTGCTGATCGCGCTCTACGAGAACGCCACGCCCTTCGAATTCCGCAGCCTTGGCCCGGATCAGCCGGAGAACGGCGCGCACTGGCTGCGCCTGTGGCCGCTGGCGAAGTTCCCGGTGCTGCTGGACGGCGAACACAGCGTGGCCGAGACCAGCATCATCATCGAGTACCTGCTCCTGAAGCATCCCGGCCCGGTGCGCCTGCTGCCGGAGGACCCGCTGAAGGCGCTGGACGTGCGCTTCCTCGACCGCTTCTTCGACTTGCACGTGATGACCCCGGTGCAACACGCCGTGCTGGGGGCCATGAGCGGGGACGCGACCCGGCGCGCCGAGGGCCTGGCCCATGCCGTGAGCAAGTTGGAGCTGGCCTACGCCTGGCTGGAGGAGGAACTCGCCGGACGCACCTGGGCGGCGGGGGATGGCTTCAGCCTCGCCGACTGCGCGGCGGCTCCGTCGCTGTTCTATGCCGACTGGACGCACCCCATCGGCGACCGCTACCCGACCCTGCGCGCCTATCGCTCCCGCCTGCTGGCGCGCCCGTCGTTCGCCCGCGCGGTGGAGGAGGCACGGCCGCACCGGCCGCTGTTCCCGCTGGGGGCGCCGGATCGCGATTGAGTGTTCCGCCTTTTGTAGGAGCGAATTTGCTCGCGAACATCCTGCCAAGCGGTTCGCGAGCAAGCTCGCTCCTACAGGGGCAATCGCCTGGTTGCCGGGCAGACCTTAAGCAACAGGCAAAAAAATCCCCCGTGCGCTGCCGCGACCGGGGGAGGCAAGACCCACGCAGGGGGGCTGCGCGGGCGAGGTAGAACCGGTGTTTTGATGAGACAAGAGCCCCTCACCCCAACCCTCTCCCGCAAGCGGGAGAGGGGACCGTTCGGTGCAGGTGAAATCGTTGTTTCAGCCGGCACTGGTGGCTCCCTCTCCCTTCCGGGAGAGGGTTGGGGAGAGGGAAATCCCGCACACGGAGGTTCAGGAGAAGACAGCTCCTACTGGCCGGCAAAGCTCACAGGCGGATCAGCACCGACTTCAGCTCGGTGTAGTGCTCGATGGCGGCGGCGCCCATTTCTCGGCCCAGGCCGGACATCTTGAAGCCGCCGAAGGGCAGCGCCGGGTCGAGTGCGCTGTGGCAGTTGACCCACACCGAGCCGGACTTGATGCGCGGCACCATGCGATGGACCGCTGCCAGGTCGTTGGACCAGACGCTCGCGCCCAGGCCGTAGGGGCTGTCGTTGGCCAGGCGCAGGGCGTCCTCGATGTCGTCGAAGGGCATGGCGACCAGCACCGGGCCGAAGATTTCTTCCTGCACCAGCGGGTTCTTCTGGTCGACGTCGACGATCACCGTGGGCTTGACGAAGTAGCCGGGGCCGAACTGTTCGCCGCCGCAGGCGATGGTGGCGCCCTTGTCGCGGCCCAGTTCGATGTAGTCGTACACGCGCTTCTGCTGCTTGGCGGAGATCAGCGGGCCCATGTCGATGCTCGGATCCAGGCCGTTGCCCAGCTTCATGCCGTTGGCGATGCCGGCGATGTCGGCGACCACGTTGTCGAAGTGCTTGCGCTGGACGTACAGGCGCGAGCCGGCACAGCAGACCTGGCCCTGGTTGAAGAAGATCGCCTGGGCGGCGCCCGCGGCGGCGGTGGCGAGGTCGGCGTCGGCCATGACGATGGTCGGCGACTTGCCGCCCAGTTCCAGGGTCACGCGGGTCATGTTGTCCATGGCCGCCTTGCCGATTTCCTTGCCGACCGGGGTGGAGCCGGTGAAGGTCAGCTTGTCCACCAGCGGGTGGTGGGAGAGGGCAGCACCCGCGCTGATACCGGTCCCGGTGACGACGTTGAACACGCCCGCCGGGTAGCCGGCTTCGAGCACCAGCTCGGCGAGCTTCAGCGCGGACAGCGGGGTTTCGTCGGCGGGTTTGAGCACCACGCTGCAGCCGGTGGCCAGTGCCGGGCCGAGCTTCCAGCAGGCCAGCAGCAGCGGGAAGTTCCAGGCGACGATGGCGCCCACCACGCCGACGGCTTCGCGGCGGATGTAGCCGTGGAATTCGCCGTCGGGCATCAGTGGCATGGACACATCCACCGTGGTGCCTTCGATCTTAGTGGCATAACCGGCCATGTAGCGCAGGAAGTCGATGGCCAGCTGCACGTCCATCACCCGGGCGACGGCGGCGCTCTTGCCGTTGTTCAGGCACTCCAGTTCGGCCAGCAGGTCGGCGTCGCGCTCCATCAGGTCGGCGAGCTTCCACAAGAGGTTCTGCCGCTCGCGCGGGCGGGTGCGGCTCCAGGCGGAATCATCGAAGGCCTGGCGGGCGGCGCGCACGGCGCGGTCGACGTCGGCAGGCGTGGCGGCCGGCACCTGGCAGAGCACCTCGCCGGTGGCCGGGTTGCGCAGGTCCATCAGGGCGCCGTCGCTGGCGCGGGACCAGTCGGCGCCGATCAGCATCGTCGGGGAGCGCTGCAGGAAGGCGCGGGATTCGGGCTTGATGGGCAGGGAAGCGAGCATTGCGGTGGCCTCTTGTTGTCTGTTCGTGCTCCCGGTCGGGGAGGCGCTGGGGCGAGGTATCGCAACGGCTGTGCCAAGGCTAGGTTGTTTATGCAACCTACTGAATTTAAAAGAATTGATTGATTTTTAGCAGATCGAGGAAGGAGGCCGCTGTCGCACATTGCGACAGCGGCTGAGACGCAGGGCGCCCGCATTGCCGAAGATGGCGTTCGAGGTGGGGGCCATTTCACCCGGGAGCCTCACCCGGGGGAGTCGTAGGAGCGGACTCCGTCCGCGATGGGTTTCGTGCGGTGCGGTTCGCGAGCAAGCTCGCTCCTACAGGCTCTGGCGGACCAGCTTTTCGTAGGAGCGAGCTTGCTCGCGAACAGACACGGCACCGGCCCTGCCGGAGGATCGCGGACGGAGTCCGCTCCTACGAGAGCCGGACCTGCGGGCGCACAACCGCGAACGGTTGCACGCCGGCGGGGCTCAGCCGTGGTTGATATCCCGATCCTTCGTCTCCGGCAGGAAGAAGATGCCGAGGATGGCCGTCATCACCGCAATCACGATGGGGTACCAGAGGCCGTAGTAGATGTCCCCGGTGGCCGCCACCATGGCGAAGGCGACGGTGGGCAGGAAGCCGCCGAACCAGCCGTTGCCGATGTGGTAGGGCAGCGACATCGAGGTGTAGCGGATGCGCGTCGGGAACAGCTCCACCAGCCACGCGGCGATCGGCCCGTAGACCATGGTCACGTAGATCACCAGCACCGTCAGCAGCACCAGCATCATCAGGTGGTTGATCTTCGCCGGGTCGGCTTTTTCCGGGTAGCCGGCTTCCTTGAGCGAGGCGGCCAGCTGCGCGGTGAAGGCTTCGGACTGCGCCTTGAAGTCCGCCGCCGGCATGCCGGCCCCTTCGAAGCTGGCGATGACCTTGTCGCCGATGTGCACCTGGGCCAGCGCACCGGTCTCGGCCTTGAGGTTCTCGTAGGGGATGGCGCGCTTGGCCAGCAGGCTCTTGGCCATGTCGCAGGAGCTGACGAATTTCGCCTTGCCCACCGGATCGAACTGGAAGGAGCAGGCGCTCGGGTCGGCCACCACGGTTACCGGGTTCTTCTCCTGGGCGGCGAACACGTCCGGGTTACCGAACTGGGTCAGGCCATGGAAGATTGGGAAGTAGGTCAGCGCGGCGAGGATGCAGCCGGCCATGATGATCTTCTTGCGGCCGATGCGGTCGGACAGGCTGCCGAAGAACACGAAGAACGGCGTGCCCAGCAGCAGGGAGCCGGCGATCAGCAGGTTGGCGGTCTGCGCGTCGATCTTCAGCGTCTGCAGCAGGAAGAACAGCGCGTAGAACTGCCCGGTGTACCAGACCACGGCCTGCCCGGCGGTGCCGCCGAGCAGCGACATGATCACCACCTTGAGGTTCTCCCAGCGGCCGAAGGACTCGGTCAGCGGTGCCTTGGACGCCTTGCCTTCCTCCTTCATCTTCATGAACACCGGCGACTCGGAGAGTTGCAGGCGGATGTACACCGAGACGATCAGCAGCAGGATCGACAGCAGGAAGGGAATCCGCCAGCCCCAGGCCTCGAACGCCTCGGTGCCGAGTACGGTGCGGCAGGCCATGATCACCAGCAGCGAGAGGAACAGGCCCAGGGTTGCGGTGGTCTGGATCCACGAGGTGAAGAAGCCGCGCTTGCCCTTGGGCGCGTGTTCCGCGACGTAGGTCGCCGCGCCGCCGTACTCGCCGCCCAGCGCCAGGCCCTGCAGCAGGCGCAGGGTGATCAGGATGATCGGCGCGGCCACGCCGATGGTGGCGTAGGCGGGCAGCAGGCCGACCACGGCGGTGGAGACGCCCATGATGATGATGGTGATGAGGAAGGTGTGCTTGCGCCCGATCATGTCGCCCAGGCGGCCGAACACGATGGCGCCGAAGGGCCGTACCGCGAAGCCGGCGGCGAAGGCCAGCAGGGCGAAGATGAAGGCGGTGGTTTCATTGACCCCGGCGAAGAAGTGCTTGGCGATGATCGCCGCCAGGGAGCCGTAGAGGTAGAAGTCGTACCACTCGAACACCGTACCCAGGGAGGAGGCAAAGATGACCTTGCGCTCCTCCTTGGTGATCCCGCTGTGAGGAGCGTTGCCCGCGGCCGGGCTGTATGTCTGCGCCATGTTCGTCTCCGTCTTGTTGTTGTTTTGGGCCGGAGTCCCTCAATACCGTTACCGCACTCGAGCCCAGGGCTGATGTCAGGTCGTACGGATTGCGCAAAGCCTGAAGACAGATGGCCCCGCGACTAGGTCGCAGGGGCATCTGAAAGCATAATCGTTCTCACGCATCTGGCCACCCGCGGGGCAGACCAGGATGTCGGCGAGAACGGGCGCTTCTGCGAAAATAGTTTGTTCCTGAATCTATAAGGAACAGGTCCTAGCGAGGCGCCTGCAAAAGATTGAGTGTAGACTCGTCTAAGTTCTCGCATCTTAAGAAATCCGAAATTCGCTTGAGACACTGGGCTCGTATCTACTTGTTGACGATAAGGTGGTACCTGCCACCGTAAGTTGAAAAGTCTTTGATATGGGGGTGGGCGTATCGAAGGTTTCGCAGGTGGTCGGCAGGCAGTTCGTTATACATTAACTCCATTTTGTCCAGCTGGAATATGGGGTCTGACATAATTTTCATGTAAGTATCGTAATTCTCACGGTTAATAATTTCCGTGTCGTAAAAGCACCTGATTACCCAGTCAATGGTGTCTTCGATGTAGCCCAGTTCGCGATAGTGGTTGCGAATTTCCTCGACCGAGCAAAGCAGATGCATGTGCGCAGGCATCTGCCATAGAGCGAAATTCAGATTCGGATCAGTTGCGTCCATGTACAGATGATGGCCATATGCGCATGACCATGCTGGGCCGAACATGTGTAACATCTCCCCTCGCGGTTTCACCAGCCTGGTCATCTCTTGGAATGCGCTTCTTAGATCACTAAGGTGCTCCAGGACAGAAAGGGTCAGAATGGCGTCAAATTCACTGTCTTCAAATCGGGTTCGTCGAGTGATATCTCCGACTACCAGTGGGTAAGTTTCGATCTGTGCATCCTTGTGTTCCGCCCAGTTCGTTAATAGGGTAATGCTGGCGGGTCCATATTTGGCAACGTAATTCGTAACTTCATCTTCCGCGAAGCCTATACATAATAGTCGTTTACCTTCCAGGTTCGTGTATTCGCCAAAAAAGCCATGGCCACCACAGTTTGATAAAACTCCTACCGCCGGCAAGTCACGAGGGGACATGTAAATCCTCCTTGATTTTGTTGTTAATTTCTTGGCTCGGAAGAAACTGCGCCGATCACAAGGATGTAGTGTGATGTCGTTTTGAGATTGCAGGTTCGGAAAATTGTGCCCGCGCGCTCAGCTTACTAACTGTTATGCCATAGCACATCGTTGAACGCGAGGACTGTCGGATAAAAACGTGAAATCGGAGACTTGGCGTTTCCTTCTTCGGCGAGCTCAAACTGCTTCTTCTGCCTTGCTTCCTTCGGATTTTTGCTCGTGGCACATAGCCTTTGCGCGCTCCTTAAGGTTCAGGGGCCGCAGACCGCTCAAAGCAACATGTTTCCATCCAGAAGGTGGAGGGAAAGCGTTGGGAGCGCCATAAGCGGTCTGATGCTCTGGCTCCGGCGGGCGGCGCTTTGCACAGGTCGGACCATACTGCTTCGCAGGGTGTCGCAGGGACTCTGTCTCAGAGTTAGACAGCAATCGCGAAATGTGACGGCGCAACCTCGACGTCGTGCTGCGCGAGCGCCGGTAGATGCCGCCCGAGCCCTGATCCGGCGTGGCCTGTGCAGTAGTGGCACACAACCTGCAAAACCGCTTTCAAGAGCTAGCTCTTAGCCCATCGGTGGGCGCCAATAACCAACAAGAATACCGAGGAGGCCTGACCTTGAAGATGACACGACTTCGGCACTATCTGGGTGCCGGAACCCTGGCCGCACTGGCCCTCGCGCTGCAGCAGACGGCCCAGGCCGCCCCCGAAGGCCAGGCGATCATCAGCGCCAAGTGCCAGGCGTGCCACACGCCCGAAGGCAACGATTCCCTCAGCCGCATCAGCCACCAGCGCAAGACCCCCGAAGGCTGGCTGATGAGCATCGCCCGCATGCAGGTGATGTATGGCCTGAAGATCACCGACGACGAGCGTCGCTCGGTGGTCAAGTTCCTCGCCGACAAGCAGGGCCTGGCGCCGAGCGAGACCGAAGGCGTGCGCTACGCCCTCGAACGCCGGCTCAACACCGTCGAGAAATTCGATACGAACTTCGAGCAGATGTGCGCCCGCTGTCACTCCGGCGCGCGCATCGCCCTGCAGCGTCGCCCGGCAGCGGAGTGGGAGAAGCTGGTGAACTTCCACCTCGGCCGCTGGCCGTCGCTGGAATACCAGGCCCTGGCCCGCGACCGTGACTGGTTCGACCTGGCGAAGAAGGAGATGGTCCCGGAACTGGCCAAGCGCTACCCGCTGGACAGCAAGGCCTGGGCCGACTGGCAGAAGAACCGGCCCAAGGCCGAGTCGCTGGTCGGCAACTGGAGCTTCGCCGGGCACATGCCGGGCAAGGGCGACTTGGCCGGCAGCATGAACGTGACCCAGGATGGCGACGACGCCTTCAAGGTCAGCGTGAAGGGCCAGTACGCCGATGGCTCGCCGTTCAGCGGCGAGGGCAGTGCGGTGCTCTACAACGGTTACGAATGGCGCGGCGCGGTGACGGTCGGCGACGTGACCCTGCGCCAGGTGTTCGCCGCCCTCAACGGCCAGATGCAGGGCCGCATGTTCGACAAGGCCCACGACGAGCGGGGCCTGGACTTCGTCGCGGCGAAGGACGGCACCAGCCGCGTGCTGGGCGTGCAGCCGGCCTACATCAAGGCGGGCGTGGAGACTGAAGTGAGCGTGGTCGGCACCGGCCTGAAGGGCAAGCCGTCGTTCGGCAAGGGCGTGGAGGTGGTGTCGGTGGTGTCCGAGACGCCCGAGCGCGTGACCGTCAAGGTCAAGGCCGGCGATGCGGCGGCCGCCGGTGAGCGCGACGTCAGCGTCGGCACCGCCAAGGGCGGCAGCCTCGCGGTGTACAAGGACATCGCCGAAGTGAAGGTGGTGCCGGAGTTCTCCATCGCCCGCATCGGCGGCAATGGCGGCTCCACGCCCAAGGTCCAGGGCAGCTTCGATGCCGAGGCCTGGGGCAAGGGCGCCGATGGCAAGCCGTTCCGCATCGGCGTGTTCCCGGCGCAGTGGTCGGTCGAGCCCTTCGACGATCGCGCCAAGGAAGACCAGGACGTGAAGTTCGCCGGTGTGATGGACGCCGACAGCGGCATCTTCACCCCGGGCGATGCCGGCCCGAACCCGCAGCGCAAGATGATGACCAACAACGCCGGCAACCTGAAGGTGATCGCCGCGGTGGACGACGCCGGCCAGTCGCACAAGGGCGAAGGGCACATGATCGTCACCGTGCAGCGTTGGAACAACCCGCCGATCCCGTAACCGTCGGGAGCGGATGAACTGAATGCGTGAGGCCCACCTGCGGGTGGGCATAACAAGAAAGTTCCGGGAGGTCGCCATGGGCGCCATCTTGAATCTGGTCGAACGCAACCTGCATGAAGTGCAGGTCGACGCCGACCGCCTGTTGTTCCACATCCCCAGCTCCTCGCTGTTCGCCAGCGACGAGCTGACCGGCGGGATCATCGACGCGCTGCGCGGGCATGCCTGCTCGCCGGACGAGCTGACCCAACGCCTGGGCGGGCGCTTCGCCGCCGAGGACATCGACGAGACCCTGCGCGAGCTGATCGCGCTGGAGCTGGTCAGCGACGGCTCGCCGCTGACCCCTGAAATCGGCATCAAGAAGGTTGATCGCACCGCGCTCAACACCGTGGTGCTGAACGTCAATACCGGTTGCAATCTCAGCTGCACCTATTGCTACAAGGAAGACCTGGACAAGCCCTCCGCCGGCAAGAAGATGGGCGCGGAGACCGCCGAGGCCTCGGTGGAAATGCTGATCCAGGAGTCCCCCGACGAGCCGCGCTACACCGTGGTGTTCTTCGGTGGCGAACCGCTGTCCAACCGCCCGCTGATCGAGCACATGGTCGCCTACTGCGAGCGTCGTTTCGGTGAGCTGGGCAAGACGGTGGACTTCGTCATGACCACCAACGCCACGCTGCTCACCGAGGAGATCGTCGACTGGCTCAATGCTCATCGCTTCGGGCTGTCCATCAGCATCGACGGGCCGAAGACGGTGCACGACCGCAACCGCATCACCGTGGGCGGGCAGGGCACCTATGACGTGGTGCGGCGCAAGGCCGACATGCTGCTCTCGCGCTACACCGCGCGGCCGGTCGGCGCACGGGTGACGCTGACCACTGGCGTCACCGACGTCGAAACCATCTGGAACCACCTGTTCAACGAGATGGGCTTTGCCGAAGTCGGTTTCGCGCCGGTCACCTCCGGCGACATCAGCAGCTACAACCTCACCGGGGAGGAGCTCAAGGACGTCTTCGCCAACATGAAGGCCCTCGGTCGCCGCTACCTGGACGAGGCGCTGCAGGGGCGCAACATCGGCTTCTCCAACCTGCACCAGCTGATCACCGACATCCACGAAGGGCAGAAGAAGGCCCTGCCGTGCGGCGCCGGCCTTAAGATGCTGGCGGTGGACCACAAGGGCGAGCTGAACCTGTGCCACCGCTTCACCGGTTCTTCACTGCCAACCTTCGGCAACGTGCATGAAGGGGTGAAGCAGGCCGAGCTGAACGAGTTCCTCTCGCAGCGCCTGGATCGCACCGATACCGGCTGCGCCAGCTGCCGCATCCGCAACCTCTGCTCCGGCGGCTGCTACCACGAGAGCTACGCGCGCTACGGCGACCCGGCGCACCCCACCTACCACTACTGCGAACTGATGAGGGACTGGGTCGACTTCGGCATCGAGGTCTACAGCCGGATCATGGCCTCCAACCCCAGCTTCATCGACCGCCACATCACACCGCGGAAGGCGCACTGACATGAAACATCTGAAAGCGATCAACACCAAAGCACAGAAGCTCGAACAGGCCGCCGCCGAGGATCGCATCGAGGACGTGGTGGCGATGAACTCCGTGGCCGGCTGCGCGGCCACCACCGACCCGGGCTGGGAAGTCGACGTGTTCGGCGGCGTGTCGTCGCTGTGCCAGCCGATGGAAGCGGACCTCTACGGCTGCTCCGACCCCTGCTGGTGGCCGGCCCAGGTGCCGGACATGATGAGCACCTACCCCGACTGGAACAAGGATGCGCAGGCCTCGGCCGAGAACTGGCGCAACCTCGGCACCGTATTCCCGGACGACAAATGATCGCCCTGAAACACATGGGACAGAAGAACAAGAGGAAATCCTGCATGTCCAGACAAGCATTCGCCGCCACACTCGGCGGTCTCTCGCTGGCCTGCGCGCTGCAAGCGGTCGCCGCCGATGCCGGCAGCGATGTGAGCAAGGCGCTGCAAAGTGGTCACGAGTACCTGATCAGCACCAACTACCCGAACAACCTGCACGTCATCGACATGCAGACCGACAAGCTCTACAAGACCTGCACCGTCCCCGGCGCCTACGGCCCGGGCATGACCCAGCTGTCGCCGGACCGCAAGGTCGCCTACATCCTCAGCAACCACTACGCGGACATCTACGGCATCCAGCTCGACGACTGCAAGCCGGTGTTCCACGCCACCATCGCGCAGAAGCCGGGCGAGAACGCGCGCTCGATGTTCTCCATGACCGTCAGCCATGACGGCAAGGAGATCTACGCCATCGCCAACCCCACGCTGATCCTTGCCGAGCACTACGAGGTGCAGCAGCCGCGCCTGCAGGTGTACTCGGTCGCCGACGGCATGGACGCCAAGCCCGTGCGCACCTTCCCGGCGCCGCGCCAGCTGACGATCATGCAGACCGGCGACGACGGCACCCTCTACGTGGCGGGGCCGGACATCTACAAGGTGGACGTGAAGACCGGCAAGTTCGACGTGGCGATTGCCAGCCGCAACTGGAAGCGCCCCAACTACGCGCCGCCAGATGTGCTCTACGTGTGGAACCAGCAGACCTACCCGCGCGACTTCTCGCTGCTCTACACCACGGCGAAGTTCAAGGACGCCAAGCAGGACATGGCCACCGCCGAGTTCCTCTACGGCTTCTTCAACATCGACCTGGCCACCGGCAAGACCGAGACCGTCGACTTCGGCCCGGTCACCGAGGTGTATTTCAGCGGCATGCGGTCGGCCAAGGACCGCAACATCGTCTACGGCGTGCTCAACCGCCTGGCGAAGTACGACATCAAGCAGCAGAAGCTGGTCAAGGCGGCGAACCTGGACCACTCCTACTACTGCCTGACCACCAACAAGGCCGGCAACAAGCTGTACCTGACCGGCACCCTGAACGACGTGGCGATCTTCGACGCCGACAGCCTGGAGCGCATCGGCGATCTGAAGCTGCCCGGCGGCGACATGGCTATCACCACCAGCCAGGCGTTCGTGGCCAACTGAACGCTGTCTGATTGACGAACTGCCCCGGAGCATTCCCGTGCTCCGGGGCAGTGTCGTTTCCGGCTCAGATCTCCGGTTCCGGGCTCAGGTACCGCTGCGCGCCGCAGCGCACGCAGCGCTGGCACAGCATCGGTACGCGACCGACCTCGGTGAGATTCCCTTCATCCCAAACGCATCCCAGGAAAAAGCAGCGCAATCGCATGTGTCCTCCTCCGGATCGCTCCGGTTCGTAGACAGGCAGGGTGCAGGTGACGCTCCGGGATTGTTCTTGTGTGGAGACGCCCACGAGCCTCTCGCGGGCGCTCTGGAATGGGCAACCTAAACTGCCCGGTGGCGCGTAACGCTCGTCGCACTAAGCTCTCCACTGCCTCTCTGGCCGTTTGTCAGCGCTGAACCAGAGGCCTTGACAGATAATATTATGAGCATAATATTCACCTTCAGATGACGGTCATCATCCAAATGGCCGGACATTCCTGACGGCCAACCGGCCCACTCAATCCTGCAAGCGGGGCGAACGCCTCCCTGGAGAAAGAACCATGAATGCCAAATCCGAACTGGGCCGCGCACTGATCACCGGTGCTTCCTCCGGCATCGGCGCCACCTACGCCCAGCGCCTCGCCGCTCAGGGCTACGACCTGCTGCTGGTGGCCCGCGACCAGCAACGCCTGGAGGCCCTGGCTGCGCGCCTCGGTGAGGAACACGGCGTCTCGGTGGACGTGCTCAAGGCCGACCTGACCCGCCGCGAAGACCGCGCCCGCGTCGAGGCGCGCCTGGCCGAAGACGCCAGCATCAGCCTGCTGCTGAACAATGCCGGCGTAGCGATCAACGGCACCCTGCTGGAGACCGACCTGGACCGCCTGGAAAGCATGATCGAGCTGAACGTCATCGCCACCGCGCGCCTGGCCGGCGCCGCCGCCAAGGCTTTCGCCGGGCGCGGCCGCGGCACCATCATCAACGTGGCCTCGGTGCTGGCCCTGGCGCCGGAGCTGTTCAACGGCAGCTACAGCGCGACCAAGGCCTTCGTGCTCAACCTGACCCAGTCCATGCAGCAGGAGCTGGCGCCGCTGGGCCTGCGCATCCAGGCCGTGCTGCCCGGCGCCACCCGCACCGAAATCTGGGACCGCGCCGGCACCGACATCGGCTCCTTGCCGGCGGAAATGCTGATGGACGTGAACCACATGGTCGACGCCGCGCTGGCCGGCCTGGCCCAGGGTGAAGTGGTGACCCTGCCGGCGCTGCCGGATGCGGGCGAATTCGAAGCCTTCACCGCCGCGCGCCTGAAGATGGCGCCGAACCTGTCGCGCAGCGCCCCGGCGCAACGTTATGGCGTGGTAGTGGCGTAACCGAGCAACAGAGTGGCGAAAAGCTTGCCCCGGCCTGGTGCCGGGGCTTTTTTATGCGTGGCTTTTTGTAGGAGCGAGGGGGACGCCCAGTTCTTGCTCGCGAACCTGCAGGGCATGGTTTTGGGGCGGTTCGCGAGCAAGCTCGCTCCTACAGTCGGACTCCTGCGTTAGCAGGCGACCTTGCGAGCGAAATCACGTGCGGCGGATGACGGATCAACCGATGATTGCCGATCTGCTGCGGCAACAGGCCCGACGCCGGCCCTGCCGGCGGATCGCGGGCATGGCCCGCTCCTACAGGTTCTGCGCCGGCCTTGCCGCGTAGGAGCGGACCTTGTCCGCGAAGTCGCGCGCGGCGGAGAGTGGATCAACAGGTGAACACCGGCCTATTGCGCAAACGGGCCGGACGCGGTCTGGCAGCCGCGGCAATCACTCCGCCGCACCAATCTCCCGCTTCAGATGCCGCCGCGTACTCTCCAGGATGCGGTCGGACATCGCCGGGTCGGCCACGCTGCGCGAGAGCACCAGCGCTCCGATCAGGGTCGCGAGCAGGGCGACGCTCTCATCCTCGGCATGCTCGCTGGACAGCGCCTTCTCGATGGCGTCGATGCGCGCCTGGACGATGGCATCGGTCGTCGCACTGGCGTTGCCGCGTGCGCCCAGTTCGGCCGAGATGGTCGGCAGCGGGCAGCCCTTGCCGGGCGTGTTGCGGTGGCCGGGGGAGAGGTACTGGTCGATGAAACCGGGCAGCGGGTCGGCCTTGGCGAACTGCTGGTCGACGATCGGGCGCAACTGCTCGGCGGCCTGCTGCAGGGCGATCTCCACCAGT
The DNA here is from genome assembly GCF_048068435.1 of Pseudomonas sp. NY15437. Lineage (NCBI taxonomy): Bacteria > Pseudomonadati > Pseudomonadota > Gammaproteobacteria > Pseudomonadales > Pseudomonadaceae > Pseudomonas > Pseudomonas sp. NY15437. The sequence goes on from NZ_JBLUQC010000024.1 coordinate 65,172, forward strand.
TCGTCCTTGGATTTGAAGTGCGCGTAGAAGCCGCCGTGGGTCAGGCCCAGCGCCTTCATCAGCGTCTGCAGGCCGGTGGCGTCCACGCCTTCGCTGCGAAAGCGCTGCGCCGCCTCGTTGATGATGCGTTCGCGGGTCTGGGCCTTGTGGTCTTCGGAGTAACGCATGACCGGTCTCCTGCGGATCATGGAATGCTGGCTGTCATTCTAACGCAGGGCGGGCGCGGGGAGGTGATTCAGGGCAGGAACGGCGGTGGGGCAGGATGTAGGAGCGAGCTTGCTCGCGAACCGCTCAACGCGGGTTTGCCGGTCAAGCAATGTTCGCGAGCAAGCTCGCTCCTACGGGGGGGGGCCTCAGCGAACGGCTTCGAGCAGCGTCGCCACACCCTGGCCGCCGCCGATGCACTGGGTAGCGATGGCGTAGCGCCCGCCGGTTTCCTTCAGCAGTGCCGCCGCCTTGCCGGTGATGCGCGCGCCGGTGGCGCCCAGGGGGTGGCCGATGGCGAGGGCGCCACCGTGCAGGTTCACCCGGTCGATATCCAGCTCCAGCCCGCGCAGGCAGGCCAGCGCCTGGCTGGAGAAGGCCTCGTTGATTTCCACCAGGTCGATGTCGGCCATGCGCAGGCCGGCGCGGTCGAGCAGCTTGCGGGTCGCGCAGAGTGGCCCCATGCCCATGATCTCCGGCGGGCAGCCGACCACCGCCACCGTTTTCACCCGCGCCAGGATGTCCAGCCCGTGGGCGCGGGCGAAGTCCTCGCTGCACACCAGTACCGCCGCCGCGCCATCGGTCAGCGGCGAGGCGGTGCCGGCGGTGACGCTGCCGCCGAAGGCCGGCTTGAGCTGCGCCAGGGCTTCCAGGTTGGTGCCGGGGCGGATGCAGCCGTCCTCGCCGACCACGCCGGTGGGCGTCTCGATGGGCACGATCTCCGCCGCCAGCAGGCCCTGTTCGCGGGCGCGTGCGGCCTTGGCGTGGGAGTCCACGGCCATGGCTTCCTGGTCCGCGCGGGAGATGCCGAAGCGCTCGGCGACGATCTCGGCGGTCTGCCCCATGGGCATGTAGGCCTGCGGGAACTCCGCCAGCAGGTGCGGGTTGGGCGACAGGTTGAAGCCGCCCATGGGCACGCGGGTCATGGATTCCACGCCCGCGCAAATGAACGCGTCCCCCGCACCCAACTGGATCTGCCCGGCGGCGAAATGGATGGACGTCATGGACGAACCGCAGAAGCGGTTCACCGTGGCGCCGGCCACCGTTTCCGGCAGCCCGGCGAGGAAGCCGGTGATGCGCGCCAGGTTCATGCCCTGCTCGGCCTCGGGGTAGGCACAGCCCATGATGAGGTCCTCGATCAGCCGGGCATCCAGGCCGCTACGCGCGACAAGGCCTTTCACCGTTTGCGCGGCGAGGTCGTCCGGGCGCACGTCGATCAGCGCGCCTTTCTTGGCGAAGTGGAACGGGGAGCGGGCATAACCCGCGATGACGACGGAAGTCATGGTCGTTCTCCTGGTGGATCAGCGCCCGAGGATCAGGCAGGTGGTGGAGCCGGTGGCGTACAGCCGTCCGTCCACGTCGTAGAGGCGGCCCTCGGCCAGGGCGGTGGAGCGGCCGATGTGCACCAGCGTGCCTTCGGCGCGGATCGGCCCGGTGTCGCGGGTCAGCGCGCGGATGTAGCTGATGCGCAGGTCGGTGGTGGTATAGCCCAGCCCCGGCTCGAGCATCGTGTGCACCGCGCAGCCCATGGCCGAGTCCAGCAGCGTGGCCGCGTAGCCGCCGTGCACGGTGCCCAGCGGGTTGTAGTGGCGCAGGTCCGGGGTGCCCTGGAAGACGAAGCGGCCCTGGCTCCATTCCAGCGGGACGAAGCCGATCAGCGCATTGATCGGCGGGGCGGGCAGTTCACCCGCGCCGATGCCGTCGAAGAATTCCTGGGGCGTCTTGCCGCGCAGTTCCTGCAGCGACACCACGCCGGGCTCGGCGAGACGCTGGCGCATCTGCGCCGCCGCCGCTTCCCAGGCGGCAATCTTTTGTTCGCGGGTCAGTGTCAGCTCGGTCATCGCAAGGCTCCAGTCAAATATTACGAGCATCATGCTATCATTGGATGATGCTCGGCATATAAGTGACGGAAGCGCCAAGCAGCAGGGCGGAAGCGACAGCAGGAGACGGGGAAGGAGGAAAGAGAAGTGGCTGGCGGAGCGTGCTCCGCCAGCGCGAGGAGGCTTACTCGGCGGTGGCCGTGATGCTGGCCGCGCGCGCCTGGCTGCGTTGGGCCTTGTACTGCAGGGCGACGGCGGGCACCGGCGAGGCGACGCCGGTTTCCACCCAGCGGCGAATGCGCGCGGCGTCGGCCACGTGGGTGCGCTTGCCGAAGGCGTCGAGCAGGGCCAGGGCGACCGGGCGGCCGTTCATCATGGTGACCATCACCAGGCAGTGGCCGGCGTCGTTGGTGAAGCCGGTCTTGGTCAGGCGGATGTCCCATTTGCCGCTGCGCACCAGCGGGTTGGTGTTGAAGAAGCTCAGGGAGTAGCTGGGCTTGCTGAAGCGCGCATCGCTGGTCGCCGTGGTGCTCAACTGGCGGATCTGCGGGTAGGTATAGGCGGCCTTGGCCAGGCGGATCAGGTCGTTGGCGTCGGAAACGTTGTGGATCGAAAGGCCAGTGGGCTCGACGTAGTGCGTGCTGGTCATGCCCAGGGATTTCGCCTTGGCGTTCATCGCCGCGACAAAGGCCTTCGAGCCGCCCGGGTAGTTGTGGGCGAGGCTTGCAGCCGCGCGGTTTTCCGAGGACATCAGCGCCAGCAGCAGCATGTTCTCGCGGCTGATCATGCTGCCCAGGTGGACGCGGGAGAACACGCCCTTCATCTCGGCGGTCTCGGAGATGTCCACGGGGATCAACTCGTTCATCGGCAGCTTGGCGTCCAGGGTGACCATGGCGGTCATCAGCTTGGTCACCGAGGCGATGGGCACCACCAAGTTGGGATTGCTGGAGTACAGGGTCTTGCCGTTCTCCAGATCGACGACCAGGGCGCTGCCGGAGGCGAGTACCAGCTCCTTGGGCGAGGCCGCCTTGGCGGGGGAGGCGGCGAAGGTGTTCGATGAACAGACAACAGCGGCACAGGCAAACAGCAGGCTCAGTATCGAACGACGACTAGGCATGGATGTGATTCGCAAGCATGAGGTGGGAATGTGTCTACATCCATGTAGGCATTTTCGGCGAATTCTAATGCAACGCCTGCCGCCGCGCACCTGGCGCGGGGCGTCTCAGATTGCGACGCCGTGAGACGTGCCAGAAGTCCTGTCGGCAAGGCCGCGCTCTGCACAGCCATGGCGGCGCGGCAGCTTGCCCGAGCTGTTGCGAAATGCAACCGGAACGGCGTCCCGTCCAGCGCCTTGAAACTGCCTCTACGCCGCGCCGCATCAGGCACGCAGGGCCTCTGGCACGTTTTGTGAGTGACTATTCTGCTTGAAGCGGAGGCCCGGGCCTGTCGTGCTGTCGATGGTCGGGGTTGCGTTTACCTTTACGTTAACGTAAACATGTTCCGCAGCCCGCGACCGGTCAGTCACCGTCGCGGCAGGTTGGCTCGCGGTGGCTGGCACCGCTGCCCGAGCCGATCGTTCAGCGTTGATCCCAGAACAAGCACAACAAGGGAAAGCCATGAACCACCTGAGTTACACCCGCGGCCCGCAGGACAAACCCCTGCTGGCCATGACCGTCGGTGCGGCCTTCGACGCGACGGTGGAGCGCTTCGCCCAGCGCGAGGCACTGGTCGTGCGGCACCAGAGCCTGCGCTACACCTGGGCTGAACTGGCCGAGGTGGTCAATGGCGTCGCCCGCGCGTTCCTCGCCCTCGGCCTGCGCCCCGGTGATCGCCTGGGGATCTGGGCGCCCAACTGCGCCCAGTGGTGCATCACCCAGTTCGCCAGCGCCAAGGTCGGCGCCGTGCTGGTCAACATCAACCCGGCCTACCGGGTCAACGAGCTCGAGTACGCGCTCAAGCAGTCCGGCTGCCGCTGGCTGGTGTGCGCCGATGCCTTCAAGACCTCCGATTACCACGGCATGCTCGCCGACCTGCTGCCCGAGCTGGGGCAGGGCAGGCCGGGCGAGCTGTCCAGCGACCGTCTGCCGGAACTGCGCGGGGTGATCAGCCTGTCCGACACCGCGCCCGCCGGCTTCCTGCGCTGGAGCCAGCTGGAGCCGCTGGGTCGCGGCATCGCCGCCGCCGAGCTCGCCGAGCGCCAGGCGCAGCTGCAGTTCGACGAGCCGATCAACATCCAGTACACCTCCGGCACCACCGGCTTTCCCAAGGGCGCCACGCTCAGCCACTACAACATCCTCAACAACGGCCTGATGGTCGGCGACAGCCTCGGCCTCACCGAGCACGACCGTCTGGTGATCCCGGTGCCGCTGTACCACTGCTTCGGCATGGTGATGGGCAACCTCGGCTGCCTGACCCACGGTTCCACCATGATCTACCCCGCGCCCAGCTTCGAGCCCGAGGCAACCCTGGCGGCGGTGGCGCAAGAGAAGGCCACCGCGCTGTACGGCGTGCCCACCATGTTCATCGCCGAACTGGACCACCCGACCCGCCGCGACTTCGATCTGTCCAGTCTGCGCACCGGCATCATGGCCGGCGCCACCTGCCCGATCGAAGTGATGCGCCGGGTCATCGACGAGATGCACATGGCCGAGGTGCAGATCGCCTACGGCATGACCGAGACCAGCCCGGTGTCCCTGCAGACCGGGCCGGAAGACGACCTGGAAACCCGCGTCACCACTGTCGGCCGCACCCAGCCGCACCTGGAAAGCAAGATCATCGACGCCGATGGCCGTATCGTCCCGCGCGGCACCATTGGTGAGCTGTGCACCCGTGGCTACAGCGTCATGCTCGGCTACTGGAACAACCCGCAGGCAACCTCCGAGGCGATCAGCCCGGCGCGCTGGATGCTCACCGGCGACCTCGCCGTGATGGACGAAGCCGGCAACGTGCGCATCGTCGGGCGCAGCAAGGACATGATCATCCGTGGCGGGGAGAACATCTATCCGCGGGAGATCGAGGAGTTCCTCTACACCCACCACGCCGTCGCCGACGCCCAGGTCATCGGCATCCCCGACGAGAAGTACGGCGAGGAACTGGTGGCCTGGGTCAAGTTCCACCCCGGCCACAGCGTCGCCGAAGAGGAGCTGCGCGCCTTCTGCAAGAACGCCATCGCCCACTTCAAGGTGCCGCGGCACTTCCGCTTCTGCGACGAGTTCCCGATGACGGTGACCGGCAAGATCCAGAAGTTCCGCATGCGCGAGATCAGCATCGAAGAGGTGCGCAGCAAGCGTGGCTGATCGTTTCGGGCCGGCCCGCGCCCTGGTGCCCTCACATGCAGTCGGGGCGCCATGGGCGTAGAGAAGGGCACCATCTCCATCCGTCTGGTCAGCGAGGCGCTGGCCGAATTTCGTCGCGCCGGCCGCGACGACGGCCCGCTATTGGCCGCCGCCGGCATCGCCCCCGAATTGCTTGGCAAGCCTTACGCGCGCGTGTCCTGCCAGGTCTACGCACGGCTCTGGTTGCGCCTGGCCAGGGAAATGGACGACGAGTTCTTCGGCATGAATGCCCGGCGCATGAAGTCCGGCAGCTTCAACTTCATGGCCGCCGCGGCCGTCCGCGAGCCGACTCTGGAAGCGGCGCTGAACGCCGCGCTGCGCTTCATGGGGCTGGTGTTCGATGACTTCACCCCGCGCCTGACCCGCCAGGACGGTCTCGCCGGCATCGTTCTCGACGAGCCCGAAGGCCCGGCGCCGCGCGCCTTCTGCTACTTCACCCTGTGGTTGATGCTGCACGGCCTGGCCTGCTGGCTGGTGGGCCGGCGCATTCCCATCCTCGCCGTGGAGCTGCGCTGCCCACAGCCGGATTTCATCGCCGACTACCGGGTGATGTTCACCGAAAACCTCCACTTCGGCCGCCGCCAGTCGCGCCTGCTGTTCAACGCCGAAGCCCTGGGCCTGCCGGTGCGCCGCGACGAGCGCGAGCTGCGCCGCTTCCTGGGCGGCGCGCCGGCCAACATCCTGGTGCGCTACCGCGACCCGCAGAGCCTCGCCGCGCGCACCAAGGCCTACCTGCGCAGCCTCAAGTTCGAGCGCTGGCCCGACCTCGACGCCCTGGCCGGGCACTTCTACATGGCGCCGTCGACCCTGCGCCGCAAGCTCGCCGCCGAGGGGCAGTCCTACCAGGCGCTCAAGGACCAACTGCGCCGCGACCTGGCCATCGCCCGGCTGGACAGCGGCGACGGCAACTTCGCCGACCTGGCCGAGGAGCTGGGTTTCGCCGACACCAGCGCGTTCTACAAGGCCTTCCGCAAATGGACCGGATCCACGCCCGGGCAATACCGCGCGCTGATTCGCCAGGAGCCCTGATATTTAAGGGCCAGGCTCAAGTGGCCGCCTTTGAAGCCGATACAACAACACAGAATTGCTCACGCACAAGGACGCCCCGCCATGCCCCTGTCCCGCCTCTCGATCCAGTGGAAGATCACGCTGCTGACCGGTCTCTGCCTGCTCTGCATCGTCAGCCTGCTGGTCGGCCTCTCGCTGCTGCGGATGAACCATGATGCGCAACTGATCAAGGCGGCCAACGCGGACATGCTCAAGGACGCGGCCAAGGCGCGGATGCAGGCGCGCAGCGAGCAGCAGGCGGAGATCATCCAGCGCTTCTTCACCGACGTGTACCTCTTCGGCAACCAGTTCTCGCGCCAGGTCGCCCAGTTGCGCGAGCAGACCACCCGGCACGGCGTGGACGCCGCCAGCGTGCGCAAGGACCTCAACCAGCTGGTGCGCGACGGCCTGAAGAGCAACCCGAACCTGCTCAGCCTCTACGTGGTGTTCCAACCCGATGCGCTGGACGGCCAGGACGCCAGCTTCCATGACCAGGCCGATGCCGGCAGCAACGAGAAGGGCCGCTTCGGCGCCTACTGGGCGCAGAAGGCCTCCGGCGAGATGACCGGCCTGGCGGTGACCGAGGAGATGATCGCCGACACCTCGGCCATGCTCGACGGAAGCCCTTTCAACACCTGGCAGCTGTGCCCGCTGCAGACCCGCAAGGCCTGCGTGCTCAACCCGTATTTCGACAGCGCCTCCGGCACCAAGGTGCTGATGACCACCGTGACCCTGCCGCTGATCGACCAGGGCAAGGTCATCGCCGTGATCGGCATCGACATCAGCCTCAGCCGCCTGCAGCAGCTCGCCGTCGACGGCGACCGCCAGCTCTATGACGGCGCCGGCAGCGTCAGCATCGTCAGCCCGGCCGGCCTGCTGGCGGGCTACAGCAGCGACGAAGCGCTGCTCGGCCAACCGCTGGCCAAGGCCATCCCCGGCCAGGCGGCCGAGCTGCTGAGCCTGCAGGCCGGCGGACGTCCGCAGGTGCTGGAGCACGACGGCCAGCTGCGCGTGGTCGAGCCGCTGCTGCCGATCCCGGATGCCACCAAACCCTGGGCCGTGGTGCTCGACGTGCCGCAGGACGTGCTGCTGGCACCGGCGCTGGAGCTGCAGAAGCAGCTGGATGAGCGCAACTCCAGCGGCGCGCTGTGGCAGACCCTGTTTGGCCTGATCGCCGCCGTGGTCGGCCTGCTGCTGGTGTGGCTCACCGCCCGCGGCGTGACCCGGCCGATCCTCGGCGTCGCCGCCATGCTGCGCAACATCGCCAGCGGCGAAGGCGACCTGACCAAGCGCCTGGACTACAGCGGCAAGGACGAGCTGGGCGAGCTGGCCGGCTGGTTCAACCGCTTCCTCGACAAGCTGCAACCGATCATCCGCGACGTGAAATCCTCCGTGCAGGACGCCCGCGCCACTGCCGATCAGTCCTCGGAAATCGCCAGCCAGACCAGCGCCGGCATGCAGCAGCAATTCCGCGAAGTCGACCAGGTGGCCACCGCTTCCCAGGAAATGAGCGCCACCGCCCACGACGTCGCCAACAGCGCCGCCATGGCTGCCGATGCCGCCCGCGGTGCCGACGGTGCGACCCGCGACGGCCTGAGCGTGATCGACAACACCACCCGCCTGATCGACGAACTGGCCAGCGACATGAGCAGCGCCATGAGCCAGGTGGAAGGCCTGGCGGCGAGCAGCGAGCAGATCGGCTCGGTGCTGGACGTGATCCGCGGCATCGCCGAGCAGACCAACCTGCTGGCGCTCAACGCCGCCATCGAAGCGGCCCGC
>NZ_JBLUQC010000025.1:0-59112 GCF_048068435.1 Pseudomonas sp. NY15437
GGCGGTGGCCGCGGTGGCCCGGGGGGGGGGGGCCCGGGCCCCCCCCCCATGGGGCGGCGGGGGGAGGGCCCCGCTCCTACACCGCTCAAGCTCCACAACAACGCCGCGAGCGCGAAGACGCCCGCGCGATGGAACCCTTTTGCCCGGCTTCTGGCCGGGGGTACTGCCCAGCAACACAACAACGCCAATCCGGCTGTGGGAGTCGTTCCATGAAAGTGTCCTTGCTCACGCGCATCTCCATCACCTGTGCCCTGGCCGCCGCTGTCGGCAGCGCGAATGCACAGTCCCAAAGCATCACCGTCATCTCCTTCGGCGGCGCCACCAAGGCGGCCCAGGAGCAGGCCTACTTCAAGCCCTTCGAGGCCAGCGGCGCCGGCAAGATCGTCGCCGGCGAATACAATGGCGAAATGGCCAAGGTGAAGGCCATGGTCGACGTCGGCAAGGTCACCTGGGACGTGGTCGAGGTGGAAAGCCCCGAGCTGCTGCGCGGCTGCGAGGAAGGCCTGTTCGAGCGCATCGACCCGGCGGCCATCGGCGAGGAGAAGAACTTCGTCCCCGGCACCCTGAACGAATGCGGCGTGGCCACCTATGTCTGGTCCATGGTCATGGCCTACAACGGCGCCAAGGTCGCCAAGGCCCCGCAGTCCTGGGCCGACTTCTGGAACACCGCCGAATACCCGGGCAAGCGCGGGCTGCGCAAGGGCGCCAAGTACACCCTGGAAATCGCCCTGCTGGCCGACGGCGTGAAGCCCGCCGACCTCTACACGGTGCTGGGTACGAAGGAGGGCGTCGACCGCGCCTTCGCCAAGCTCGACCAGCTCAAGGCCAACATCCAGTGGTGGGAAGCCGGCGCGCAGCCGCCGCAGTGGCTGGCCGCCGGCGACGTGGTGATGAGCGCCGCCTACAACGGCCGCATCGCCGCCGCGCAGAAGGAAGGCGTGAAGCTGGGCATCGTCTGGCCGGGCAGCCTGTACGACCCGGAATACTGGGCCGTGGTGAAGGGCACGCCGAACAAGGCGCTGGCCGAGAAGTTCATCGCCTTCGCCAGCCAGCCGCAAACCCAGAAGACCTTCTCCGAGAACATCCCCTACGGCCCGGTGCACAAGGGCACGCTGGAGCTGCTGCCGGCGGACGTGCGCGACGCACTGCCCACCGCGCCGGCCAACCTCGACGGCGCCCGCTCGGTGGACGCGGCCTTCTGGGTCGACCACGGCGAAGAGCTCGAGCAGCGCTTCAACGCCTGGGCCGCCCGCTGATCCGCTTCTGATCCACGCCCGGCGTTCGCGCCGGGCCTGCCTTGCCAACGACGCGTGAGAAACACAATGACAACGACGCAAAACCAGGCGGCGACGCTGGAGCTGAGCACCATCCAGCCCATCGCTGCGCACGAACGACACGGCCGCGCCCGCGACCTCTTCACCATCTGGTTCGGCAGCAACATCATGCTGCTGACCGTGGTCACCGGCGCCCTGGCGGTCACCGTGTTCAAGCTGCCGTTCTTCGCCGCCGTGCTGGCGCTGGTGCTCGGCAACCTGGTGGGTGGCGTGTTCATGGCCCTGCACTCGGCCCAGGGCCCGCAACTGGGCGTACCGCAGATGGTGCAGACCCGCGGCCAGTTCGGCTCCTTCGGCTCCCTGCTGGTGGTCGCCCTGGTGGTGATCATGTACCTGGGCTTCTTCGCCTCCAACCTGGTGCTCGGCGGCCAGGCGCTGCACGCGCGCTTCGCGGCGATCGGCACCAACACCGGCATCCTGTTGGTGGGCGCCATCAGCGTCATCGCCACGGTATTCGGCTACCGCCTGATCCACGGTTACACCCGCCTCATGTCCTGGCTCTCCGGCGCGGTGCTGCTGGTCAGCTTCGTCTGGCTGGTGTTCGTCCACGGCCTGCCGGCGGACCTGCTGCAGCGCAACGAGAACAACATCCCCGGCTTCCTCGGCGCGCTGTCGATCGCCGCGCTCTGGCAGCTGGCCTATGCGCCCTACGTCTCCGACTACTCGCGCTACATGCCGCAGGGCACCGGCGCGCGCACGGCGTTCTGGTCGAGTTACTGGGGCTGCTGCCTGGGCTCCATCCTGCCGATGCTGCTGGGTGTGCTGGTCGGCCTGTCGGTGGGCGAGGGCGACGTCATCGCCGGCCTGATCGAGATGACCGGCGGCTTCAGCGCCATCATGGTCGCGGTGTTCTCCATCGGTATCGCCGCCACCAACTCGATGAACCTGTACTGCGGCACCCTGTCGGCCATCACCGTGGGCCAGACGCTGATCCCGGCGTGGTCGGCCAAGGCCGGCTGGCGCGCAGTGATCGCCCTGGTGCTGTTCGGCGGTTCGCTGGCCATCGCGCTGCTCGGCCAGGACAACTTCATGGCCAACTACACCAACTTCATCCTGCTGCTGCTCTACGTGCTGGTGCCCTGGAGCGCGATCAACCTGGTCGACTACTACCTGGTGGCCCACGGCGAGTACGACGTGCTGTCGTTCTTCCGCCGCGACGGCGGCATCTACGGCACCTTCAACTGGACCGCGGTGAACTGCTACATCCTCGGCATCCTGGTGCAGGTGCCGTTTATGTCCACCGCGCTCTACACCGGCGCCGCCGCGCAGGCCATGAACGGCGCGGACATCTCCTGGGTCGTCGGCCTGGGCGTGGTCTCGCCGATCTACTGGCTGTTCAGCCGCAACCGCCAGCGCAGCCTGAAGGCGGCCCGCGCATGAGCCGCCGTACCGGGTTCTTCTTCGACGAACGCTGCTTCTGGCACGCGACCGGGCTGCACGCGCTGATCCTGCCCGTCGGTGGCTGGCTGCAGCCGCCGGCGGGCGCCGGCCACGCCGAGTCGCCGGAGAGCAAGCGCCGGCTGAAAAGCCTGATGGACGTCTCCGGCCTGAGCAGCCGGCTGCACCTCTCCAGCGCGCCGCTGGCCAGCGAGGAAGACCTGCTGCGGGTGCACCCGGCCAGCTACCTGGAGCGCTTCAAGGCCTACAGCGAAGCGGGCCACGGCGACATGGGCGAGGAGACCATGGTCAGCCATGGCACCTACGACATCGCCCGGCAGTCCGCGGGCCTGACCATCGCCGCCGTGGAGGCGGTGCTGCGCGGCGAGCTGGACAACGCCTACGCGCTGTCCCGGCCGCCGGGCCACCATTGCCTGCCGGATCGCGGCATGGGCTTCTGCTACCTGGCGAACATCGCCGTGGCGGTGGAGACGGCCAAGGCGCGCCACGGCATCCGGCGCGTCGCGGTGCTGGACTGGGACGTACACCACGGCAACGGCACCGAGGCGATCTTCTACGGCCGCGACGACGTGCTGACCCTGTCGGTCCACCAGGCCGACTGCTACCCCACCGGCACCGGTGCGGTGGACGACATCGGCGAGGGCGCGGGCAAGGGCTACAACCTCAACGTGCCGCTCTATCCGGGCAGCGGCGACGACGCCTACCGCGTGGCCATGGAGACCATCATCGTGCCGGCGCTGGAGCGCTTTGGCCCCGAGCTGATCGTGGTCGCCAGCGGCTTCGACGCCAACGGCGTGGACCCGCTGGCGCGCATGCTCGCCCACAGCGAGACCTTCCGCTTCATGACCGCCGCCGTGCGCGCTGCTGCCGAGCGCCTGTGCGATGGCCGGCTGGTGGTGGTGCACGAAGGCGGTTACGCCGAAGCCTACGTGCCGTTCTGCGGCCACGCGGTGATCGAGGAAATGGCCGGCGTGCGCACCGACGTGGTCGATCCCTTCCTGCCGATGCTCGAAGGCCAGCAGCCCGACGCGGACTTCCGCGCCTTCCAGCGTCAGGCGCTGGCGCGGATGGCGGCGAAGCTGCTGGGCTGAAGCCCGCCAAGTCACGGCGGTTTCCGCCCGACGGGCTGATTGCATTTGTAGGATGGCGTGGAGCGAAGCGATACCCATCAATCCTCGACCCTCCGCATGGGTATCGCTGCGCTCCACCCATCCTACGAACTGATCTCGGTGCGAACCCTCGGGCGTCGTCCCCGGAGGGCTCGGCTCTCGTAGGAGCGGACCTTGTCCGCGAATCTTCGCCATTGCTCAGTCGTTGCCGGATGAATATTTTCAGAACGGGCGCAGCGCCTGGCGCCCCCCTGCAGAGACAGACTCCGCCGCGATGGAATTCGCGGACAAGGTCCGCTCCTACGGGGGTAGGCCGTGCCAATTGGCGGGGCAGAAAAAAAGGGAGCCTTGCGGCTCCCCTGGAGAGACGGCCGCGGAAGTGGAGCCGCGGCCGGGGGGCGGGTGCGCCGTCAGGCGGCGCGGAACAGGTTGTGCGGGTCGATGACGAATTTCTTCGGCACGCCGGCATCGAACTCGCCGTAGCCCTTGGGCGCGTCGTCCAGGGTGATGACTTCCACCCCGACGACGTCGGCGATCTTGATGCGATCCCACATGATGGCCTGCATCAGCTGGCGGTTGTACTTCATCACCGGGGTCTGGCCGGTGTGGAAGCTGTGCGACTTGGCCCAGCCCAGGCCGAAGCGGATGCTCAGCGAGCCCTGCTTGGCGGCCGCGTCCACCGCGCCCGGGTCCTCGGTGACGTACAGGCCCGGGATGCCGATCTTGCCGGCGACCCGCACCACGCCCATCAGCGAGTTCAGCACGGTGGCCGGCGCCTCGTGCTGCGACCCCGAGTGGCCGTGGCCACGGGCCTCGAAGCCCACCGCGTCCACCGCGCAGTCCACTTCCGGCTCGCCCAGCAGATCGGCGATCTGCTCGTGCAGCGGGGTGTCCTTGGACAGGTCGGCGATCTCGAAGCCCTGGGCCTTGGCGTGGGCCAGGCGGGTCGGGTTGACGTCACCGACGATCACCACGGCGGCGCCCAGCAGGCGGGCCGAGGCGGCAGCGGCGAGGCCGACGGGACCGGCGCCGGCGATGTAGACGGTGCTGCCCGGGCCGACGCCCGCGGTGACGGCGCCGTGGTAGCCGGTGGGCAGGATGTCGGAGAGGCAGGTCAGGTCGCGGATCTTCTCCATCGCCAGTTCGCGGTTGGGCAGCTTCAGCAGGTTGAAGTCGGCGTAGGGGACCATCACGTACTCGGCCTGGCCGCCGACCCAGCCGCCCATGTCGACATAGCCGTAGGCGCCGCCGGCGCGCGCCGGGTTGACCGTCAGGCAGACGCCGGTGTGCTGCTCCTTGCAGGTGCGGCAGTGGCCGCAGGCGACGTTGAACGGCACCGAGACCAGGTCGCCGATCTTCATGGTTTCCACGCCACGGCCGATCTCCACCACCTCGCCGGTGATCTCGTGGCCCAGCACCAGGCCTTCCGGCGCGGTGGTGCGGCCGCGGACCATGTGCTGGTCGGAGCCGCAGATGTTGGTGGACACCACGCGCAGGATCACACCGTGGTCGATCTGCTTGCCCTGCGGGTCCTGCATTTTCGGATAGGGGATGTTCTGAACTTCGACCTTGCCCGGGCCGAGATAAACCACACCACGATTGCCAGACATACGCATTCCTCATTGTGTTTGTGGGTACAAAGGCGGGCCTTGCGGCTCGCGGTTTTGCACTGGGATGTCGTGTGTTGCGCGACAGGGCCGGAAGTACTGCTGGCAGCCGGCGGGTCTGTCGGTGTTGCTCGGTGGTTGGGAGTGGGGGCTTTCAAAAGCCCCTCTCCCTAACCCTCTCCCGCAAGCGGGAGAGGGGATATCCGTGTGTGGAGGGAATACCGTGACATCCGGCGACTCCGCACTGCTCTTGCTCCCTCTCCCTTCAGGGAGAGGGCTGGGGAGAGGGCGCCCTTCGGCGAGCGCCCATTCCCTATGGAAACGTAGGGCGGATGAGCTCCATCCATCCGCCGTTCGGTGTGTGATGGCGGATAACGCCTGTGGCGTTATGCGCCCTACTTGCTGTTCGGTGTCTCGGCTGAGCGCCCCGTTTGTCGGCGGCTCCGCGTGCAGCTTGTGGCTTGCAGCCTGGGGCTGCTCTTACAGCACCACCGTCCGGTTGGCATTCAGGAACACGCGCTTCTCGATGTGGTAGCCCACGGCCTTGGCCAGGGTCAGGCATTCCACGTCGCGGCCCTTGGCGATCAGGTCCTCGGGGTAGTGGGAGTGGTCCACCGGCTCGACGCCCTGGGCGATGATCGGCCCCTCGTCGAGGTCGTTGTTGATGTAGTGGGCGGTGGCGCCGACCAGCTTCACGCCCTTCTGGTAGGCCTGGTGGTAGGGCTTGGCGCCCTTGAAGCCGGGCAGCAGCGAGTGGTGGATGTTGATCGCCCAGCCGTCCAGGCGGCGGCACAGCTCGGGGGACAGCACCTGCATGTAGCGGGCGAGGATCACCAGCTCGGCGCCGGTCTGCTCGATCACCTGCCAGACCTTCGTCTCCTGCGCGCCCTTGTCGTTGGGGTCCAGGGCGAAGTGGTGGTAGGGGATGCCATGCCAGCGCGCCAGGGGTTCCAGGTCCGGGTGGTTGGAGACCACCGCCACCACGTCCATCGGCAGCTGGCCGATGCGCTGGCGGTAGAGCAGGTCGTTCAGGCAGTGGTCGGCCTTGGAGACCATGATCACCACCTTGCTGCGGTAGCCCGGCGGGGTCAGCTCGAAGTTCATCTGGAAGGGCGAGACGCGGTCGGCGAGGCCGGCGCGGAAGGCCGCCTCGTCGAAGCCGTCGCCGGCGCGGAATTCGATGCGGATGAAGAAACGCTGCGCCAGGCGGTCGTCGAAGGAGTGGTGCTCGGTGACGTAGCAGCGCTGCTCGAACAGGTAGCGCGTCACCACGTCCACCGTGCCCAGCAGGCTCGGGCTGTCGGCGGTGAGGATCCAGGTATCGGGGGTGCGGCTCATGGTCTGGCTCCGGAGGTTTCCTCTTGTCCAAGAGGTTGGGGTGGGGCTTGCCTCACCCCGGCCCTCTCCCAGCGGGAGAGGGGAGGAAGCACCGCTTACGCGGCGACCTGCAGGCCGTACTCGGCGCAGGCATCCTGCAGCCACAGCCAGAAGTAGTCGGAGAAGCTGCGGCGCACCACCAGCTCCCAGGTGTGCTCGCCGGTATGGCGGATCACCAGCTGGGACTTGGCGAAGTGGGTGCCCACCGCCTTGCCCACCGGGAAGTTGCTCGGGTGTACGTCGTAGCCGGTGGACTTCATCAGGACTTCGCGGACCTTGGCGCCTTCGAGCTGCAGCAGGGTCTGGCCGCCGCTGACGTTGACCACGGCATAGTGCAGGTCCTCGCCCAGCGCTTCGCGCAGGCGCTGCTCGACGGCGAATTCCTCTCCGCCGGGGACGATCAGCAGCCATTCGTCCGGGCCGAGCCATTGCAGCGAGGTCTCGCCCTTGGCCACCAGGCCCAGGGCCACCGGCAGCTCCAGGCCCAGCGCCTTGTGCACGCCGCCGGCGAAGGCCGGGTCGTGGGCGTCGCCGCGCAGGGTCAGGTGGCCGAGGAATTTCTTCTCGCGCAGGGTCACGCCGGCGTTGGCCACCTTGCGCGCGGCGAGCTTGTCCAGCTCGGCGTGGTGCAGGGGCGATTCGGCCTGGATGCCGTCTGCGGGGCGTTGCTGGTAGAGATTGGCTTTGCTCATGTTCTGTTCACCTTGGGGGCGCTTATCGCCTGTTTCCCCTCACCCCAGCCCTCTCCCGAGGGAGAGGGGGCCGAGCTGAGTGTGCTGTGAGTGTCGTGCTCGCCGACGGCTCCGACCTGTCCCCTCTCCCCCTGGGAGAGGGTTAGGGTGAGGGCAGCCGGCAGCTCCGAATCAATCCACGTTCTGCCGCTCGCCTTTCGGGTCGTAGAACACCGAGCTGCAGATCTCCGCCTCGATCACGCGGCCGTCCGCCAGCGGGGCGTAGACCTTCTCGCCCAGGCGCTTGATGCCGCCCTTCACCACCGCCAGGGCAAAGCTGTAGCCCAGGGTGCTGCTCATGTAGCTGGAGGTGACGTGGCCGACCATGGTCGCCGGGACCGTGTGCTGCGGGGTGAACAGCAGCTGCGCGCCCTCGGGCAGCACATCCATCGGGTTGGTGGGTTTCAGGCCGACCAGCTGCTTGCGGTCCTCGCGCTGGCAGTCGGCGCGGTTCATGCCGCGCCAGCCGATCCAGGAGAACGGCTTGGTGCGACCCACCGCCCACCCCATGTTCAGGTCGTCCGGGGTGACCGAGGCGTCGGTGTCCTGGCCGACGATGATGAAGCCCTTCTCGGCGCGCAGGACGTGCATGGTCTCGGTGCCGTACGGCGTCAGGTTGTACTTGGCGCCGGCGGCGACGATGGCCTCCAGCACACCCATGGCGTAGTTGGCCTGGATGTTCACCTCGTACGACAGCTCGCCGGTGAAGGAGATGCGGAACACCCGCGCCGGCACGCCGGCGACCTTGCCTTCCTTCCAGGTCATGAAGGGGAAGGCGTCCTTGTCCAGGTCGATGTCGGTGACCTCGGCCAGCAGCTTGCGGCTGTTGGGGCCGGACAGGGTGAGGGTGGCCCAGTGGTCGGTGACCGAGGTGAAATACACCTTCAGCTCCGGCCATTCGGTCTGGTGGTACAGCTCCAGCCACTCCATGACGCGGGCGGCGCCGCCGGTGGTGGTGGTCATGACGAAGTGGTTGTCCGCCAGGCACGCGGTCACGCCGTCGTCGAAGACCATGCCGTCTTCCTTGCACATCAGGCCGTAGCGGGCCTTGCCCACGTCCAGCTTGGTCCAGGCGTTGGTGTAGACGCGGTTGAGGAACTCGCGGGCGTCCGGGCCCTGGATGTCGATCTTGCCCAGGGTCGAGGCGTCCAGCAGGCCGACCGACTCACGCACGGCGCGGCACTCGCGGGCCACCGCGGCGTGCATGTCTTCGCCGCGCTTGGGGAAGTACCACGGGCGCTTCCACTGGCCGACGTCCTCGAACTCGGCGCCGTTCTTCACGTGCCAGGCGTGCAGGGCGGTGAAGCGCACCGGCTCGAACAGGTGGCCGCAGTGACGGCCGGCGACGGCGCCGAAGGTCACCGGGGTGTAGTTCGGGCGGAACATGGTGGTGCCGGTGTCGGCGATGCTCTTGCCCTGCGCTCGGGCGGCGATGGCCAGGCCGTTGATGTTGCCCAGCTTGCCCTGGTCGGTGCCGAAGCCCAGCGCGGTGTAGCGCTTGACGTGCTCGATGGACTCGAAGCCCTCGCGGCAGGCCAGTTCGATGGCGGCGGCGGTGACGTCGTTCTGGGTGTCGACGAACTGCTTGGGCGCGCGGGCGGTGGACTTCTCGTGGGGCACCTGGAACAGCGCCAGGGTGGCGTCCTCGGCGCGCTCGGCAACCACCGGCAGCTCGCCCTCGACAGCCTTGAAGCCGCCGTCGATCGCCGCCTGGGTGCCGGCCTTGTAGCCGTCGGCCAGGGCATCGGCGAGACGGAACACGCCGTTCACCGCGCCGGCGCAGATGCGCTTCTGGAACGCCAGGCCCGGTACGAAGGCGAGGATGTCCTCGCGCCATTCAGGCTTGCCGCCCAGGTGGGAGGCCAGGTGCACCACCGGGCTGTAGCCGCCGGAGCTGGCGATGAGGTCGCAGTCCAGCCACTCGCCGGGCGCGGTCACCTTCAGGCGGAAGGTGTCGATGGGGGCGATCTTCGCGCCGCTCACGCGCTTGCTGCCGCGTGCCTCGATCACCGCGCTGCCGGTGATGACGCGCATACCGCGCTTGCGCGCTTCCTCGACCCACTCGCCGCGCGGATTGGGGCGGGCGTCGGCGATGGCGACCACCTGCAGACCGGCTTCCTGCCAGTCCAGGGCGACGCGGTAGGCGTAGTCGTTGTTGGTGGACAGCACCAGCTTCTTGCCCGGCGCCACGCCGTAGCGGCGCACGTAGGTGGAGACGGCGCCGGCGAGCATGTTGCCCGGCACGTCGTTGTTCGCGTACACCAGCGGGCGCTCGTGGGCACCGGCGGCGAGCACCACGCGGTTGGCGCGCACGCGGTGCACGCGCATGCGCACCTGGCCCAGCGGAGCGGTTTCGCCCAGGTGGTCGGTACGGCGCTCGTGGATGGTGAGGAAGTTGTGGTCGTGGTAGCCGTTGACCGTGGAGCGCGGCAGCAGGATCACGTCCGGGTTGCCTTGCAGCTCGGCGATGGCCTTGGCCACCCACTCCTCGGCCGGCTTGCCGTCGAGGGTCTCGCGGGTGTCGAGCAGGCTGCCGCCGAACTCTTCCTGCTCGTCGGCGAGGATCACCCGCGCACCGCTGCGCGAGGCGGCCAGGGCGGCGGCGAGGCCCGCGGGGCCGGCGCCGACGATCAGCACGTCGGCGTGGTGGTTCATCCAGTCGTAGCTGTCCGGGTCGACTTCGGTGGGCGCGCGGCCCAGGCCCGCGGCCTTGCGGATGTACTTCTCGTAGGTCAGCCACATGGACTGCGGATACATGAAGGTCTTGTAGTAGAAGCCGGGCGGCATCATCTTGCCGCCGACCTTGCCGAAGATCCCCATGAGGTCGTTCTGCACGTTCGGCCAGCCGTTGGTGGCGCTGGCCACCAGGCCGTTGTACAGGGCCTGCTGGGTGGCGCGCACGTTGGGCACCTGGGTGGATTCGCGCGAGCCGATCTGCAGGATGGCGTTGGGCTCTTCGGCGCCGGCGGCGACGATGCCGCGCGGGCGCGAGTACTTGAAGCTGCGGCCGAGGATGTCGACGCCATTGGCCAGCAGGGCGGCGGCCAGGGTGTCACCGGCGAAGCCCTGGTAGCTCTGGCCGTTGAAGCTGAAGGTGAGCGGCTTGGTGCGGTCGATGCGACCGCCACGGGACAGGCGATTGATCTGGCTCATTAGGCCTTCTCCACGGCGGGCTGGACGGCGGGTTTCTTCTCGGAATCGGCGCTGATGCTCGGTTTTTCGCCGATCTTGTAGGTTTCCAGGATTTCGTAGGTCACGGTGTGGCGGGTGACGTTGAAGTACTGGCGGCAACCGGCGGCGTGCACCCACAGCTCGTGGTGGATGCCGCGCGGGTTGTCGCGGAAGAACATGTACTCGCCCCACTCGGCGTCGGTGCAGGCGGACGGGTCGAGCGGGCGCGGGATGTGCGCCTGGCCCTTGGCGTGGAATTCCTCTTCGGAACGCAGCTCGCCGCAATGGGGGCAGAAGATATTCAGCATTTTGTAGCCTCCGGAAACTGATCTTGCCGGCTGACCGGCCCCCTCTCCCTTCAGGGAGAGGGTTGGGGAGAGGGTCGCTCTCCCGTTGTTTCGTTTCAGTCGAGGGTTGGCTCGCGCCTTCAACACCCTCTCCCGCCCTTCGGGCACCCTCTCCCTGAAGGGAGAGGGTCATCAGATTTCGCCCTTCGGGCGGCTTTTAATGCGCGACGGCGGCAGCGCCGTGTTCGTCGATCAGCGCGCCGGTGTGGAAGCGTTCGATGGAGAAGGGCGCGGCCAGCGGATGCGGCTCGCCCTTGGCGAGGGTGGCGGCGAAGACGTTGCCCGAGCCGGGCGTTGCCTTGAAGCCGCCGGTGCCCCAGCCGCAGTTGAAGAACAGGTTCTTCACCGGGGTCTTGCCGATGATCGGGCAGGCGTCCGGGGTGGTGTCGACGATGCCGCCCCACTGGCGGTTCATGCGCACCCGCGAGAGCACCGGGAACATCTCGACGATGGCCTGCAGGGTGTGTTCGATCACCGGGTAGGAGCCGCGCTGGCCATAGCCGTTGTAGCCGTCGATGCCGGCGCCGATGACCAGGTCGCCCTTGTCCGACTGGCTGATGTAGCCGTGCACGGCGTTGGACATGATCACGCTGTCGATGATGGGTTTGAGCGGTTCGGAAACCAGCGCCTGCAGCGGGTGCGATTCCAGCGGCAGGCGGAAGCCGGCGAGCTTGGCCATGTGCCCGGAGTTGCCGGCGGTGACCACGCCGACGCGCTTGGCGCCGATGAAGCCGCGGTTGGTCTCGACGCCGATCACCGCGCCGTCCTGCTTGCGGAAGCCGATCACTTCGGTCTGCTGGATCAGGTCCACGCCCAGGGCATCGGCCGCGCGGGCGAAGCCCCAGGCCACGGCATCGTGACGGGCCACGCCGCCACGACGCTGCACGGTGGAACCCATGATCGGGTAGCGGGCGCTCTTGGTGCAGTTCAGGTACGGAATCTCTTCGGCCACCTGCTGCGCGTTGAGCAGTTCGCCGTCCACGCCGTTCAGGCGGTTGGCGCTCACGCGGCGCTCGCCGTCACGCATGTCCTGCAGGGTGTGGCAGAGGTTGTAGACCCCGCGCTGGGAGAACATGACGTTGTAGTTCAGGTCCTGGGACAGGCCTTCCCACAGCTTCATGGCGTGTTCGTAGAGCAGCGCCGACTCGTCCCACAGGTAGTTGGAGCGCACGATGGTGGTGTTGCGCGCGGTGTTGCCGCCGCCCAGCCAGCCCTTCTCGATCACCGCGACGTTGGTGATGCCGTGCTCCTTGGCCAGGTAATAGGCAGTGGCCAGGCCGTGCCCGCCGCCGCCGACGATGACCACGTCATACACCGGCTTGGGCGTGGGCGTGCGCCACATGCGCTGCCAGTTCTCGTGGTGGCTCAGGGAGTGCTTGAACAGGCCGAAGCCGGAGTAGCGTTGCATGGGGTGCTCCTGAATATCTCTTGTCGCGGTGTCGCTCTTCGTAGGAGCGAGCTTGCTCGCGAATGGCCTCGCGGCGGGGCTGGTTCGCGAGCAAGCTCGCTCCTACAAAAGCGTGGCCGGAAGACTTAGCGGTAGACCGGGAAGTCCGCGCACAGGCCCGCCACCTGGGTAGCCACCTTGGCTTCCACATCGGCGTCGCCCAGGTGGTCCAGCACGTCGCTGATCCAGCCGGCCAGCTCGCGGCACTGGGCTTCCTTCAGCCCGCGGGTGGTCACCGCCGGGGTGCCGATGCGGATGCCGGAGGTGACGAACGGGCTCTGCGGGTCGTTCGGCACGGCGTTCTTGTTCACGGTGATGCCGACGCGGCCCAGGGCGGCGTCCGCTTCCTTGCCGGTCAGGCCCTGCTTCACCAGGCTGATCAGCATCAGGTGGTTGTCGGTGCCGCCGGAGACCACGTCATAGCCGCGCTCAATGAACACCTGCGCCATGGCCTGGGCGTTCTTGATCACCTGGGCCTGGTAGTCCTTGAAGCCGGGCTCCAGCGCTTCCTTGAAGCACACCGCCTTGGCGGCGATCACGTGCATCAGCGGGCCGCCCTGGGCGCCGGGGAAGACCGCGGAGTTGAGCTTCTTCTCGATCTCTTCGTTGGCTTTCGCCAGGATCAGGCCGCCGCGCGGGCCGCGCAGGGTCTTGTGGGTGGTGGTGGTGACCACGTCGGCGTAGGGCAGCGGGTTCGGGTACAGGCCGGCGGCAACCAGGCCGGCTACGTGGGCCATGTCGACGAACAGCAGCGCCCCGACCTTGTCGGCGATGGCGCGGAAGCGCGGGAAGTCGAGGGTCTTGGAGTAGGCGGAGAAGCCGGCGACGATCATCTTCGGTTTGTGCTCCACGGCCAGGCGCTCGACCTCGTCGTAGTCGATCAGCCCGGTGTCGGTGTTCAGGCCGTACTGCACGGCGTTGTACAGCTTGCCCGAGGACGACACCTTGGCGCCGTGGGTCAGGTGGCCGCCGTGGGCCAGGCTCATGCCCAGGAGGGTGTCGCCGGCGTTGAGCAGGGCCAGGTAGACAGCGGCGTTGGCCGAGGAGCCCGAGTGCGGCTGGACGTTGGCGTAGTCGGCGCCGAACAGCTGCTTGGCGCGATCGATGGCCAGTTGCTCGACCTTGTCCACATGCTCGCAGCCGCCATAGTAACGCTTGCCCGGATAGCCTTCGGCGTACTTGTTGGTCAGCCCGCTGCCCTGGGCCTGCATGACGCGCTTGCTGGTGTAGTTCTCCGAAGCGATCAGCTCGAGGTGGTCCTCCTGGCGCGCTTCCTCGGCATCCATCGCCGCGAGCAGTTCGTCGTCATAGCCCTGGATCTGGTCTTGCTTGCTGAACATCGCTGGTCTCCCTGCGGCGCGGTGGAGCGCCATGGCTGGTGCGGGACGCGAACTCGCCCCCTTGGAAGCGATGGTATGACTGGCCCCGTCGGACCAGATGCCTGCGCACGCCGCGGGTAGGTGCGTTTGCGACATGCCGCGATGGGCGTAAAAGCGACCGGGTGCGTGGAATTGCGCGTAACGGCTGGTCAGAATGCGACATGCCCGCGCCAGGACGGCGCGGCCGGAGGAGCGGTGCGATGAAGCGTTTCTTTGCATGGGGTTGCCTGGGCCTGGCCCTGCTGACGGCGCAGACGTCGGCCTGGGGCATGTCGCGCCTGTTCGATGGCGACGCCCGCGTCTGGGTGCAGGGCCGGACGCTGTGCTTCGGCGGCGCGGCGTTCAAGTCGCCCGGCCTGTTCTTCAACCGCACCCTGCAGGTGGATGAACGGCAGGTGGCGGTGTATTTCATCGACGTGGCGCGCGAACCCTACGAGCCGTTCTGGTCGGCGGTCAGCAACGAGCCGAACCGGGGCGTGTCGCTGCGCAGCGACACCTGCCTGGCCTACGGCCAGGCGATCCCCGGCTTCAGCGAGAAGACGCCGGCGCGGCCCTTGCAGCCTGGCCTGTACAGCGTGACGGTCGGCGGCCGCGACAGCGCGGGCGACGGTGCGCGGGCGACCTTCATGAAAACCTTCTGCCTGGAGGCCCGCGGCGGCGGGGTGGCGGTGGTCGAGGCCGTCTACGACGACAGACAAGGGCGCTGGGCCTGCAAACTGTCGCCATGAAGCTGCCGATAGGAAGCGTCTGGCCAAGGGACTAAACTGCGCCTCTCACGAAACGCGAGGACGCCATGAACCGCTCCCTGACTCTGCTTTCCGCCCTGCTGCTCAGCGCCACCCTGCAGGGCTGTGGTGACGACAGCAAACCCGCCAAGGCCGATGCGCCGGCCGCCGCCGCGAGCAGCGCCGCCGCCACGCCGGCCGGCGACAGCTGCACCGGCCACGAACTGGAACGCGCACTGCCGCCGACCAAGGCCGTGTACGGCTATCCCTATCTCTCCCGCGAGTGCGGTTACGACAGCGCGACCATCGTCTACGGCAAGGCCGACGGCAGCCAGCAACTGGTCGTGACCCTGACCGACACCGGCCTGCCGGCGCCGGGCGCCGACCAGCAGGGCGAGGCCGCCAAGCAGTACCTGGCCGCCCAGGCCAAGTTGCGCGAGACCACCGCCAAGAACGTCTCGCTGCTCAACCAGGCCCGCCAGGCCGCGCTGCAGAACGGCACCGCCGCGCAGTTCGGTGGCGAGCAGTACCTGCCGGTGATCGACAGCACGCGCATGGGCGACCCGCTGGCCATCAGCGTGCCGGGTCCGGACGACAAGGCCGGCGAGTCCAGCCTGACCGGCCTGATCAAGGGCCGCTACGTGCTCAACATGACCTCCCCGGACAAGCCCAACGGCGGCACCGCGCAATCCCTGCGCGAGCTGTTCGTGCCCATCTCCGAACAGATGGCGCTGACCAAGCTGCCCTGATCCATCCCGCGGCCTCCCGTCAGCGGGAGGCCTGCGCCCTCCGGCGGCGAGCGACTATCCGTTGCTACGCTGCTGCCTGACGTACAACGTTTTTCGAGGCCGCACCATGACCGACAACACCCAGCAGTTCGCCAGCGACAACTATTCCGGCATCTGCCCCGAAGCCTGGGCAGCCATGGCCGAAGCCAACCGCGGCCACGAACGCGCCTACGGCGACGACCAGTGGACCGCCCGCGCGTCCGACTACTTCCGCGAGCTGTTCGAGACCGACTGCGAAGTCTTCTTCGCCTTCAACGGCACCGCGGCCAACTCCCTGGCCCTGGCCGCGCTGTGCCAGAGCTACCACAGCGTGATCTGCGCCGAGACCGCCCACGTCGAGACCGACGAATGCGGCGCGCCGGAGTTCTTCTCCAACGGCTCCAAGCTGCTGCTGGCGCGCACCGACGCCCAGGGCAAGCTGACGCCCGATGCGATCCGCGAGATCGCCCTCAAGCGCCAGGACATCCACTATCCCAAGCCCCGCGTGGTGACCATCACCCAGGCCACCGAGGTGGGCACCTGCTACCGCCCGGACGAGCTGCAGGCGCTGAGCGCTACCTGCCGCGAGCTGGGCCTGCACCTGCACATGGACGGCGCGCGCTTCTCCAATGCCTGCGCCTTCCTCGGCGCCACCCCGGCCGAGCTGACCTGGAAGGCCGGCGTCGAGGTGCTCTGCTTCGGCGGCACCAAGAACGGCATGGCGGTGGGCGAGGCCATCCTGTTCTTCAACCGCGAGCTGGCCGAAGGCTTCGACTACCGCTGCAAGCAGGCCGGCCAACTGGCGTCGAAGATGCGCTTCCTCGCAGCGCCCTGGGTGGGTGTGTTGCAGGACGACGCCTGGCTGCATTACGCCAGCCACGCCAATCGCTGTGCACAGCTGCTGGCCGAGCGGGTCGCGGACATCCCCGGCGTGCAGCTGATGTTCCCGGTGGAGGCCAACGGCGTGTTCCTGCAGATGTCCGAACCCGCGCTGGAGGCCCTGCGCCAACTGGGCTGGCGCTTCTACACCTTCATCGGTGCCGGCGGCGCACGCTTCATGTGTTCGTGGGACACCGAGATCGCCCGCGTCGAGGCGCTGGCCGCCGATATTCGCCGGGTCATGGGCGCCTGAGTTGTCCCCAGGCGCTGGGGACGGTTGCTCGCGCAACCTGTCGCCAACCTGTGGGTGAATGGCTGCAGGCCACGGGTGGAGCGGCTTACGTCGGTCTGCTCAAACGTTGAACAATAGCTGTCAGAACCGGCAAGCACGGGTGTGCCCTCGTAGGAGCGGACCTTGTCCGCGAATCTCCGCTGTCGCTCCTGAGTTGAAGGGTGAACACGCTCAAAGCGGGCGCAGCGCTTGAGAGCTCCCTGCAGGAATACCTTCCGCCGCGGCGGATTTCGCGGACAAGGTCCGCTCCTACACACTATATGCGCACCGCCGTCCCGCTCACGCTGACCATCAGCATGCTGCCGTTCTGCCCCACCACCTCGTAGTCCAGGTCGATGCCGACCACGGCGTTGGCGCCCAGCTCCTGGGCACGTTCCTGCAGTTCCTCGAAGGCGATCTCCCGCGCCCGGCCCAGCTCCTTCTCGTACGCGCCGGAGCGGCCGCCGATGATGTCGCGCAGCCCGGCGAACAGGTCGCGGAACACATTGGCGCCGAGGATCGCCTCACCCACGACGATGCCGCGGTATTCCTGGATGGTCTTGCCCTCGATGGTGGGCGTGGTGGTGAGAATCATGGCGTGGCTCCTCTGTCCGGGAAATCCAGCATAGCCTGCGCGCCCTCGACGTCCGCGGCGGCTGTGTTTCAGCATTTGGCGAAATCCGGGGGCAACCTTGTGATAAAGCTGTGGACAACCTGGTGGAAAATGACGCCGCGCTGGCGGCTGCGTGAACCGCCTCCGGCCACGGGGTGTTTTCGCGCAATGCCCGTATCCCGTGGCT
This sequence comes from Pseudomonas sp. NY15437, assembly GCF_048068435.1. Taxonomy (NCBI): domain Bacteria; kingdom Pseudomonadati; phylum Pseudomonadota; class Gammaproteobacteria; order Pseudomonadales; family Pseudomonadaceae; genus Pseudomonas; species Pseudomonas sp. NY15437. The sequence continues at coordinate 17,343 of NZ_JBLUQC010000025.1, forward strand.
TTCAGGCATTTCGGCGGGGGTGCGGAAGATCTCCACAGGCGCTGTGGAGGCGCACGTGTCCAACCTGTGGAAAAACTGTTGGGAGGCGCCTGTACGCCTCATGGCGCGCGGCTTCGCTGAAGCTGGTCGTTTTCTGATCAATCAGGATTTTCAACCACTTGCGTGGCTGTGTACGGAATCGGGCCGGTTTTCTGTGCACGATCTTTCCACCGCTATCCCCGGTTTATGTTGACCCACCTGTGCGCCGCCTGTGGAAAACACTGCCCGCGCCACGGATGGCGGGGCGTCCAGGGGGCTGCTCAAGGAATGACCAGCCTGGCGTGCAAGCGACTGATCCACAGCGACTTTTCCCCAACGGCAGGGGCTGCGGGAAACTTTCCACAATGCCTGTGGGGCGAACCTCGCAGAAGATGTGGACAACCTGTATCCAGAGCGCTGCAGGCCGCGCCGGGCGTGCTTCCGATCCTTCAGTACATTTTTTGACCAAATGCCGGAAGTCCCGCCGCGACTGGCCTGTAGCGAATTTCGCGGTGGGTTTTCCACATCGGCTGTGCAGCGTTCTGCCCGCAAGGTGTGGGTGGGTTGTGGATGGATCGCTGCGCGCCGCAGGGGGCCTGGCGTGCGTCGGGCTGGTCAATATTTGTCCAGGGGTGCAGGTCGCGCTGCCTATACTTCAAGCACCCTGGGGGCGGGAGATTCAGCATGTCCAGTTACTCGGTGGAACAGATCCGCACCGTGGCCCTGGTCGGCCACTGCGACAGCGGCAAGACCCTGCTTGCCGAAGCGCTGCTGCAGCACAGCGGCGCCATTGCCAGCATGGGCTCGCTGGAGCGCGGCGACACCCTGTGCGACTCCGACCCCATGGAGCGCGACTACCATCACTCCCTGGCCGCGGCCCTGGTGCACTTCGAGCACGAGGGCGCCCATGTCCGCCTGATCGACACCCCCGGTTATCCCGACTTCATCGGCCACGCGCTGCCGGCGCTGGCGGCGGTGGAGACCGCGCTGGTGGTGGTGAATGCGCAGAACGGCATCGAGCTGAGCACCCGCCGCATGATGCGCTGGGCCGGCGAGCGCGGGCTGTGCCGCCTGCTGGTGGTGAACAAGATCGACGCCGAGCGCATCGACCTGCCGGCACTGCTGGCGCAGTTGCGCGAGTCGTTCGGCAAGGAGGTGTTGCCCATCAACCTGCCTGCCGGCGGTGGCGCCCGGGTGGTGGACTGTTTCTTCAATCCCGAGGGCGAGGCGGATTTCTCTTCCGTGGCCGAGGCGCACCAGGCCCTGGTGGACCAGGTGGTGGAGGTGGACGAGGCGCTGATGGCGCAGTACCTGGAGGAGGGCGAGGTAACGCCCGAGGCGCTGCACGAACCCTTCGAGCGTGCGCTGCGCGAAGGCCACCTGATCCCGTTGTGCTTCGTTTCCGCGCGCACCGGCGCCGGCGTCGCGGAGCTGGCGGATATCCTGGCGCGCCTGGCGCCGAACCCCGCCGAGGGTAACCCGCCGCTGTTCCTGCGCACCGACGAGAAAGGTGTCGAACACCCGGTGATGTCCCGTCCCGACCCGGCCGCCCACGTGCTGGCCCATGTGTTCAAGGTGGTGATCGACCCCTTCGTCGGCCGTCTGGCGGTGTTCCGCGTGCACCAGGGCACGATCCGCCGGGAGATGCAGCTGTTCGCCGGCGACGGGCGCAAGCCGTTAAAGGTGGGCCATCTGTTGCGTTTGCAGGGCAAGAAGCACGAGGAGGCGCCGTGGCTGATACCCGGTGACTTCGGCGCGCTGAGCAAGGTCGACGAACTGGAATACGGCGTGGTGCTGCACGACTCCCATGACGAGGACCACATCCGCCTCAAGCCTCTGGACTTCCCCACGCCCATGCAGGGCCTGGCCATCGAGGCGAGCCGGCGCGGCGACGAGCAGCGCCTGGCGGAAATCCTCCAGCGCCTGCAGGCCGAGGACCCGTGCGTGCGCCTGGACTACAACGCGTCCACCCAGGAGACCGTGCTGCGCGGCATGGGCGAGCTGCACCTGCGTTACCTGCTGGAGCGCATGGCCGGGCAGTACAAGCTGGAGGTGCAGACCCGCGCGCCCAGCGTGCCCTACCGCGAAACGGCAACCCGCAGCGCCGAAGGCCACAGCCGGCACAAGAAGCAGACCGGCGGGGCGGGGCAGTTCGGCGAGGTGTTCCTGCGCGTCGAGCCGTTGCCTCGCGGCGCGGGTTTTGCCTTCGTCGATGCGATCAAGGGCGGGGTGATTCCCGGCAACTTCATCCCCTCCGTGGAGAAGGGCGTGCGCTCGGCCCTGGCGGCCGGGCCGCTGGCCGGGTTCCCGGTGGAGGACGTGAAGGTCACGCTGTACGACGGCAAGAGCCACTCCGTGGACTCCAAGGACATCGCCTTCCAGGCCGCGGGGCGCAAGGCGATGCTCGATGCGCTGCGCAATGCCGGCGGCATCGTGCTGGAGCCGGTGATGCAGATCGAGGTGACGACGCCGGAATCCCACCTGGGCGACATCACCGCCGATCTCACCGGGCGCCGCGGCCAGGTGCTGGGCACCGAATCGCTGTCGGCCAGCGTCGCCCTGGTGCGGGGCCAGGTACCGCTGGCGGAGCTGGATGGCTATGCCAACCGGTTGAAATCCATCACCGCCGGCCAGGGCCTCTACAGCCTTTCTGCCAGTCATTACAGCGCCGTCCCACATGACGTGCAGCAACGCCTGTCCAGCGGCTACAAAGCGGCCCCGGAAGAAGACTGAACGAATGTGGATAGTTGTCGCAGCCGGGCGCCGCGAAGCCCCATGGCTGCGCGCTCACGCGCGACGGAACGCGAGGCCGGGCGAAAGGCCGGAAGCCAGATGGCATGCGGGTTGCAGACGGGATCGAGGCGGCCAGGCGGTGAGGCCGCAGGTGTCTCCGACGTCGCGCCGGGACACCCTCAGCCTGTGGATAACTTGGTGGGTAACGTGTGGGGCAGGTGGGGGCAGGCTGTGATCAGTACTCGATCACCACGTCGCCCTTGGGCACGCTGCAGCAGGACAGGATGTAGCCTTCGGCGACATCTTCGTCGGTGATCCCCCCGTTGTGCTCCATGTCCACCTCGCCGGAGCGCTTCATCACCTTGCAGGTGCCGCAGATGCCCATGCCGCAGGCCTTGGGAATGTGCAGGCCGAGCTTGGCGGCGGCGGCGTGGACGGTCTCGCCCGGCGCCACACGGATGCTCTTGCCGGTGTCGCAGAATTCCACCAGGTTCTGCTCCGCCAGGGGCACGGCCGGCGCCTCGGCGGCTTCGGCGGCCAGCTCCTTCACGTCGGCGCGCACTTCCGGCGGGGTCGGGCCGAAGGCCTCCTCGTGGTAGCGCGACATGTCGTAGCCCTCGGCCTCCAGCAGGCGGCGGACGGCGTGCATGTAGGGCGTCGGGCCGCAGCAGAACACTTCGCGTTCGAGGAAGTCCGGCGCCATCAGCTGCAGCATGGCCTTGTTCAGGAAGCCCCGGTAGCCGGCCCAGGTCTCGCCCATCTCGTACTTCTCGCAGATCAGGTGCAGCTTGAAGTTGGCGATGCGCGAGGCCATGTGGTCCAGCTCGCGGTGGTAGATGATGTCCTTGGGCGTGCGCGCGCTGTGCACGAACACCATGTCGACGTTGCCATTGGTGTCGAAGAACCAGCGCGACATGGACATCACCGGGGTGATGCCCACGCCCCCGGAGAGGAACAGCACCTTCTCGGCGGGGAAGTCGATGGCGTTGAAGTTGCCCACCGGCCCGTGCACCGGGATCTGGTCGCCTTCCTTGAGGTTGTCGTGCAGCCAGTTCGAGACCTTGCCACCGGGCACGCGCTTGATGGTGATGGAGAAGCTGTAGGGCACCGAGGGCGAGCTGGAGATGGTGTAGGAGCGCATGATCGGCTGGCCGTCGATCTCCAGCTCCAGGGTGACGAACTGCCCCGGCTTGAAGAAGAACATGATCGGTGCGTCGGCCATGAAGCAGAAGGTGCGCACATCCCAGGTTTCCTGGATGGCCTTCACGCAGCGCACCAGGTGGCGCCCGTTGGCCCAGGTCTGGGTGTTCACCGGATTGAGGAAATTGTTCGACATGCTGTCTCTCCGCGCACGCGGGCCGTGCTGGGCCTGATGGGGCAGCGCCGGGACCCGTGCGAGACGGGGCCTTCCGGCATGCCTGATGGAACCGATTGTGTGCACGAGGATGGCCGCTGCATTTACCTGCCAGCGACATTTGCATGCTTATCGCGACCTGCCGCCTGGCGCGCGCCGTTGCGCGTCGGGAAATGATGTGGCCGTGTCGCCCATGGATAAGGGTATTGCCGTGCTGCGGCCCCACACTCAGCTCCATGCCGAGCAACCCCTTCCGGTTGAACGAGGACGGCGGGAAAGCGCACTCGGCGCGCTGCGCACCTGCCGCCACTGCCCTGCGTGGCACACCGTATCAGCCACTTATTTCCGCCGGCAGCCGAGCGCGCTGCGGCATGAGGACCGAGCAATGGACGTCACCACTACCCTGAGTCTGGGCGACCCGCTGGAACCGGCCCGCAAGGCCACCGCCGAGATGCTGCGCAGCCGCGACCACAGCTTCTCGCTGCCGCAGCCCTTCTACAACGACGAGCGCCTGTTCCAGCTGGACATGCAGGAGATCTTCCACAAGGAGTGGCTGATCGCCGGCATGACCTGCGAGATTCCCGCCAAGGGCAACTTCCTCACCCTGCAGATCGGCGACAACCCGGTGATCGTCCTGCGCGGCGCCGAAGGCAAGATCCACGCCTTCCACAACGTCTGCCGCCACCGCGGCTCGCGCCTGTGCGTCAGCGACAAGGGCAAGGTCGCCAAGCTGGTCTGCCCCTACCACCAGTGGACCTACGAACTGGACGGCCGCCTGCTGTTCGCCGGCACCGAGATGGGCGCCGACTTCGACATGAAGGACTACAGCCTCAAGCCGGTGAACGTGAAGACCGCCGGCGGCTACATCTTCATCTCGCTGGCGGAGAACCCGCCGGCCATCGACGACTTCCTGCGTACGCTCGAGCACTACATGGAGCCGTACGACATGGAGAACACCAAGGTCGCGGTGCAGACCACGCTGATGGAGAAGGCCAACTGGAAGCTGGTGCTGGAGAACAACCGCGAGTGCTACCACTGCAACGGTTCGCACCCGGAGCTGCTGAACACCCTGCTGGAGTGGGACGACGTCACCGACCCGCGCGCCAGCCAGGCCTTCAAGGACCAGGTCGCGGCCTGCACCACCGCCTGGGATGCCGAGAAGATCCCCTACGCCCATGCCAGCTTCGGCCTTCGCAACCGCATCGTGCGCATGCCGCTGCTGCAGGGCACCGTGTCCATGACCATGGACGGCAAGCAGGGCAGCAAGAAGCTCATGGGCCGCATCCAGAACCCGGACCTGGGCTCGATGCGCATCCTGCACCTGCCGCACTCGTGGAACCACTGCATGGGCGACCACATGATCGTGTTCACCGTGTGGCCGATCAGCGCGCAGGAAACCATGGTCACCACCAAGTGGCTGGTGCACAAGGACGCGGTGGAAGGCGTCGACTACGACGTGGCGCGCCTGCGTGAAGTCTGGGACGCCACCAACGACCAGGACCGTCGCCTGGCCGAAGAGAACCAGCGCGGCATCAACTCCACCGCCTACCAGCCGGGGCCGTACTCCAAGACCTACGAGTTCGGCGTGATCAACTTCCTCGACTGGTACAGCGAGCGCATGCTGAACAACCTGGGCGAGGAGTCCGCCCACGCCCGCCTGGTCGGCGAGAAGTAAGCCCCACCCTCCCAGCGCCCCCGTTTTCGGGGGCGTTGTCGTTACCTGCTGTCGTTAGTGAGGACGCCACGTGGACGCGATGCTCTTCTACAGCAGCTCCGCCTTCGTCACCGGCCTGGTGGCGTGGAACCTCTTTGCCTGCTGGCGCAAGCGCTGAAGTCGTCTGAGAGCTGCGCTTTTCGTAGGAGCGAGCTTGCTCGCGAACCTCTCCCCGGCGGGCTCGGTGCCGCCGCCGTATCACCCTCTCCCCAGCCCTCTCCCTTCAGGGAGAGGGCGCTTCCCGCCTGCGCCGTGCCCCGCAGCGAAGACCGTTCGCGAGCAAGCTCGCTCCTACATCCCCCAGCGCACCCCGCAACTCACCGCCTCTATCCCCCGCATCCCCCACGCGACGCAAACGCTGTCGCCCATGTCGTCGGTTTGACGCTTTCGGTTCGACCCTGGTCGTTTTCGAACCGGGTCGCCTCGGGGTGCAGGGATATCCTGCCTGCAAAGCGTCGGCACAAGTCCCGCCGCACCAGCCTTGCCTGAATAGAGAGACGCCAAGATGAGCCCAGCCGAACTTCACGCCGACAGCATCGTCATCGATGGCCTGATCATCGCCAAGTGGAACCGCGAGCTGTTCGAGGACATGCGCAAGGGCGGCCTGACTGCCGCCAACTGCACCGTCTCCGTCTGGGAAGGTTTCCAGGCCACGGTGAACAACATCGTCGCCAGCCAGAAGCTGATCCGCGAGAACAGCGACCTGGTCATTCCGGTGCGCACCACCGCCGACATCCGCAAGGCCAAGGAGCAGGGCAAGACCGGCATCCTCTTCGGCTTCCAGAACGCCCATGCGTTCGAGGACCAGATCGGCTACGTGGAGATCTTCAAGCAGCTGGGCGTGGGCATCGTGCAGATGTGCTACAACACCCAGAACCTGGTCGGCACCGGTTGCTACGAGCGCGACGGCGGCCTCTCCGGCTTCGGCCGCGAGATCGTCGCGGAGATGAACCGCGTCGGCATCATGTGCGACCTGTCCCACGTCGGCTCCAAGACCTCGGAGGAAGTCATCCTCGAGTCATCGAGGCCCGTCACCTATTCCCACTGCCTGCCGTCGGGTCTGAAAGAGCACCCGCGCAACAAGTCCGACGCCGAGCTGAAGTTCATCGCCGACCACGGCGGCTTCGTCGGCGTGACCATGTTCGCGCCGTTCCTGGCCAAGGGCATCGATTCGACCATCGACGACTACGCCGAAGCCATCGAGTACGTGATGAACATCGTCGGCGAGGACGCCATCGGCATCGGCACCGACTTCACCCAGGGCCACGGCCAGGACTTCTTCGAGTGGCTGACCCACGACAAGGGGTACGCCCGCCGCCTCACCAACTTCGGCAAGATCGTCAACCCGCTGGGCATCCGCACCGTGGGCGAATTCCCCAACCTCACCGAGACCCTGCTCAAGCGCGGCATGCCCGAGCGCGTGGTGCGCAAGGTCATGGGCGAGAACTGGGTGCGCGTCCTGAAAGACGTCTGGGGCGAATAACACCGACTTTCCATCGAACAGCGCCCTGTCCCCCAGCCCCTCTCCCGCCAGCGGGAGAGGGGAGCAGAGCCACCGGCATGCACCTGACCTTCCGCATGCACGGCCAGCTCCCTCTCCCTTCAGGGAGAGGGTTGGGGAGAGGGCAACCGCACACACGAATTCCGGAGTCTGCACACATGGCCAAACACGCCCCCGAACTGCCCATCGAAGTCGACAGCGAAACCGGCGTCTGGACCACCGACGCCCTGCCGATGCTCTACGTACCGCGGCACTTCTTCGTCAACAACCACATGGGCATCGAGGAAGAGCTGGGCGCCGAGCGCTATGCGCAGATCCTCTACAAGGCCGGCTACAAGTCCGCCTGGCACTGGTGCGAGAAGGAAGCCGAGTGCCACGGCCTGGTCGGCGTGGAAGTCTTCGAGCACTACATGAAGCGCCTGTCGCAGCGTGGCTGGGGCCTGTTCCAGATCGAACAGATCGACCTCGACGCGGGCACCGCCCAGGTACGCCTGAAGCATTCGGCCTTCGTGTACGTCTACGGCAAGGTCAACCGCAAGGTCGACTACATGTTCACCGGCTGGTTCGCCGGCGCCATGGACCAGATCCTCCAGGCGCGCGGCAGCGACATCCGCACCGTCGCCGAGCAGGTCTACAGCGGCGCCGAGGAAGGCCACGACGACGGCCTGTTCGTCGTCAAACCGCTCTGACCCGCGACTTCGGCACCGGCGGCCCGCGGGCCGCCAGACAACAAGAAACCTCTGATCCCGTGAGGATGCCGCAATGGCTTTCGAGGCAATGTTCCAGCCGATCCAGATCGGCAAACTGACCATCCGCAACCGCGTACTCTCCACCGCTCACGCCGAGGTGTATGCCACCGACGGCGGCATGACCACCGAGCGCTACGTGAAGTACTACGAGGAGAAGGCCAAGGGCGGCATCGGCCTGGCCATCTGCGGCGGTTCCTCCGTGGTCGCCATCGACAGCCCGCAGGAATGGTGGAGCTCGGTGAACCTCTCCACCGACCGCATCATCCCGCACTTCCAGAACCTGGCCGACGCCATGCACAAGCATGGGGCCAAGATCATGATCCAGATTACCCACATGGGCCGCCGCTCACGCTGGGACGGCTTCAACTGGCCGACCCTGATGTCGCCGTCGGGCATCCGCGAACCCGTGCACCGCGCCACCTGCAAGACCATCGAGCCGGAAGAGATCTGGCGCGTGATCGGCAACTACGCCCAGGCGGCGCGCCGGGCGAAGGAAGGCGGCCTGGACGGCGTCGAGCTGTCCGCCGTGCACCAGCACATGATCGATCAGTTCTGGAGCCCGCGCGTCAACAAGCGTACCGACGAATGGGGCGGCACCTTCGAAGGCCGCATGAAGTTCGGCCTGGAAGTGCTCAAGGCCGTGCGCAAGGAAGTCGGCGACGACTTCTGCGTCGGCATGCGCATCTGCGGTGACGAGTTCCACCCGGACGGCCTCACCCACGACGACATGAAGCAGATCGCCAAGTACTACAGCGACACCGGCATGATCGACTTCATCGGCGTGGTCGGTTCGGGCTGCGACACCCACAACACCCTGGCCAACGTCATCCCGAACATGACCTACCCGCCGGAGCCGTTCCTGCACCTGGCGGCCGGCATCAAGGAAGTGGTCAACGTACCGGTGCTGCACGCGCAGAACATCAAGGACCCGAACCAGGCCACGCGCATCCTCGAAGGCGGCTACGTGGACATGGTCGGCATGACCCGCGCGCACATCGCCGACCCGCACCTGATCGCCAAGATCAAGATGGGCCAGGTCGACCAGATCAAGCAGTGCGTCGGCGCCAACTACTGCATCGACCGCCAGTACCAGGGCCTGGACGTGCTGTGCATCCAGAACGCCGCCACCTCCCGTGAATACATGGGCGTGCCGCACATCATCGAGAAGACCACCGGCGTGAAGCGCAAGGTCGTGGTCGTCGGTGGCGGCCCGGCCGGCATGGAAGCGGCGCGCGTCGCCGCCGAGCGTGGCCACGACGTCACCCTGTTCGAGAAGAAGGACCAGCTCGGCGGGCAGATCACTACCGCCTCGAAAGCCCCGCAGCGCGACCAGATCGCCGGCATCACCCGCTGGTACCAGCTGGAGCTGGCGCGGCTGAACGTCGACCTGCGCCTGGGCACCGGCGCGGACGCCGACACCATCCTGGACCTGCGTCCCGACGTGGTGGTGCTGGCCAACGGCGGCCATCCGTTCCTGGAGCAGAACGAGCACTGGGGCGCCGCCGAAGGGCTGGTGGTCAGCAGCTGGGACATCCTCGACGGCAAGGTCGCGCCGGGCAAGAACGTGCTGGTCTACGACACCATCTGCGAATTCAGCGGCATGTCGGTGGCGGATTTCCTCGCCGACAAGGGCGCCCAGGTCGAGATCGTCACCGACGACATCAAGCCGGGCGTGGCCATCGGCGGCACCACCTTCCCGACCTACTACCGCAGCATGTACCCCAAGGAAGTGATCATGACCGGCGACCTGATGCTGGAGAAGGTCTACCGCGAGGGCGACAAGCTGGTGGCCGTGCTGGAGAACGAATACACCGGCGCGAAGGAAGAGCGGGTGGTCGACCAGATCGTCGTGGAGAACGGCGTGCGTCCGGACGAGAGCCTGTACTACGCGCTCAAGCAGGGCTCGCGCAACAAGGGCCAGATCGACGTCGAGGCGCTGTTCGCGATCAAGCCGCAGCCGTGCCTCAGCGAGCCAGGCGACGGGTATCTGCTGTTCCGCATCGGCGACTGCGTGGCCCAGCGCAACACCCACGCGGCGATCTATGACGCACTGCGTCTGTGCAAGGACTTCTAAGACACGCCTTGTGATGTCCGGCAGGCACGGACAGCCCCCTCTCCCTTCAGGGAGAGGGTTGGGGAGAGGGCGGTGGGCCGAGTGACCGAGCCGACCGGGAAGACCCTCTCCCTCCGCCCTCTCCCGCAAGCGGGAGAGGGAGCTTGCCCAGTGCCCCCTGAGGTCCCGTAGGGAGACCAGAAATGCTCAACATCATCCTCCCCATCCTGCTCTTCGCCGCCCTCGGCCTTGCCGTGCTGGGCGCCGTGAAGCGCTTCGCGATGTGGCGTCGTGGCCGGCCCGCCCAGGTCGACTGGGTCGGCGGCCTGCTGAAAATGCCGCGCCGCTACCTGTTGGACCTGCACCACGTGGTCGAGCGCGACAAATACATGTCCAAGACCCACGTGGCCACCGCCGGCGGCTTCGTCGCCGCCGCGCTGCTGGCGATCCTGGTGCACGGTTTTGGCCTGCACAACCGCATCCTCGGCTTCGCCCTGCTGGCCGCCACCGCGCTGATGTTCTGCGGCGCGCTGTTCGTCGCCAAGCGCCGCCTCGACCCGCCGTCGCGCCTGTCCAAAGGCCCGTGGATGCGCCTGCCGAAAAGCCTGCTGATGTTCTCGGCGAGCTTCTTCATCGCCACCCTGCCGGTGGCGGGCATCCTGCCGGAAGGCTTCGGCGGTTGGTTCCTCGCTGCCATCCTCGCCGTCGGCGTGGCCTGGGGCGTGTCCGAGCTGTTCTTCGGCATGACCTGGGGCGGGCCGATGAAGCACGCCTTCGCCGGCGCCCTGCACCTGGCCTGGCACCGCCGTTCCGAACGCTTCGGCGGCGGCCGCTCCACCGGCCTCAAGCCGCTGGACCTGAACGACCCCATGGCGCCGCTGGGCGTCGAGAAGCCCACCGATTTCACCTGGAACCAGCTGCTCGGCTTCGACGCCTGCGTGCAGTGCGGCAAGTGCGAGGCCATGTGCCCGGCCTTCGCCGCTGGCCAGCCGCTGAACCCGAAGAAGCTCATCCAGGACATGGTCATCGGCCTGGCGGGCGGCAATGACGCCAACTTCGCCGGCAGCCCCTACCCCGGCAAGCCCCTGGGCGAGCACAGCGGCGGCCCGCACCAGCCCATCGTCGCGCTGGGCGGCAAGGCCCTGGTGGACGCCGAGACCCTGTGGTCCTGCACCACCTGCCGGGCCTGCGTCGAGGAATGCCCGATGATGATCGAGCACGTCGACGCCATCGTCGACATGCGCCGCCACCTCACCCTGGAAAAGGGCGCGACCCCGAACAAGGGTGCCGAGGTGCTGGAAAACCTCATCGCCACCGACAACCCCGGCGGCTTCGCCCCCGGCGGCCGGCTGAACTGGGCGGCGGACCTGAATCTGCCGCTGCTGGCCGACAAGCAGCAGGCCGACGTGCTGTTCTGGGTCGGCGACGGCGCCTTCGACATGCGCAACCAGCGCACCCTGCGGTCCTTCGTGAAAATCCTCAAGGCCGCCCACGTCGACTTCGCCGTGCTCGGCCTGGAGGAGCGCGACAGCGGCGACGTGGCCCGTCGCCTGGGTGACGAAGCCACCTTCCAGAGCCTGGCCCAGCGCAACATCGCCACCCTGGCCAAGTACCGCTTCAAGCGCATCGTCAGCTGCGACCCGCACAGCTTCCATGTGCTGAAGAACGAATACGGCGCCCTTGGCGGCCACTACGAAGTGCTGCACCACACCACCTTCATCGACGAGCTGGTGCGCAAGGGCGCGCTGAACCTCGGCCAGAGCAAGGCCGACAGCGTGACCTACCACGACCCCTGCTACCTCGGCCGCTACAACGGCGAGTACGAAGCCCCGCGCAACGTGCTCAAGGCCATCGGCATCGAGGTGAAGGAAATGGCCCGCTCCGGCTTCCGTTCGCGCTGCTGCGGCGGTGGCGGCGGTGCGCCGATCACCGACATCCCCGGCAAGCAGCGGATTCCCGACATGCGCATGGCGGACATCAAGGAAACCGGCGCCGAGCTGGTGGCCGTGGGCTGCCCGCAGTGCACCGCGATGCTCGAAGGCGTGGTCGCGCCGCGCCCGGAGATCAAGGACATTGCCGAACTGGTCGCCGAGGTCCTCATCGAGGCCACCGAGGTGCCGGCAAAAAAGCCCTCGCTGGTACGCCGTGAAGAAGCGGCGGAGGTGCACTGATGAACAGCCGTGAACCTGTAGGAGCGAGCTTGCTCGCGAACCGTCCAAACTTCGGTGCTGATCCGTTCGCGAGCAATAACGAGGGCGTCCCCCTCGCTCCTACGAAAAGCACCTTCGCGCTGGAGGCACGAGCATGAGCGACATCATCCGCCGCGACCCGCGCGCCGAGTGGATCGCCCGCAACCGCCTGCACCCGCTGCACGCGGCCATGCAGTCCGCCCAGGGTGGCGAGAGCCGCTGGATGGGCCCCCACGGCGTGGTGCGCAAGAACCCCCACGCGGTCGGCTTCATCGGCCCCAACGGCATCAAGCGCATCGACCGCTCCGGTGGCCAGCAGGGCACAGGCGGCAGGCGCAGCAGTGCGCCGGAGGTGGTGCAGCTGCCGCTGGTGGCGATCGAGCAGCCGGCCTTCCTCATTGCCGTGGTGCCGGACATGGTCGGCGGCCGTCTTTCCAGCCACGACCGCGACCTGCTGGGCCTGGCCCGCAAGCTCGCCGGCAGCGACGGCGCCGTGCTGGCCGTGGTGTTCGGCGAGCACAAGGAAAGCACCTTCGATACCGCCGGCGTCGACCGCCTGCTGCAGATCGAAGGCAACGAATACGACGGCTACGCCCCGGAACAACGGGTGCTGGCGCTGCGCTCGGTCAACAGCCAGTTCGCCCCGCGCCACTGGCTGCTGCCCGACAGCCGCAGCGGTGGCGGCGAACTGGGCCGCCGCCTGGCCGCCAGCCTGGGCGAACGCCCGGCGACCCGCGTCTGGCAGGCCGAAGGCGAGCGCTGCGTCGGTCGCGCCGGCGCCGGCCAGCAGGACCTGCACCGCGAACTGCCGCGGCTGATCCTGGCCGCCGCCGAGTGCGCCGAGCCGGTCAGCGAGACCCGCCACGAAGCCCGCGTCGTCGAGCTGGAAACCAGCGTCGCGCGCAACCTGCCGCGTATCGAGGACCTCGGCCCGGTGGCCGTGGACCCGGCGCAGATTCCCATGGCCGAGGCGGAGTTCATCCTCTCCGGCGGCAACGGCGTGAAGGACTGGGAACTGTTCCACCGCGCCGCCGTCGCCCTGGGCGCCACCGAGGGCGCCTCCCGCGTGGCGGTGGACGACGGCCACATGCCGCGCGCCCGCCAGGTCGGCGCCACCGGCACCTGGGTCACCGCGCGGGTCTATCTGGCGGTTGGTATTTCCGGGGCGATCCAGCACCTGCAAGGCATCGGTTCCTGCGACAAGGTGGTGGCGATCAACCTGGACCCGGGTTGCGACATGATCAAACGCGCCGATCTCTCGGTGATCGGCGACTCCAGCGCGATCCTCGAGGCGCTGATGGACCTGGCCGACGCCCACCGCAACGGAGCGGCGCGCGATGCGGCCTGAGTCCGGAATGCCCTTCGTAGGAGCGAGCTTGCTCGCGAACCTGCCAAGCCCAAAGCTTCGCGAGCAAGCTCGCTCCTACACCGATTCTGAGGTGTCTGATGAATGACCTGAACATCGTCGCCCTGGTTTCCATCGGTGCCCACCCGGCTTCCGGTCGTGCGCGCCGCGCCGACCAGGACGCCCGCGCGGTGGAGCTGGGCATGAGCCTGGCCGGCAAGCGCCTGCGCGTGGTGCATGCCGGCGACGCCGGGGAAGAAGCGCTGCGCGGCTACCTGGGCATGGGCCTGGACGAACTGGCCGTGCTGGAACAGCCCGCGGGCGCCGACGCCCTGCCGGCACTGGCGGCCTACCTGGGCGACAGCGACGCGCAACTGGTGCTCACCGGCACCCAGGCGGAGACCGGCGAAGGTTCCGGCATGCTGCCGTTCCTGCTGGCCGAGCGCCTGGGCTGGCCGCTGGTGGTCGGCCTGGCGGAAGTGGAGAAGGTGGAAGGCGGCAGCGCCCAGGTGCTGCAAGCCCTGCCTCGCGGCCAGCGCCGCCGGCTGAAGGTGCGTCTGCCCTTCGTTGCCAGCGTCGACAATGCCGCGCCTGTGGCGCGCCAGAGTGCCTTCGGCCCGGCCCGCCGTGGCTACCTGGAGGCCCACGAGGTGGAGGTGGTGGACGACCCGCTGATTGCCGACGGCAACCTGCAACCGGCGCGCCCGCGGCCCAAGCGGCTGAAGGTGATCAAGGCGAAGACCGGCGCCGAGCGCATGAAGGCTGCCACGGCCAAGGCCGCCGGCGGTACCGGGCAGGTGCTCAAGGACGTCACTCCCGAAGCGGGCGCCGAGGCGATCTTCAAGCTGCTGCGCGAAGAGGGCGTGATTCGAATCTGACAGCTCTTTGTAGGAGCGAGCTTGCTCGCGAATGGATTACCCGGCCGCTCCGGCGTCAAGCGGTTCGCGAGCAAGCTCGCTCCTACCGATTTGCTTCACCATCGGTGTGCTAGCGAACCTTGCGGCCGATTTTCTACACTGGCAGCCGGAAATAATTGAAATAACACGAGAATTATCTCGTAAGCTATTGAATTGACAGCATACGGCTTGTCAGAAGATTCCCGTTTCTGCTGGCCCCGCCGCGCCCCTTTCTTTATCCTCCGCACCCTTTGAAAGGCTTTGCGGAGGCTCCCATGCTCGATTCCACCCTCGAACAACTTGAACAGCTGGTCGCCGAACTGCTGCAACAGAACGACGTGCTGGTGCAGGACAACGCCGCCGTGCGTGAAGAGCTGCTCAAGGCCCGTGAGGAAAACGACAGCCTGCAGCTGGCCCTGATGGAACAGGAAGAGAAGCACAACGCCACGGCCACCCGCCTGCAGGCGCTGATCCGCCGCGTCAGCGACAGCCGCGCCCACGCATGAGTGGCGACGGCGTCCGCGTCCTGCGCATTCTCGGGCGCGAATACAGCGTCCGGGCGCCGGCCGGTGAAGAGCGCCGGTTGCAGGACGCGGCCGCGCTGCTGCAGGCGGAAATCACCGCCAGCAAGAAGAAATTCCCCTACGTCACCAGCAATGAACTGATGGTGCTCTCCGCGCTCAACCTCTGCGCCCGCCAGCTCGGCGCGCAGGGCGAGGAGTGCGACGAGGCGGACGCCGTGGAGCGTATCGCCGCTCTCAACCGCCGGATTCTCGATCACCTGCAACGGCAGGATTGAGCCCTGGCGCGTCTCTGCTTTTCGTAGGAGCGAGGGGGACGCCCTCGTTATTGCTCGCGAACCTCCCTGCACCGGTATTGCCGCAGGCGATCGAGTTCGCGAGCAAGCTCGCTCCTACAGCTGGTTGCTGGCCTGAGTCGCTGTCGTCTTGTCGCCGGGGAGTCCGTGCCGGCGCTTCCCCTCACCCCAGCCCTCTCCCGGAGGGAGAGGGAGCCGATTGCGCTGGCTGACGCCATGGTTTCATCTGCGCCGAACGGTCCCCTCTCCCTCTGGGAGAGGGTTAGGGTGAGGGCTGATCCGAGCCCGGAGCCAATCGTCCGCGAGGCTTCTCGTCGTATCCAAATCCCAGGCAAAAAAAAGGGGACACCGGGGTAAGCGGTGTCCCTTCTAAAGGAGAGTGGGCCCAGGGGCCCCTCAACCGGTGAGACGTGGCGCTTCGGACAGGTCCGCCGCGCCGGGCATAAAAGAAGGGATCGGGGGTAACCAATCCCTGAAAGGTGAGGGAGGAATACTCCCCCTCAACCGGTGAGACGTGCCCGGCTCGCGCCGGGCGGATGATCAGGCGCGCAGCGGAATCAGGCGCGGGGCGATCATGTTTTCCGGCAGCAGGATGTCGGCCAGGGTGGCTTCGTCCAGCAGTTGTTCCTCGCGAACCAGTTCCAGTACGCCGCGGCCGGTTTCCAGCGCGATCTTGGCGATGCGGGTGGAGTTCTCGTAGCCGATGTACGGGTTCAGCGCGGTGACCAGGCCGATGCTGTGCTCCACCAGCTGGTGGCAGCGCTCGACGTTGGCGGTGATGCCGGTGATGCAATGCTCGCGCAGCATGTCCATGGCGCGCTGGAGCAGGCGGATCGAGTCGAAGATCTTGTAGGCGATCAGCGGCTCCATCACGTTGAGCTGCAGCTGGCCGCCTTCGGCCGCGATGGTCAGCGCCAGGTCGTTGCCCATGATTTCGAAGGCGCACATGTTCACCGCCTCCGGGATCACCGGGTTGACCTTGCCCGGCATGATCGAGCTGCCCGGCTGACGCGGCGGCAGGTTGATCTCGTTGATGCCGGTGCGCGGGCCGCTGGACAGCAGGCGCAGGTCGTTGCAGATCTTCGACAGCTTGACCGCGGTGCGCTTGAGCATGCCGGAGAACAGCACGAAGGCGCCCATGTCGGAGGTGGCTTCGATCAGGTCGGCGGCCGGGACGACCGGCTGGCCGCTGATTTCAGCCAGGCGCTCGACGGCCAGCTTCTGGTAGCCGGGGTCGGCGTTGATGCCGGTGCCGATCGCGGTGCCACCCAGGTTCACTTCGGTCAGCAGTTCCGGCGCCAGGCGACGCAGGCGGTCGAGGTCTTCGCCCAGGGTGGTGGCGAAGGCGTGGAATTCCTGGCCGAGGGTCATCGGCACCGCGTCCTGCAGCTGGGTACGGCCCATCTTCAGCACGCCGGCGAACTCGACGCCCTTGGCGGCGAAGGCCTGGATCAGGCTGTCGAGGCTGGCCAGCAGGGTGTCGTGGCCCAGCAGCAGGCCCAGGCGGATGGCGGTCGGGTAGGCGTCGTTGGTCGACTGCGCCATGTTCACGTCGTTGTTCGGGTGCAGGTACTTGTACTCACCCTTGGCGTGGCCCATGGCTTCGAGCGCGATGTTCGCGATCACTTCGTTCGCGTTCATGTTGGTCGAGGTGCCAGCGCCACCCTGGATCATGTCCACCACGAACTGGTCGTGGAAGTCGCCACGGATCAGACGGGCACAGGCTTCGCTGATGGCGGCGTGCTTGTCCGCCGGCAGGTGGCCGAGCTTGTGGTTGGCATCGGCAGCCGCCTGCTTGACCATCGCCAGGGCGACGACCAGCTTCGGGTAGTGCGACAGCGGCACGCCCGAGAGGCGGAAGTTGTTCACAGCGCGCAGGGTCTGAATGCCGTAGTAGGCGTCAGAAGGTACTTCGAGGGTGCCGAGGAGGTCTTTCTCGATGCGGAACGATGCAACAGGGGACATGACAGAGATTGTCTCAAAGGAACACGGCCAGTGCCGCGATGCCCGGTAGACTAAGGATTTCGCCTTTCGTCGGCCAATGCTGTTAAAGGCTATCTCATGCACGAACGGCATAATGTACCCTGTGACGAATAGATGACGGCGAGCGTGTGACTGTGTTACGCGCGCCCGGCTCCTGACCAATCGATCAGCGCCTCGAGCGTTGGAGTGGATGTGAACCTCGAAACCAAATGGCTGGAAGACTTCAGCACCCTGGCCACCACCCGCAGTTTTTCCCAGGCCGCTGAAAAGCGCTTCGTCACCCAGCCCGCCTTCAGCCGGCGCATCCGCAGCCTGGAAGACGCCTTGGGTCTGACCCTGGTGAATCGCCAGCGCACGCCCATCGAGCTGACCGAGGCCGGCCAGCTGTTCCTGGTCACCGCCCGCGCGGTGGTCGAACAGCTCGGCCAGGTGGTGCGCCACCTGCATCACCTGGAGGGCGGGCAGGGCGAGGTACTGCAGTTCGCCGCCGCGCACTCCCTGGCGCTGGGCTTCTTCCCGGCGTGGATCGCGCGCCTGCGCTCCGAGGGCTTGAACATTGCCAGCCGCCTGGTGGCGACCAACGTGGGCGAGGCGGTGCACCTGCTGCGCGAAGGCGGCTGCGACCTGATGATGGCCTTCTATGACCCGGACGCGGCCCTGCAGATGGACCCGGACGTCTTCCCCTCGCTGCACCTGGGCCGCACCGAGATGCTGCCGGTGTGCGCGGTGAACTCCGCCGGCGTGCCGCTCTACGACCTCGACAGCGGCCAGAGCGTGCCGCTGCTGGCCTACAGCGCTGGCGCCTTCCTCGGACGCGGGGTCAACCTGCTGCTGCGCCAGCGCAACCTGCGCTACACCACCGTCTATGAAACGGCGATGGCCGACAGCCTCAAGAGCATGGCGCTGCAGGGCATGGGCGTGGCCTGGGTGCCGCGCCTGAGCATGGAGTCCGAGCTGGCCCGCGGCGAACTGGCGCTGTGCGGCGGCCCGCACTGGATCGTGCCGCAGGAGATCCGCCTGTACCGCTGCGCCCTGGTGCGCAAGGCGCAGATCCGCCTGCTGTGGCGCAAGCTGGAAGGCGGCCTGGGGCTGGACGAGACGCCCTGATCCACTGCGGGCGGCGGACGATCGGGGCTGTTCCGTTTATTTGATAAGCATTATCATTTGCGGCTTTCCAGGGTCTTTCCCTCGCGCCGGCGTCGGCGCGGACCGCTGGCGAGCCTGCACCCGACCATGTCCCATCCCGAGCGCCCGGCCGACTCCCGCTCGGCAGACGCCCCCGCGTCCGCCGAGGCGCTGCCGCGCGAGGATTTCCTGCGGGTCTTCCTCTCCCAGCGCCCGCGCATGGAAGCCCTGGTGCAGCGCCGCGTCGGCTGCCGCGCCACGGCGGCGGACCTGGTGCAGGAGCTGTTCCTGCGCTTCTGGAAGCGCCCCCAGGCGCCGGTGGAAGAACTCGGCAGCTACCTGCTGCGCAGCGCGCGCAACCTGGCCATCGACCACCTGCGCGGCGAGGATTCGCGCGGCCGCACCCTGAGCGCGCTGCTGCCCGATGACGACGACGCGCAACCGTCGCCGGAACAGGCGGTGCAGGCCGGCGCCGAGCTGGACCTGATCGAAGACGCCCTGCGCCAGTTGCCCGAGCGCACCCGCCATATCTTCCTGCTCAGCCGCGTGCACGGCCGCACCTACGGCGAGATCGCCACGGCCATGGGACTTTCCCGGAGCGCGGTGGAAAAACATATGATGCGCGCCCTCGATGCCTGCAAGGCGAGCCTGACGGCCGCCGCGCCGGCCACTCGCCGTGGAGCCGCCGACCGATGAAGCCCGACATCGCCCCCTCGCCCGAGGACGCCCAGCGTCAGGCGCGCCAGTGGCTGCTGCGATTGCAGGACCGTGACGGCGAAGCGTGGCTGGCGGCGTTCCAGGCGTGGCTGGCGGCAGACCCGCAACATGCCCGCGCCTATGCCGAGGTCGATGCGCTGTGGCAGGCCAGCGCCGCGCCGGCGCAACGCCTGGCCGCGGAGGAGGGCGATGCCTTGAACGCCTATCTGGCGCAGATGGATCGCCCCGCGACCCGCCGCGCCCAAGGCAAGCACCGACGCTGGAGCTATCCGCTGGCCAGCGCCGCCTGCCTGCTGGTGACGCTCTGGGCCGGCGGCTGGTGGTCGCCGGGCCACTGGCTCACCGACCTGTCCGCCGACTACGTCAGTGCGCCGGGCGAAGTGCGGGAGATCGCCCTGGCCGACGGCTCGCGCCTGACGCTGGATGCCGACAGCGCCGTGGCCGTGTCCCTGGAGGGCGAGCAGCGCCGCGTCGATCTGCTGCGCGGGGCCGCGTTCTTCGCCGTGAAGCATCTGCCCACCCCCTTCGTCGTACGTGCCGGCGAGGCCGAAGCGCGGGTGCTGGGCACCGAATTCGAAGTCCGCCGCCTGGGCGAGCAGACCCGCGTCACCGTCGCCGAAGGGCGCGTCGCGGTGCGCGGCAACCGCGCGGCCGGCGCGCCGGAAGTGGTACTGGGTGCGGGCGAACGCGTCGGTATCGACGGCGCCCGGCTGGGCGACGCCCAACCCGCGGATGCACAGGCCACGCTGGCCTGGCGCCAGGGCTGGCTGACCTTCTACCGCGCGCCGCTGGGTGAAGTGCTGGAACGCCTGGGCACCTACTACCCGGGCCGCCTCGTACTGCTCGACAACGCACTGGCGCAACGCCGGGTCACTGGCAGCTTCCGTAGCGCCGACCCGCAGGCGGCACTGGATTCGCTGCAGTCCGTGGTGGGTTTCCGTCAGCAGGCGTTGCTCGGGCGTTTCGTGCTGATCCGCTGAGCATTGAAAATATTTTCGAAAAAACCGTGAGGTATCGAGGCGGCTGCTCCGTGTAGTGGTCATGAATGCGATTTATTCGCATATGGAATCGACCTGTCGAGCAAGTGAGCTCCCGATGACCCCGTTGCGCCGCGCTGCCCCCGAACTGTCCCTGAAACCGCTTGCCGCCTTTGTCCTCGGCGCCGCCCTGGCTGCCGCGCAGGCGCCGGCCGTATTGGCGCAGGAGGCGGCCGCCCATTCCGCGCTGCAGGCGCAATTCGGCTTCGCCATCGCGGCGCAGCCGCTGCCCCAGGCGCTCAGCGCGTTCAGCCGGGTGACCGGCCTGAGCGTGGCCTACACCGACGAGGCGCCCTACGACCTTGCTAGCCCCGCGCTTTCCGGGCAGTTCAGCGCCAGCGATGCGCTGAACCGTCTGCTGGCCGGTTCCGGCTACCGGTTCCGCGTCCTCGACGGCCGCACCCTCACACTGGAACGCCTGCCCGACGACACCCTGAGCCTCACCGACACCACCGTCACCGGCCAGGCCGAGCCCACCGGCTACCAGCCGGCGCCGGTCGCCTCCATCGGCCGCACCGACACGCCGGTGCTGGAAACCCCGCAAAGCATCGTCACCGTCCCGGCCCAGGCGCTGCGCGACCAGAAGCCGCGCAACCTCGACGACGCGCTGGGCAACATCAGCGGCGTGACCCAGGCCAACACCCTCGGCGGCACCCAGGACGCGGTGATGAAACGCGGCTTCGGCGACAACCGCGACGGCTCGATCATGCGCGACGGCCTACCCTCGGTGCTGGGCCGCAACCTGACCGCCACCGCCGACCATGTCGAAGTGCTCAAGGGCCCGGCCTCGCTGCTCTACGGCATCCAGGACCCGGGCGGAGTGGTCAACGTGGTCAGCAAGAAGCCGCAGTTGCAGCAGTACAACGCCCTCACCCTGCGCGGCTCGACCTTCGCCCACGGCAAGCAGGGCAGCGGCGCGCAGATCGACAGCACCGGCGCGCTGGGCGAGAGCAACCTGGTCTACCGGCTGATCGTCGATCACCAGGACGAGAACTACTGGCGCAACTTCGGCCAGCAGCGCGAAACCCTCGTCGCGCCGTCCCTGGCCTGGTTCGGCGAGGACACCACGGTCAACCTCAGCTACGAGCACCGCGAGTTCAAGACGCCGTTCGACCGCGGCACCGCCATCGACCCGCGCACCAACAGGCCGCTGGACATCCCGCGCACGCGCCGTCTGGACGAGCCGTTCAACATCACCGAAGGCCGCTCCGACCTCAGCCGCCTGGACATCGAGCATCGCCTCGACGATGCCTGGAAGGCGCACTTCGCCTACGGCTGGACCCGCGAGACCTACGACGACAACCAGGCGCGCATCACCAAGGTCAACAGCAATGGCACCCTGACCCGCCGCGTCGACGGCACTCACGGCGCGGTGAGCAGCGACAGCTTCGCCACCGCCGGCCTGAACGGCGACCTGCAGTTGGGCGGCTTTCGCCATGAGCTGGTGGTCGGCATCGACAGCGAGAAGCGCAAGATCTACCGCGCCGACCTGATCCGTGACACCAAGAACACCACCTTCAACTACCTCGATCCGGTCTACGGGCAGATTTCCCCGGCGACCCGCGTCAGCGCCGCCGACAGTGACCAGACCGACAAGCTGCGCAGCGACTCGCTGTTCCTGCAGGACTCCTGGCACCTGGACGAGCACTGGATCCTGGTGGCCGGCGGGCGCTACCAGATGTACGACCAGTACGCCGGGCGCGGCCGGCCGTTCAAGGCCAACACCGACATCAGCGGGCAGAAGTGGGTGCCGCGCGCGGGCGTGGTCTACAAGGTCAACGACGAGGTCTCGCTCTACGGCAGCTACACCCAATCGTTCAAGCCCAACTCCACCATCGCGCCGCTCTCCACCGGCGAGGTGATCGACTCGGCGATCCAGCCTGAGCAGGCCTCGTCCTGGGAGATCGGCGGCAAGCTCGACATCCCCGGCCGCGTGACCGCCAACCTGGCGCTGTTCGACATCCGCAAGCGCAACGTGATGGTCACCCAGCTCGACGCCAACGGCGACAGCCGCGTCAGCACCGCCGGCAAGGTGCGCTCCTACGGCGCCGAGCTGGATGTCACCGGCCAACTGACCGACCGCTGGAGCCTGCTGGGCAGCTACGCCTGGCTGGATGCGCAAGTGACCGAGGACCCGGAGCTGGAAGGCAACCGCCTGCAGAACGTGGCCAAGGAAACCGCCTCGCTGACGGGGGTGTACGACGCCGGCTCGCTGCTCGGCGGCGACGACCTGCGCCTGGGCGGTGGCGCCCGCTACGTGGGCAAGCGCGCGGGCGACCCGGCCAACTCCTTCGAGCTGCCGTCCTACACCGTCGCCGACGCCTTCGCCAGCTATGACACCCAGCTGGGCGGGCACAAGGTCGGCTTCCAGTTCAACGTGAAGAACCTGTTCGACCGCACCTACTACCCGTCGGCGGCGAACAACCTCTACGTGGCGGTGGGCGAGCCGCGGCAGTTCGAGTTGTCCACCACGGTGGAGTTCTGATGTGCAGGAGAGGATTCATCCGCGATGCGGCCGGCAGGCCGGCGTAAAGGCGCATCGCGGAACGAGTCCGCTTCTGCAGGGTGGTCTTTTTAGGATGGATGGAGCGAAGCGATACCCATGCAGCAGATAGCGGTGCGGGAGCGCCCATGGGCGCGTTCGCGGGCATGGCCCGCTCCTAGAAGATGCCGCAAATGTGCCGGCTGACGCCAAGGTTTCACCCCGTACCGTACGGTCCCCTCTCCCGCTTGCGGGAGAGGGTTAGGGAGAGGGGCTTTTGATCTTCAACGTGCCCCGATGAATCTGCTTCGCGAGCAAGCTCGCTCCTACAGAAGCACCGGGGCTTGGCTTACATCTCCACCACCACCCGCCCTTCGATCTGCCCGGCGCGCATGCGGTCGAGGATGGCGTTGATGTCGTCCAGCTTGCCGGAGGACACGGTGGCCTTCACCAGGCCCTCGCCGGCGAAGTCCAGGGCTTCCTGCAGATCGGCGCGGGTGCCGACGATGGAGCCGGTGATGTGCAGGCCCTTGAGCACCACGTCGAAGATCGGCGTGGGGAAGTCGCCCGGCGGCAGGCCGACCAGCGACACGGTGCCGCCGCGACGGGCCATGCCGATGCCCTGGCCGAAGGCGCTGTTGGATACCGCCGTGACCAGCACGCCGTGGGCGCCGCCGATATCGCGCTGCACCACCTCGACCGGGTCTTGCGTCTTCGCGTTGATGGTCAGGCTGGCGCCCAGGCGCCGGGCCAGCTCCAGCTTGGCGTCATCCACGTCCACCGCCACCACGTGCAGGCCCATGGCTTTGGCGTACTGCACGGCCACGTGGCCCAGGCCGCCAATGCCGGAGATCGCCACCCACTGGCCGGGGCGCGCGCCGGTTTCCTTCAGGCCCTTGTAGACGGTGACGCCCGCGCAGAGGATCGGCGCGATTGCCAGGAAGCTGACGTCCTTGGGCAATATCCCCACGTAGTTCGGGTCCGCCAGCACGTATTCGGCGTAGCCGCCGTTCACCGAGTAGCCGGTGTTCTGCTGGCTCTCGCAGAGGGTTTCCCAGCCGGTCAGGCAGTGCTCGCAGCAGCCGCAGGCGGTGTACAGCCAGGGCACGCCGACGCGGTCGCCTTCCTTCACGCGGGTGACGCCGGCGCCGACGGCGGCGACGAAACCGACGCCCTCATGGCCGGGAATGAACGGCAGGCTCGGCTTCACCGGCCAGTCGCCTTCGGCGGCGTGCAGGTCGGTGTGGCAGACGCCGGAGGCTTCGATCTTCACCAGGATCTGCCCGGGGCCGGGCAGGGGGACTTTGACTTCCTCGATCCGCAGTGGCGCGCCAAAGGCGTGGACGACGGCGGCTTTCATGGTCGTGGGCAGGGTCGTGGACATTGCGCTCGCTCCTTGAAGGGTGAGGGACCTGCCCGTCCGGGCAGGTTCGTGTCAGACGAGTCTGAGCCTCTGAGCCTAGGCCATCTTGAGCTGAGGCAAGCTTTTCCGAGGTCGATTCCGAAGCCGTCGGCGGGCGCGTCGGTGCCGGAATGACGAAATCGGGACCAACGGTCATGCCCAGTGCACTGCGCCACGGTCTTTGCGGTATACTGCGCCGCCTTCAAGCCGGCACTGCCCGCCGGTTTGGCCACGTACAAGCCACGCCCTCACGGAGTCGTGGCTTGTTGGTTTCTGACGCGCCCAAGAGCGCACTTGAGAGAGGCACGACGATGAGCGCACTGGTTGGCGTGATCATGGGGTCGAAATCCGACTGGAGCACCCTGAGCCACACCGCAGACATGCTGGACAAGCTCGGCATTCCGTACGAAGTGAAGGTGGTATCCGCCCACCGCACGCCGGATCTGCTCTTCCAGTACGCCGAAGAGGCCGATGGCCGTGGCATCGAAGTGATCATCGCCGGCGCCGGCGGTGCCGCCCACCTGCCGGGCATGTGCGCCGCCAAGACCCACCTGCCGGTGCTCGGCGTGCCGGTGCAATCCTCCATGCTCTCGGGCGTCGATTCGCTGCTCTCCATCGTGCAGATGCCCGCGGGCGTGCCGGTCGCCACCCTGGCCATCGGCAAGGCCGGCGCGACCAACGCCGCCCTGCTGTCCGCCAGCATTCTGGGCGCCAAGTACCCCCAATACCACGAGGCGCTGAAGCAATTCCGCGCCACCCAGACCGAGACGGTGCTGGACAATCCCGATCCGCGCGAGGCCTGAGTACGACCATGAAGATCGGTGTCATCGGTGGCGGCCAGCTGGGCCGCATGCTGTCCCTGGCGGGCACTCCGCTGGGCATGAACTTCGCCTTCCTCGACCCGGCGCCGGACGCCTGCGCGCAAGCCCTGGGCGAGCACATCCGCGCTGACTACAGCGACCAGGACCATCTGCGCCAGCTGGCCGATGAAGTCGACCTGGTGACCTTCGAATTCGAGAGCGTGCCGGCCGAGACCGTGGCCTTCCTCTCGCAGTTCGTGCCGGTCTACCCGAACGCCGAGTCGCTGCGCATCGCCCGCGACCGCTGGTTCGAGAAGTCCATGTTCAAGGACCTGGGCATCCCGACCCCGGCCTTCGCCGACGTGCAGTCCCAGGCCGACCTCGACGCCGCGGTGGCCAGCATCGGCCTGCCGGCGGTGATGAAGACCCGCACCCTGGGCTACGACGGCAAGGGCCAGAAGGTCCTGCGCAAGGCCGAGGACGTCAGCGGCGCCTTTGCCGAACTGGGCAGCGTGCCCTGCATCCTCGAAGGCTTCGTGCCCTTCACCGGCGAAGTGTCGCTGGTGGCGGTGCGCGCCCGCGATGGCGAGACGCGCTTCTACCCGCTGGTGCACAACACCCACGAGAACGGCATCCTGCGCCTCTCCGTGGCGAGCACCGACCACCCGTTGCAGGCGCTGGCCGAGGACTACGTCGGCCGCGTGCTGGACAAGCTGGACTATGTCGGCGTGCTGGCCTTCGAATTCTTCGAGGTCGACGGCGGCCTGAAGGCCAACGAGATCGCCCCGCGCGTACACAACTCCGGGCATTGGACCATCGAAGGCGCCGAGTGCAGCCAGTTCGAGAACCACGTGCGGGCCATCGCCGGCCTGCCGCTGGGCTCGACCGCCAAAGTCGGCGAGAGCGCCATGCTCAACTTCATCGGCGAAGTGCCGCCCGTGGCCGAGGTGCTGAACGTCGCCGACTGCCACCTGCATCACTACGGCAAGGCCTTCAAGGCCGGGCGCAAGGTCGGTCATGCCACCCTGCGCAGCGCCGACCTGCCGACCCTGAAGGCGCGCATCGCCGAGGTCGAGGCGCTGATCGCCAAGGCCTGACGGCGGGACGATCGAGGTGACCGATGAAAGCCGCGTCATTCACTGACGCGGCTTTTTTCATGGGCGCAGCAACGGCCCTGTAAGGCCCGCGAAACACGCCCGGTCGCTCTGGATCGCGGCAATACACGGAACGCTGGCGTTTCCTACACTGTCCCATGACAGGCGCGCACTTACCGCGCTCAACCCACAAGGAGGGACTGTCATGGGCTTCATCGGAACCATCGTCATTGGCCTGATCGTCGGACTCATCGCGCGCTTCATCAAGCCGGGCGATGACAGCATGGGCTGGATCATGACCATCCTGATCGGCATCGGCGGCTCGTTGCTGGCCACCTATGGCGGCCAGGCACTGGGCATCTACGCGGCCGGCCAGGCGGCAGGTTTCATCGGCGCGGTGATCGGCGCCATCGTGCTGCTGGTCATTTACGGGCTGATCAAGAAGAATTGACGGTGATTTCCGCCCCTCTCCCGCCACGGGGGAGGGCGCAGGAAGCCCTTACCGCCTGTGCCCGACCGGGCCCTTCGAGTCCACGATGCGCCGACCACTGCTCGCCTGCTGTCTGATACTGCTGACTTCCCTGGCCTCCGCCGCCGAACTCCCCGAAACCGACTGGCTGTCCCTGATGCCGCCCAGCGACCGCAAGGCGCTGGAGGACATGCCGGAGATCAGCCACAACGGCCCCGAGGCCAACGGCACCTTCACCAACAAGGGCGGCCTGAAACAGACCGACAAGAAGCTGCCGCAGGTGATGTATTCCACCAAGACCGTCGCCGCGCTGAACGGCAAGGCGCTGCGCCTGGGCGGCTACCCGGTGCCGCTGGAGAACGACGCCAAGGGCCGTGTCACTGAATTCTTCCTGGTGCCTTACCCGGGCGCCTGCATCCACGTGCCGCCGCCGCCGCCGAACCAGATCGTGCTGGTGCGCTACCCCAAGGGCATCCGGATCGACGACATCTACAGCCCGATCTGGGTCAGCGGCACCCTGAAGGTCGAGAAGGTCAGCAACGACCTGGCCGACGCGGCCTACGCCATCGACGACGCCAAGGTGCGGCCGGTGGAGGAGAGCGACCTGTAAGAGCGGGCTTTCGTAGGAGCGGACTCCGTCCGCGATCCGTCGGCAATACCGGTACGGCATCAGGTTCGCGAGCAAGCTCGCTCCTACGCAAAGCGCACCGGTACCTCTCTGTAGGAGCGAGCTTGCTCGCGAACCGCGCTGGCACCCTTTCAATCGCGGACGGAGTCCGCTCCTACCCGTAGCAGGCCTCGGAACGTAGGGATAATAACCTGGAACAGGTTATGCGCCGGATCGTCCGCGGCGGATAACGCTGGCGCGTTATGCGCCCTACGGGGCTGGCCGACGTCATTGACGATGCCAAAGCGCGCCCGGTGAAAAAGAGCGATCTGTAAGAGCGGGCTTTCGTAGGAGCGAACTCCGTCCCCGATCCGTCGGCAAGGCCGGCACGGCATCAGGTTCGCGAGCAAGCTCGCTCCTACGCAAAGCGCACCGGTGCCTCTCTGTAGGAGCGAGCTTGCTCGCGAACTGCCCTGGCACCCTTTGAATCGCGGACGGAGTCCGCTCCTACAACACCTCGGGCCGCCGAGTGTTTACTGGCTCAGCGGCTCGCTCCAGATTTCCACGCTCATCGTCTCGCTGCGCCCCGGCGCCACGCTCATGGCGTCGTCCATCACCCGTGCGGTCTCGATGCAGAGCATCCCGGTCCAGGCGTCGTCGGGCATCTGCGACAGGCGCGCGGCCTTGTCGATCCACGGGTTCCACACCACCGCCGAGCGCGAGCCATCGCCCTTGACGTGGATGCCGCGCTCCCACAGCGGATCGTGGATCACCAGGGTCTTGTCCACGTCCAGGTAGACGCGGTCGGTCTCGCCGGTGAAGCGTACCACGCCGTGCTGCTGGCGCTCTTCCCAGTTCTCCATGGCGTCCAGGTAGCGGTTGCCCTGCAGGCCTTCGATGCTGACCTGGCGGCAGTCGCTGACGGCGAAATAGGTGTGCAGCGCCTGGGTCAGCGGCAACGGCTTGTCGCCCAGGTTGTGGGTGGTCATCTCCAGGCGCAGGCGCTCGCCGAAGCGCATCACCAGCTCCAGCCGCGCCGAATGCGGCCAGCCGGGCAGGCCGTGGCTCGCGTCGAAGCTGAAGTGCACGGCCAGTTGTCCCTGCTCGTCGGCGATGTCGTCCAGTTGCCAGTCCACCGCGCGCACCAGGCCGTGGGCCGGGGGCTTGTCGCCGGTGTAGGCGGTACGGATGTCCACCGGGTTGCGTTCGAACACGCCGAACCACGGCCAGCACACTGGTGCGCCGCCGCGCACGGATTGTCCGTGGCGGTATTCGGCCGTCTCGCTCAGCCACACCAGCGGCGGCTGCTCGTGGGGTTGGTAGCTCAGCAGTTGCGCGCCCTGCTGGGCGATCAGCGCTTCACCATGGGCGGTGTGGATGCGCCAGCAGGACAGTTGATCGATCTGTACCTGCTCGACGCGGGGAGTCTGGATATCGCTGCTCATGGTGGTCTCCGGGACTGCGATGCGAAAGTTTCAGTATCACCGATCCTTTGCGTCGCAGGCAGTTCCCGGAGAATGAAAAGATCAGCGCAGGCGCAGGTCTGCCAGCTGCGTCCGCTGTCGTCCCTGGCCATCGAAGTTGGAAGCGCCCAGCCAGGCCTCGAAGGCTTGCTCGCAGCGTGGCCACTCGCTGTCGATGATGGAGAACCAGGCGGTGTCGCGGTTGCGGTCCTTGACCACGGTGGCCTGGCGGAAGGTGCCCTCGTAGACGAAGCCCAGGCGCTCGGCGGCGCGCATGGAGCGGGCGTTGAGCGCGTTGCACTTCCATTCCAGGCGGCGGTAGCGCATCTCGAAGGCCCACTTCGCCAGCAGGTACACCGCCTCGGTGGAGGCCGGCGAGCGCTGCATCACGCGGCCATAGGCGATGTGGCCGATCTCGATGCTGCCGTCCTTGGGGAAGATCCGCAGGTAGCTGAGCAGGCCCACCGCGCGGCCGCTCTCGCGGTCGATCACGGCGAAGAACAGCGGGTCGTTGCTGGCCGCATTGCCCGCCAGCCAGGCGTCGAAGGGCGCGCGTTCGGGGAAGGGGCCATAGGGCAGGTAGTCCCACAGCGCGGGATCAGAGTCCGGCCCTTGCAGCGCCTGCCACAGGTCGTCGCCGTGGAGGGCGGCGTCCAGCGGCACCAGGTTGATGTAGCGGCCGGTGAGGGTGCGGCGTTCCGGGCTGGCGGCGGGGTGCCAGTTCAGCAGGGGTTGCTCGTTCATGGGCGCTCCGGCTCAGAGGATCTTGCGGTACTGGACGAACCCGGAACGGTCGGCGATCCGGTCGTAGAGGAACATGGCGTCGGTGTTGCTCTCGTGGGTCAGCCAGTGCACCCGCGAGGCGCCGTTGGCACGGGCGTCGGCGTACACGTGCTCGATCAGTGCCGCGCCGATGCCGCCGCCGCACTGGCCTTCGGCGACGTACAGGTCCTGCAGGTAGACGTAGTCGCCCTGGGTCCAGCAGGAGCGGTGGTAGATGAAGTGCACCAGGCCGATGGCGACGCCGTCGCGCCAGGCGAGGGCGGCGTGCATCGGTTCGGCGGCATCGAGGAACCGCCGCCAGGTGACGGCCGTGGTGGCCTCCTCGATGGTGGTCTTGTAGAAGCGCTGGTAGCCCTGCCAGAGCGGCAGCCAGGCGGCATGATCGGCAGCGCTGATCGGGCGGATCTCGACGGCGGAAGACATGGTGACGACCTTGTGTGCGTTGGAATACCTCCAGCCTAGGTCGGGAATTGGTTCTGCTAAAGAGCCATTCATGGTGAAATCAAAGGAACCATTGTCGCTGTCCTGGAAGCTTTCGCCATGAGCGTGCCGTTGCCCTTCAACCCGTCCGGTATCTGCCTCGACCCAGCGCGCCCGCTCGGGCTGCAGCTGTTCCAGGCATTGCGCGAGCGCATTCTCGATGGCCGCCTGGCGGCCCGTTCGCGCCTGCCGGCCAGCCGCGACCTGGCGGCGTCGCTGAACGTGTCCCGCAATACCGTGGTGCGCGCCTATGAGCAGCTCTACGCGGAGGGCTACATCGAGGGCCGCACCGGTGACGGCACCTACGTCGCGGAACGCGTCCAGCCGGCCGTGGACACACTGCGCGGTGCAGCGCGCAGCCCGGACGCGCCGTCCCTGGAACGCCTCGCGCGGCACCATCTGCCGATGCCGCCCACCGGTGCGCCACGGGCATTCCGTGTAGGGGTGCCGGCGTTCGACCTGTTCCCCTTCGATACCTGGGCACGGCTGCAGGCGCGCTTCTGGCGCGACCCGCCACTGGACTGCCTGGGCTACGGCGACCCGGCCGGCGAGCAGCGCCTGCGCGAGCTGGTCGCCGCCTACCTGCGCAGCTCCCGCGGCCTGCACTGCGACGCGGGGCAGATCATCATCACCAGCGGCGCCCAGCAGGGCATCGCGCTGTGCGCCCAGGTGCTGCTGGCCGAGGGCGACGGTGCGGCCATCGAGAACCCTGGCTACCGCGCCGCCGGCCATGCCTTCGCCACGGCGGGCGCGCGCCTGCATGGCGTGCCGGTGGATGCCGACGGGCTGTGCACGGCGCGGCTGGCGCAGTTGCCGGACTGCCGGCTGGTCTACGTCACCCCGTCGCACCAGTACCCCACCGGCGTCACCCTGTCGCTGGCGCGGCGCCTGGAGCTGCTGGAGTGGGCCGAGCGCAGCGGTGGCTGGATCGTCGAGGATGACTACGACGGCGAGTACCGCTACAGCGGAACACCCCTGATGCCGCTGGCGGCGCTGGACCGGCATGACCGCGTGCTCTACGTGGGCACATTCTGCAAGATCGCCTTCCCGGCGCTGCGCCTGGGCTACCTGGTCGTCCCGCGGGCGCTGGCGCAGGCCTTCGCCCGCCGCCGCGCGCTGGACGTGCGCCATTCCGAGGTGGGCACCCAGCGGGTGATGGCGGACTTCATTGCCGAAGGGCATTTCCAGCGCCACGTCCGCCGCATGCGCCGCGCCGCCCGCAGCCGCCGCGATGCGCTGCTGCGCGGCTGGCCGGAGGTTGCCGGCTGCGCGCCGATGCCGGCGGTGGACGCGGGCTTGCACCTCTGCGTTCGCGTCGACAGCCGCGAGCGGGAGCTGGAGCTGGTGCAGCGAGCGGCGGCCGCCGGGGTGGAGGTGAATGCCCTGAGCGATTACTGGCTGCCGGAATCCGCCGAGCCGGCGGATGAACGCGCCGGATTGGTGCTGGGCTTCGCCGCCGTGCCGGAGGCGCGGATTGCCGAGGCGTTGAGGGCGTTGCGCAAGGCCTGGAGATGAAGAGCCCCTCTCCCCAGCCCTCTCCCTAAAGGGAGAGGGAGCCGTTCGGCGCAGGGGATTTTTTACGGCGTCAGCCGGTGAGCGCCGAGCATTCAGCACATGCCGGACAGTCCCCTCTCCCTTCGGAGTGGGGCGCGTAGCCAGGGTGAGGGAGAGGGAGATGGACCCAGCGTTGGGCACAGAGGCGGGACGAACTCCCGGTTGCTTGTAACCTCCAGCTATTTCCTTAGCTGCCTTACGAAGTTGGCGTCAGACACTACGCTCCCTAAAATGTCGCCCCTCTCGAAAACACCCGGAGTCGCCATGAGCCTAGCCCTGTCCACCGTCCCCGAGCGCAAGTCCACCGCGCCCTGGGTTGCCTTCCTCCTGCTGCTGGCGGGGGCGCTGTTCCTCGCCCAGGCAGTGAGTGGCCGACAGGCCCTGCTGTTCCTGATCGGCGGTGCGCTGGGGCTGACGCTCTATCACGCGGCCTTCGGCTTCACCTCCGCGTGGCGGGTGTTCATCCGCGAGCGCCGTGGTGCCGGTCTGCGCGCGCAGATGGTGATGCTGGCGCTGGCGGTGCTGCTGTTCTTCCCGGCGCTGGCCGCCGGCACCCTGTTCGGCGAACCGGTGAAGGGGCTGGTGTCGCCGGCCGGCACCTCGGTCATCGTCGGCGCCTTCCTATTCGGCATCGGCATGCAGTTGGGCGGTGGCTGTGCCTCCGGCACGCTGTTCACCGTGGGTGGTGGCAATGCGCGGATGCTGGTGACGCTGCTGTTCTTCATTGTCGGCTCGGTCGTCGCCACCCACCACATCGGTTGGTGGTTCGCCCTGCCATCCCTGCCGCCGACCTCCATCGTGCAGTCCCTGGGCCTGTTCCCGGCGCTGGCGCTGAGCCTGGCGCTGTTCGCTGCCATCGCCGCGCTCAGCGTGGTGCTGGAGCGCCGCCGCCATGGCGTGCTGGAGCTGATCGCCAGCAACGGCGAGAAGGGCATCGGCCGGTTCTTCCGCGGGCCCTGGCCGCTGGTCTGGGGCGCGGTGGCGCTGGCGCTGCTGAACTTCGCCACCCTGGCGCTGGCCGGGCGCCCGTGGGGCGTCACCTCGGCCTTCGCCCTGTGGGGGGCGAAGGTGGCGGAAACCCTCGGCATTGCCGTGCACGACTGGGCCTTCTGGCAGGCCGACGCCAACGCCAAGGCGCTGGCCGCGCCGGTGTGGCAGGACGTCACCAGCGTCATGGACGTCGGCATCATGATCGGTGCGCTGCTGGCCGCCGGCCTTGCCGGGCGCTTTGCGCCGAGCCTGAAGATTCCCGCGCGCTCGCTGATCGCGGCGGTGATCGGTGGCCTGCTGCTGGGCTACGGCGCGCGCCTGGCCTACGGCTGCAACATCGGCGCGTACTTCAGCGGCATCGCCTCCGGCAGCCTGCACGGCTGGCTGTGGCTGGTGGCGGCGTTCTTCGGTAATGCGGTGGGCGTGCGCCTGCGTCCGTTCTTCTTCCCCGCCGAGCGCGTGGAAGCGCGCCTGACCGGCTGCTGAGTCAGGCCGGGCGGGGCGCTGCCCGCTCTGCCCAATACGTCTGCTTATGGCCGCGGGCCTGGTAGTCCCGCGCCAGGGCCTCGGCCTCGGCGCGGGTCAGCTGGCGGCGCATGACGAAGCGGTTACCGTTGTCGTCCAGGCGCAGCAGGCACCAGTCGCGCTCCTCAGGCATCGAAGGTCGAGGTCTTGCGCAGGCGCAGCGCGAGGAGGATCAGCAGGATGCCGAAGAACACCGCGTAGGCGCCGATCACCCAGGCCACGGCGAGCGCGCCGGCTCCCGGGTTGGCGATCATCAGCACGCCGAACAGCACCGACACCGCGCCGGAAAGCCCCAGCCACCATTCGTTCTGCAGCGCCTTGCGCAGGCGGATCGCGGTGATGATCTGCAGCACACCGATCACCAGCGCCCAGCCGGCGATCAGCATCAACAGGCCCAGCGCGGTCAGTTGCGGCCAGAAGAAGGCCAACAGCCCGGCGGCGATCCCCAGCAGGCCCACCAGCACCAGGGGCCACAGCGGCCGCCCGGATTCGCGCATCTGCGCGGCGGCGATCAGGGTGAACAGGCCGTCGACGAACGCGTAGGCGCCGAAGAACAGCACCATCACGGTCAGCACGATCCCCGGCCAGACCATGGCCAGGATGCCGAACAGCACGGCGGCGACGCCCCGCAGGGCGATCCATTTCCAGTGGCGGCCCAGGGCTTGCCAGAGCGGGTGTTGCGACATGGCGGCGATCCTCGCGAAGGGGTATGGCTGCAACCATAGCCCCGCCTGCTCGTGGGTGCTTGAGCGAGATCATGCGCGTCTGCATCAGGCCGAGGGGCCGGCCCTGGCGGGTGAGCGTCCCCGCACCGGCGCGGGGCAAAAGAAAGCCCGGCACGAGAGCCGGGCTGAAGGGCCTGCCGGGGCAGGCTGACGGCGTCGGGCGACGCCGCCGGGGAGATCAGGCAGCAGGTGCCAGGGCTGGCGCCGGCGCGTGGCCGTGCAGCGCTTCGTAATCGGTCTTCATGGCCTTGTAGAGGCCGAACATGAACAGGATCAGCACCGCCGAGAACGGCAGGCCGGCCAGCACCACGACGGTCTGCATGGCGGTGAAGTTGCCGGCGAACAGCAGGCCGATGGTCACCAGGGTGATCACCACCGACCAGAGGATGCGCAGCCAGTGCGGGGCGTCTTCGTCGAGGTCGCCGCCCTGGCGCGACAGGTTGGCCAGCATCACCGAGCCGGAGTCCGCCGGGGTGAGGAACAGCACGAAGCCGACGAAGATCGACATGCCGATCACGATCTTGGCGAAGGGGTAGTGCTCCAGCAGCAGGTAGATCGACATCGACGGCTGCTCCAGCGCGGCCTTGCCCAGGTCGACGGCGCCCTGGTTCATCACCAGGTCCACCGCGCTGTTGCCGAACACCGAGAGCCAGGCGAGGGTGAAGCCGAGCGGGATCAGCAGCACGCCCATGACCAGTT
This sequence comes from Pseudomonas sp. NY15437, assembly GCF_048068435.1. Lineage (NCBI taxonomy): Bacteria > Pseudomonadati > Pseudomonadota > Gammaproteobacteria > Pseudomonadales > Pseudomonadaceae > Pseudomonas > Pseudomonas sp. NY15437. Next base: position 51,647 of record NZ_JBLUQC010000025.1, read on the forward strand.
CGCGCACGGTGCGGCCGCGGGAAATACGGGCGATGAACATGCCGACGAAGGGCGCCCAGGAAATCCACCAGGCCCAGTAGAACAGGGTCCACAGGCCCAGCCATTCTTCGTTCTTGCCCGCGCCGCCGCCGGTGTAGACGTAGAGGTCGAAGGTCTTGAGCACCAGGCCGTTGAGGTAATCGCCCAGGTTCTGCACGAAGCCGTTGAGCAGCTCCAGGGTGGAACCGCAGACCAGCACGAACAGCAGCAGCGAGCTGAACAGCACGATGTTCAGGTTGGACAGCCGGCGGATGCCTTTCTCGATGCCGGACACCGCGGCCAGCGTGGCCACCAGGCTCATCACCAGCAGCACGACCAGCAGGGTGGTCTTCGAATGCTCCATGCCGGTCAGGTACTCGATGCCCGAGGACACCTGCAGCGCGCCGATGCCCAGGTTGGTCACCAGGCCCAGCAGGGTGACGAAGATGCCGAAGCAGTCCACCGCATGGCCGGCGCCGCCCTTCACCCAGCGCTCGCCGAGGATCGGCAGCAGGGCCGAGCGCAGGGCCAGCGGCTGGCGGTGGCGGTAGGCGAAGTAGCCCACGGCCAGGCCCACCAGTGCGTAGATCGCCCAGCCGTGCACGCCCCAGTGCAGGAAGGTCAGCTGCAGTGCCTGGCGAGCCGCCTGCGGCGTGCCGGCCACGCCTTCAGGCGGATGGTAGAGGTGGTCGATGGGCTCGGAGGCAGCGAAGTACAGCAACGAAATGCCGATGCCGGAGGAGAACAGCATGCCGGCCCAGGCGCCGTAGCTGAAGTCGGGCTTCTCGTGGTCGGCGCCGAGCTTCAGCTGGCCGTAGCGCGAGAAGGCGATCCACAGGACGAAGAACAGATAGCTCCCGATGGCCAGCATGTAGTACCAGCCGAAGCTGTGCGACAGCCACGCCTGCGTACGGTTCAGGACAGCCCCGGCGCTATCGGGGAAGAGAATGAGGGCGGCGGTCAGAACCAGGATCAGTACGGTGGAACCGTAGAACACGATCGGATTCAGACGTACCTGCTCGTTTGTTTTTATTGGCGAAGCAGTACTCATTTGGAGGATGACCCCATGACAGTGAACGCATGGCGGCCGCCGGCGAGCGCGACTAAGGCACGGCGACGGGCCGCAAACCACAGACACAGCATTGCCACCCGACACTTCCCAGCCGGATTCTGCGATCCTTGAAGGTTGGAAAATGGCGCGGCGATGAACGGCTCGGGCCAGCTTGCACACAAGGCTCGGAGAGGTTCACGGAGCGCAGCTTATTCTTACTTGATTGAACGTTCAATAAAAACAAAATAGACTGGCCCACAACTCGCCGGACGGCACAGGTACGTCCAGGCGAAGAGGAGAAACGAAATGCCCAAGGTCGGTATGCAGCCGATTCGCCGTTCCCAGTTGATCCACGCCACCTTGGAGGCGGTGGACCAGGTGGGCATGGGCGACGCCAGCATCGCCCTGATCGCCCGCCTGGCGGGGGTCTCCAACGGCATCATCAGCCACTACTTCCAGGACAAGAACGGGCTGCTGGACGCCACGATGCGACATTTGATGTCGGCCTTGAGCAAGGCCGTCGCCGAGCGTCGCGCTACCTTGCGCAACGACGAACCGCGCTCGCATCTGCGGGCCATCATCGCCGGCAACTTCGACAGCTCCCAGGTCAACGGCCCGGCCATGAAGACCTGGCTGGCGTTCTGGGCCAGCAGCATGCACCAGCCGCAGTTGCGCCGCCTGCAGCGGATCAACGACCACCGGCTGTATTCGAACCTGTGCAGCCAGTTCCGCCGTGAACTGCCGCTGGACCAGGCCCGCAGCGCCGCGCGCGGGCTGGCCGCGCTGATCGACGGACTCTGGCTGCGGGGCGCGCTTTCGGGCGACGCCTTCGACACCGAGCAGGCGTTGGCGATTGCCTACGACTATCTCGACCAACAACTGGCCAAGCGCCCCGGATAGCGGGCGCAGCCTTGCGCTGACACCTATAAGAGAGGACACCTGCACCATGGCTCGATTCGAAGTACAGAAGCTCTACATTGGCGGTCGCTACGTGGAAGCCACCAGTGGCGCCACCTTCGAGACCATCAATCCGGCCAACGGTGAAGTCCTCGCCCAGGTGCAGCGTGCCTCCAAGGACGACGTCGAGCGCGCCGTGCAGGCGGCGGTGCAAGGGCAGAAAGTCTGGGCGGCGATGACCGCCATGCAGCGTTCGCGCATCCTGCGTCGCGCCGTGGAGATTCTTCGCGAGCGCAATGACGAACTCGCCGAACTGGAAACCCTCGACACCGGCAAGCCGCTGGCCGAGACCCGCTTCGTCGACATCGTCACCGGCGCCGACGTGCTCGAGTACTACGCCGGCCTGGTGCCCGCCATCGAGGGCGAACAGATCCCGCTGCGCGAAACCAGCTTCGTCTACACCCGCCGCGAGCCGCTGGGCGTGGTCGCCGGCATCGGCGCCTGGAACTACCCGATCCAGATCGCCCTGTGGAAATCCGCCCCGGCCCTGGCCGCCGGCAACGCGATGATCTTCAAGCCCAGCGAAGTCACCCCGCTGACCGCCCTGAAGCTCGCCGAGATCTACACCGAGGCCGGCCTGCCCGATGGCGTGTTCAACGTGCTCACCGGCAGCGGCCGCGAAGTCGGCCAGTGGCTGACCGAGCACCCGGTCATCGAGAAGATCTCCTTCACCGGCGGCACCTCCACCGGCAAGAAGGTCATGGCCAGTGCGTCGAGCTCCTCGCTCAAGGACGTCACCATGGAGCTGGGCGGCAAATCGCCGCTGATCATCTTCGAGGACGCCCACCTCGACCGCGCCGCCGACATCGCCGTCATGGCCAACTTCTTCAGCTCCGGCCAGGTGTGCACCAACGGCACCCGCGTGTTCATCCCGCGCAACCTGCAGGCGCGCTTCGAGGCCAAGGTGCTCGAGCGCGTGAAGCGCATCCGCCTGGGCAACCCGCAGGACGAAACCACCAACTTCGGCCCGCTGGTGAGCTTCCCGCACCTGGAGAGCGTTCTCTCCTACATCGAGTCCGGCAAGGAACAGAAGGCCCGCCTGCTGTGCGGCGGCGAGCGCGTCACCCACGGCGAGTTCGGCAAGGGCGCGTACGTGGCGCCGACCGTGTTCACCGACTGCACGGACGACATGACCATCGTCCGCGAGGAAATCTTCGGGCCGGTCATGAGCATCCTCGTCTACGACACCGAAGACGAGGCCATCCGCCGCGCCAACGACACCGAGTACGGCCTCGCCGCCGGCGTCGTGACCCAGGACCTAGCCCGCGCGCACCGGGCGATCCACCGCCTGGAAGCGGGCATCTGCTGGATCAACACCTGGGGCGAGTCGCCGGCCGAGATGCCGGTTGGCGGATACAAGCAATCGGGTGTCGGTCGTGAGAACGGCCTGACCACCCTGGCTCACTACACTCGCATCAAATCCGTACAGGTAGAGCTGGGCGACTACACCTCGGTGTTCTGATCGCCGCGATCGAGCCATGAAAGGCCGGTCGCAGGCATGACTCCCTGACCACCGGCCATCCCCAACACGCAGACACCGGCGCGCACGCGTCGCGGGCGGTGTCGTGCCTGAAAAAGAGGAAGGCCTGCATGTCCCAGGAATACGACTACATCATCATCGGTGCCGGTTCCGCCGGTAACGTACTGGCTACCCGCCTGACCGAGGACGCCGACGTCAGCGTGCTGCTGCTCGAGGCCGGCGGCCCGGACTACCGCGCCGACTTCCGCACGCAGATGCCGGCGGCGCTGGCGTACCCGCTGCAGGGTCGCCGCTACAACTGGGCCTATGTGACCGACCCCGAGCCGCACATGAACAACCGCCGCATGGAGTGCGGGCGCGGCAAGGGCCTGGGCGGCTCCTCGCTGATCAACGGCATGTGCTACATCCGCGGCAACGCCATGGACTTTGACGGCTGGGCGCAGGAAAAGGGCCTGGAAGACTGGACCTACCTCGACTGCCTGCCGTACTTCCGCAAGGCCGAGACCCGCGACATCGGCCCCAACGACTACCACGGCGGCAACGGCCCGGTGAGCGTCACCACGCCCAAGGCCGGCAACAACCCGCTGTTCCACGCCATGGTCGAGGCCGGCGTGCAGGCCGGCTTCCCGCGTACCGAGGACCTCAACGGCTACCAGCAGGAAGGCTTCGGTCCGATGGACCGCACCGTCACCCCGCAGGGTCGCCGCGCCAGTACCGCCCGTGGCTACCTGGACCAGGCCCGCGAGCGGCCGAACCTGACCATCGTCACCCACGCGCTGACCGACCGCATCCTCTTCAGCGGCAAGCGCGCCATCGGGGCGACCTACCTGCATGGCAACGACAACGCCCTGAAGGAAGTCCGCGCCCGACGCGAAGTCCTGGTGTGCTCCGGCGCCATCGCCTCGCCGCAACTGCTGCAACGCTCCGGCGTGGGCCCGGCATCGCTGCTGCGCGACCTGGGCATCGACGTGGTGCATGACCTGCCTGGCGTCGGCCAGAACCTCCAGGACCACCTGGAGATGTACCTGCAGTACGCCTGCAAACAGCCGGTGTCGCTGTACCCGGCACTGCAATGGTGGAACCAGCCGCAGATCGGTGCTGAGTGGATGTTCCTCGGTACCGGCCTGGGCGCGAGCAACCAGTTCGAGGCGGGCGGTTTCATTCGCAGCCGTCCGGAGTTCGAGTGGCCGAACATCCAGTACCACTTCCTGCCGGTCGCCATTAACTACAACGGCAGCAACGCAGTCAGCGAGCACGGCTTCCAGGCCCACGTCGGCTCCATGCGCTCGCCCAGCCGCGGGCGGATCAACCTGACCTCCCGCGATCCGCGCAAGCATCCGAGCATCCTGTTCAACTACATGTCCTGCGAGCAGGACTGGCAGGAGTTCCGCGACGCCATCCGGATCACCCGCGAGATCATGAACCAGCCGGCGCTGGACCCTTACCGCGGCCGCGAGATCAGCCCGGGGTTGGACAAGCAGAGCGACGCCGAGCTCGACGCGTTCGTGCGGGAACATGCGGAAACCGCGTTCCACCCGTCCTGCTCCTGCAAGATGGGCGAGGACGACATGGCGGTGGTCGATGGCGAAGGCCGCGTGCACGGCATGCAAGGGCTGCGGGTGATCGATGCGTCGATCATGCCGCTGATCATCACCGGCAACCTCAACGCCACCACCATCATGATGGCCGAGAAGCTCGCCGATAAGGTACGCGGTCGCCCGGCACTGCCGCGCAGCACCGCGGCCTACTACAAGGCCGAAGGTGCGCCGGTGCGCGGAAAACCGCTGCGCTGATTCGCAAACGCGAAGACGAAAACGCCGGCAGGAGAGCCGGCGTTTTCATTTATCAGCCACGACGCGGAGGAACCGGGCGGGTTCGGCCACTGCCGTCGATGGCCACGAAGACGAACACTGCCTCGGTGACCTTGCGCCATTCGCTGGAGAGCGGGTCGTCGCTCCAGACCTCGACCAGCATGCGGATCGAGCTGCGGCCGACTTCCAGGGTCTGGGTATAGAAGGAGAGCTGTGCGCCAACCGCGACCGGGACCAGGAAGGCCATGCGGTCGATGGCCACCGTGGCCACGCGGCCACCGGCAATGCGGCTGGCCATGGCGGTTCCGGCGAGATCCATCTGCGCCACCAGCCAGCCACCGAAGATGTCGCCAAAGCCGTTGGTCTCGCGCGGCAGGGCGGTGATCTGCAGGGCCAGGTCGCCCTGCGGGATAGGATCTTCTTGTTCGAGCTCGATCATAGGTAAGGGCCTCTTGCCCCCGGCGTACTCATGGTGAGGTGATGGAAAAACTCTCCCAAGACACCTGCCGGCGCAAGGCCTTGGGACAGCTTTTGATCGGCCTGCCCGCATTATATAGAGGGAGAACCGGCGCGACGACCGCCGAACTTCGAGAAATCCCCGCGGGCGCAGCCGCTGTGTCGCTTCTGCGCAATTTGCTATGGTGCGGCACCTGCGGCTGCCGGCCGCAGCCTCCTTGCCTGCAGAGAAAACAAGCACCATGCCTTCTGTGAACGCTCCTGCCGCGCCCGCGTCACGTCCGTTGACCCGCAGCGACTACAAGACTCTATCGCTGTCCGCCCTGGGCGGCGCCCTGGAGTTCTACGACTTCATCATCTTCGTGTTCTTTGCCACCGTCGTCGGCAAGCTGTTCTTCCCTGCCGACATGCCCGACTGGCTGCGCCAGTTGCAGACCTTCGGCCTGTTCGCCGCCGGTTACCTGGCCCGTCCGCTGGGGGGCGTGGTGATGGCGCACTTTGGCGACCTGCTCGGCCGCAAGAAGATGTTCACTTTGAGCATCTTCCTGATGGCGGTGCCTACGCTGATCATGGGCCTCTTGCCCACCTACGCGCAGATCGGCATCTGGGCGCCGCTGGCGCTTCTGCTGCTGCGCGTCATCCAGGGCGCCGCCATCGGCGGTGAAGTGCCGGGCGCCTGGGTGTTCGTCGCCGAGCACGTTCCGCACCGCCACGTGGGCTATGCCTGCGGCACGCTCACGTCGGGTCTGACCGCGGGCATCCTGATCGGTTCGCTGGTGGCGACCCTGATCAACAGTGTTTACAGCGCCGAGGAAGTGCAGGGCTACGCCTGGCGTATCCCGTTCCTGCTGGGCGGCATCTTCGGCTTGTTCTCGGTCTACCTGCGCCGCTGGCTGCACGAGACGCCGGTGTTCGCCGAACTGCAACTGCGCAAGCAACTGGCCGAGGAAGTGCCGCTGGGCGTGGTGGTTCGTGAGCATCGCCCGGCCGTGGTGCTGTCGATGCTGCTGACCTGGGTGCTGTCCGCCGGCATCGTGGTGGTGATCCTCATGACCCCGTCGGTGTTGCAGACTGTCTACGGCTTCGATGCGGCGACCTCGCTGAAGGCCAACAGCGTGGCCATCGTCTGCCTGAGCGTCGGTTGCATCCTGGCCGGCCGCCTCGCCGACCGTTTCGGCGCGGGTCGCACCTTTATAGTGGGCAGCATCCTGCTCGGTATCGTTTCCTGGACCTTCTACACCAGCCTGAAGGCCCATCCGGACTGGCTGTTCCCACTGTACGCGGTCACCGGCCTGTGTGTCGGCGTGATCGGCGCGGTGCCCTACGTGATGGTCAACGCCTTCCCGGCGGTGGTGCGTTTCACCGGCCTGTCCTTCTCCTACAACCTGGCCTACGCCATCTTCGGCGGCCTGACGCCCATGGTGGTTGCCCTGCTGATGAAGGAAGACCCGCTCGGCCCGGCCTACTACGTCGTGGCGCTGTGCGCGGTGGGCCTGTTGGTCGGCACCTACCTGCTGCGCCAGGAACGCCGGCTCGCAGGGCAGGGGATGGCCATAAACTGATCGGCCGGACAGTTTTTTGCAGAAAGTTTAAATTAGCCGTTGACGGCCAATTTAAACTCCCTATAATGCGCACCACTCCCAGCGACGAAGCGCTGAAAGAACTTGAAAATCAAGTACTTACAGAGATTCGA
>NZ_JBLUQC010000026.1:0-32311 GCF_048068435.1 Pseudomonas sp. NY15437
TTAGTTACCCCAGGGGCATCCTGGAAATCCTAAATAATCATGTATTAATCTGATTTGTAAGACAATTTCAGATCAATGATATTTGGGGTTGTCATAAATTCTGAGTCCTAAATGTGCGGGGTGCGCCTGTTTCAGTGCCGTCAGCTCAGGAGATCGTCTAGCTCTTGTATCACGCGCTGCAGTGTCCTCTCTCGGCTTTCCAAGGTGCCTTCCTTGATGAGGTAAGTGATGGCGAACAGCGTGGCTGGGTGAACGGCGAGTACGTTGCATAGATCCTCGATCTTGTCGATCGTTGGAGCGGTGGCTCCTCGCTCCAGCAAGCTCACGAAGGTACGGCTGCTAACCACAGAGAAATCTTCTTGAGTCAGCCCCCGTTTAATTCGTGCCAGTCGCAACGCTTTGCCGAATGCCTCTCTGACTTCCATTTTGTGATTCCACAAAAAGGAAGGATGAAGCGGCATTGAACAATATATGACTACAAAATATATTGTTCATTGACGTCTTCTCATTAAGGTTAGGAGGGTCCTGCTGTGTTCCTGACGAACCGCAAATCGGAATTTTTCGGCGGGCTACTTCGAGGCTCTAATGGGGACCAGCTCTGGTCTCTCGTGGAGCAGGACCTGATCCTGCCCTGGTTCTATCTCCAAATAGTTCGAGCGCATGGCAAGGCGTCGTACCGCAGCATGATGCTCATCCCTACCGTCCAAGAGCTCCAGGATTTCGTGGCGAAGATCGGCAAAAGGCTTTGGATTGAGGAGGCCTTGGTCGTCACCCCTGCTGCTGTGAACTCAGCAGGCCACTGGCTCATGGAGCCTCTGCTTGAAGTTAGTGAAGTTGTGGACAGGCATGGCGAGATGGCCGGATACAGCATTCGCGTCGAAGGAGGGCAGAGCTATCTAACGGCGACGTCTGAGCGCCCCGAGTTTTGCACTCCGACAGCAATGGTGTTCGATGCCGAGGTTCATCTCCAGCGCGCTTCGTAATCTGCCCGCTGACTGACAAGGCCCCTGAAATGCCCTTCAGAACCGGACAGGCACTCTTCTTTTCCTGCCAACGAGCGATCACCTTCGTTGTCGATCAGAAGTTCAACGTACGCGATTGCGTCCTGGAGGACCTGGTAGCTGAATGCTTGCGGCACCTCGGGAGCCTTCCGCCGAGCAGGCGTCAAGACGCAGCGAACGTAGTGCCGCCGGAGGTTCTAGCTTTCATTGAGCGTTCGACCAAGCTCTGCCTCTTCGGAGCCTATTCCGCAGTAGAAGGCTGGTCAGCACGTATTCCAGGGTGGCGGTGCGAATACCTTGATGCATCTGTACCGAGCAGCACTATGGAGTTCATGGAGTCGATCGCGCATACAGAGGGACTTGGCCTTTGGCGATTCATGTGTTGGTTCAGCCTTGATTTGTTTACTATCGCCAGGCTTACCAAGGTCGATCCCGAGGCACTTAGCTGTCAGCCATTGCCACGCCAGCTCGAAGCATTTGTGCGTGATGCGTTGGGAGCATTAGGAAGCTGCGGGGTAGTATGTAGCTGGCGTGGAAGGCGATTTGATTCGAAATGACCGAGGCCCCTCTGATGCAACCGCATCAAAAAAACCGCTCTGAGAACTGCCAATGTCCAAGAAAAAGCGGAAAGCAAATTCACAACTCATTGCCGAGTACCAAGCTGAAGCTAGACACCTGGCCGGAAGCATGACTGAGTTTGAAGAGCGTCTTATCAGAGTCGGACTGTCGAAGGGGCGGGAGCTAGAGCCCACCGGCAGGTTAGCCGGTGCAGTGGGCGTCGAAGGAAAGGTTCCGGACAAAAGCTAGGTACATGTCGGGTGCGTTCATCTGCCGAATCGACGATTCCAGACGGCCCTTTTCGAGCCTTGTGCTTAGTTAGATAGCTGCGTTTTGCCGGTTGAGACCTCTGATCCCTTCGGGATAAGAGGTTTCAGACCGCCACCCATTTTTGCTCCATTTTTTCTCGGAGATAGGCTGCCAACTCTTTATTTCTTCCATGCCCATCAAGCAGATCGAGGTACTGGATGAATGGGCTGGCGAAGTAGGCGGGATACGCGGAATGGGTCTCTCTAAACTGTAGACCGGCGCCTCCACGCTCGACGATCGTGACGTTGCTGCCTTTTGACGCGGGTTTCATCTTTAAGGCCATCCCCAGAATTCCCGCATACCCTAGTGGAACGATGATTTCAGCGGAATTAACACTAGTGAGCAATGGGGCATAGATATTGGCTGCCGCTGCTCCAGTAAAAGCCCAAGGAAAGTCCACTCCAGACTCCGTCACTAGGTAGGCAAGCTGATCGATCAACAGATGAGGGTTTTCGACGAAGACGTAACCGCGGCATCTGTTTACGCTTCTCTTTTGCCAATCTGCAGCCCAGTCGTCGAGGAGCTGTCCTGGCTGAATGAGTCTGCGCCGCTTGGTTCTGCTGGCGCCTTGGGCTTCGCACCACATTCGGCGCTCTAGCTCCTGTAGAACAACAGAGCAGGTGTAGGTGGAGGTCTGTGATAGCTCTGCGAGGTCCGCACCTGCCATCCACTGAAAGGCGTTCCTGAGCAGTCCATGTACTGCCCCTTCTCGGGCTTCTGTGAATAAGTCAGTAGCCTGTGCTCGGGGTGGAAATTTCGCTGGGCGCTCGATGTTGACGAACATTTTTTTCATGCGCAGAAAAAGACTGCCGCTGCGCTCAAAGAAGGCGTAGCCGTTATCTTTGAGTATCGACTTCGCACCAGGGCTGAGGTGCTCCGCTGCGATCAACTTGATGAGAGCTCCTGGCTTTGCTTTTTCCCGGCGTAGTACCAGTGCATCGAGGTGCCACATCACTCCAGGGATATCCCGGGGATAGGCGGTTCGAATGACCTCTATCGCCACGAACACAGGTTCTCCGTCCCAGTCGAACTTGAGCAAGCCATCTGGTCGCCCTGAGAGGGTGATCGTCGATCTGGTGGCTACTCGGACATCTCTGTCGATAGCCTCTGTCAGGGCCTGCCTGACCAGGCCAAGCATCTCTCGCTCGAAGGGGGATTGCTGGTGCTTGTCCGAGGAATGTGCCATCGCAGATGCGGTCACCCAGGTTGATTGGCTGGCCAGAAGGCCAGGACAAATTAGCTAAAATCGTGTGATTAGCTGTACAGCTAATCAGTGAAGAATAGCTAATCAAAGCGAGATAGAAATCTGCAGACTCACAGCGCATCAGACGCCTACTCTTGCTATCCCATCTCCCCCTTAGGCATAGTGAACTCGCAGTAGCCCTGTTTGCGTCAAAGTGCTGACGCTAAGAGAATGGCGAAGACTAGAGTCACTAGCAGCGTTACTGATCAAGGACGAATAAAGGGAGACCGCAAGGATGCCGTTCGCTATCAACCGCGCACTCGCAGCGCCCGCCCCTCGCCCCCTTGTCCTTATTTTTCAGTTTCCTTGGCCCGCCTACGCCAACGATTTCGGCTGCATTTAAATTGCTGGCCGTATTGGCCGAAAAGAGCTGAAATCAACCGAATCATGACAGCCAAGCCAGGGCGTAACACTAAATGCAAGGAAGGCTTATGACGGCTTTTGAATTAATAGCAGCCCTTCAGGCACGTGACATTTCGTTTATTAGCTTTCGAAATGCACTGAAGGCAAATGAACTGCCAGTGTCTACTGGCTGGGCCGCCACGGTAAAAAAGCTAGAGCCGTATGTTAAAGATCCGGCCAAGAAAGATGAGTTTCTGGATACAATCCAGACCATCCACGACGAGCTCACGCTCTACACCGATAAAGCAGTTGTAATCTACGATCTTGGCAAGTCCCTGACTGCGGACTTGCTTATCGCTCTATCCACAGACTTTATTGACTCCGAGTCGCCATATCTCGAGTCCTTCCCAGTACCACTCTCTCGCGATGAGCTTCTGGAAGCGCCACTTGAAGTGACCTGCGTTGATCAATGGGACTTTGTGGGAGGCTCTAACTTCATTTTCTGCTCTCGCCAAAATCTTACCGAACGTGCCGAGCTCCCTGCAGAGCTGATGGACGAGGAGGCGCGGGAGAATTACGGAAGTTTCGATGAGCTAATCGGCATCCGTCGGACTCCTGTCCAGCTCTTTGACTCTGTCTCTATCTCTAAAGTCCATAATACGCTTGAAATCAGGGTAGATGGCATCAAGAAATTCAATAGCGATGATGTACAAAAAAGGCTTCATCGCATAAGGCTGGTAATTCAAAATAAATACAAGGATGTATTTTCGAGCAAGTTGCAGTGGCCGGCCCCCGTCAATTTCTATGACGCACTCGACAGGCTCTATGCTGACAAAGATGGAATAGTGGGTGAACTCGGTCACCTGACTGACGCCTCAGGAATGTACCACGAAAGGATGCGCCACAAGACCATGGACGTTCGATCCGACCCTTACCACAACGGTGGCGCCGATGCGGTTAAAGGGTTGAATATTCACCAGATTTCCAAGCACTGGCTGTCCCCCTCAGGATATGGGCATCCCGAAGTGAGCATTCCGTCGAATTTTATTATTGCCAGCGAGTCAGAGCCCGCCGTCAATATCATTCATGTGCTAAACTGCGCGTCCGAAGACGATTATAACTTCGTGCTAAACAAGGTTCTGTAATTGTGGAAAAGGCGTACTTGCTCGAGTTAATTGCTGACGATTGCGGCGGGCAGCCAATTGCCGACGCATCCGCAATTATCGTCGAATTCCTGTACGCCACCCCCTCTGTGAAGCACCTAACCTTTTCTAGAATCTGTAAGATTCTTGAGGCGCAAGATCCAGGTTTTGTACTGCGTGTAATTCAGTATCTTTCTGGTGCGCGATTGCAAGCTCTAGAAGTTAAATATGAGCTCATCATTGGGGATGAAACGATTCTGCTAGAGGATGAATACCTAGAGCAGATGCAGGCAGAAGGTGTTCTGTACAACCCAGAGACTGGCGAGCCTGTCCCTGATTTCAAAAGTAAAGTCTATCCATTTTTCGCTCCGGGGAAGGCCATTCTAGGAGATGTTGCGTAATGGCTGCTGAGCTTAAAGACTTTACTCTTGAAGATCTTGAGAAGCTATCCGGATACATTCCGGAACTCGCCAACTTTCCTCGGCGCTTGCTTGCAAATACATATCAAGATTTTGTTGATGTCTTATATGAGGATTTGGAGTCAATTATCGCTGAAATGCAACTCAATCCGGAGTTGATGAAGGACGATGGTGAGGATCGTATCTCGTTGGAGTTGAAGCGTACACTCAATGTATTAGGCTATAAAGCCACTCACGATGAGAAGATTGGCGGGCACTCTGATATTGCGGTGAGACACCGCAGGAATTTTTTATGGATCGGCGAAGCAAAGATTCATAGCGGCTACGACTACTTGTTCCAAGGTTTTCAACAACTTTGTACTAGGTACTCGACTGGGGACGAGGGGCAAGATTGCGGCGGCCTGTTAATTTATATCAAGACTAACAACGCTGCAGATGTCATCAAGAACTGGCGAGCAGATCTGCAAGGTCGGGGCCTTCAAGATTACTCTGACCATGATAACGCGACTCGCAGCACATTCGTCTTCAATTCGACACACAAGCATGATCGTTCAGGAACACCCTTCAAAGTTCGGCATATTGGAGTGATTCTTGGGTTTGAACCGAAGGACAAAGATGTTCGGCAGAGGAAAAAGAAGGCGGCTGACGCGACAGCAAAGCCTGTGAAAGAGCGTAAGCCACGCGCCCCTAGGAAGGCGTCCGCAGCCTGAGATTGTATTCTTCTGCTTGTAGCCAGCCCTGCTTCTCTGCTTTAGAATTGGGGGACTTTATTGTTCTTGAGTTGGAGTGGTATATGTCCAGGCTTGCTGAGTTCCGTGCAGCTGAAAAGGCTTTGGCCGATCAGTTGGCTTATCTTGAGTCTCTGAAGAATGATGCTGGCCTGAAGAAAGAGATTGAGTTCGAAGAGAAACTCAAGAATCTCCTCAGTAGCTATGGCAAGTCGCTCAAGGACATCATCGCGATTCTCGATCCTGACTCCCAGCGCGGCCTGCGTACCCGCCCCGCCAAACCTGGCCGTCGCGCTCGTACGATCAAGGTCTACAAGAATCCACACACCAACGAGGTCGTTGAGACCAAGGGGGGGAATCACAAGGTTCTTAAGGCCTGGAAAGCAGAGTTTGGCAATGACGCTGTCGAGTCTTGGCTGCAGCCCTAAGTGGCGTCGAAGACCACTGCACTGAAAGCGCCGTTGGCCCTCTTGCCCTCGGCGCTTTTTCATTTGAGGCGTCTGCTTATGCCTGCCGACAAGCCCAGCAGCGCTGTCTGATTGGACTTAATTCTGCTTGAATTAATCTGGCATCTTCGTGATCTGACTAATTCAATCGGCCCCCTATTGCTGCACTTTATTTGAATCCGCGTGCCATGAGCAGGTGGGGCTAATGCAAGAGACCAAGATTCTATTTGGCGAGCGTGACGGGAGTATGGAGCGCGCCCTTGAGGTCAAGAATGGGGTGGTCATGTAATCAGATCGTGAGGTCCCAGCTTCCGACCCAAGGCGGAGGCCCATGTCGGTATCTAGACTGTTGTGAAACCAGCAGCTTTGTTTGATCCGAATCAAGTGTCGCAGAGCTGCCAGCGGTAATGTCTAACTTACTTTTGCTACGGGCTGAGCAGATGACCTGGTTCCGGAACCATCAACGCACGCTGCTACGCATAGCCTTGGTGCTGTGGGTGCTGGCGTTCGGGGTTGCGGCAAGCCATGGCTGTCTGTCGTACCCGGCGCATGACCCCGCACTCGTCCATGCAGACGTCTCGGCCAGCCTGGACGGTCCAGCGCACCAGCTTCATGCCAGTGGCTGCCTGCAATTCTGCGACGACAGCGCATCTGCGCTCAATCTGGCACCGGGGTATCTTCTCTTCGACCAGGCTCTCTGGGTGCTCCTGCTCACGCTTCCCGTCCTTTTCCTGCCCTCCGTCATCCCTCCGCGCTTTGGCGCACTCGCCATGCACCTGCCTGCGCCGCCCCGGCCGCCGGCACGCCTGAGCTTCGTCCGCTTCAACGATTGACCTACCTTCCGTGCACCCGGACCACCGGGCGCACAGTCTTGCTGCGCCTGCACGACTAGGCGCGGCTGCGCTTCATTTCACCCGTGGAAACACCTGGAGATCGCCATGAACATCACCCTCAAATCGCTTGTCGCCGCCGTACTGATTAGCAGCCCTCTGCTTGCCGTGGCTGTCGACGAACATCACCCCGATCAGGCGCCGACGAAAGCCGAGAACACATCGGCGCCGACTCAGGGCCAGGAAAAGGCCATGGCCGAACAGATGCAGAAGATGCAGGTCATTCACGACAGGCTCGCTGCCGCTAAAACCCCAGAGGAGCGCCAGGCGGCCATGCATGACGGCATGCAAGCAATGAAAGAAGGCCTGGGCATGATGCAGAACGGCTGCGCCGGCAAAGGCATGGGCCAGCACATGAAGATGATGGATTCGAAGATGATGGGAATGATGATGCAAATGATGGATCAGCAGGCCGGCATGATGGGCTCGCAGTCGGACATGAAGGGCATGCCCATGCAGCACTCCATGGACCAGCCAGCCCAGAAACCAGCCCAGTAATCACATGGCGCGGCTCCAGCCTTGGTCTGCAGGACGGAAGCATCCTCAGGCCAAGACGGAGCACCCCCACTTTCGCCCTGGAGAATACTCATGAACACTTCGCCTTCATCCCATCAGCCTCCGCCGTCCTTTTGGCGCAGTAAGCCCGGTATTGCCCTGGGTATGTTGCTGGTCATTGCCTTGTTCTACCTGGCTCGTGAGCACTACGGTCATATCCCGCTGCTGTTGCCATACGCGATCTTGCTGCTGTGTCCCCTGATGCACCTGTTTGGCCATCACCACGGCGGCCACGGCCATCATAGCGGAACAGACAATGCCCCCAAGGACGACGAAAGAGGCTGACTCATGCACGGTCATGAACATGCACACTCATTACCCGGAAACAAAACCTCCTCCGGCGAAGTGAAAGATCCTGTCTGCGGGATGACGGTCAAAATAGACAGTCCGCATCAGCTGCAGTACGCCGGGAAGGCCTACCGGTTCTGCAGCGAAAAGTGCCTGTCGAAGTTCAAGGCGGCACCGGATCTCTATGGCCCTGCTGCGCATGGGGAGACGACTAAGCTTCCGACAACTGCAGGTGACACGTGGTACACCTGCCCAATGCACCCCGAGATACGTCAGCTCGGCCCAGGCACCTGCCCAAAGTGCGGCATGACTCTGGAGCCGGTGCTGCCGGAACTGGAGCAGGAGGAGAACCCCGAGCTCCGGGATTTCTCCCGGCGCTTCTGGTGGACTTTGCCACTGACTATCGTTGTCACGCTCCTGGCCATGGGCGGGCATGCCTTGAACCTATTCCATGGTGCCACGCAGAACTGGGTCGAGCTGGTGATCGCTAGCCCGGTAGTGCTTTGGGCGGGGTGGCCGTTCTACGTGCGCGGAGTGCGCTCGGTGCTCCAGCGCAGCCCCAACATGTGGACGCTGATTGGTCTGGGGACTGCCGCCGCCTATCTCTATAGCCTCGTGGCCACTCTGGCGCCGGCGGTCTTTCCGGCGAACTTCATGATGGAGGGCCGCATCGGCGTCTACTTCGAGGCGGCAGCTGTCATCATCTCGCTCACCCTGCTGGGTCAAATGCTCGAGCTCAAGGCGCGCTCGCAGACCTCGGCAGCCATCAAGTCGCTACTTGGCTTAGCACCGAAGACAGCCCGACGGATCAATGCCGATGGCAGTGAAGAGGACATCCCGCAGAGCCATGTGCACCCAGGCGATCGATTGCGCGTCCGCCCCGGAGAGAAGGTTCCGGTCGATGGCCTGGTCGTACAGGGAGAAAGCGCTGTCGATGAGTCCATGCTGACTGGCGAACCTCTGCCGGTGCTCAAGCAAGTGGGCGGCACGCTCATCGGTGCTACTTTAAATACCCATGGCAGCCTGGTGATGCAGGCGCAAAAGGTCGGTTCGGAAACCATGCTTGCGCAGATCGTGCAGATGGTTGTGCAGGCGCAACGCTCGAAGGCGCCGATGCAGCGCCTGGCCGACGTCATTGCCGGCTACTTCGTGATGGTCGTCATCGCCATCGCGGCTCTGACTCTGATTGGTTGGGGAGTCTGGGGGCCGCAGCCCAGTTGGGTGTTTGGTCTGATCAACGCCGTGGCGGTGCTGATCATCGCCTGCCCCTGCGCCCTCGGCCTGGCGACCCCGATGTCCGTAATGGTCGCTACGGGCAAGGCTGCTGGCAGCGGGGTGCTGTTCCGCGATGCGGCGGCCATCGAGAACCTGCGCAAGATCGATACGCTGATCGTCGACAAAACTGGCACCCTCACCGAAGGGCGCCCGGCCTTCCAGAGTGTCGAAGCTGCGTCCGGCTTCCGTGCTGAAGAGGTTCTGCGGCTGGCCGCCAGCCTTGACCAAGGCAGTGAGCATCCACTGGCGCATGCCATTGTCGATCAGGCCAGGGTGCAGGGGCTGGCGTTGAGCGAAACGGATGAGTTCGAGAGCGCCTCGGGGATTGGAGTGCGAGGCCGGGTCGATGGGAGGCGCCTGCTGCTGGGCAACACTGCCTTGCTGGCCGATGCGGGCGTGTCCTGCGAGGCCCTGCAAGCACGTGCCGAACAACTGCGTAGAGAAGGCGCAAGCATCATGTACCTGGCGGTAGACGGTACCTTGGCCGGCTTGCTGGCGGTAGCTGACCCAATCAAGCCGACCTCCAGGCAGGCCGTGCAATACCTTCAGGATGCTGGCGTCAGGGTCATTATGGCCACTGGCGACGGTCCGACCACGGCGCGTGCGGTGGCCCGCCAATTGGGTATCGAAGAAGTGCATGGCGAGGTCAAGCCACAGGATAAGGAGCGCCTGACCGCCAACCTCCAGGCGGCTGGGCATCGTGTCGCTATGGCCGGCGACGGCATCAACGATGCGCCTGCCCTGGCGCGCGCCGATGTTGGTATTGCCATGGGTACCGGTACCGACGTTGCGATGAATAGTGCCCAAGTTACCCTGGTCAAAGGCGACCTGCTCGGCATTCTCCGCGCCCGTAACCTATCCATGGCGACGGTGCGCAACATGCACCAGAACCTGGCCTTCGCCTTCGCCTACAACGCCATGGGCATCCCCCTGGCTGCTGGGTTGTTCTACCCCCTGACGGGGCACCTACTGTCCCCAATTATCGCTGCGTTGGCCATGAGCGTGAGTTCGGCATCGGTCGTCTTCAATGCCGTGCGCCTGCGTAAGGTCTCGATCGAAGGCTAAGTGCTGGAGGCTTGACCTTGCCACTATGGCAAGGTCGAGGATAGCTCCATATCCCGGATATGTTCTGCCGGTGTTCCGGACGATAAGGTTACTTGTTGAGGAGTCACCACGATGAAAAGTATTGATCTGCACGTTGAAGGCATGAGTTGCGCTTCGTGCGTTCGCCACGTGAATGATGCATTGACACCAGTCGCAGGGGTTGCCGAGGTGTCGGTCGACCTCGCCGCAGGTCGGGTGCGCGTCAGTGGGGATGTCGATGCCCAAGCACTGATGGCCGCGCTGCAGGATGCCGGTTATCCCGCCAAGCTCGAAGCATCGGCCCAGGCCCCGGAAGGTGGCAAGGCGCGCGGCTGCGGTGGCAGTTCCTGCTGCTGCCACTAAGGGAGGACGCATCATGCACAAGGCACTTCGCTTGACCGCAATGGCCGGGCTGTTCATGGCCTCCATCGCCCAGGCGGCCACAACTATCGACGTCTACCGCGACCCCAACTGCGGTTGCTGCAAGAGCTGGATCAAGTACCTGGAGGCCAATGGCTTCAGCGTGAACGACCATGTCGAGCCGAATATGAGTGCGGTCAAGCAGCGCGTAGGCGTTGCTCCGCGTCTGTCCTCCTGCCACACCGCAGTGATCGGTGGAAAATTCGTCGAAGGGCATGTTCCGGTGGCGCAGATCCACGAGCTGGAGAAGCGTCCGGAACTGCTTGGGATCGCGGCTCCAGGCATGCCCGTCGGCTCGCCTGGCATGGAAATGGGGCAGACCAAGCAGGCTTACCAGATCATTGGGCTTACCCGCGACGGCACCGACGAGGTTGTCGCCAACTATCCGGCAGCCCAATAGCCGAATGGGCTTTCCCGCCGGGGGCTTTCAAGTAGCGTGTTTTGAACTCAACAAGACGCGCCGCTAGCCCGGACATCGCACCATCAAGGGCGATGTGGAAATTCCAGGTGGAATGCTGTCATTCCGTCTGATGAGGTGCACCAGATGCGGCCATGGTGCGCCTCGACAATTGAACGTGAAATCGCGAGGCCAAGGCCTGCATTATGCGATTCCCCCTCTCGACGCGCGGGGTCGGCACGATAGAAGCGATCGAAGAGCTTCTTCAGGTGCTCGGAAGGAATTGTCTCTCCAGGATTGACGACCGAGAGAGTCACGGTATTGGCGTTACTCTCAATAAAAACTTCGATTGTTGCACCCGCTGGGGTGTAACGAACCGCATTCGATAGCAAGTTGGAAATGGCTCGATGCAGCATCAGGCTATCGCCCTGGATACAAGACGAACCATTGAGGCGAAGCTCAATGCCGCGCTCCTCTGCCAGCAGGCTGTAGTACTCGAAGAGCCTCCGCACAATCTCCTCAAGATTGATCTTGGCCGAGCCAGGAGTGATAAGTCCATTGTCAGACTTTGCCAAGAAGAGCATGTCATCAATCATTCTTGACATATGATGCAAACTATCAAGATTGGAGTAGAGATTTTCCTCGTAGTCATCAATGCTGCGCTTTTTTCCGAGGATCACCTCGGTGTGCGTGAGTAGTGTTGTAATGGGGGTGCGGAGCTCATGGGCAATATCCGCTGAAAAATTGGAGAGGCGCATAAACGAATCGTCTAGCCTGGCCAGCATCTCATTAAAGGAGCTTACTAATTCTTGAAGTTCAGAGGGTACGGGGTCCAGTGGGATACGCTCTTTCAAGGACTTTGCTGACATCGATGCCGCCACTGCGGTAACTTGTCGTATCGGTCGCAAGCCACTTCTGACAACCACGACGCCCAAGGCGCCGCTTGCAATGGCGCTGATCGCCAAGCCTATCCAAAACCAACGTTCTAGCGTCACGAAAAAGTGAGAGTGGCTGGTGACATCCAATATCAGGACGGCGGTTGCCGAGCTAGGCCCCGACTGTGGGCCAACCCGAGCAGTCATACCCCTATACAGCCGACCATGATTCCCCCACTCCCACATGCTGGCACTTTCCTGCGAAAATTGAGCCGGCAAATTAGTAATGGTTGAATTCGAGAAAAGTACATTGCCATCCGTCGTGGTAATGATCGATTCGAGCTCATGGTGAGCGCCAAGTAAAGCATTAAGCTCCAAACGAATGTGACTGCTCTCTAGATTGGCATTCGCAGACATGAGGATTTGTTGAATAGAGTCGAGCTTTTCGGTGATCGTCTGCTGATCCTGCATCCAGAAGTGCCGACGACTGAACTCACTGAAGCTCACTCCAGCAACGGTCAGGACGGACACCACAGCAAGCATGAACATCAGGCTCATGCGAGCAGTTAGGGATAGTCGCTTCATTTCTGCTCGGGCTCTTCGAGCATGTACCCCATTCCCCTAATCGTATGGATCAGCTTGGGCTCGAAGTCATCGTCGATCTTGGCCCTCAACCGCCGTACCGCCACCTCGATAACATTCGTATCGCTATCAAAGTTCATGTCCCATACCTGGGAGGCAATCAGCGATTTCGGCAAAACCTCCCCGCGCCTCCGCATCAACAGCTCGAGCAGCGAGAATTCCTTTGCTGTCAGGTCGATGCGAACCCCGCCACGAACCGCCCTACGCTTGAGCAGATCCACTTCGAGATTCGCAATTTTCAGGGTCACCAGAGTTGGAGTGGCTGTCGCGCGCCGTAACAGCGTGCGTACGCGCGCCAGGAGCTCGGCAAATGCGAAAGGTTTGACCAGATAATCATCTGCACCCAACTCAAGCCCTTTGACGCGATCATCCACGCCGTCACGTGCGGTTAGGAACAACACCGGAACGTCTTTGCCGGCGGCTCGCACCATGCGTAGCACTTCCCACCCGGTCAGCCCAGGCATCATCACATCCAATATGAGCAGGTCATACGATTCGCTGAGTGCATGTTGGAGCGCTTCGGTACCCGAATTAACCAAGTCGACATTGAAGCTGGCCTCGCTCAATCCCTGCTGCAGGTACAGGCCGATCTTGGGTTCGTCTTCCGCGATAAGAAGTCTCATTTTTCTGACCCATAGCTGAACAGTGCTTTGAGTGTGCCGCTACTAGCTGTCACCAACCAGATCCTTACAGAAATGTAATCTTGGCATAAGCCGAAGGTAAGGCGCGTAGCGCTATGGTTGAGATGACTTCTAAAGCGGGTACGTCGCCTGGACGACCTGAGCACACGAGGTGTGATGATTTGCGCGATCCCCTTAAGGCCTTACCAATGCTCCTTTGGCCAATCGGCGCCGCCTTGGCGCCGATTTTTTAGCAATCAGTACGCCGCTCAAGAACTGGTGCCAAGAGCATGATTTTTTAACTGTGCGGGCCTGGGATTAATACTTCTATTAAGAGGTGTTCTATGAATGCTAAATTTTCGAACTTCCTAGTTGCTGGGGTTTTGTTTGCCCTCTCTGCAGTTTCGATGGCTAGTGAAAAGGCGGTGAATTTCGATTTTGGAAGTCGTAGCGTGCCGGAGAAAGCAGATCGGACAATTGAGATTAAGATTGGGGATCTCTACTTCGAGCCTTCTCGTATAGATGTAAAAAATGGCGAGACTATTCGGTTTATATTGAAAAACGAAGGGCTGGTTCTTCATGAGTTCAATCTGGGCAAGGCAGCGGCGCACGTGCAGCACCAGAAAGAAATGGTGGAGATGTTCAAGAGTGGCTATCTCACGGCAATGAAAGTTAACGACGCCGAGCACGATATGGCAGGTATGGAAGGTGACATGCACGGCATGAGCATGCCCAGCATGAATCACAGTGACGCCAACAGTGTTTTGATTGAGCCAGGCCAAACCAAGGAGTTGGTTTGGACATTTAGTAAAACAGCAGGGCTGCAATTTGCGTGTAACGTTCCAGGACATTACCAGAAAGGGATGGTAGGGCAGATTGCCATAAACTAGTGGATGGCAAGGCTTGCCGTTTTGGCTGCGCTACAGGCTTGTGGGTAGGGAGAGAAGCTTCCGCCCGCCGCTCACAGCAATGATGGCAGTGTGCGTCTACGCCCTGCGGGCCCCGGCAGGTAGCGAAAAGGCTGATCCTTACAGAAATGTAATCATCGCGACTGCCTAAATATGGCAAATTTTTTCAAGGACATCTGAGCCTCTAATCGCGAGGCTCGATACAAAGTCTACTTCAATAATGGCTCGAAAATGGCCCCATAAATTGGTTCCTAAGAGCTCTCTTCAAGCAGGGTCGTAGCGGAATGCAGAACAAAACGTCAAGACGGACTTTCGTTAAGGGCCTTGCTGCGACAGGCATTCTCGGTGGTCTCGGTTTGTGGCGCACCCCCGTCTGGGCTCTTACCAGTCCAACTCAACCGACCGTGCTTGCGGGTACCGAGTTCGACCTATTCATTGGTGAAACTTCAGTCAACCTGACCGGTGCTGTTCGTACAGCGATGACCATCAATGGCTCGCTTCCGGGGCCAACTTTGCGTTGGCGTGAAGGTGACACGATTACGCTCCGCGTTCGTAACCGCTTGAAGGAAGATACCTCCATTCATTGGCATGGAATTATTCTCCCAGCCAACATGGATGGTGTGCCGGGTTTAAGTTTTCAGGGAATCGCTCCCGATGGCATGTACGAATATAAATTCAAGGTCAATCAGCATGGTACCTACTGGTACCACAGCCACTCTGGCTTCCAGGAGCAGCTTGGCGTTTTCGGGCCGTTAATTATCGACCCCAAAGAGCCAGAGAAAATTTCTTGTGACCGCGATTATGTCGTCATGCTGAGCGATTGGTCGGATGAGAATCCCAGTCGTGTCCTTGCCAAGCTGAAGAAAGACTCTGGTTATTATAACTTCCATAAACGCACGGTCGGGGATTTCATTGATGATGTAAGCGAGAAGGGTTGGTCGAAAACTGTCGCCGACCGAAAAATGTGGGCTGAAATGAAGATGAGCCCAACCGATCTCGCCGACGTCAGTGGTTATACCTACACCTATCTCGTCAATGGTCACGCACCTGATACCAATTGGACTGGCATTTTCAAGCCCGGGGAAAAGGTCCGACTGCGCTTCATCAACGCCTCTGCAATGACCTACTTCGATGTTCGGATTCCCGGACTGAAGATGACAGTAGTGGCTGCAGATGGGCAGCCAGTCCAGCCGGTAAGTGTTGATGAGTTCCGCATTGCCGTTGCTGAAACCTATGACGTCATTGTCGAGCCGACAGACCAGGCCGCTTACACCATCTTTGCTCAATCGATGGACCGTACCGGCTACGCCCGAGGCACGCTTGCGGTAAAGGAAGGAATCAGTGCACCAGTTCCGGCGCTAGATCCCCGCCCACAAATCACCATGGACGATATGGGGATGGGAGGCATGGACCATGGGAGCATGGCGGGCATGGATATGTCCGGGATGGATCATGGCGACATGGCCGGCATGGATATGTCCGGGATGGATCATGGCGACATGGCGGGCATGGATATGTCCAGCATGGACCATGGCAGCATGGCTGGCATGGACCACAGCCAGATGCAGGGAATGGGGGCACAAATGCAATCCCACCCTGCGTCCGAAGCCAATAACCCCTTGGTCGACATGCAGACTATGAGCCCTACAGCAAAGCTCAACGACCCAGGTATTGGCTTGCGCAACAATGGCCGGCGCGTGCTGACCTATGCCGATCTAAAGAGCACATTCGATGACCCTGACGGACGAATCCCATCCCGAACCATCGAGCTTCACCTGACCGGCCACATGGAGAAGTTCTCCTGGTCGTTCGATGGCATTGAGTTCGCTGATGCCAAGCCGCTACTCCTCAAGTATGGCGAGCGTGTTCGTATCACCCTGGTTAACGACACCATGATGACGCATCCCATCCATTTACATGGCATGTGGAGTGATTTGGAGGATGAACAGGGCAACTTCATGGTGAGAAAGCACACTATCGACATGCCGCCGGGGTCGAAGCGCAGCTATCGCGTAACGGCCGACGCGCTCGGTCGCTGGGCCTATCACTGCCACCTGATGTATCACATGGAACTGGGCATGTTCCGTGAAGTGCGCGTGCAGGAATAGGAGAACAGCATGGACCTCGAACTGACCCGCAAACCCGTTTTGGCCGGCATTGCGATTCTTGGGATGAGTTTGCTCCCTTTGGCAGGTGCCCAAGCTGAAGAGCCGATGCAAGGCATGGACGGCTCCCAGATGCAGGGCATGGACCACTCCCAGATGCAAGGGATGGATCATTCCCAGATGCAGGATACGGATGACTCCGATATGCAAGGGATGCAGCCCGCGGCCCCAACGGAAAGCCGTACGCCAATTCCTGTGCTAACCGATGCTGATCGCGCCGCTGTGTACAAAGGCAGCATGGACCACCATATGGGACAAGCACTTAACGCCCTGTTCGTCATAGATAAATTGGAGTGGCAGGACGCCGATCAAGGTAGTGCTCTCAGTTGGGAAGCCAACGGTTGGGTCGGCGGCAATATCGATCGCCTATGGCTGCGCTCCGAAGGAGAGCGAGTAAATGGGATTACCGAGAATGCCGAACTGCAGGCCCTGTGGGGACACTCCATCGGCCCTTGGTGGGATGTGGTCGGCGGCGTGCGGCAGGACTTCAAACCTGGTTCGCCACAAACCTGGGCAGCTGTTGGTATCCAGGGGTTGGCCCTGTATGACTTCGAAACCCAGGCAACGGCGTTCCTGGGGGAAGGTGGCCAAAGCGCTCTGAGGCTCGAAGGGGATTACGACATCCTCTTGACCAATCGCTTGATCCTTCAGCCGACAGCCGAAGTGAACCTCTACGGCCGGAATGACCCGCAACGCGGTAACGGTTCCGGTATTTCTGACTCAGAAATCGGACTGCGGCTTCGTTATGAGGTCGTCCGGGAGTTCGCGCCATACATAGGCGTCACCTGGAACCACCTCTACGGAAAAACAGCAGACTATGCCCGCGAAGAGGGGGATGACTCCAGTGAAGCGCGCTTGGTCCTCGGCGTACGTATGTGGTTCTAAAGGCTATTCAACCTTTCTTCGTCTCTTCCGAAATAAACAAACATAGCGGTTGTAAGCCGCGAGGAGTCTTGCATGCAAAATCTGAAAACGTTCGCCGCCATGGCTGCGCTCGGTGCGGGAATGCTGCTGAGTGCGGTAGCCCAGGCACATCCCAAGTTGCTTTCCTCCTCGCCTGCTGAGGGAAGCGTCGTCGAGGCTCCAGCCAAGATCGAATTGCACTTCTCAGAAACGCTGCTGACTCAACTCTCTGGCGCCAAGCTCGTCATGACTGAAATGCCAGGCATGTCTCACTCCTCCCCCATGGGCGTGAAAGCAGCTGTCTCGGGCAGCACCGATCCGAAAGTGATGCTCATCACGCCGGCAGCTCCTCTCACCACCGGTACTTATAAGGTCCAATGGCGGGCCGTTTCTTCTGATACGCACCCGATTACTGGCGCTGTAACCTTCAAGGTGAAGTAAGTCATGGGCGACCCCGTCACTATCGCTCTACGCTTCGCCCTGTATGTTGACCTGATTATGCTTTTCGGTTTGGCGTTGTTCGGCCTGTACAGCCTTAAGGGACAAGAGCGGGTCAGCGGGGCGGTATTCAACTTCGAGTCGATATTGGTGTGGGCCGCCTTGATCGGTACCTTGCTATCTGTAGCTGCAATGCTACAGATGGCTAAGGTGATGAGCGGTGTTTCCAATTTCTCCGAAATACATCGCCATATTTTAGAGATGATCTTAACGGGTACCGATGTCGGCCTGACTTGGATAGTCAGGGTCGCGGCCTTGGTATTGGCTGCGATTGCTGCCCTGTTCAACAGGCGTGCGCCAACATTGAGTCTGCTGGCAGTATCCGCACTAGGTGCTATCGCCCTTGCTAGTTTGGCCTGGACAGGGCACGGCGCTATGGATGAAGGTATCTTGCGCTATGTGCATTTTACCAGCGACATTGCCCACCTTCTCGGTGCAGGGGGATGGCTGGGCGCCTTGGTAGCCTTCGTATTGCTACTCCGCTCCAAGAAGCTTGAAGGTGAGCAGCATCTTCGTTTGTTGTCTCGCACGCTGACAGGTTTCGAGACGGCAGGAGCTCTGATCGTTATTAGCTTGACAGTTACTGGCATCGCTAATTACGTGCTAATAATTGGTCCGGAAATTGGTGGATTGGTAAAGAGCACCTACGGTTTTCTGTTAACAATCAAGGTCGCGCTATTTTTTGCGATGTTGGTGCTTGCTGCAGCAAACCGCTATCACCTCAGCCCTTTGCTAGATCGGTCGTTGCAGACTGGTAGTTATGCTCCTGCAATTAATGCGCTACAGCGCAGTATAATTCTTGAGTTCGCGGTGGCGATTGTCATCGTCAGTCTCGTAGCCTGGTTCGGAACACTGAGCCCTGAAATGGACATGGCTGTCGAATGATATTGAGGTTAACTTTATGAAGGCGTGACTCAGCGATTCCGCGAGACTCGCGCTGATCGTCTGAGTGGGTTGAAAATTGCCAAAATGTAATTTTGGCCTCAGCTTCCCAACAGTATGACCTGGCTACTATGTCCTTGAGCATAATGCTCAAGCCGTCAAATGACGGATGAATATTAGCAAGGACCAATATATGAACTCGCTCAAAACTCTTTTGGCAATTGTTGCTTTTGCTGCTTCTTCTCTTGCAATGGCCGAGAGTGGTGGTGATCGTACGTTTGCCAAGATGGAGCAGATCCGCCAATCCTTCGTTGGAGGCGCTCAAATTTCTCAAGAGCAGAAGGTCACTTCTCCCGTAGCGGAGTCAAACTTAAAGGGAGATGAACACAGCAAGTGCTAAGGCACTTCGCTGTCTCGCTGCGCCGTCACGCCCGTCGAGCACTGATGGGCAAATGTGTCCATGTGCCGATGAGGGCGTGAGGGCGAGCTATTCCCCTGTTCAAGGTGACTGCGGATTACCGCAAACGCTGAGCAAGGTGAGAGTGGTCCGAAGTCCAAGTGGCAACGCTCGGCGTGATGTTGGTTTCAATTGCATTGTCCGTCCCCCTCAATCGTTGCCCGGTGGGTAACCCAAAGAATCGCCTTCTTCAGACGCCTTGAATCAGCCTCAATTCAACGGCTGGCATACACATCACCTACGCCAAGGGAAATACCTCCATAGCCACCGGCGTGTCGGCGCGAGATTCCCTACGGAACCTAGCGCCGACCTCTCCTGCTGTTACCGACGCAAAGGCTGGATCGACACAATAGTGGTGTCCGCGCCTTCGGTTCGGAACTCGAAGGTCACCGTGTCGCCGACCTGCAGGCCGTTCAACTGGCCCGGTGCGGTCTTGAACGCCATGGTCATGGGGGGCCAGTGCAGCGCCGTCACTGCGCCGTGTGCGAGGGTGACGGTGTGGCGCTCGGCATCGATAGCCTTGATGGTGCCTTCCGCGCTGGCGGTGGGTGCGGCCTGGGTGCTTTCCATGGTCATGCCGTCCATCTTCATGCCAGGCATGTTTTCGGCGGTGGCGGTGAAGGACAAAGCGAGCAGCAGGGCGCCGGCGCCAATCAGTAGGCGATTCATGTGATTTCTCCTGGATAGGGTTGAGTTGCCGCATCGGCCTGACGACGACGCATCAGCCAGTAGGCGGCGGGGATGACGAACAGGGAAAGCAGCGGGGCGGTGATCATGCCGCCGACCATGGGTACGGCGATGCGGCTCATCACCTCGCTGCCGGTTCCGCTGCTCCAGAGGATCGGCAGCAAGCCGGCGACGATGACGGCTACAGTCATCGCCTTGGGGCGCACGCGTTGCACCGCGCCCTCGCGGATGGCGGCGAGAAGCGCCGTGGGGTCGCCGGGCCCTTGGCGCTCGGCCCAGGCGTTCTTCAGGTAGATCAGCATGATCACCCCGAACTCCGCCGCAACCCCGGCCAGGGCGATGAAGCCGACCCCGGTGGCGACCGACAGGTTAAAGCCCATCAGGTACAGCAGCCACACGCCGCCGGTGAGGGCGAAGGGCAGGGTCGCCATGATCAGCAACGCTTCGTCGAAACGGCCGAAGGTCAGGTAGAGCAGCACGAAGATGATCGCCAGGGTCGCCGGCACCACCAGCTTGAGGCGGGCGTTGGCGCGTTCCAGATACTCGAACTGGCCGGAGTAGCTCAGGCTCATGCCCGGCGCGAGTTTCACGTCGCGCTCCACCGCCTGGCGCAGGTCCGCCACCACCGAGGCCAGGTCACGGCCGCGCACGTCGACATAGACCCAGCCGGAGAGGCGCGCATTCTCGCTCTTGAGCATCGGCGGCCCTTCGCTGATGCGCACCCGTGCCACGCTGCCGAGGGTGATCTGGCCGCCCTGGGCGGTGTAGATCGGCAACTGTTGCAGGGCATCGACCGAATCGCGCCACTCGCGCGGGTAGCGCACGTTGATCGGGTAGCGGGCGAGGCCTTCCACCGTCTCGCCGACGTTCTCGCCGCCGATGGCGCTGCTGACAATGGCCTGTACGTCGGCGATGTTCATGCCGTAGCGGGCCGCCGCCTGGCGGTCGATGTCGACGTCGATGTAGCGCCCGCCGGTGAGGCGCTCGGCCAGCGCCGAGGTCACGCCGGGGACGCCCTTGGCCACCCGCTCCACCGCCTGGGTGGCGCGGTCGATCTCGGCGAGGTCGGTGCCGGCTACCTTCACCCCGATGGGGCTCTTGATGCCGGTGGCGAGCATGTCGATGCGGTTGCGGATCGGCGGAATCCAGATGTTGGTCAGGCCTGGCACCTTCACCACGCGGTCCAGTTCCTCCACCAGCTTCTCGCTGGTCATGCCCGGCCGCCACTGGTCCCTCGGCTTGAAGCGGAGGGTGGTCTCAAACATCTCCAGCGGCGCCGGGTCGGTAGCCGACTCGGCACGCCCGGCCTTGCCGAACACGCTTTCCACCTCCGGCACGCTCCTGATCAGGCGGTCGGTACTCTGCAGCAACTCCGAGGCTTTCTGCGCGGAGAGGCCGGGCAGGGCCGAGGGCATGTACAGCAAGTCGCCCTCATCCAGCGGCGGTAAGAACTCCCCACCCAGATGGGACAGCGGCCACAGTGTGGTGAGGAAGACCAGCGCGGCCGCCACCAGCGTCGTCCGTGGCCGACGCAGTACCGCGTCCAGCGCCGGCTGGTAGAGGCGGATCAGCCAGCGGTTGAGCGGGTTGCGTTGCTCAGAGGGTAGGCGGCCGCGAATCCAGTAGCCCATCAATACCGGCACCAGGGTCACCGACAGCCCGGCGGCGCCGGCCATGGCGTAGGTCTTGGTGAAGGCCAGCGGGCCGAACAGGCGGCCTTCCTGGGCTTGCAGGGTGAACACCGGGATAAACGACAGGGTGATGATCAGCAGACTGAAGAACAGGGCCGGCCCGACTTCCGCGGCGGCCTCGGTCATCACCCGCCAGTGCTGCTCGCCCGCAAGCGGCGTGCCGGGGTGCTTTTCGTGCCAGGCCTCGACGCGTTTGTGCGCGTTCTCGATCATCACCACCGCCGCATCGACCATCGCACCGATGGCAATGGCGATGCCGCCCAGGGACATGATGTTGGCGTTGATCCCCTGGTGGCGCATCACGATCAGCGCGATGAGCACACCCACCGGCAGCGAGACGATGGCCACCAGCGACGAGCGCAGGTGCCAGAGGAACGCGGCGCAGACCAGCGCGACCACGATGAATTCCTCGATCAGCTTGTGGCTAAGGTTGGACACCGCGCGGTCGATCAGCTGGCTGCGGTCGTAGGTCGTGACGATCTCCACGCCCTCGGGCAGGCTCTTTTTCAGCGCTTCCAGCTTGTCCTTCACCCGGAGGATGGCTTCGCGGGCGTTCTTGCCGCTGCGCAGGACGATTACTCCGCCCACCGCTTCGCCTTCGCCGTCGAGCTCGCCGATGCCCCGGCGCGTTTCCGGACCGAGTTGGATACTGGCGACATCGCCTAGGGTAACCGGGCTGCCGTTGGCGGCCAGGCGCAGCGGAATCGCGCGGAAGTCAGCCAGGGTCTTCAGGTAGCCCGAAGCGCGCACCATGAACTCCGCCTCGCCCAGTTCGAGTACGCCGCCGCCGGTCTCCTGGTTGGCCTTGCCGATGGCCTCGATTACCTGGCCTTGGGTAATGCCCAGGCTCGCCAGCCGCACCGGGTCGAGCAGTACCTGGTACTGGCGGACCATGCCGCCCACGGTGGCGACCTCGGCCACGTCCGGCACCGTCTTCAGCTCGAACTTGAGGAACCAGTCCTGCAGGGCGCGCAGCTGAGCGAGGTCATGCCGGCCCGTTCGGTCGACCAGGGCGTATTGGTAGATCCAGCCCACGCCGGTGGCGTCCGGGCCGAGCGCGGTCTTCGCGCTGGCGGGCAGGCGCGACTGCACCTGGTTGAGGTACTCCAGCACCCGCGAGCGCGCCCAGTAGAGATCGGTGCCGTCCTCGAACAGCACATAGACGAAGCTGTCGCCGAACGAAGAAAAGCCGCGCACGGTTTTCGCGCCGGGCACCGACAGCATGGTGGTCGCCAGCGGGTAGGTGACCTGGTTCTCGACGATCTGCGGCGCCTGTCCCGGGTAGCTGGTACGGATGATCACCTGCACGTCGGAGAGGTCCGGCAGGGCATCGATCGGCGTGCTGCGCAGCGACCACAGGCCCCAGGCGACGATGAACAGGGTGGCCAGTAGCACCAGAAAGCGATTGGCAACCGACCAGTGTATGAGTCGGGCAATCATGGCTGCTCCTCCTGCTTGCTGACCTGCTGGATGACCAGCCCCGCATCGCCCTGGCTGACGCCGAAGCGGATGTGGTCGCCGGCCTTCAGGCCCGTAGCGAGCTCGGGCCGAGCGAGGGCGAAAGTCATGGTCATGCCGGGCATGCCCAGGGTGTTAAACGGGCCATGGCTGATGGTCAGGCCTTGGGCGCCTATCGCGACGATGCGGCCGTCGGCTTCATGCACGGTGGGTGCCGTCGCTGCAGGCTCGGTGGTTCGTGCTTCGATGCCTTTCAGGCTGGCTTCCGAGTCGATCAGGAACTGCCCGGAAGCGACAACCCGCTGGCCTTCCTCCAACCCTTGCAGGACCGCCACCAGGCCGTCGTTCTCCTGGCCCAGGCGAATCTCTATCGGGCGGAAGCGCCCCTGATCTTCGGCCAGCATCACTAGGTTGCGCTTGCCAGTGCGGATCACCGCTTCGCTGGGAATCTGCAGCACGGTGGTTTGGCCGGCGAGGTCGAGGCTGACCTGGGCGGTCATGCCGGGACGCAGCTGGCCGTCGGGGTTGGGCAGCTCGATACGGAGGCGCAGCGTGCGGCTCTGCTGGTCGTTCTCTGGCAGGATGCTGGCCAGGGTGCCGGTCACCGGCCGATCCGGGAACGCCGGCAGGCGCGCATCGACGCTCTGGCCGACCTTGAGTCCACCGGCTTGGCTCTCCGGGACCGCCGCTTCCAGCCAGACCTGTCCCAGGCCATTGATGCGAGCCAGGGGCGCGCCGGCCGACAGGCTCATGCCGGGGCGCACATCCAGTTCACGGATCACCCCGGCGATCGGCGAGGTCAGGGTGATCACCGGCCGGGCCTTGCCGCTGCGGGCGACTTGCTCGACCAGCGCGGCCGGCATCCCCGCCAGCAGCAGGCGTTGCCGCGCTGCCGCCAGCAGGGCCGGTTCCGAGGCGCCGCGCAGGGCGAGGAACTCCTCCTGCAAGCCGGCCCATTCCGGCACCAGGATGTCGGCGATGGGCGCGCCGGCCTTCACCACATCGCCCGGCGCCAGGGCGTAGGTGCGCTCGACGAAACCACCGGCGCGCGCCTGCAACAGGGCCACGTCGCGGTCATTGAAGGTCAGCAGACCAGTCACCTGCAGCGTGCGGTCGAGCTTGCCACGGCTGGCTGTGGCCAGGCGCACACCGAGGTTCTGCTGGATGCCCGGCTCGATGCGTACCGCCGGCACGCTGCCGGCGCTGGCCTCGTCGGCATACTTGGGCACCAGCTGCATGTCCATGAACGGCGACTTGCCCGGCGCGTCGAAATGCTGCTGCGGGACCATCGGGTCGTACCAGTAGAGCGGTTTGCGCTCCGTGGTGGCGGCAGGCGTGCTCTCAGGGGCGTGGGCTTGCCGGGCGAACCAGTAGCCGCCAGCGCCACCAGCGGATAGCGCGAGGATCAGCGCGGCGGGAGTCTTCCACGGAAATCGGCTCATGCGCGGTTTTCCTCATAGGTGAAATAAATACGAGCCGCAACCAGCGCCAGGGCGCCCTGTAGGTCGATCTGCCGCAGCCGTGCCTCGACCTGTTGCTGGCGGGCGCTGACCACCTCGTCCAGTGCGGTCTTGCCGGCGCGGTAGCCGGCCAGGGCCAGGCGTACCTTCTCCTCGGCCAACGGCACCAAGGTTGCGCTGCTGCGCTCGACGGCGCGTTGCAGGCGCCGGTATTCGGCCAGGTCGTCCTCCAGTGCCTGCTCGTGCTCGCGGGTCAGCGCCTCGCGCTCGGCTTCCAGCTGTCGGACCTGGGCGCGCCGCGCGGCGATCTTTGGGTCCTGGCGGGTGCCGGCGAACAGCGGCAGGTCGAAGCTGACCTGCAACGTCATCATGTCGCCGAACTCACGGCCACGGCGCTGGTAGTCCACCTCCCAGCTCCAGTCCGGTTTCTTCTCGGCCACCGCCTCGCGCACCAGGGCTTCGGCCTCGCGGGTCATCGGGCCGTAGGCGGCGAGTTCCGGGTGCTGGTGCAGCGCCTGCAGCGAGCGGGAGGCGTCGATCGACCAATGCGGGAAGTCGCCGCTCAATTCCGGCGGCGCATCCTGGCCGATCCAGCGCTTGAGCGCCGCCCGCGCCTGGGCGGCCTGACGCAACAGGTCGTCCTTCTGCTCATCCAGCAGGGCGGCTTCCTGACGCGGCGCCACCGAGTCGACCGTGCTCGCGCCGCCGCCGGCCAGTCGTGCGCGGACCGCGGCATCGAGCAGGCGGTTCTCGCGATAGAAGTCATCGAACATGGCCAGCTTGCGTTGCAGCGTATAGGCCGCGATCCAGGCCTGCGCCGAGGCGCTACGGACCTTCAGGCGCTCGACGCCGGCTTCGGCGTCGGCGCGCTCCACGGCGGCCTGCGCGCTCTCGATGCGGGCCTTGCGCTTGTCGCGGTTGGGCACTTCCTGCATCAGGCCGACCACCTGCATGGACATGTTGTCGCGCTGGGTGGTCCAGCGCTCGTCGCCCTCGATGGGGACGTTCTGCAGGCCCAGGTTCAGCTTGGGGTCGGGCAATTCACCGGCGGGGATGGCGGAGCTTTTCGCCGCGGAGATTTTTTCGCTCTGCGCGAGCAGGGACGGGGCATTGCGTTCGGCCAGCAACAGGGCGTCGTCCAGCGACAGGGATGCACCCCGAGCAGACAGGCTGGATAGCAGGGCGAACAGCATCCAGCCCGGATGGAGTCGGATGGGAGTCACAGTAATGATTCCTCTGGAATACCAGCGCATAGGCGCAAGCCACCCGGCAGCCACCAGGGGCGCGGGCGGGGTTCAGATCGAGAGAGGAATCAGGCGCAGGGAGGTCGCCAGAGGTCGGCAGGCGCCTGGCTGAGGACTACTTCGGTATAGGGCGCTGAGCGCTGAAGCGTAGCGGCGGGAGGCGCGGTCTTCAGGACGCTGACCTGCAACAGGCTGCCGGTCTTGCATTCCTGCCCGCTCTTGCAGTCCTTCTTGCCGTGCTGGGTCATCTTGCCCATGTCCTGGCAGCAGTCCTGGTCCATGCCCGCCATCTGGCCCATGCCCATGCTCTGCATCGGGCAGGGTTCAGTCGGCGTCTCAATGCCCGCCATCCCGGTCAGAGGAAGCGCAAAGCTGAGCAACAGGACGATCAACAACCGCAGGCGACGGATCATGGTGGGCAGTTTATTCGCCCCCTATGTAGGCAGCAACTGAATCCCAAACGGTGTGTATCAATTTGTATCAGTAACCTTGAGGTCCGCTTCTAGCATATGAGCTAGCGATGGGTCCAATTCTGGAGCGGCATGCCGAGGCGATCTGGCGCCAAAAACCGACCTGACGCCCAGAGAGAGTGGTCAATGGCTTCGTACCCCAGAAGCAGATCGCACTCATTAACCTGTTCCGGCCGCTTGGTGGGGGATAGACTGATGATAAATACAATGTCAGTGAGAAAACGATCTTATGAATAACTGGTCTGCTCTAAAGTAGGTCTTGAGATCTTCGGCCTATAGTTAAGTTGCGGGCAGAGATAGTATTTTCTCAATAGCCATCTGGAATCCTGGCTTAAATACAACTCGACCGGCTGAGTCTATAATTTCGCCCCTCATCCCAATCGAGAGGCCTATTAATTTTAAATGCATCGGGTTAATGGAATTCCTTAAGGCGGATATTTCTGCGTCGTTTAACCTGAGTTGTGGTGAAATCATTTTTCCAGATAGCTCTCCAATTATAATTGGTGCATTTATGATCTTGCTTTTTCTGGACTCCTTGGCTTTAAAGGAGCGTAATTCTTCGGCCATGATCGAGGCCGCCATACGCACAGCAGGCTCTTTGATTTTTGATATCCAGCTGTCCGATTTTAACGAGGTATTTGGCTGTTCACAAAAGGAGATTTTTCGCCAAGCTGAAATCAATATCCGATAGTGTTCGCCAGTAGGGTTAAGGATTGACTTCTCACTGGGCGGATTAAGTCCCCGATCTCGCCCCAGATGGACAACAGCTCTATAGGAGAAATCTTTAGATTTCCTCTCGTGGAGGATTCTGCATGCCTCATGTACTGCTTGTAAGCTGCGCTTTCGGCGAATGTCTTTAGCATTTTTAAGTAAGTGTTCGTATAAAGCATCTGGAGTATCGTCTTCAATTGTCATCAGTGCGTCCTGAAAGGTCAATTGCCTTGCTTGAGGCGAAGGTTAAGATGTTGTTAATCTGAATCGTGATCTTTTCTAAATGCGGGTCGCAAGCATCAATATCAAGCAGCATAATGTTTCCAGAAAATAGGTCATCAATACGCTCCCATGACCCCAGTCGCTGCAGCAATAATTTATTAAGTTCGTTCGCGACAATTAACTTTTGAGCGTCTGTCAACCTGAACATGGCAGGCTTCATTCCATTGTTCTCTGCCATTCTATCAATGGCCTGGGAAATAAGGGGTAGGGCCCTAG
Source organism: Pseudomonas sp. NY15437 (assembly GCF_048068435.1). Taxonomy (NCBI): domain Bacteria; kingdom Pseudomonadati; phylum Pseudomonadota; class Gammaproteobacteria; order Pseudomonadales; family Pseudomonadaceae; genus Pseudomonas; species Pseudomonas sp. NY15437. Next base: position 27,266 of record NZ_JBLUQC010000026.1, read on the forward strand.
AAGGGTTGGAAGAGCTGTATATTGTGGAGTTTTCGCATATTTCTGCCAGCAAATGATAATTCGTCTTTGCGTCCTCAAATGCAACCTCTACATTCCTCCAGGATGAGTTCGATATCAACCTTATATCATCACTATCTGAAGAAGACGAAACACCATCATTTATGATTTTAAGGCATGCGTTGACGTAATGAGCAATCGAAGTGTAGTCATTGAGCAGACTGTCAAGCTTAGAGCCAGACTGCTGCATATTAGCTATAGCCAGCTTGCGAGGAGTAGCATTGAGATCGGGGATGTTGGCTATACATGCATCGTAGTGTTCCCTCTCGAGCCGGTCTACTTCAGACGAGTAGTGCTGGTAACGCTCACTTTCGGTATAGATTTCTAATGAGATTTCATTTGCAATTGAAATGAGTCCGCCCAAAAAAGGAACTCCAGTGACGAAGAATCTACAGCGCGGGCAGTTTTTTTGACCGAGATATCCAGGAGGCACGGGTGAATAAATTGTGTCATATACCCATTCTTTAATTGCTTCCCCTCCTATATGGCACGAGGCGCCCGACATAGGGCAGATTCCGTAATCAAATACCACGCAGGCAGAGTTTGGATGCTCAGAGTTAACTAAATGGCGATTTCCATCAGTAATGATGAGATTAGGTGAGAGAAACTCCATGCCTGATTTTCTAACCTCCTCCGCCTGCTGCTCTAGTGAGGCTTGTTCGGTTCTTTTTTCAATCTCGCCCATAAGGCGACGCATTTTATTTGATCCGACACGTATATAGTATATGGTCATCACTAGTGCGGCATGCCCCACAAGCTTCGATATTAGATGAATAGGGGCTCCACCATCGGTGATAAAGGCTGTAATTAAGCTGACTCGAAGGCTGTGTGGTGTATATTGGGAGGCGTATCTGTTGTGTTCTTTGAGTTCAGCAAGTCCCTCGCCATCCCGCTGGATCTCATAAAGCAATTTTGGAAGTATTTTCTCATATACGGAATTTGGGCCCAGAGGGTATCCATTAGAGTCGCGGAAAAGAAAAAACTGCGAACCTCTTGCCTTCAATATTTTTTTATTGATTCGTACGTGAGATACGGCATTCAGCCAAAGCGTTGGTTCATTTAGTGGATTATATTTGTTCTGCCAATCTCGAAGGAGTAGAAGCCAGTAGCATAGATCGTCCGGCACCCACTCGATTTCATAACCCCCCTCGCCAATACCTGTCTTGTTCGTTGTCACATAAAACATGGGTGAGTCATCGAGCCCTTTTTGTATGGCACCTTGATGTCGGCGCTTTTTAGGTGCCCATGCACGACAGTAAAGATTGTTTTTTTGCCATTTAACACCGTTTTCTTCGGGGTCTAAGTAGGCAATTTCGGAATCCCCTTCTCCACTGTCAAGCCACATAATTTGTTGGCCTCTGAGTGGATAGCGCAAAAGAGTGTACATCGCGATGAATCGAACCGGTGACCAGATTTTAAAGATGGTCGAATTCCTTTGTTTTCCGTCGACAAGTCGTTTAACAGTCTCAATACGCCATACACAATTTGGATCTTCTCGATCGACTAGGGATTGGTCAATCTCCACCCAGTCAAGGCGAGAATTATAAAATTCATGTAGATGAGAGAGTTCGTTTAAAGCCGGCCTATTGATCATGGATAAGTCACTATTTGGCACAAGGAAGTTTCTTGCGCGCAAAATGTATTCGTATCCCAGAGGCGGCTTTGTTGTTTGGTTGGGACGAAAACTGGTTAGACTTTCTTGAAATCCAGCAAGAACAGTCTCAAACGGGTTTCTGCAGCCTGGTAATATGATCAGCTCATCAGCATCTTCGTCCGCGCAATACTTAATTAGTGCCCAGCGGAAGAAATAAAGTATGCTCCTGTGCAATCTTGATTTTGTGCTGTTTGTTTGGCTTTCTATTAGATTTCTGTAAGCTTCAGCATCAAATGGGTTTGTCCTGATTAATAAATACCTAGGATCGTCTGGAAGGTTTAATGGTGCAAAGAAACCATTAATTAGAATCTTTAGACTTTGTCGCTTTCCAGGCAGATCGGTTTCATCCTCGAGCCACTCGCTATAATCTGCACATATATTAGGGTAAGAAGGTGTTGCATCAAATACATAAGTTCCTAAAAAGGTCGGGAAGTCAATCCAGCCTGATTGCGCGTACATCTTGTCGGGGGCTGAAGGCAGAAGAGGATCTTCACGATACCGATGCTTGTACTGGTTAACGCTTTTAATTCCTAAAGATTGCACCGCAGCTTGAGCGTCTGCGTATTCAGAGTAGAACTCTTTTTGCTCCCCTGTGAAATGTTTCCAACCCTTCCAGCCAATGTTTTTATAATATTGGATAGGACTGGCAACCAGTCGTGGATCAGACTTATATAGCCGTAAATAGCTATCTTTTCCTGTCGCGCCAAGTGCTTTCGCTGCTGTTCTCGCCTGATCGTATGTTTTGTAAGGAGGGTGGTTTTTAATTCCAAGGAACTCATGCCAGGATGTCCATCCTGATTTTGCATAAAATTTGTTTGGGCTTGAGTATAGGAGCGGATCTTCCTTGTATCGCCTGAGGTACTCTGCTTGAGTTTTGATCCCTAACTTAATCGCAGCCGCACTTGCTTCTTCATAAGTTCCATAGAATAATTTCGGTTTCACCCCTAAGGCGTCTATCCATCCTGACCATCCAAGGTCTTTATAGGTCTCTTCGGGCTTGCTCGGCAGCTCGGGGTGCTCTTTATATCGAGCGCGATATTCCGCAGCGCATTTTATGCCAAGCATCTGTACTGTTGCTTTGAACTCAGGAAAGTTTGCAAAGCATTTCTTTGTTTTGGTAAATTCAGGAAATGTAGTAAAGCCTTTTTTGGCGTAGAAGACATCTGGAGATGCCGGGAGGTGCGGATCCTCTTTGTGGCGCACTCGGTATTCCACCATTGTCCTAATACCTAGAGCTGCAGTGGCTGCTGATGCTTCTTCGAGGGTCTCATACCTACTTTGGACATTCCTTCCGCAATAGTCTGGCCAGTTTGTCCACCCCTTTTCTTTATACATCTGGTTAGGGTTTGAGGGTAATTTCGGATCTAGGTGTCTACACTCCATATACTCTTTGCGAGTTTTAATCCCGAGCTTACGGGTTGCCTTTTTTGCCTTTTCATAGCTTGGATAGAACGCATTATTCTTTCGACCCGTAAAAACTATCCAATTCACCCATCCGCGATTTAAGTAAGTCTGGTCGGGATGACTAGGCATTCCAGGAATTGTCTTGTACCACTTTTTATATTCGACATTTTTTGTAATGCCGTATTTCTGAACTACCTTTGATGCCTCATTGTATGATAAAAAAACATCTGGTTTTGGGGTGAATTCTGCCCATGTCGTCCATCCGCACTTTGCGTACAGTACGTATGGATGGCTTGGGAGCATTGGATCCTCTTTGTATCTGGAAATATATTCGTCTTTGCTTGTTATCCCTAGCCTGTTTACGGCATTTATTGCATCGTTGATATTGCGATATAGTTGTTTTCTAGGCTTCGCCATCAGCGCTTTCCTCTGAGTCGAAGACATCTTCGCCGTATCGGTTAAGTAAACGCTCCTCCATCTCTTTAATGCAATTGCGGACCTGCTTCGCGGTTGGTTGCGTATAAATCGCTGCGGATTCTATTGACTTATGGTGCATAGAGATTTTAATAAGCAGAGCACTAGCGCCATCTTGAGCTAACCTCTGGCCATATGCGTGCCGATGCCCATGTGGCGTTGTGCCCTGCAATTTTCCATACTCTAGTCCTATACGAAGAATCGCCTTCTTATGTGCCTTTCTGAACATTCTATGCGAGTATGGCTGGCCATATTTATTTGTGAAAGCATAAGGGTGGTCATGTCCCTCCTTCGGAGCCGTCCGCTGCAGTAATTGATAATCCAGCCATAGCTTGGAGAAATATTTCCCCATGATTTGCGGATAAAATATAACTTCGAAGCAGTTTCGTTCTGGGTCAGTGATTAGGCAATTTTTCCAGCCTAAGAATAGCGGGTCTGTAGACTTGACTAACGAGTTTCTCGGCTGTAGCCCGTATCGCTCCATTAGATATGCAGACCTGAGTCGGCCATCTTCAGTTGTTCCATGTTCAGGATGATAAATACGGACAACAGTTTCCCCATTTTCGAAAGTTACATCCTGAACCCACAGCGAAAGTGCCTCAGAAAGCCTTAGCCCACCGTAGTGCATTAAAATTGTGATCAATACGTTACGCAACTGCGCGCAGTCGTAGTGATTGAGTGAGCTTTTAAAGAATCCGGTCTGCAACAAATCTTTGAACTTGGAATCTTGAAACGTTTTGGCAGGAGTTAAACGCTCGATCGGCAGAGTGATTGACCTAACTGTACGTGATTCTTGTTGCCTACGATTTTGGCCCCAGAGGTGCGAAAGAAATGCATTGTCTCTGCGGTGGGAATATGCTGCCCAATTCATGCGCTCCTCATGATAAGTGGCTTTCCTCCATGGATTCAGTTGAGCTCCTTCATCTTCACGGATGCGGCCAAGCCAGTCTGAAAAATTTGTTAAATGATTAATTATTCTGCTTGCATCTTCTGGGCGCCTAGGGCTCCACCATAAATTTGATGGGTCGGTGAACTCGTTTATAGTTCCACTAAATAGCGATTCTGCAAACTCTTTAAATAAAATTGAGGGCTTGCTGAATGAATTATGATGCACTGCAGCAAACTCAAGTAGGAGTTGGACCGACAAAGTCGCAGCATCTTGCCAGGTGCGGCTTTTACGTCTGTGCAAATACATGTAGTGGGCGAAGCTTTCCAAAACTCCGTCATCAGTGACCACTACCGGCAGCGTCGCTTTAACGCCGGTGCCATTGCCCACGAATTGCCTGTATTCGCGATGCGACAGCTTTAGAATTGAGTTCATTTTAAATGACCTCAGACACTGACAGGGGAATTGATGGCACTTCAGGCTAGACAGGCGCTATGAGACTTCAAGCTTAGATTTCTATCGATTCTTCATAAGAAAACTAATTTTAGGACTTTAATCTGGGGTAACTAAT
>NZ_JBLUQC010000027.1:0-23215 GCF_048068435.1 Pseudomonas sp. NY15437
CGCATCGCCGATGGTAGTGTGGAGTTTCTCCATGTGAGAGTAGGTCATCGTCAAGCTCCTATCCCAAGACCCCTGGTCAGCATCGCTGGCCGGGGGTTTTGCTTTTGCGCGTGGGAAATTTCACACCATGCCTCTGTTCTCGTGGACTCGGGACAGGCATGCTCCCAACTACCGGAACACCGCGCAAACCGGCACTCCTGGCGGGTTTCTCCAGAATGTTCGAGGGCCGTTGGGGGCAACGGAAATGGGTTTTTGTCGTCTACAATAGCTTCAAATTTTCCCTGAGTTCCTACATGCCCGATATCGAAGGACAAGCCTTGCGGGATCTGCCTCTGGAAGAGCTGATGGCTTGCCACGAGTGCGACCTGCTGATGCGCCGCGAGCCCGTTCCCCTCGGGCACCGCTCGGTTTGCCCGCGTTGCGGATACGAGCTGGAAATCCACCGTCCTCACATGGTCCGCCGTGCGCTGGCGTTGGTGCTGACGGCCTTGATTCTGTATATCCCGGCGAACTTCCTGCCGATCATGCACATCACCATCCTGGGCCAGACCAGCATGGATACCGTGTGGAGCGGTGTGGTCGGCCTGTACCATTCGAACATGGCCGGCGTCGCGTTCCTGGTGTTCCTGTGCAGCATGGTGATCCCCCTGGCGAAGCTGCTCTGCCAGCTGTTCGTGCTGCTATCCATTCGCTACAAGTCGCTGCGCGAGCACGGCATGCTGCTGCTGCGCGGCTATCAGCACCTGCGTGAGTGGGGAATGCTCGAGGTCTACCTGATGGGTATCCTCGTTTCGATCGTCAAACTGATCGGCATGGCGGAGTTGCACGTCAGCGTTGGCCTGGCCTGTTTCGTGGGCCTGCTGTTCACCCAGGTCTGGCTGGAGGTCACCATGTCCCACCATCAGGTCTGGGGCGAATTGTCCGGGGAGTTCGACGATGCGGGCCATTGACGCCGGGATCGTGGTCTGTGGCGAATGCCACCAGCTCAACCGTCGTGAAGACGATGAGGAGACCCACTGCAGCCGCTGCGGCGCGGTGGTTCATGAGCGTCGCCCCAACAGCATCATCCGCACCTGGGCGCTGCTGATCACTGCGGCGATCCTGTATATCCCCGCCAACCTGCTGCCGATCATGACGGTAAATTTCCTCGGCAACGGCATGCCGGCGACGATCATGGAAGGCGTGGTCGAACTGATCAATGCCGACATGGTGCCCATCGCTGCGGTGGTGTTCGTGGCCAGTATTCTGGTGCCGACCTTCAAGCTCGTCGGCATTGCGCTGCTACTGTATTCAGTGCAGCGGCGCCAGCCGCTTTCCGCCCTGCAACGGAATGTGATGTACCGCTTCATCGAGTGGATCGGCCGCTGGTCGATGCTCGACATCTTCGTCATCGCGATCCTGGTGACGCTGGTGAACTTCGGCAATCTGGCCAGTATCGAGGCGAACCTCGGTGCGGCCGCCTTCGCCAGCGTGGTGGTGCTCACCATGCTGGCTGCAGTGACTTTCGATCCCCGGCTGATCTGGGATAACACGGACGCGGAAGACAACGATGAGTGACCTCCCAACACCCAAGATGCGCAAGACCACCAACTGGTCGGCTATCTGGATCCTTCCGCTGATCGCACTGGCGATCGGTGCCTGGCTGGCCTGGCGCGCCTACGACCAGGCGGGGATCATGATCCAGATCCAGTTCGAGAGTGGCGAGGGTATCCAGGCCAACAAGACCGAGGTGGTGTTCAAGGGCATTGGCGTGGGCAAGGTGGTCGACCTGCATGTGAACAAGCCCAACATGGGCGTCACGGCCGTGGTCGAGATGCGCAAGGAGGCGGCGGAGTACCTGAGCAAGAGCACCCGCTTCTGGCTGGTCAAGCCGCGCGTGTCGATTGCTGGGGTGACCGGCCTGGAGACCTTGGTCTCGGGTAACTACATCGCCGTCGACCCGGTGAAGGGCGAGCAGCAGCAGGAGTTCATCGCGCTGAAGGAGCCGCCGCCGCTGTCGGACAGCCTGCCCGGCTTGCACCTGATCCTCAAAGCCGATCGCCTGGGTTCCCTGGAGCAGGGTAGCCCGATCTATTACCGGCAGATCCAGGTCGGCCAGGTGAAGAGCTACCAGTTGGCCGAGGACCAGAAGACCATCGAGGTGAAGGTCCACATCGAGCCGGCCTACGCCAACCTGGTGCGCAAGCACACGCGCTTCTGGAACGCCAGCGGCATTACCCTGTCCGGCAGCCTCAGCGGCCTGAAGCTGCGCACCGAGTCCCTGGCGAGCATCGCGGCGGGCGGCATCGCCTTCGCCACGCCGGAGAACTATGCGGACAGCCCGCCCACCGACCCGACCAAGCCGTTCCGCCTCTATGAGGACTTCGACGCCGCCCAGGCCGGGCTTGCGGTCAAGGTGAAGGTGAGTGACGTCAGCGGCCTTACCCCTGGCAGCACGCCGGTAATGTACAACGGCGTGGAAGTCGGCACGGTGAAAAGCATCGACATGGACAAGGACTTCAACGGCGCCACCGCTACCCTGTCCATGGACCCGCGCACCGAGGAATTCCTCAACAGCAAGACCGAGTTCTGGATGGTCAAGCCGAGCATCTCGCTGGCGGGCATCACCGGACTCGAGGCCCTGGTGAAGGGCAACTACCTCAACGTGCGCTTCGCCAGCGATGGCGAGCCGACCCGTGATTTCGTCATTCGGCCCAAAGCCCCACCGCTGAATCTCGACGCCCCCGGCCTGCACCTGGTGCTGACCACCGATCAACTCGGGTCGCTGGAGGTCGGTACGCCGATCCTCTACCGGCAGATGAAGGTCGGCAGCGTGCAGAGCTACCAGTTGTCCCGCCGTGATCCGTCGCGCCTGGTCATCGGTGTGCACATCGAGCCGGAGTACGCCAACCTGGTGAATACCTCGTCGCGCTTCTGGAACATCAGCGGCATCACCGTCAGCGGCGGGCTCGACGGCATCAAGCTGAAGAGCGAGTCGTTGCAGACCTTGCTTGCTGGCGGCATCGCTTTCGATACGCCCGATCACAAGGCGGCGCCGATCACCAAGGTGCGTCGCTTCGCCTTGTTCGATAACGAGGAGGATGCGCATCTCAAGGGGCAGATGATCGAGTTGCGCGCCGATACCGCCGACGGGCTGAAGGAAGGCACCGTCCTGCGCTACAAGGGCCTGGAGGTTGGCCGCGTGGAGCAGGTGGAGCTGAGCAAGGACCTGCAAAGCGTGCTGCTGAAGGCGCGCCTGACCCGCAGCGCCGATCGCATCGCCCGCCAGGGCACGCGTTTCTGGGTAGTGGGGCCGCAGGTCGGGCTGTCCGGCGTGAGCAACCTGGGCACCATCGTCAGCGGCCAGTACATCGAGGTCCTGCCGGGCGCCAAGGCGGGGCAGGAGCAGACCAGCTTCAGCCTGCTGGCAGGTGAGCCCAACCGTCTGCTGGATGAGGATGGCCTGCGTCTGACGCTCAGCGCGCCCCGGCGTGGCTCGCTGAAGACCGGTGTGCCGGTGACGTACCGTGAAGTTCAGGTGGGCAAGGTAACGTCCTTCGAACTGGGCGAAACGGCGGATCGCGTGCTGATCCATATCCTCATCGAGCCGCGCTACGCGCCGCTGGTGCGCACCGGTAGCCGCTTCTGGAATACCAGCGGCGTCGGTGTGGATGCCGGGCTGTTCAAGGGCGTGAAGGTGCGCACCGAGTCGATGGAGACGATCCTCGCCGGCGGCGTGGCCTTCGCCACCCCGAACAATGACACGATGGGCGCGCCGGCGAAGCCCGGGCAGACCTTCGCGCTGTTCGACGAGGCCAACGACGAGTGGCTCGACTGGGCACCGAAGATCCCGCTGGGCAAGGCGAACTGAGTTTTCGCCGACAGGAAAAAAGGGCCGCGATTGCGGCCCTTTTTCATGTCAGACGCCCGAGCGGCCCCCTGTAGGAGCGAGCTTGCTCGCGAACGGGTTCATGCAGGGCCTGTTCGCGAGCAAGCTCGCTCCTACGAAGAGCCCACAAGAAAAAGCCCCGCAGGGCGGGGCTTTTCGTCAACGCAGGGGTATCACGCCGGCTCGGCGCTGGCCTCCACGTCGTTGTGCGCGGCTTTCTCGGTGTCACGACGACGGATGTACTTCCAGTCCGCCTCGTCGATGTAGATGCCGTTGGGGCCGCTGCCGCCTTCCAGGTCGATGGCCACCTGGGCCGAGACCTGCGGCTTCACGCTCGCCAGGATCGGCACGAAGCCCAGCTGCAGGCTGGTCTCCAGCAGCGCCGACTGGTTGCGCTCGTCGATGTCCGCTGCCTCGTCGAGGTAGTAGGGCAGGCGGATGCGACCGGCCTGTTCGCGGTCCATCAGGTGCAGCAACAGGTACATGTTGGTCAGCGCCTTGATGGTCATGGTGGTGCCGTTGGAGGCCGCACCGTCGATGTCGGTGTGCATGATCGGCTGCCCACCCATCTTGGTGATCTCGAACGCCAGCTCGAACAGGTCCTTCAGGCCCAACTGGTTGTTGTTCGCCGCCACCAGGCGCGACAGGTAGTCCTTGGCTTCCTCGTTCTTCGCATCCTGCTCGGCGCTCTGGGTCAGGTCGAACACCGAGAGGTTCTCGCCTTCTTCGTACTGGCCGGCGCTGTGGATGATCTGGTCGATGTGCTTGAGCGCGTCCTTGTTCGGCGCGAGCACGATGCGGAAGCTCTGCAGGTTCGATACCTGGCGCTTGTTGATCTCGCGGTTGAACAGCGCCAGCTGGTGTTCCAGGTTGTCGTAGTCGCTGCGGATGTTGCGCAGGGTACGGGCGATGTCGGTGACCGCCGCGCGACGCGCCTTGGCCAGGGTGAGCGCCTCGTCGGTACGGTGCGCGTAGGCGTTAATCAATAGCTGCAGGCGACGTTCCGGATCATCCTCGCTGTCGAACTTGGCCACCCCCTTGAGGCGCACCTGGGCGTACAGCGCCTCGATCTGGCCGTCCACGCGCTGCAGCGACTGCCAGGTGTCCTGGTAGTCGTTGAGCAGCGGCAGCAGGTTGTCCATGGAGTCGTCGACCGGGTCCATGAACGGAATGCCGAAGGGCAGGTCGGCCGGCAGCAGCTGGCGGCGGCGCAGGGCGTCGTCCAGGGTGCGCTGCTTGGCCTCCATGTCGGCCAGTTGGCGGCCGATCAGTTGCAGCTTGGCGGAGAGCTGCTGGACGCGCTCGGTGAAGGCGTCGGCGGAGCGCTTGAGTTCGTCCTGGGTGGCTTCGAGCTGGGCAAGCCGCTCCAGCTTGCCCGGTTCCTCGGCGCTCAGGGTCTGGCTGCGGCGGAAGTCTTCCAGCGCCTTCTGCGCATCGAGCACGTCCTGGTACAGCCTGTCCGCCTGCGCCTTGCTGGCGTTGCGGTCGGCCGCCACGGCCTGCTGGGTTTTGAGCTGCTTGAGCTCCTTCTCCAGGCGCTCCTTCTGGTCGCGCAGGGCGGCGCGGTCGGCCAGGGCCTGCAGGGCTGGCGGCTCGATGGTGGAGAGGTCGATGGAAAGGCCGGGCACTTCGAAGCGCTCGCCCTTGAAGGCATCGAGGATCTTCTCGACGCTGCCGACCCACTGGCCGGCCTCGTCCAGGTCCACGCCCTTCTCGCCCAGCGGCAGGCTGAACAGCGCGCCGTTGAACAGGCGCATCAGGCGTTCCACGTCCTGCTGGGAGAACTCTTCGCGCAGGCGGGCGTAGCTGTTGTTGTCGGCGTGTTCGAGCTGCTGGCGAACGCCTTTGAGGCGCTTCTCAAGGTCGCGCAGACGCTCGTCCAGGTCTTCGCTGGAGAACTGCCGGGAGTGCGCCAGGGCACCGGCCAGTTCGTCGTGGGCGTCCTTGGCGGCGAGCAGCTGCTGCTCCAGTACCTTGGCGTCGTCGACCAGCGCGAAGCGGTTCTTCAGCACGGCCAGTTCGCCCATCCAGCGCTGGATCTCGCTGATCTCGCGCTCCAGGCGCATCAGCTCGGCGGTGCTGCCGCGCTGTTCGTTCTGCAGGCCGTCCTGCTCGCGCTTGTAGTGCTCGGCCTGGATGACCAGCTCTTCCTTGCGCGCGCCGGAATAGTCTTCCCAGGTGCCCAGCAGGTTATCCAGCAGGGGCGAGAGGCGGTGCATCTTGCCGCGCAGGATTTCGCGCTGTTGCACGCCATTGGCCAGGGCTTCGACCAGCGGGCCGGCGGCGACCAGGGCCTGGTAGTCCCCCTCCATGCGGCGCACGTCGCGGAAGGCTTCCTCGCAGGCGGCGATGTAGTCGACGCTGCCCGAGCGCAGGCTGTGCTCGAAGGCATCGAGGAACAGCTGCTTGAGCTTGGCGGCAGTGATCTCGCGCATGTGCAGCAGGTTGATGAACAGCGAGCGGAAGGTCTTCAGGCTCTGTTCGCTGGTGGAGCGCAGCGGGATCAGCGTCAGGTCCAGCGGGATAGAGGTGTGGCCGCCGACCAGCAGGCGACGCAGCTCGTCGGGCTTGAGTTCATAGGACTTGATGCCCTCGCGCTCAAGGTTCGCGTACAGCTCGCGCAGGCGCAGGCAGGTGCCGTTTTTCTGGTAGTGCTCCAGATCCAGCTCGCCCTGGTAGGCGAAGAACTGGTGGCCGAAGCCGCCACCCGGGCCGCGGCCGCCGACGCCGATCACGTGGCGGCCGTTGGGCAGGTCGAGCTCGATGAGGATGTAGCTGGTGTCGGTGGCGAAGTAGAACTTGCGCGAGGCTTCCAGGCTGTACTTGCCGAAGCTCATGTCCGACATGCGCGCGAGGATCGGGAACTGCAGCGCGTTGATCGACGCCGACTTGCCGAGGTTGTTCGCGCCGTACACCGACAGCGGCTGTTCCAGCGGGAAGATGCCGAGGCTGTAGCCGGCGGTGTTGAGCAGGGCGAAGCGGCGGATGCCGTAGCGTTCCTGGGTCATGCCTGGGCCTCCATGTCGGCTTGTTCTTCGGCGATGGCGCGGGCGAGGGCGTCTTCTTCGCTCTCTTCCTCAACGGCCACGGCGGCGGGTTGTTCCAAGGGGACGATGGCGTCTTCGTCGGCCGGCTCGTCGGCATACGACTCCAGGATCACCACCGGCTCGTCGTCTTCCTCCATCAGCACCGGGGCGCTGAACTGCATTTCGCTGGCGTGCAGGTTGGCGGCCAGGTCGCGGTCCTGCTGGACCGACAGGCAGACGTCGAGGAAGCGGTGGATCGGCGGCAGGAAGCGGTACACGCCGTTGTCCTCGGCGGCGAAGCCGAGCTGGGTGAGGCGGCGCATGACCTTCTCTTCCAGCTCCTCCTGGGTGGTCACCTCGGCCTGCAGGAACAGGTCGCGGTACTTTTCCAGCAGCGGCGGCAGCTCGTCGCGGCCGATGCTGCCGCCATCGAGGACGGCCAGCGGGTCGCGGCCCTGGTCGGCCAGGTGCTCGACGAGGATGAAGGTGAACAGCGCCAGGCGTTGGGCGGTCTTGTTCACCTGGGCGCCCACCTGCTCGGGGACGAAGTAGTAGAAGCCGCGGGTATCGCAGACCAGCTCGTAGCCCAGGCTGCGGAACAGCGCGCGGTAGGCGTCCTGCTGGTTGGACAGCTGGCTGTACAGCTCCGGGTCGCGGCGGCTGATGTGGAAGCCCTTGAACAGCTCGCGGAAGATCGGCGCGAGCTGGGTCATTTCGGTGAGATTAATCTGCATGCGATTCGCTCTTGCTGTCCTTGCCAGCGGCGGGGCCGGCGATCAGGGCGAAGGAGCACAGGCTGACGCTGTGCTGGAGAGTGTCGTATTGGCGGCGCTCGAGGCGGTCGCGCTGGAAGCGGGCATCGCGCGAGAGGCGCGAGAACCAGTAGAGCAGTTCGTCGGTGGCGCCGTCGGGCTCCTGCTCCAGCAGCCATTGCATGAGGTCTGGCAGCGGCAGCGCGGCCTGGCAGCGGTCGAGCATTTCCCGCGCGGTGCGCGGCGAGCGTTGCGGGCCGTCGCTCTTGCGATTGCCGCTGGCCTTGGGGAAGTGCGCCGGCTTGGGCTGGAAGTTGGCAAGGGCGAAGACGTAGCTCTCCACCTGCGAGGCAGTGCCGAGGAAGTTGCTCTGCGGCCGGGTGAACATCGGCATGGCGGCCTGGGGCACGGCATCGATGCCCTTGCGGCGAATGACCGACAGCGCCAGGGCGGCGCCACGGGTGATCGCGTTGTGCCGGCGGGCTTCCTCGCGCAGGGGCAGCAGCAGTTCGCGGGCGCGGCGCAGGGTGAGCTGGGCGGTGGTCTGCATTTCCAGGATGCGCGCATGGGTGCGCAGCAACTGGTCATCGTCCACCAACTGGCCCAGGCGCGCCTGCTCGCCGAGCAGGCGCAGCAGCACCTGCTCCACACGGCGTACGCCCTGTTCGAAGGCGCCGTCGGCGGAGACCAGCTGGATCATCGGCTCGACGTATTCGTCCCAGGTCGCGAGGACTTCGGCATAGCGCTGGCGCAGCGGAATCTGCCGGTCGCTGGTCTTGGCCCGCTCGGCCACGGCGACCAGCGCCTGTTCGTCGTTGGCGAGCTTCTTCAGCACGTCGCGCACGCGCATGTCGAGCAGGCGCAGTTGGCGGGCCAGGTCGTTGCCGTCGCGCACTTCAAAGGCATCGCGAATGTAGCCGGCGAGGCGTTCCAGGTGGCGCAGGTAGGCTTCGATCTCCAGGCACAGGCCCAGGCGGTGCTCCTGGCGCAGGTAGGCGAGGAAGTCGTGGATCTGCGCGTTCAGCTCGAAGCGGTTGGGGCTCTTGGCCACCGGGACGAGGATGTCCAGGCGTACCCACTGGTCGAGCAGGGCGGTGATGTCCACCGGGGTGCTGTCGGGCAACTGGCTGGTGAGCTGGATGCGCAGCTCCACCAGGCTCAGGGTGCCGGCGTCGAAGCGCTCGCACAGCGGTTCGAGCAGCACCCAGTGTTCGGCGAGGGCGCGTAGTACGCGTCGTGGGTCGATCATCGGCTTGGTTGGGCCCGGAATGAACAAAGGGGGCGATTGTACTGCAAAGGCCTACCCCTGGCCGACAGGGTGACGAAACGCGTCAGTTTGCGACCGCACCATCAGCGTCCGTGTGACGCATCTCACGGAAAATCCGACCTAACTGGCTGAATTTTCTGGCAAGTTTTTTGCCCAAGTCTTTCACAGAGACCTAGCTTTCAGAGTCTGATTGACGCAGATGACCTACGACGCCGCACTCGCCAAAGCCCGTTGGGCCGAACTGGAACGCCAGAACGACCTCGACTGGGACCTGGATGCGATCACTGATCGCAACGAAGCCATCGCCTTCCTGCAGCGTTTCGAAAATCGCTTGTGCATCTATTCGTCGTATGTCGAGAAGCTCTACAGCAACTACAGCTTCGTGATCCCGGAGAACCAGGAGGGCGGTATCACCATCCTGCCGGACGAGCAGGCCTGGTTCGACACCTTCCACGACATTCCCGGCGACGCGGTGGAGCCCACCGGCATCCATATCCTGCCTGGCGAGACCATGGGCTACAGCGGCCTGTACCTGAAGATTCCCGCCGAACACCGGCTGGTGGCTTCGCGCGAGTTGCCGTTCCAGGACGGCCTGAAGCTGCTGATCAACCGTTACCGCATGCGCGGGGACATCTTCCTGCCGGTACTGGTGAAGGGCGACCTGCGCGAGTACGAGGCGCGCATGCCCTCGCTGCACCTGCACCGCCTTAACATCGCCAGACTACAGGCCCATTCACGGCTGAACCTCGACGCCATCAAGGGCGCCATCGCCGAGCACCTGATCGGCCTGTTCCGCCATCAGTGAGCCATCGCCGGCGCGACCCTGTCACCCGGGTGTGACGATGGGTAACAACCTTTGCCGGACGTTCCGTTCGTCGTCTATCGTTCCTGGCGATTTACTCGACTATGGGTCGGGCCGCCGTGGCGGCTGAATTCCTATAGTGGCATCACGGCGCCGAGTCTCGACCTCGTTCCTGACCCGATACGCCCGATGAATAACAACAGGCCCCGCGAACAGGGGCCAGGAAAGGAGAGTGCCATGCGTCAGTCCTCCGGTCCGCTCATGCGTGCCCTTGCCTTGTTCTGCGGCGGCCTGCTGGCTTTTTCCGCCCAGGCGCGCATGCAGTCCATGGATGACGATGAACTGTCGAGCATCTCCGGGCAGGGCGCGATGCTCACCGTCGACGCGTCCACCTACCAGAACTACCAGTACACCCGGCTCAACTTCGGCGCCGACATCAGCCTGCTGACCAACATCGACCAGTTGAGCCTGGGCAACTACACCCGCACCGGCTCCACCACCGTGTCCGGCCAGCCGGCGGACATCCTGATCAACAACTTCGCCCTGGGCCGCGTGGACAACGCCAATACGCCCGACGCCAAGATGGTGCCGTTCCAGATCCAGGATCCGTACGTCGAATTCGCCTTCCAGACCAACAATGGCGTGCGCCAGCTGGTGGGCGCGCGGGTCGGCTTCGGCAAGGCGCAGGGCGACCTGTCCGGCGACATCCTGTCGATCACCGGCAACCTGCAGGGGCAGATCTACGGCCCGGCCTCCATCGCCTACGACTACTACACCCGCAACGGCTGCCCGAACCTCATCAACTGCCTGGCGCTGGCCGTGGCCGGCGATACCCCGGTCTACGCCGACGTGGTGCTGCTCAAGGCCGGCACCGGCGAGGCCACCATCAACGGCCAGCCGATCAACCGCGCCGAGCAGATCGGCATCGCCAAGGGCGATTCGCTGCACTCGGACGCCGGCGGCCTGATCGCCGCGCTGATCCCGACCCTGTCGACCACCAACAACTGCCAGGCGCTGGGCCTGACCACCTGCTTCGACCTGACCAACTACAAGACCATCTACATCGGCAAGCCCGGTTCCACCGACATCAACACCGGCGCCCAGGGCATCTTCTTCTCCCTGCAGAACCAGAACGTGCCCTGGCAGGACCTGGCCAACGCCGGCAAGTTCGTCAACACCCAGTCCGGCGCCTTCGCCAACTTCCCCAAGGTGGGCAGCGGCGCGGACGCGGTCTACCCGATACTGATCAACCTCTACGACGCCCTGCGCGGCCTGCCCCGGCAGCCGACCTGCATGGGCTCGCAAGCGGCGGGCTGCTGACATGAGCTGGCGCACAGCGGTACTCGCCTGCCTCGCCGGTTGCCTGGTCAGCCTGCCGGCTCTGGGCATGAAGGCCCTGGATGACGACCAGCTGGAGGAAGTCAGCGGCGCCGGCCTGGGCTTCTTCATCGATGGCTTCAGCTATGACCAGGCCACGGCCACCTCGAAGATCACCGGGGTGAAGAACAGCGCCAACCAGGACGTCCAGGTCGACATCACCGGCGCCTACATCAAGGGCGCCGGCAGCCAGCGCGGCACGCTGGACACCAAGGCCTACCTCGGCACGCCGCTGCACCCCTTCACCCTCGGCCCGGTGAAGTACAAGGCGGGGCTGAACATCCCGGCCAACCAGGAAGCGCTGCAGCTGATGACGCCGACCTGGACCGACCCGATCAACGACACCCACAAGTTCGGCCTCTGGTCCTATTACCAGGGCTGCCTGTATGGCGACGCCGGCTGCACCAACCCGAACCAGGCGACCACCAGGATCAATACCGAGCTGAGCGCACTGAAAACCCAGCGCGACACGCTGCTCAGCACCTATTCGAACAACATGATCGGCCTCAAGAGCGGCATCGATGCCGACATGGTCGTGGTCAACCAGCGCAAGGCGGAGGTGGACGCCGCCCAGGCCGTGCAGAAGAACAACTACAACGCCATGACCACCAGCTACAACAACGCTCCCGCGCAGGTGTGCGGCCTGATCTTCTGCGCCGATCGCCCGACCACCATTGGCGAGAAGTACGACTGCGGCGCCATCCTCGCGTGCAGCAACAACACGGCGGTGAAGAACTACAACGCCTCGGTGGATACCTACGACGCCAGCACCAAGGACCTCACCACCGCCCAGCAGAACCTCAGCGCCTCCTGGAACGTCAGCCGCAACGGCGTCACCCTCAGCCAGCGCGCCAGCGACTACGACAAGTTCGTCCAGCTCTGCGGCGCGCAAGGCGGCAGCGCCACCACCTGCGTCAGCGGCACCATCACCCGCACCGAGAAGAACGTCGCCACCGTGCAACTGGTGGCTGGCGCCATGCAGAACGCCTCCGGCACGCGCATCCAGGGCCTGGATATCGGCATCGCCACCAAATTCACCCTGCCCAGCACCGCCTACAACAGCGATGGCAGCGCTGGCGCCACCAGTACCCGCACCGACTTCTTCTCCATCGCCCTGGAGAACTTCACCCTCAACGGCTCCTACCTCAACCTGTGGGGCGACGCCGCCGGGCTGAAGGCCTCCATGAGCCTGCAGATGTATGCCGACAAACTGATCATCGCCGGCTGCGAGAACTGCGCCGACAGCAACAAGGTGGTGGCCAAGAACGTCTACTTCGACCTCAACCTGGGCGACGCCAACTACCAGCCGGCGACGCTCTCGGTGGCCAGCAACGGCGACCTGATGCTCAGCGCGCCAGGCGTCACCTGGGCCAACCACGAGGCCTTCTACCAGAACGTGCAGAAGAGCAATATCAGCATCGGCAACCTGAACATCAGCGGTACCGACCTCGGTTCCCAGGCCGTTCGTGGCCTGCGCATCGACTACCTGAACGTCCGCACCGTCAACCTGCCGCGCTAGCGCATGAGGAGACTCGCCGTGAATACCGCACGTTTTTCGAGCCGACTCCTGGCCCCCCTGGTCCTGCTGGCCGCCGCCACCGCCCACGGCGAGATGCGCGGCCTGGACGACAGTGAGATGGCCGACGTCAGCGGGCAGGACGGCGTCAGCCTGAGCGTCAACTTCAACCTCGCCGCCAACACCGCCGATACCCGCTGCAGCGGCGGCTGCGGTGCGCGCCTGGCGATCCAGCCGCTCAACAGCACCGGCTACATCGTGCTGGACAACATCAAGGGCAGCTTCAGCTTCGACGGCATGTCCATCGACATGGTGACCATCAACAACGGCTTCAACGGCGACGGTGCACTGTTCAACCGGCAGGCCATGAAGATCGGCCTGACCAACGCCAGCGCCAGCAACCTGCAGTTCACCCTGGGCGGCTCCAACCAGGGCAAGGTCTCCGGCGGCGGTCTGCAACAGACCAACCTGCTCACCTACCAGGCCACCGGCGCGGTCAAGCTCACCGGCAACGTCTACGTCTTCGGCACGCCGTAAGCGAAACGCACTGGCCGTCCGCCCGCCGGCCTTTCCCCCCGACGCGTTTCACGCGACAATCCCGCCTCGTCGAGTTGGCCTGCCCGTGCAGGCACCACCCACAGGTAAACGCTCCTTGATCGAAGAAGCCCGTCGCCGCGCCTACCTTGGCGCCATGCAGGTCGCCAGTTGGCTGCCGCGCGTGGTGCTGCCGTTCGCCGCTCCGTCGCGCCCGGAACTGCTGGAGACGCCCGCGCCGGTCGTCGCCGAGCCGGCGGCCCCTGCGCCTGCGACCGTGGCCGTGGCCCGCGAGGCTGCCGCGCCGGTCAGCGCCCCTGCGCCGATGCCCGCCGGCGAACCCGGCTCGATCGCCGCGCGCCTGCTGCCCAAGGTGGCGGTGCCGACCAAGCCGGTCGCTGCGGTCAAGGCCGAAGCGCCGAACGACGCGGAAGCCGAGCCGGTCGTCCGCACGCCGGTCGCCCCGCCGCCGCGCTTCGCCCTGCAATTGCTGCGCGCCGGCGAATGCACCCTGCTGGTCGAACTGCCCACCGGCGAGCCGCTGGCCAGCCGCGATCCGGCCTACCTGCTGCTCAAGGACCTGCTGCGCGCCGCCGGCCTGCCGGACAGCCCGCAACTGCTCGGCGAGCCGGTGCGCTGGCCGCTGTTCTCCC
The DNA here is from genome assembly GCF_048068435.1 of Pseudomonas sp. NY15437. NCBI lineage: Bacteria > Pseudomonadati > Pseudomonadota > Gammaproteobacteria > Pseudomonadales > Pseudomonadaceae > Pseudomonas > Pseudomonas sp. NY15437. The sequence goes on from NZ_JBLUQC010000027.1 coordinate 13,796, forward strand.
GCGGCAACATGGACCAGGGCCCGCAAGCCGCCCGCGAATTCGTCCAGGGCTTCGTCGCCGCGCGGCTGGAGGAGGGCGCCCAGTGCGCCTGCCTGTGGCTGGTCGGCATGCCTGCCGTGCGCTTCGCCGGCGAGGGCGATGAAGAATCCCTGCTGCGCGAGCTGCAGGTCGAGGGCCTGGGCGTCGCCTGGGCACTGCCGGGCCTGGAACGCCTCGCCGAAGAACCCACCTTGAAAGCCGACCTCTGGCGCGCCATGCGCCGCGTGCGGCAACGCTGGATGAGTCAGACCCCTGCATGAGCGACGCTGTTTCCTTCCGCCTGATGACCGAGGCGGACCTCGATGCCGTACTCAAGATCGAATACGCCGCTTTCAGCCACCCCTGGACGCGCGGCACCTTCGCCGACGGCCTGAAGAGCTACGAATGCTGGGTGATGTTCGAAGGCACCCAGCAGGTCGGCCACGGCGTCATCCAGCTGATTCTCGATGAAGCGCACCTGCTCAACATCACCGTCAAGCCGGAAAGCCAGGGCCGCGGCCTGGGCCTGGCGCTGCTGGAACACCTGATGAAGCGCGCCCGTGAAAGGGGCGGGGTGGAATGCTTCCTCGAGGTCCGCGCCTCCAACGGCCCCGCCTATCGCCTCTACGAGCGCTACGGCTTCAACGAAATCGGCCGCCGCCGCGATTACTACCCGGCCGTCGGCGGCCGGGAAGACGCCCTGGTGATGGCCTGCACGCTAGTGGATTGACCCCGCGGCGCCGTCACGAACATGTAAGAGCGGGCCATGCCCGCGATCGCGCGCATGGCGCGCTCTGCGCCGCCATTCCCTGTCGCGTAGGAGCGGGACCTTGTCCGCGAAGTCCTGAACCCCAGCTCCGCGCCTGAAGGCTCTCGCGGATAAGATCCGCTCCTACAGGCCGACTCCCCTCGCAGGCGTAACGGTCTTCTTCTGAGACTCCGTGCCGAGAACTTCCCTCTCCCTAACCCTCTCCCTGAAGGGCGAGGGAACCGTATGGTGCAGGATGAAACCTCAGTATCAGCCGGCACGGACAGCTCCCTTCGGAGCGGGGCGCGCAGCCAGGGCGGGGAGAGGGCACGCCCCGGCGCGATTTTTCAGGTAGGAGCGCGCCATGCCCGCGACCGCGCGTATGGCGCGTTCTGCTCCGCCATTTCCCGTCGCGTAGGAGCGGACCTTGTCCGCGAAGTCCTGAACCCCTGCGCCGCGCCTGCAGGCTCTCGCGGATAAGATCCGCTCCTACAGGCCGCCCGCGCGTAGGAGCGGACTCTGTCCGCGATGATCTCCGGCGCGATGCGGGCCTATCGCGGACGAAGTCCGCTCCTACAGGCGTTAACCCCGCGCAACTCCTCCGCCTCGACTCCCACCTCTATTGAGAAATTTCCCGCCGATCGGGTTTTTCCGAGGGCTATTCCTGGCTTACCCTTAAGGCCAATAACAACAAGAACAATAAGGTCGCAAACATGAATCGCAGCGATGTGATCGTGGTGGGCGCCGGTATTTCGGGGCTGACCGCGGCCTGGCGTCTGGCGCAAGCCGGGCAACGGGTGAAAGTGATCGAGGCCAACAAGCGCGTCGGTGGGCGTACCCTCAACCATCGCTTTGCCAGCGGCGAAGTGGTCGAGGTGGGCGGCCAGTGGGTCGGCCCGACCCAGGAGCGCATCCTTTCCCTGCTGGCGGAACTGGGTCTGTCGACCTATCCGCAATGGAACCAGGGCGACAATCTCACCCTGTTCGGAGGCCGGCTCAGGCCCTATCGCGGCACTATTCCGAAGTTTCCTCCGCACGTCCTGCTCGATGTCCTTCAGGCGCACGTCCGCCTGGACCGCATGGCGCGGGAAATCCCCCTGGGCGACCCCAGCCTGCACCCCAAGGCACCGCAGTGGGACAGCCTCACCTTCGCCGAATGGCTGCGGCGCAACGTGCGCACCGCCACCGGGCGCAAGGTCTTCGAGCTGATGTGCGGCGCCGTGTTCGCTGCCAGCCCCCATGACCTCTCGTTCCTCCACGTCCTCTTCTACATCCATGGCGGCACCAACCTCGACACCGTGCTCGGCGTCGACGGTGGCGCCCAGCAGGACCGCATCCTCGGTGGCTCGCAGCGGATCAGCGAAGTGCTGGCCGAACGCATCGGCGACGTCCACACCGGCGAACCGGTGCGCGCCGTGCGCCAGGACGGCAGCCGCGTCGAACTGGTGACCGACCGCGGCACGCATCGGGCCAGCCACGTCATCTTCGCCATCCCGCCCACCCAGTTGCTGCGCATCACCCAGGAACCGCTGCTGCCCAGCTGGCGCGACCAGCTCCTGCAACGCCTGCCACAAGGCGCGGTGATCAAGTGCATGGCGCTCTACGACACCCCCTTCTGGCGCGACAAGGGCCTGTCCGGCCAGGCCACCAGCGAGGCCGGCCCGGTGCGCCTGACCTTCGACAACAGCGTCCCCGGTACCGCGCGCGGCGTGCTGCTGGGCTTCATCGAAGGCGACGAGGCGCGGCAGTGGAACGCCCGGCCCGCCGGCGACCGCCGTGGCCAGGTGCTGGAGTGCTTCGCCCGTTACTTCGGCGAACAGGCGCTGCAGCCGGTGGACTACGTGGACAAATCCTGGGCCGAGGAGCCCTTCGCCCGCGGCTGCTATGCCGCGCTGTTCCCGCCGGGACTGTGGAGCAGCGGCGCGGCGCGCCTGCGCGAACCCTACGGGCGCTTGCACTTCGCCGGCACCGAGACGGCGTCGCGCTGGATGGGCTATTTCGATGGGGCCGTTGAGGCCGGGGAGCGCGCCGCGCGGGAAGTGCTCGGCGCGCGGGAAGATCACGGGGAGGAAGATTATGTGCGACACCTTGGTATTGCGTAGCGGCGGGGCCACCTGGTTCGCCAAGAACAGCGACCGCGAGCCCGCCGAAGCGCAACGCCTGATCCGCCTGGAGCCTGTGCACGGCGACAGCGCGGCCACGGTGCGCACCAGCTACCTGGAGATCCCCCAGACCGCCAATCGCCACGGCGTCATCCTCAGCCAGCCGGCTTGGCTGTGGGGCGCGGAAATGGGCGTCAACGACAAGGGCGTGGCCATCGGCAACGAAGCCGTGTTCACCAGACTGACCGAGCGCGACGGCGAAGCCCTGCTGGGCATGGACCTGCTGCGCCTGGGCCTGGAGCGCGGCGGCAGCGCCCGCGAAGCCCTGGCGGTGATCACCGAATTGCTGGAACGCCACGGCCAGGGCGGCCCGGCCGGCTACCGCAATAAACGCCTGCGCTACGACAACAGCTACCTGATCGCCGACCGCGACGAAGCCTGGGTGCTGGAAACCGCCGGGCGCTTGTGGGCGGCGAAGAAGGTCGAACGCTGGGCCATCTCCAATGCCCTGAGCCTTGGCCACGACTACGACCTCGCCAGCCCCAACCTGGAAACCCAGGCGCGCCGCTTCGGCTGCTGGAACGGCCGCGGCGACTTTCACTTCGCCCGCGCGTTCGATGGCCGCGTGCTGCCGTGGATCGCCGGTGCGCACCAGCGCCGCCAGCTCAACGAAGACTTTCTCGCCCACTGCCCGGCCCAGGTCGACTGGCTGGCGCTGGTGGTCGCACTGCGCAGCCATGGCCACCGCGGGCACCGCTTCCACCTGCACGACAACCGGCAGATCTGCCTGCACGCGGGCAGCTTCTGGCGCCCCTCGCAGACCACCGCCAGCCTCATCGCCCGGCTCGACGGCGATGCCCCGCGCCTGGCCGCCACCGGCACCTCCGCGCCGTGCCTGTCGATCTTCCAGCCGCTGGGCTTCGAGGAGCGCGCCGGCGAAGGGCTGCTCAGCCGCGAAAGCGACGCCGTGGAAGATTCCCTGTGGTGGCGCTTCGAGACGGTGCACCAGCGCGCCCTGGTCGACCCCGGTTTCGCCGATGCCCTGCGCGCGGGCCACGGCTGGCTGGAAACCGAGTTGCTCAGCGCCCTGGATCGGCGCACGCTGGATTGGCCGCGTCTGGCCGCCGAAGGCCAGGCCTGGCACGACGCCTGGCACCAGCTGGCGCTGCAGCAGGCGCCGCGCCCGTCGCGCTGGTGGCGACTGAACGCTGTGCGCTGATGCGGCTTGTCAGTCACGCCCGCGCTGCGTAAGGTGCCGCCAGCCAAATGATGAGGAGCCGGACATGAGCGAGCTGCAGGAACTGTTCGACAACAACGCCCGCTGGGCCGAAGCGATCAAGCAGGAAGACCCCGACTTCTTCGCCAAACTGGCCCGCCAGCAAACGCCCGAATACCTGTGGATCGGCTGCTCCGATGCGCGCGTGCCGTCCAACCAGATCGTCGGCCTGCTGCCCGGCGAGCTGTTCGTCCACCGCAACGTCGCCAACGTCGTCCTGCACACCGACCTCAACTGTCTGTCGGTCATCCAGTTCGCCGTCGACGTGCTCAAGGTCAAGCACATCCTCGTCACCGGCCACTACGGCTGCGGCGGCGTGCGCGCCGCGTTGCACCACACCCAACTGGGCCTGATCGACGGCTGGCTGCGCACCATCCGCGACCTCGCCTACGAATACCGCGACCACCTCGGCCAGTTCGAGAAGGAAGAAGAGCGCGTCGACCGCCTCTGCGAGCTCAACGTCATCCAGCAGGTCGCCAACGTCAGCCACACCAGCATCGTCCAGAACGCCTGGCACCGCGGGCAGAAGCTCTCCGTGCATGGCTGCATCTACGGCATCAAGGACGGCATCTGGAAGGACCTCAACGTCACCGTCAGCGGCCTCGACCAACTGCCGCCGCAATATCGCCTGCGCCCGCTCGGCCAGCCTTGAGCCGGCGCCTGTGCGTCATCCCCGGTGACGGCATCGGCCGCGAGGTCGTGCCCGTCGCCGTGGAGGTGCTGCAACGCCTGCTCCCCGACCTTCAGGTGGAAGAAGCCGACGCCGGCTGGGACTGCTTCCAGCGCCTCGGCACCTCCGTTCCCCAATCCACCTACGACCGCCTGCGCGCCTGCGGTGCCGGCCTCTTCGGCGCCGTTTCCTCGCCCAGTCACAGGGTCGAAGGCTACCGCAGCGCCATCCTCAGCCTGCGCCAGACGCTGGCGCTGAACCTCAACCTGCGCCCCGTTCGCTCGCGCCCGGTGGTTTCGCCACGTGCTGGCATCGACCTGCTGGTCCTGCGGGAAAACAGCGAAGGCCTCTACAGTGGCCGCGAACACTGGGAAGCCGACGGCGTCGCCATCGCCGAACGGGTGATCAGCCGCGCCGCCTGTGAGCGCCTCGCCGCTGGCGCCGCCGAACTCGCCCGCCTGCGCCGCGCCCGGCGCATCACCCTGGTGCACAAGGCCAATGTCCTGCCGCTCACCTGCGGCCTATTCCGCGACACCTGCCGCGACCTGCTCGCCGAGGACGGCTGGAGCGACGTGCTCGACGAACGCCTGGTGGACGTCGCAGCCCTGCAACTGGTCGAGCGCCCGGAGGCCTTCGACCTCATCGTCACCACCAACCTCTTCGGCGACATCCTCTCCGACCTTGCCAGCCACTGGGGCGGCGGCCTGGGCCTGGCGCCCTCGCTCAACCTCGGCAACGGCATCGCCCTGGCCGAACCCGTCCACGGCAGCGCCCCTGACATCGCCGGCACCGGCCGCGCCAACCCACTCGCCGCCATCCTCAGCGCCGGCATGCTACTGCGGCACCACTGGCAACTGCCGGAGCTGGCGCAGCGGATCGATGCGGCGGTGGACGGCTTCCTGCGGGAGGAGGGGGGTGTGGATTTCGGGGGCGAGACCACGTGCATGATTGGGCGGGGTGTTATGCAGCGGTTGGACTGAGCAGCAGAGCGTGAAGCGCTGCCAGCCTGTGTGTTAGCGTGCGCCAACCCTCAATGCATGGAGACAAGGATGATCCTGCGTTTCTTCAAGCCTTCCTGGCGGAAGCTTCTCATTGCCGTTGGCCTTTATTACATGACGGCCTTCTTGACGGGAGTAAACAGCGCTATCCGCGACCACATGCGGGACGACTTCGCCGAGACTGTGGTAGGGCAGAAGTATGCGACCGATATTAAGCGCATCTACAAGGAATACCGCTGCGAGGCTCAGGAAAAGATCTATGAGTTGACCCGCAGTATGGTGGATGAGCCCCGCAGCCAGCGGCTGAATGACCAGTTGGATAGAAAAATGGCTGTCTTTGCCTGGGCAAAGAGTCTACTGATTGCCCTGCTGAGCTATTTCGCAGCGTGTATTGCCTGCACCGTTGGTGCGCATCGCGGAACCGAACGGGCATGAAGCTGCTGATACTGGCCTTGGCGCTCTTCGTGCCTCCGGCTCTCCTGTTCTGGCGCTCATCGCAATTGGCTTGGCCGGTGCGCTACCTTCTCGCTGTCCTGCCAGCAGCCTATACCGGCATCGGCTGGCAATTGGGTTCCTGGGGATACGCTTACGCCAGCTGCCAGGGTGGAGCGAAGAACCTGCATGGCTGCCTGGCCGGCGGAGCAGACGTTACCGCCTGGGTTGGCCATGGCCTGTTCCTGATGATCCCTTTCCTGTTCATCGGCGCGCCGTTGTCGCTCTGGTTCCTTATCGATACCGCCGCCAAGCACATCGGCCAGTCCCGCCTGCCGCACTGACACTCGCCAGGCATGCCGGCGAACTAAGCTCAAAGCACCCCTCTCATCAAGGTGCCCGGCATGTGCGGACGCTACGTCAGCCCCGAAGAGGCCGCTATCGAACGCTACTGGCACATCGGCGCGCGCACCCCGCCGCGCTGGCTTGAGCCCTGCTACAACGTCGCCCCGACGATGACCGTGCCCATCCTGCGCCACGACGCAAGCGGCCAACTCGAACTGCTGGCCGCCCGCTGGGGCCTGATCCCCACCTGGTGGAAGGAGCCCACCCCGCCAAGCCTCTCCTTCAATGCCCGCAGCGAAGAGGCCGCCGGTAAACCCCTCTGGCGCCAGGCCCTGCGCAGCACCCGCTGCCTCATGCCAGCGCTGGGCTGGTACGAGTGGAACGAGCAAGAAACCGTACGCAACCTCGCCGGCCGCCGGGTCCACCCGCCGTATTTCATCCACAGCCCCACCGACCCCATCATCGCCATCGCCGGCCTCTGGTCCCTGTGGATAAACCCCTGCGGTGACCCCATCCTCTCCTGCGCCCTGCTGACCAAGGCCGCTGCGCCCAGCATCGAGCACATCCACCCCCGTATGCCCGTGGTGCTGGCGCCGGAGAACTTCGAGGAGTGGCTATCCGCGGCTACGCGTAGCGAAGCGCTGGACGACTTGATTCATCACGCGCGGGAAGACTTTGCCAGACACCGGGTATCGTTGCGGGTGAATGACGCGAGGACTGATTTGCCGGAGTTGATCGACGAAGCCGAGTAAGTCGATTTTTGCAGGCAAAAAGAAAAGGGGCTTAGCGTTCGCTAAACCCCCTTTCGAGAGATGGTGGCTACACCGGGACTTGAACCTGGGACATCAGCATTATGAATCGCATGAGAGTCACCCTGGGCCACCTCGAATCCCTGTAATTCGGGCCTTTCAGCGTGGATAAAACCCCACTTCAACAGGCTGTTTCTGACAATTCCCCCGATGTAGTCACCCCAGAGGCTTTACCGATACTGGCACCTCGCGCTAGGGTCTGGACCACTTAATGGAGCGGTAGTCGAAAATGGATTTGTCGATTCCTGGGGCCAATGAAGAGCGTGCCAAGCTCAAGCGCCTCCATCAGATTCTGAATACCTCTGACCTGGTCCCCGATCAGGCGTATCGGATGTCCTCCGGTCTCTACCCCTTGGTTAGCTTCGTCAACCACTGCATCGGGCTCTTCCTCAGCAAGAATTACGACGTCATTCCGTTGTTTCTCGCCCGAGCCCATTCCTTTATGCAGGATCGGCCGCCGCGGCCCAATGCTGCCGTGTACTTCAAGTGGGTGGATATCTATCTGCGTCAGATGGCGTACGTCTTGAAACACTTCACCGGTATTTCGGCTGAGCTGCTGGCGCTTCATTTGTCCGCGGAGCTGATGGAAGCCGGGCCGCAGGACATTCCGGAATGACCCGCCCGCAGATCGTTACGATTGATCTTGGTGACGTGCAGGGTCAAGAGGAACTGCATGAGTGTTTGGCGCAAGCCCTGCTATTTCCCGATTGGTATGGTCGGAATTGGGATGCTTTCTGGGATTCCATCACGGGATTGGTGGATATGCCGGAGGTGTTGGAATTCCAGGGGTGGTCCGCATTTTCCGTGACTATGCCGCAAGAGTCGAAGCAGCTGATGGACCTGCTTGGCGAGATGAATGAGAAATACCCGACAAAGGCACCGAAGGTCATTTACCGATGATCAGCCATTAGTCGCATGAGAGCCTCTAGGCCGCCCAAAAACTCAGTAAACCGGGCCTTTCCGAGGCGACGAAACCTCATTTCAACCGGCTGTTTCTGACAATTGACCTTATGTAGTCCCCTTAGAGTCTTTACGGATACTGGCGTCTCGCGCTAGCTTCGACATGGCCACATGCCATGTACGGATGCACGCAGGGAAGGACCATGGGACTGGATGACCGCGAATGGATGCGTCGCGAGAGTAGTGAGCGGCAGCGAGAGGGGATAACTCGGAAGCGGCGCAAGGCCTTCCGTTGGAACGCTCTGCACTTGTTTGGCTGCATGATACTGCTCACGGTTCTAGCGCTGACTTGGCCCTTGCTCCGTTCTCTCGTAGATCGTCTCTCCGCCCCTGCGCCCGTCGAGGAGAGCATTCCCATTGCCCAAGATCCTCAGGATCTTCCTGCACCTCCACCTGAGATCGCCCATCGGCCAACCGCAGCAGAAGCCTCAAATCGTCGCTCGCTGCGTGATTGCTTGAACGGCGGCAATGCCATCGATGAAAACGTGATTCGTTGCCAGAACGGCGGCGAGCTGCCGCGCGTCCGTACTCCGCAGGTAGCGTCTGAGCCCCAAGGCATGGTCTCTCAAGAATACTTAGCGCAGTTTCAGGCTGAGCGGGACCAACGAATAGCTCGGCAGGGCAGTGCTCAAAACTACGCCCAGGAACGTGATTCGCAGTGGATAAAGAGCTGGGGTGGCGGCAGCGGCTATCTGGCTGAGTGGGTTGTTGTTAACAACGTCATTGACGGGGGATCTGTCTGCCGAAATCAAGGCTGGGGATCCGTTGAGTATCGAGAGTGCCGAAAGGGCGCAAAGGTGCATTTTCGGGAGCAATGCCGAGCTTGGACCGCTCGTGCAGATAGAGATCGCGCGAATTGGAGCTATCAGATGAAGGAACGGTATTGCACGGCAGAGAGCTCTTTCAATCCCATGGGTTGATGAGCGCTTATGTATTGATTAGACCTAAGTTTGAATCGCCCCTAGTTTCGTAGACACCTCCAAGCCTCATAATGAGGCCCATCAGGAGGTGCCATGAGCAACCAGCGTTACCCCGAAGAATTCAAAATCGAAGCGGTCAGAC
>NZ_JBLUQC010000028.1:0-21426 GCF_048068435.1 Pseudomonas sp. NY15437
TTATAACCCCAAACGCCGGCACAGCAGCGCTATGCAGCTATCGCCAGTGGAGTTTGAGAAACGCTATTTCCAGAGCTTGGAAAGTGTCTAGGAAAGCCGGGGCGATTCACTTATCACGTGTGATTGCCAAAACGGGGCCGAGAGCTACATCGGGACGGTACGGAATAGTGGAGGAGGGCGACCATGAGCCTAGAGGTGGAGCGATACCTAGCAGCAGCCACACGCAGCAACACACGCCGAAGCTACCAGGCGGCAATCGAGCACTTCGAGGTGAGCTGGGGAGGATTTTTGCCTGCCACGAGTGACACCATTGCGCGCTACCTGGCTGACCATGCGGGCGTGCTCAGTGCCAATACGCTCAAGACGAGGTTGGCCGCACTTGCGCAGTGGCACCTCAGCCAGGGATTTCCCGATCCGACCAAGGCGCCGATTGTGCGCAAGGTGCTGAAGGGCATTCGCGTCATGCACCCGAGGCCAGAAAAACAGGCGCACCCCATGCAGCTTCAGGAGCTGGAACTGTGCGTTCGGCATCTGGAGCACGTCGCATTGGAAGCTCACCAGGCCGGTGATATACCTCGGCGCCGGCGCAGCCTGCGTGACCGGGCTTTGATTCTCATGGGTTTCTGGCGCGCATTCCGAAGCGACGAACTGTGCCGCCTGCAGATTGAATATATAGAAGTGGCGCCCGGAAAAGGCATGACGATCTATCTGCCGTGGAGCAAGACCGACCGGCAAAACCTCGGCCAGACCTTCCATGCGCCGGCGCTGGCTCGCTTGTGTCCGGTACAGGCTTATCAGGATTGGCTCGATGAGCTTGGCAAAGAAAGCGGGCCCGTCTTCCGAGGGATAGACCGCTGGGGACACGTCCAAGACTCCTCGATTCATCCGAACAGCGTGATTCCCATCTTGCGCGCAGCTTTGATGAATTGCGGACTTCCGCCAGAACGGTACAGTAGTCACTCGCTGAGACGTGGATTCGCGACATGGGCCGCCAGAAATGGCTGGGATCAAAAGACTCTGATGAGCTACGTAGGATGGCGAGACCCCAAATCAGCGCTGCGATATGTTGAGCCTTTAGGCATGTTTTCGGAGCAACTGACCAAGATGGCGCCTTGAGGTATTTATCCCCTCATCACAGCCAATGGGACAAAGGCATCTAGAGATAGCGTGCGAATGGATAGCTACGACACGGGGAGGGCGCTTAAGACTTTATCTATCGAACCACCGGCCATATTTTTTAGATTTCAATCTCGCAAGTACAATGGCAAAGGCCTCGTTCTCCCGCCTGGGAATTCCGTTGAGCATTTCGACGCAAGAGTCCAGTAACTCCCTCGCTTCAATCTCTCCATTCCGTATTGACCCAGATTTAATTATAAATGGCTTCCATTCCACGTTGACCCTAATGTATCTACTCCCTTTTTTAGTTTTTATGGTGCGCCTATGACTATCACCTGTCACCCAGTTGCTCGGCGGAAAGACACAGAACCGAAAGAAATCCATAACATCACTCTCGTCAAGATCATGAAATCTTTTTCGGCACACAAGCAGTTGCCAGAGAATTAGTTTTTCAATTGCACGAAGAGGCCTAAAACCATTGCGTTCCGCGCGTTCTTTATGTCGAACAGGTAGGTCGAGGAGGAAACTTATATCTTCCAGATCAGTCTTTGACCTGGAAATAATCTCTTTCATCGCCCCCTTCATTATTCCGAATCCCTTCCCCTTATAGTCAATAAAGAAAATAGGGAACGGATCTTCACTGGCTGCTTTTTCGGAGTTTTTAAACCGTTCAATTATGCTACCAGTAGGCATTACGCGCGCACGAACTCTTTTATCATCAACCTTTGGCGGTGGTCCACTGAAGCGAATGGACTTTGATATTAAAGTCATAGGGGAAATTGCCAGAGGGTAGTCTTCAGGTGGTTTAAGCCATCCTCTAAGCGTGTTCAATTTCGGATTAATAATGCGCTGGGATACAAGAAGCCGCTCAGTATAGATCCGCACACCAACCTCCGATTTTGCAGAGATATCAAGATACCTGATAATCAATTCCATATAAGCCTCAGGCGCTTCAAGACGAACCAGCCCTCCGCGCAAATCTAAATACACAAGCTGCCAGCCTCCACTCTGGATCCGCTCGAAATATCCGCGACGAATAAGATCCAAATCACTAGCAAGCTTAGAAAGACTTATCCGAAAATAATAGCAAGTTGAAAAAGCCAGCAGAGAAAATTTGCAACTGCCATCAGTAGTTATCTTGCCTACATAGTAATCAATTAAATCAACTGCCAAACCATCCAGACACTCTCCTGGGACTTCTGAAGGCGTCAGAGGATGGGAGCAGGATAACTCTCGAATAATCGATCTAAAGTCTACTCGCTGACTTGGCCCATGCAAGATTCCGATTAAATCCCAGCAAAACGAAATTACATGCCTCTCAGATCGAACCCCTGAAGTCTCAATGAATGGCCGCCACTTTTCATTAATACATAGGGCCCCATCATTGCGGGTGAATCTCGCAATATTTCTTGATTTAGAGACCCAATCTTTGGGCGGGTCTAGGCAAAACCTTAAAAACTCCTGTAGATCACTCGGAGAGAGCACTCGTATAGGCTTTTCACGAATCAGAAAGCTCCAAAGCAAAATTTTTCTGGACAAAGACAAGTATTCCGAAATGGTGGTTTTTGGTTTTCCATCTCGAATTTGAGAAAGGCAGATCTTTGCCAGAAATAGATAGCTACCCCAGGGATCTAGATGCGACGGAGTAGCCTTCAGGAATTCCATGACGCACTCGTATTCCCCTCGAAGCGAATGGCCATCCAATGCCATCACATGAGGAATACAGTCAAAGAAGGGGCAGAAAGACGGCATAGTCGACTACAGCTCCTGTAGCTGCGCCTCAGCCTAGCCAATGCTAGATGCAAAGCTCATTAATCTCAAACGCCTAAAGCCTTTCGGAAATCCACTTAACTGCCAAAAAAGGGTTTATTCAAAGCGGGCAAGGGCCGTGCACTTCATCGAGTTAAGTGTCTGAAGTGTATGCAAAATCTTCCGAGCAGAAGCGAGATGGAAGCTTCTGAATTCCACCTAATTATCAAACAAGGCCTCAGTAGAACGCTCCAGATGAAAGCCTCGAATTTTCAAGCAGTTATCTCTTACCTCACTCCAGTCATTCATCGAAAGTACCTATCGGCACACTCCAAATTCATCCCGAGATCCAACCTAGACCTAGAGATAAGCCTTTGATTCAGAATCGATTCCGGTTAATCGTCTAAATCCTCCGCTCAATCATCAACGTTTTCAACGGGGTGGGGAGTGGCAAACGGCACGTGGCCCTGGACGACCCGCCAGGGGTATTTATGTAATTTAACATAATATACATTATGCGTAGTTATCCATATGACGGGCTGGGCCGAGTCTGCCGCTTTGCGCTTCCCACTGCCTGGAAAAAACCGCTTCGCGCCTCAACCGAGAATGCTGCGGATTCGACTCCGCTGGAATTCAACTCGGTCCACTGCAGGACGCTGCCATCACTTCCCGGCGACTTCGGTTTTCACCCTGGGCATCTCGATGCCGTATTGCTTGACCCGCCGATACAAGGTCGCACGGGAAATGCCCAGCGCCGCCGCGGCCGGTGCCGGCAGCCAGCGGTGACACACCAGGGCGTCCAGCAGTGCCTGTCGCTGCGGGCTGGACGGATGCTCATGCTGCTCACGACGATGCAGGTCACCGTGCAGTTCCTGTGGCAAATCCTCCAGGCGGATCGGGGTTAAGCCGAGATAAGGGGGAAATTCATTCATTTGTTCTGTAAGTAGTTGTTCTTGAATTATTTTTTGTATAACAAGTGCCTCTGCTGACCCGTGGTCTATCTTTTCCGCTTGGCATTCAGGAAAGGAGTGGTTCATGGCATCCCTCGAACGTACCGCCTACCCAGTTTTGTCGCGCGCCTATTCGAGGGCCGAGCTGCAGCGTGAATTCACCTTTTCCGAAGAAGAGGTCACTTGGGTCAAAAGTCGCTCCAATGCAGCATTCCGACTGAATCTCGCCGTTCTATTTAAGACCTTTCAGGTACTCCGATACTTTCCAGAAGTCGCTGAGGTACCGGAGCCAGTCGTTGATTTCATCCGCACACAGATAGGTCTGCGCAGCAAGGTTGCGTTATCACCCTACAAGTGGATGCAGCTTTACCGCCATATGAGTGCAGTGCGGAAGCGGCTTGGGGTTCAGCCGTTTTACGGCTCAGATGGTCCGGACATTGCGTCTGCGCATGCACAGCTGATGGCTCCCCTTCTCGAACAGCGCGCTGACATCATTAATGCGGTAATTGACGAACTGCTGCGTCAGAACTACGAGCTACCCGCCTATTCGACCTTGAATGATCTGGCAGAGGCCGCTCGCGCAGATGCCCAGGAGCATATCTTCAACCTTGTGGTAGCCAGAGCGCCAATCGAGGTAATCAACAAGTTGAAGGACCTGCTCGACACGGATTTTGGGCGTCGGCAGAGTGACTTCAACGCGTTGAAGCAAGCACCCAAGAAACCCTCCCGAAAACATTTGGAGGTGCTGATCGATCATCTAGCTTGGCTAGAGAGCTTTGGGGATTTGGATGCCATTTTTGAGGGAGTCGTCGATACCAAGATCCGCCACTTTGCTGCCCAAGCTGGGGCGTCGGACGTCGCCGAACTGAAGGACTGTTCGCTGCCGAAGCGCTACACGCTGATGCTTGCCTTGATCTACCGGATGCGCGTGCGGACACGGGATCACCTCGCTGAGATGTTCATCCGCCGGATTTCTACGATCCACAAACGCGCCAAGGAGGAACTGGAGCAAATCCAGGCGCGTCAACGTCAGAAGCTGGAGCACCTGGCGGCCACTTTGGACGGCGTGGTGCAAATTCTGGTTCAAGAGCCTGATGACCAAGAGGCTGGCAGCCTGATTCGGGAATACCTTTCTCCGGCTGGCAACCTGGATCGGTTGCGCGAGGTTTGCGCCGAAGTTCAGGCCACTGGAGGTAATAACTACCTGCCGCTGATCTGGAAGCACTTCAAGTCCCATCGCTCGCTGCTATTCCGTCTCAGCCACCTACTCCAGTTAGAGGCGACCACCCAGGATCGCTCGCTTATTCAGGCGCTTCAGCTCATCCAGGACAGTGAAAACCTTCACCGTGAATGGATCGACGAACACGTCGACTTGTCGTTTACATCCGATCGCTGGGTGAAGATCGTGCGTCGCCCTGCCAGTGAAGGGCCGCCGACCAACCGACGTTATCTGGAAGTCTGCGTGTTCTCCTACCTGGCTAGTGAACTGCGTTCGGGTGATCTATGCGTGCAAGGGTCGGAATCCTTCGCCGACTATCGCAAGCAGTTGCTGCCCTGGGAAGAGTGTCTCCAGCGGCTACCGGCATACTGCGAGAAGGTGGGCCTGCCTACCAGCGCGAAGGAGTTTGTAGCCTCACTCAAGAGCCAGTTGGAGGAAACTGCGCAACAGTTGGATGACAAGTTCCCCTCCTGCCGAGGGGATGTGTCGATCAACGATGCCGGCGATCCGATACTGCGGCGGGTGATGGCACGAGACATCCCACCCTCGGCCATCTCGCTACAGACGGCGCTTATGCAGCGCATGCCAGCCAGGCACGTGCTGGATATCATGGCCAACATCGAGCACTGGATTCAGTTCACTCGGCATTTCGGGCCGATGTCCGGCAACGAGCCAAAGCTCAAAGAGCCGGCCGAGCGCTACCTGATGACGATCTTCGCCATGGGCTGCAATCTCGGCCCCAATCAGGCTGCCCGGCATCTGGCCGGTAATGTCACGCCTCACATGCTGTCCTATACCAATCGCCGCCACCTCTCGTTGGAGAGGCTGGACAAGGCTAATCGCGAACTGGTGGAACTCTATCTGCAACTGGATCTGCCCAAGCTGTGGGGAGACGGCAAAGCGGTGGCCGCAGACGGTACCCAGTTCGACTTCTATGACGACAACCTGCTGGCAGGCTACCACTTCCGCTACCGCAAGATGGGGGCCGTGGCGTACCGACACGTGGCCAACAACTATATCGCGGTGTTCCAGCACTTCATTCCACCAGGTATTTGGGAGGCGATCTATGTGATAGAGGGGCTGCTCAAGGTTGGCCTCAGCGTCGAACCCGATACGGTGTACTCAGACACCCAGGGCCAATCGGCCACAGTCTTTGCCTTCACTCACCTGCTGGGCATCAACCTGATGCCACGTATCCGCAACTGGCGCGACCTGGTGATGTGCCGGCCGGATCGCGGCGTGTCGTACAAACACATCAACCGTCTTTTCACCGACACCGCCGACTGGCACCTGATCGAAACCCACTGGCAGGATCTGATGCAGGTCGCGTTGTCGATCCAGGCCGGGAAGATTTCCTCGCCCATGCTGCTGCGTAAGCTTGGTTCCTACAGTCGGCGCAACAAGCTCTATCATGCGGCTCAGGCGCTGGGCAGCGTGATCCGCACGATCTTCCTGCTCAACTGGATCGGTAGCCGCGAGCTGCGTCAGGAAGTCACCGCCAACACCAACAAAATCGAGTCCTACAACGGCTTTTCGAAGTGGCTGTCGTTCGGTGGTGACGTGATCGCCGAAAACGACCCCGATGAGCAACAGAAACGACTGCGCTACAACGACATGGTGGCCTCGTCGGTGATCCTGCAGAACACCGTGGACATGATGCGTATCCTGCAAAAGTTGGCTCGCGACGGTTGGCAGTTCACCGATGAGGACGTGTCCTTCCTCAGCCCCTACCTCACCAGCAACGTAAAGCGCTTCGGCGAGTTCAACCTCAAGCTCAACCGGCCGCCGGAGCCTTGGATCAAGGATTCGGTGTTTCAACAAGCCGCCGGCTCGCTGCGGGTCAGCACAACCCGCCAGGCCGATACCGAGATGGCCCCATGATCAACATTCCTCCCGCATCCTTTCGCGTTACGCCGTGCGGCGAGGTGGACGCCGCCGCATTGGAGAAGCTACGCAGCAGCTTCGATACGTCACAGCTACTCGGTTTGGTCGATCGACTCGACACTAGTCTGGCTGAGCTGGGTGGGATGATTGCTATACGCGACGAGTTGCTGAAGCTGCATACGATGGCCCAGGCGTTGGTCGAAGGCACTCTACCGCCAGTTACGACCGAGGAATCCTCCGTCTGGGAGGTAGCCGAATCAGCGCTATTAGATCTTGAGACGTTGAGTTCCTGGATTCGCACTGCTCAGATTATGATCGCTCCGTTGGTCGATCTGGCTCCAGAACATGGAGTCAATGATTTGCCAGATAGTGAAGGCACCTGAGGGTTTCCAGTCTCAAGGCCAGGGCGTAGCTTGAAATTGGGCTCACTTAACCTACAACGTCACCATCGCGGCCCCGCTGCAATAAGGGCTCCTTCAGTAGCTACGTATGCAGATTCTCATGCCGATGGTGCTGGTCATTGAGGCGTGTGTTCGGAAACAGGTTCATCGTAGATATAGCAGACGCGCTGCCCGAGCCAGGCCTGAGGAAATGGCTGCTCCTGCCTAATCGTATCCTCGATGGTAACAACCCACGACTTCCCGTGCGAGAGCCCGAATAGCTTGGCATCCAGAAGGCTGGATAACCTGCGCTGGCCCTGATAGGCCTCATTGAGGCTGGAGCGCAATACACCAAAACCTCTAAGTAGACGGGCCAGGCCGCTCACTTGGTCGAAACGAATCGGAGTCTCAGTGGCCAGTTGCCCCAGCCACTAAATGCCCCCTGCAGCCTGGTAATGTTCGTCCGGCTCCAGCAACTCACAGAGCGTTACAATGTCGATGTTTCGCCGAGACTGGCTAACGTTTCCATGGCCAGGTAAATCCGGCAATGCGGATACCCTTCGAAATCACCTGGATCGATAACTTTTGCCACTACACGTCACGCCTAATCATTGAGCATCAGGTAGCCCAGCAAATGTCGCTCGGCGAGATTTGCTGCCAAGGCATATGCCGGATCGAGACGTGCCAAACCTGACTGGTTTTGGTCAGCGGAAGTGGCATCAATCGAGAGGGACATTTGTACCTTTGTACCTTTTCTGGACAGCGGTGAATCGGGGTTATGACAATAGCGTGCATTGTACGGCCCCTCAAATACGGAGCGCCGCTCCAGAAAAAGGACTCACGCTATGCTCTACCTTTCGGATGTCCAGCCTGCCTATTGCCCTAAGTGCGGCAAATCCATGGAGCCGAGGCTGCATGGTTGGGAAGCCCAGGATCGTTTCTATAACGCTAAACAGCCTTTTCTCTGCGAATGTGGCGCACGTTATCTTCTCAGGGAGAATGTCGTTGCCAATGTGCGGATTTCGGAGCATCGTGACCGGCCGTTTCGGTTGATCGTGACCGGTCATTTCGCTAATGCGTGACCGCTCATTTCGGTTGCAACGTGACCGATTTTCCACCTGTTCCGAAACAGGCGGTCACGGCTTAGCGAAAGCCTTCCTCTTCGTTGCGCATGACCTGACGCGACCGTCACCCTCGCCCGATTTCGGGAGACGAGGGATGGCGGCGCCGCGAGTAGCCATGCGAAACATCAAAGAATGTCTGCGCCTCAAGCTCGAGGCCGGTTTATCCCACGAGAAGATCGCCCGCGCCTTGCAGCTGTCCAAGGGCGTGGTCAGCAAATACATCACGGCGGCACGTGTGGCCGGGCTGGACTGGCCGGCGTTGGCGGCCATGGATGAGGTCGCACTGGCTGCCGCCTTGTTTGCGCCGACGCCAGCGGGCAAAACGCGCGGTGAGCGGGTGCTGCCCGATGTGCTGAGCATCCACCGCGAGCTGCGGCGCAAGGGGGTGACCTTGCAGCTGCTGTGGGAGGAATATCTCGCTGCGCATGCCGGGCAGCCGACCTACCGCTACACCCAGTTCGTCGAGCACTACCGGCATTACGCCCAGACGCTCAAACGTTCGATGCGCCAGGTGCACCGGGCGGGCGAGAAGCTGTTCATCGACTATGCCGGCCCGACGCTGCCGGTGGTCGATCCGGCCAGCGGCGAAGTCCGCCGGGCGCATATCTTCGTCGCGGCCCTGGGCGCCTCGAATTACACCTATGCCTGCGTGACGCCGGGCGAAACCCAGGTGGACTGGCTGACTTCGCTAGGCCAGACGCTGACCTACTTTGGCGGCACGACCATCTCCGGCACTCCGCCGAGGAAGGCGAAGCAGCGGGCATGGGAGCCCAGCCAATCCGGCAACTGCTGCGACCAAGTGGCCTCGGCGAAGGTGTAGCTGGAGGCACCGAGCACCGCGACGAACACCTGCGCCTGGCGGATCTCGCCGCTGTGACGGTCGATCACCGGCACCGTCTGCCCGGCGTAATCGACGAACAGCTTCTCGCCGACGCGGTGTTCCTGACGCATCACCACGTCCAGGCCCTGCCAGGCCCGGTAATGCTCGCAGAACCAGCTGTACTGAAAGCCCTGCGGCTGGCTCAGGCGGTATTCCTGCCAGAGTAGCGCGAGCGTTACGCCGGGGCGGCGCAGCTCGGCATGCACCCAAGACCAACCGGGCAGTGGCCGCTGCTCGCTGGGCACCGCCGGGGCCGGCGGAAACAGCTGCTGCTCCAGCTCGGCATCGGACAACGAACAGGGCCAAGTGAGGCTGCTGGCGGCAAAGCGGTTGAGATATTCGCCGACACTGCTGTGGCCAATGCCCAAGCCGCAGGCGATCTTGCGCACGGACAGGCCGCAGTCGAACTTGAGGCGCAGCATCTCTCGGATTTTACGCATGGATAAACGCTCCACGACGACCTCTCTGCTTCGAAAAAGAGGTCGATGGTAGTGAAGAAATCCTGCGCGGCTGCCTGCCAGAAAAGTGTCCGGATGGCCGTGGAATCGATGTCCGGATGTGCGTGGAATGAGTGTTCGAATCAGCGTGGAATCCGCAGAGCTGTGGCCCGCATCGCCCGCAGCCCCGCTTCGGCGCAGGCCTCGTCCTGCTCTTCGCTACCGCCGGAGACGCCGATGCCGCCCAGGCAGTGGCCGTCGAGCAGGATCGGCAGGCCGCCACCGAACACCACCAGGCGCTCGCGCGCCGGCAGGCCGAGCCTGAGCCGAGGGTTGTCGCCGAGCACCTCGAGCCAGTCGCGGGTCGGGAAGCCGAAGCTCGCCGCGGTGTAGGCCTTGTCCACGGCGATGCCTTCGGAATGCAGGAAGGCGCCATTCATGCGCAGGTAGGCCAGGGTGTGCCCGGCGCGGTCGACCACCGCCACATGGATGCGGATGCCCAGCGCGCAGGCATGGGCCACCGCGGCCGCGACCGCGCGCTGGGCGGCCTGCCAGTGCAGGTCGGGTGCGTCGACCCGCAGCGTCGTGACGGGCATCTCCACTTCAGCGCCTGACCTTGCTGGCCGGCTCGCCACCGATGCCGAAGTGGCCCTTGGACATCTCGGTGATGATCACCCGCACGCTGGCCAACGGCGCGTCCAGTGAACGCGCGATGGCCTCGCTGACCTCGCGGATCAGCGCCTCCTTATGCTCGTCGCTGCGGCCTTCGAGGATATGAATCTGCGCAATGGGCATCGCTGCCTCCTTGGAAAAGGGCCGGCTCGCGCCGGCCGTCGGTATAGCCTGTTAGACGAAGCGTGCGGAGACGCTGCCCAGCCCCTGGTAGCGCACGCAGATGTTGTCGCCCGGCGCCACCGCCACGGCGGCAGTGATGCCGCCGGTCATGATGAAGGTGCCGGCCGGGATGTGCTCGCCGCGCTCGGCCAGCAGGTTGGCCAGCATCGCCACGCTGGACAGCGGGTGGCCGAGCACCGCGGCGCCGGCGCCGACTTCCACCACCTCGCCGTTCTTCTCCATCACCACGCCGAGGGTGCGCAGGTCGACATCCTCGAGGCTGGCCATCTGGCCGCCGGTGATGAAGCGGATCGAGGAGGCGTTGTCGGCCACAACGCTGATCAGGTCGAACTTGAAGTTCTCGTAGCGCGAATCGATCACCTCGACGGTGGGGATCACGTAGTCGATCGCCGCGATCACGTCGCCGATGTGGCAGCCCGGGCCCTGCAGCGGCGCCTTGGTGACCACCGAGATCTCGGCCTCGATCTTCGGGTGGATCAGCTCGGCGCAGTTCACCGTGCCGCCGTCCGGCACGCTGAAGTAGTCGGCGAGGAAGCCGTAGATCGGCGTCTCGACGCCCATCTGCGCCATCTTCGCCCAGGAGGTCAGGCCCATCTTCAGGCCGACGATCTTGTTGCCGCGCGCTTCCTTGCGCCGGCGGATCTCCCACTGGATGTCGTAGGCATCGGCGAAGGTCATCTCGGGGTAGTCGTTGGTGACCTTGTGGATGTCATGCGCTTGCAGTTCGGCGTTTTCCACGTGCTCGGCCAGGGCCAGCACCTGCTCGCGGGTCATGGTACGGTTCATGCGCTCACCTTCTGGTTCTGGCGGGCCCGGGACATGTCTAGGGCGAGGTCTTCGATCATGTCTTCCTGGCCACCGACGGTGCCGCGGCGGCCGAGCTCAACGAGGATGTCGCGCGCCGGCACGCCGTACTTCTTCTCGGCGCGCTGGGCGAACAGCAGGAACGAGCTGTACACCCCGGCATAACCCAGGGTCAGCGCATCGCGGTCGACGCGGATCGGTTGGTCCATCATCGGCACGACGATGTCCTCGGCCACGTCCATGATCCGGTACAGGTCGATGCCGGTCTCCACGCCCATGCGCTTGCACACCGCGACGAAGACTTCCAGCGGGGTGTTGCCGGCACCGGCGCCGAGGCCGGCGACCGAGCCGTCGATGCGCGAGGCGCCGGCCTCGATGGCGGCCAGCGAGTTGGCGATGGCCATGCCCATGTTGTGGTGGCCGTGGAAGCCGATCTCGGTGGCCGGGCTGAGTTCGGCGCGCAGCAGGCCGATCTTCTCGCTGACCTCGTCGGGCAGCATGTAGCCGGCAGAATCGGTGCAGTAGATGCAGTTGGCGCCGTAGCTCTCCATCAGCCGGGCCTGCTCCAGCACTTTTTCCGCGCTGATCATGTGCGCCATCATCAGGAAGCCCACGGTGTCGGCGCCCAGCTTGCGCGCCATGCCGATGTGCTGCTCCGACACGTCGGCCTCGGTGCAGTGGGTCGCCACACGGATGGTCGAGACGCCGCAATCGAGTGCCATCTTCAGGTGGTCGACGGTGCCGATGCCCGGCAGCAGCAGCGCGGAGACCTTGGCCTGCTTAAGCTTGGGGATCACCGTGCGCAGGTACTCCTCGTCGCTGTGCGCCGGGAAACCGTAGTTGATCGAACGGCCGCCGAGGCCGTCGCCATGGGTGATCTCGATCAGCGGCATGCCGGCGGCGTCGAGGCCGGTGGCCACCGCGACCATCTGCTCGAGGCTGATCTGGTGGCGCTTGGCGTGCATGCCGTCGCGCAGGCTCATGTCGTGCAGGGTGACTTTCTTGCCAGTCAGATTCATGGTGCGTCTCCCTTAGGCCAGTGCCGCTTCGCGCGCTGGCAGTTGAATGGTGCCGGCGGCGATTTCCTCGGCGAACAGCTCGCCGGTGCGCAGCGCAGCGGCGGTCATGATGTCCAGGTTGCCGGCGTACTTGGGCAGGTAGTCGCCCAGGCCCTCGACCTCCATGAAGATCGACACTCGGTTGCCGTCGAACACCGGGCCGTTCTTCAGCCGGTAGCCGGGCACGTACTGCTGCACCTCGCGAATCATCGCCTGCACCGACTCGGTGATGGCGTCCTGGTCCGGCTCGCCTTCGGTCAGGCAGTGGATGGTGTCGCGCATCATCAGCGGCGGCTCGGCCGGGTTGACCACGATGATCGCCTTGCCTTCCTTCGCCCCGCCGACCTTCTCGATGGCGCCGGCGGTGGTGCGGGTGAACTCGTCGATGTTCTTGCGCGTGCCCGGGCCGATGGAGCGCGAGGACACGGTGGCGACGATCTCGGCGTAGGCCACCGGCTGCACGCGCGATACCGCGGCGACCATGGGGATGGTGGCCTGGCCGCCGCAGGTGACCATGTTGACGTTCATCTCCAGGGTGCCGACGTGCTGCTTGAGGTTGACCGGCGGCACGCAGTAGGGGCCGATGGCCGCCGGGGTCAGGTCGACCATCAGCACGCCCAGCTCGTTGAGCTTGCGGCTGTTCTCGGCGTGCACGTAGGCGCTGGTGGCGTCGAAGGCGATACGGATGTCGTCGTCGAGTACGTGCGGCAGCAGGCCGTCGACGCCTTCTGCGGTGGTCTTCAGGCCGAACTCGCGGGCGCGCTTCAAGCCATCGGACTCGGGGTCGATGCCGACCATCCACACCGGCTCGATCCAGTCGGAACGCAGCATCTTCATCACCAGGTCCGTGCCGATGTTGCCCGGGCCGATAATCGCCGCCTTGAGTTTCTTGCTCATGGGTGTTTCCCCTGTTCTCGTTCTAATCAGATGAAGCGCACGCTGGCGCTGCCGATGCCGCCGATATCGACGCGCATGAAATCACCAGCCTTGACCGGTTCCAGCGGAACCTGCGAGCCGGACAGAATCACTTCGCCGGCCTTCAGGCCGATGCCGAAGTGGCCGAGGGTGTTGGCCAGCCAGGCCACGCAGTTGACCGGCGTACCCAGCGCAGCGGCGCCAGCGCCGGTGGAGAGCAGCTGGCCGTTCTTCTCCACCACCATGCCGCAGGTGACCAGATCGACCTGCCGCGGTGAGACGGCCTGGTCGCCGAGCACGAACAGCCCGCAGGAGGCGTTGTCCGCGACGGTGTCCTGGATCTTGATCTTCCAGTCCTGGATGCGCGAATCGACCACTTCGAAGCAGGGGATCACGCATTCGGTGGCGGCCAGCACGTCGGCGTTGGTCACGCCCGGACCCATCAAGTCCTTCTTGAGGATGAAGGCGATCTCGCCCTCGGCGCGTGGCTGGATCAGTTTCTCGCTGATCGGCATCGCCTCGCCGCTGTTGTAGACCATCGCGTCGGTGAGGTAACCGAAGTCCGGCTGGTGCACGCCGAGCATGTTCTGCACGGCCTTGCTGGTGACGCCGATCTTCTTGCCGATCACGCGCTCGCCAGCGGCGAGGCGCCGTTCCAGCATGCGCAGGGAGATGTGGTAGGCGTCCTCGACGGTAATGTCGAAGCCGCGGCTGGTCAGCGGCGTGATGGTTTCGCGCTGGACCATCGCCTGGTAGAGCTCGTCGCCGAGCTGGTTGATCAATGCCTTGTCCATGATGGTTCTCTCAGGATGGGGTGCGGTCCGCCTCGGCGAGGAAGTCCTCGACCAGGCGGGCGAAACGGTCGGCGTGTTCGATCTGGGTCCAGTGGCCGCAATGGCCGAACACGTGCAGTTGGGCGTTCTCGATCCACCGGGCCAGGGTCAGCGAGGCCTCGAGCGGGATGATCCGGTCCTCGCGGCCGTGGATCACCAGCGTCTCGTGGGGCAGGGCGCGGATGTCCGCCTCGCGGCTGGCCAGGTCCTCGATGCCGCGCTGCCGCGGCGGCGGGAACATCGCGGCGAAGGACTCCTGGAAGCCCGGGCGGATGCTGGCCTGGTAGCGCAGCTCGGCCAGCTCGTCGTTGACCAGGGTGCGGTCGTAAGCGAACAGGTCGAGCAGCTGGCGCATGTTGGCCAGCGATGGTGTATAGCCCCAGGCTGTCTCCAGCCCTTCGGTGATCGGGAAGGACACGCCAACGCTGCCCATCAGCACCAGCCGGCGCACGCGCTCGGGGTGACGGATGGCCAGGGCCAGTGCCAGGCCGCCGCCGAACGAGTTGCCGACGATGTCGGCCTGGGCGATGCCGAGGGCATCCAGCACGCCGATGGCATGCTCGACCCAGCGTGCCTGGCTGTACTGCTGGTCGGCCGGGCGTTCGCTGTAGCCGAAGCCAAGCATGTCCGGGGCAACCACCCGGCGCGTCTGCGCCAGCTGCGGGATGATCCCGCGCCAGTTGGCCCAGGCAGTGACGCCGGGGCCTGAGCCGTGGATCAGCATGACCGGGAAGCCCTGGCCCTGGTCATGCAGGTTGGTGCGGTAGCCGGCGGCGAGGATCTCGCGGCCGATTTCCGGACTCTGCTCGGGTGCGTTCATGGCCTAAGTCCTCAGAGCTTCACGCAGATGTTCTTCAGCTCGGTGTAGAACTCCAGCGAGTGCACCCCGCCTTCGCGACCGATGCCCGACTGCTTGGCGCCGCCGAAGGCGGTGCGCAGGTCGCGCAGGAACCAGCTGTTGACCCAGACGATGCCGACCTCGATCTGCCCGGCGACGCGGTGCGCGCGCGAGGCGTTCTCGGTCCAGATCGCCGAGGCCAGGCCGTAGGGCAGGCTGTTGGCCAGCTCGATGGCTTCCTCTTCCGTGTCGAACGGGCGGATGTGGCAGCAGGGGCCGAAGATTTCCTCGGTGACCACCGCCGAATCGTCCGGCAAGCCGGTCCAGATGGTCGGCTGCACCCAAGCGCCGCCGGCCAGGTGTGCCGGCATGTCCGGCACGCCGCCGCCGGTGACCACGGTGGCGCCCTCGTCCTTGGCCTTCTGGTAGTAGCTCAAGACCTTCTCGCGGTGCTTGTGGCTGACCAGCGAGCCGAAGTTGGCGGTCGGGTCGTTCGGCTCGCCGATCTTCAGCGCCTCGGCGCCGGCCTTCAGGCGGGCGACGAACTCGTCGAAGATCGGCCGCTCGACATAGACCCGCTCGGTGCCCAGGCAGACCTGGCCGCAGTTGGCGAAGGCCGAGCGCAGGGTGCCCTCGATGGCCTTGTCCATGTCACAGTCGGCGAACACGATGCCGGCGTTCTTGCCGCCCAGCTCCAGCGACACCTGGCGCACGCCCTTGGCAGCGGCGCGCATGATGGTCTCGCCGGTACCGGTCTCGCCGGTGAAGGTGATGGCGTCAACGTCCGGATGGGCGGTGAGGAAGGCACCGGCCGAGTTGCCGCCGAATCCGTGCACCACGTTGTACACGCCCGGCGGCACGCCGGCGGCGTTCATCACCTCGCCGAGCAGGGCGGTGGTGGTCGGGGTTTCCTCGGACGGCTTGACCACCACGGTGTTGCCGCAGGCCAGCGCCGGGCCGACCTTCCAGGTCATCAGCAGCAGCGGCAGGTTCCACGGGCTGATCACACCGATCACGCCCTTGGGACGGCGAACGCCGTAGTTGAGCGCGCCGGTGCCGTCCGGGGTGGCCATCTCGAAGGCCTCGGTGGGCACGTTCTTCACCAGGTCGGCGAAGACCTTGAAGTTGGCCGCGCCGCGCGGGATGTCGATGTGGCTGGCCAGCGACTTCGGCTTGCCGGTGTCCTGGCATTCGGCCTCGAGGAACTCGTCGAAGCGCGCCGTGATACCGTCGGCCACGCGATGCAGGATCTCGGTGCGCTCGGCCACGGTCATCCTGCCCCAGGGGCCCTTGAGCGCCGCGCGCGCGGCCTTGACCGCGGCGTCTACCTCGGTTTCGCCGGCCTCGTGGACCTTGGCGATCAGCTGGCCGTTGACCGGGTTGACGTTGTCGAACAGCTTGCCGCTGGCCGAGCCGACGTACTGTCCGTTGATGAAGTGTTTGATCTCTTTCATGTGCACGCTCGTGTTCCAGGCGATTCGGGTCAGGTCAGCGCGGTGAAGAAGCGCTCGTTGAGCTGGCGGTCGTGGTAGAAGATCGCCTTGCCCAGCTGGTCGGTGGTCCAGGTCACGGTGGGCTGGTCCGGGTAGTGGTAATCGCCGCCGCAGAACACCTCGTTGCGGTTGCCGGAAGGATCGAAGAAGTAAATGGTTTGGCCGTGAGTCAAACCATGACGGGTCGGGCCGATGTCGATCGAGGTGTCGGTCATGCTGATCAGGTCGGCGGCGCGCAGCACGTCGTTCCAGGTCTCGAGGAAGAACGAGGCGTGGTGCAGCTTGCCCTGCTCGGGATGCTGGATGAACGCCACGTCGTGGGCCTTCATGCTGCAGGTGAGGAACTGGGCGACGCGGTTGCCCTCGGGATCGAGCACCTGCTCGGCCAGGTCGAAGCCGAGCACCTCGCGGAACAGGCGCAGGGTTTCCGGCAGCTCGTCGCCGTACAGCAGGGCGTGGTCGAAGCGGGTCGCCTTCATGCCCTTGAGGCCGCGCGGCCAGGCTTCCGGGTTGATCTCGGCGATGCCCCACTTGCCGGTCTGCTGCTTCTCGGCGAACAGCTCGAAGCAGTGGCCGGACGGTGCGCTGAAGCGGATGCGCCGGCCGCAGTCCTTGAGTTCGCCGGCCGGGATGCTTTCCACCGCGCAGCCGAAGGCCACCAGCGCCTCGGTCAGGCGGCCGAGGGTGGCGTCGTCGAGCACCTTGAAGGCCATGAAGTCCATGCCGGCCTCATCGGCCTCGCGCAGCACCACGGAGAACTTGTCGACCTCGGTCCAGCCCTTCAGGTAGACGCGGCCCTTGTCGTCGCGGTCGACCTCGATCAGGCCGAGCAGCTCGACGTAGTGCTCGAGGGCCTTGGCCATGTCCAGCACGCGCAGTTGAATGTGCCCGGGGCGCATTACACCTTTTTTCATTTCGATACCTCTTGTCTTTGTTGTTGGGTCATGACGGGGAGAGCAGGCGCCGGGACCGGCTCCTGGGAATCGGTCAGGCCGAGGAACTCGATGTCCAGGTCGCTGTGCGGCATCAGCCGGCAGGCCAGCGCCAGGCCCAGCTCGCGGGCCTGGGGATCGACGTGGCGGATGCTCATGCGCCCGCACTCGTAGCGGCCGCTGTGCACCTGCACCCGGCACAGGCCGCAGCCGCCGCCGCGGCAGCCGACCTTCACGCAGCCGAGGTTGTGGGTTTCCATGGCCTGCAGCACGCTCTGGCCTTCCTCGCAGAAGAAGCTCGCGCCGCTGGCGGTTTCGGTGATGCGATAACGCTGGCCCATGACAGGCACCTCAGATCTTCTTGGACAGGGCCGAGCGGGTGCACTCGCCGGCGCCGTCGGCGGCGGTGAGGAAGCGCTCCATGAAGATGTCGCGTTCGAACAGCCGGCCCTGCATCAGGGTAGTGAGGCTGCGTCGATCATCGGCGGCGGGCCGCACAGGTAGGCCTTGTGGTCGCTGAAGCGGCCGTCGAAGTGCGCCTGCTGTACCTGGAGATGGGAATGGCGGCACAGATTCACTGCCAGGCCGAACCGGAAATACCGCCGCCAATGATGCCGATGCCCAAGGCTGGTTTGTTGTTGTTCATGCTGATACTCGTCATGGTTTTGTTGTTTGGTTACGACGATCATGGCGAAGTCATCGCTATTGATAAATACACCACAAACCATACAAACTATTATCATTGCGAATGATCCTGCCAGCCCGGCGGGGCGTCGGCGATGACCCGAGGGAGGCTCCATGGAACTGCGTGACCTGGATTTGAACCTGCTGCTGGTGTTCAACCAGTTGCTGGTGGATCGACGCGTCTCCACCGCCGCGGAGAGCCTGGGCCTGACCCAGCCTGCCGCGAGCAACGCCCTGAAGCGCCTGCGCACCGCGCTGCAGGACGACCTCTTCGTGCGCACTTACCAGGGTATGGAGCCCACGGCATACGCTGCGCAGCTGGCCGAGCCCGTCGCCCAAGCGTTGCACACCCTGCGCGAAGCCCTGCATCACCAGGAACGCTTCGATCCGCTGACCAGCGAGCGCACCTTCACCCTGGCCATGACCGACATCGGTGAGATCTGTTTCATGCCCCGGCTGATGGATGCGATCACGCGCCAGGCTCCCCGTTGCGTGATCTCCACCGTGAACAGCAGCTCGGCGAGCCTGGCGCGGGCTCTGCAGGACGGCGACGTGGACCTGGCCGTGGGCCTGCTGCCCAACCTGCAGTCCGGGTTCCTCCAGCGCCGGCTGCTCCGCAACCGCTACGTGTGCCTGTGCCGCAAGGGCCATCCGGCCACCCGCGAGCCCCTGATCTTGGAGCGCTTCTGTGCCTATGACCACGTGCGTGTGATCGCCTCCAACACCGGGCACGGCGAAGTGGACGCCCTCATGGCGCTGGCCGGCATCCGGCGCAAAATTCGCCTGGAGGTGCCGCATTTCACTGCCGTCAGCCATATCCTGCAGCGCACCGAGCTGCTCGCCATCGTGCCCGAGCGCTTCGCCGAACGCTGCGTGGAACCCTTCGGCCTGACTACCCTGCCTATCCCCGTGGCCCTTCCGGAAATCTCCATCAACATGTTCTGGCACGCGAAATACCACAAAGACCCGGGCAACCACTGGTTGCGGCAACTGATGTTCGAGCTGTTTTCGGATTGAGTGACAATCCTGCCCGGTCAATACGGTCGGCAGTGACCTTCGGCCTTGCGCAATCAGCTTGTACCCCGGATTGGCATCGGGGCAGCTCATGTAGCCGGCGCAGGGCGATACCCCAGTCTAGCCGGGGTGCCAAATCCGCCGGCCCCACAACGGCCGCACCCTCTGCATCGTGTCCGAGGCCAACCTGGTGGGTAACCGCTCCATAAAACCCACCTGCCCATAGTCCACATATCGTTGGATGCTGAGCTCCCGTTTTTCTCACTGGTGTTCACCGCCATGATGCGTCCCGACGCCAAGGTGCAGAAGGTCTACCTCTACCCCAAGCCCGTCGACTTCTGCAAATCCATCAACGGCCTGGCCGCCTTGGTCGAGCTGGACATCAGAGTGGAAGTGTTCAATCCGGTGCTGTTCGTGTTTCTCAACCGCACCCGCAGCCAAGTCAAGATCCTCTACTGGGAGCGCAACGGCTTCTGCCTGTGGCTCAAGCGCCTGGAAGCCGAGCGCTTCAAGAACAAGTCCGATGCCGGGAATGAGGCCATCGAGCTGACGGTCGACGAACTGAACTGGCTGCTTGATGGCATCGACCTGTGGCGTAACCGCCCACACCAGGTACTGACGCCGCGCTTCGTGGTCTGAGCCGGTATAATCCGGCGCCATGAAATTTGGCACCGACAACCTTCCCGACGATCCCGTCCTGCTCAAGGCTTTGGTTCTGCAGTTGCAGGAAAAGCTCGCCCTGCTGCGCCACAAACTGTTCTCGCCAAAGTCCGAACGCAGTCCCGAAGATGCCGATTCGCCGCAGTTGGCCATGTTCAATGAAGCGGAAGAGCTTGTTGAGGAAGTGGCTACGGAATCGAGTGCAGCCGAAGCTGAAGAAGTCGTCGCACCCGTCAAGCGTCGCGGCAAGCGCAAGCCGCTGCCGACCAATCTGCCGCGCGTGGAAGTCATCCATGAGATGCCCGAGCACGAGCTGACCTGCGCCTGCGGTTGTCGCAAGCAAGCCATTGGCGAGGAAACCAGCCAACAGCTGGAAATCATCCCGATGCAGGTGCGAGTCATCCGCCACGTGCGCAAGACCTATGCCTGCAAGACCTGCGAAGCCGCGCCGGTCACCGCCGACAAACCGGCGCATCTGATCGAGAAAAGCCTGGCCAGCCCCAGCGTGCTGGCGATGCTGCTGACCACCAAGTACGCCGACGGCATCCCGCTGTATCGCTTCGAGAAGATGCTCAGCCGCCACGGCGTCGAGATCCCGCGCCAGACGTTGGCGCGCTGGGTGATCCATAGCGGTGAACAGCTGCAACCGTTGCTCAACCTCATGCGCGACAAGCTGCTGGACTACCCGGTGCTGTACTGCGACGAGACTCGCCTGCAGGTGCTGCATGAGCCGGGACGTGATCCCACCGCGCAATCCTGGATGTGGGTGCAAAGCGGTGGTCCACCGGATAAGCCGGTGATCCTCTTCGACTACACCGCCAGCCGCGCGCAGACGGTGCCGCTGCGCCTGCTCGACGGCTAACGCGGCCACCTGATGACCGACGACTACGCCGGTTACAACGCCGTGGATATGCAAGAGGGCATCGAACGCCTGGGCTGCTGGGCGCATGCGCGGCGCAAGTTCGTCGAAGCGCAAAAGGTGCAGCCCAAGGGCAAAACCGGCCGTGCCGACATAGCGCTGAACCTGATCAATAGGCTCTACGGCATCGAGCGCGACCTGAAAGAGGCCAACGACAGCGAACGCCTGGATGCCCGTGAGCAATGCAGCCAGCCACTGCTCGACCAGCTCAAGGCCTGGATGGACAAGACCCAGCCGCAGGTCGCCGGGCAGACGGCTCTGGGCAAGGCGGTGAACTACCTGGCCAGCAACTGGAACAAGCTGGTGCGCTACATCGAAGGCGGGCATCTGCCGATCGACTACAACCGCACCGAGAACGCCATCCGCCCCTTTGTCATCGGGCGCAAGAACTGGCTGTTCAGCGACACGCCCAAGGACGCCACCGCCAGCGCGCAGATTTACAGCCTGATCGAAACCGCCAAGGCCAACGGGCGGGAACCTTAAGCCTGGCTGCGCCACATCCTCGAACGCCTGCCGGTCGCCGGCCGCGTCGAGGACTACGAAGCGCTGCTGCCGTGGAATTGCTCGCTAGTGTGGCGTTTCACAAATAACACTCATATTTTTCGGCCTAGCGCCTCGGCTGCCCGGCCGACGCTCGCCAAGATTTCATCGGCCTTTCGGTGCCAGCGAAAGGGTCGAGGGT
>NZ_JBLUQC010000029.1:0-17627 GCF_048068435.1 Pseudomonas sp. NY15437
CTCGACCCTTTCGCTGGCACCGAAAGGCCGATGAAATCTTGGCGAGCGTCGGCCGGGCAGCCGAGGCGCTAGGCCGAAAAATATGAGTGTTATTTGTGAAACGCCACACTATCAGTAACACGAAATCCCAAGTAAATTTTTCGTGAACACATAATCAAGCTTGGGAGCGCTCCTTTATAAACTTTTCCACCATGAATAAACGGTCATTCCCCCACCACATCTCATTACCTATGCATATCGTTGGAACGCCAAAAATCTTGCGATCTATAGCCGCCCCTGTTTCGGCTTCATAGACATCGATGGCGACTGCTGAGTTTAGAAAATCCAAAAAAGTAGCGTTAGTCCATCCCAAATCATTCGCGACTTTTTCCAACAGCGAATCTGCATCCGGAGCGACGCCTCCACCCCAAACCTCGCTAAACATAGCACACACATACTCAGCCTCGCGAGCTGCAGCCCCTGGATAATACAAACCAGTATTTATTCTTTGACTATTGTAGTTGGGTGGAAAATTCAATGGAATTCCGTATATATCAGCCCACCGCTGCAAGTCATTTTGCAAATAATTAAATTTAACCTTCAAATCGCGATTGGAGGGCCCCACATTACCAATGGCCTTTTTTAATCTAGCCAAATCAACCGCGTGATAACAAATAGCTATATCATGCTGTCGCGCAAGCTTGCGTAGCTTGTGATGAGCGAGATAGGAAAAAGGACTCATAAAGTCAAAGTAAAAATCAATAATCACAATTGTATACTCCTTAATCAATGATAGGCAGGGCATATATGTTAACGCCCTGCAATTGATTTGAGTGACGGGCCGCGCTTGATCACACTGCACAACCCACTCGATCTCCTATTTTATTTTCCTGCCATATGAACGATCCTCACTGATTTTTATGCGTCATGCGAAGGCGCTCCTAAGCTCACTCATCGCTCGCACCACCAGGTTTCTTGCGAGAACGCGCGGCCGAAGCCAAAACATCCCTCTTTGTTTCCAAACTATACTTCGCATGCAGTGCAGCCCAAGCTCGGCCTGATGTCTGCGCGCCAATTAGGTATTCCTCAGGCACCAATGTATAAGGAGGGCGGCAAGGGCCGGCATTCAACCATCCAGCCGCATCCATACGCGCCTTCTCAAGACCGATGTTGTACTTAGAAAATTCCGCGAAATCGCCACGAGGAAACAAAGTCGAGTCAGCCGCACGCATGGCATCTGAAATTTCTTTTGCCTTGGTCCAATCACCGGTTTTCTTGGCTTTTTCCACCTCATCACGCAGCATGATAGCCGTGGCCGGACCACACATGGCACCACTCGACCAAAATGCAGTCACTCGCTCGGGATTAATCCGTGCGGCGGCATAATAATCATCTTCATGCGGAAGAAAGCTAATATTCGGCGCCAATTTTAAATCCAAGTCAAGCATGCCTATGCCCAAGTACTTGGCGGTAACGACCTGAGGAATTTTCGACATCTCTGCCCAAAATGGCCGAGGAAAATCAAATTTAAAAGCTTCTGGATTGGCATAAACCGCAATGGCGGCCTCAGGAACTGCTTCTGCGACATCGCGGTAGAACTGTACCGCTGTGGGCAAATCCATCTTGACCCACATCGGCACCCCGAGCATAGTGCCACTTGCACCAATATCCACTAACTCGCGTGTTTGGCGGATCACTTCACGCGTATTCAGCGCGGAAGTGCCGCAAAAAAAAGGAACACGCCCTCGCACAGTGTCTACAACTGTGGCGACAAAGTCACGTTTCTCCTCCCATGTCAGGGTGGCGCATTCGCCAAAAGTGCCCAAGCTCAAAATTCCATTGACTCCAGCCTCTATGAGATTTTCAACAATACGAGCAGTTTCGTCAAAATCCACTGTCTGCGCGATGCGCCAGTCTGCGGCATCAGGAGTGGACGGCGTCGGCATAATAGTCCAAGCGCCCGTGATATCTTTCGCCGTCAGCCTCGCCAACTTTTTTTTGCCTGCCATGTTAAAACCTCTCTTTGAAAACTACGTTAATGAATTATAAAATGCAACAGAACCGGCCCCTGAGCCGGCGAGTATATGGCTAGATTCAAGGTAACTCGGCGCCAATAGCATCAGGAATCTTGTAGCCAAAATCAAATGTGACTGTAGTGTTATCGCTTGCCGCAGCACTACCAGCAGGAATCGTAACTCCATTAGCTGAACCTTCGCACTTGCATCGAATACAACATGGCTCACTCCAACTCTGTAGATCCATGGCCACTCCTCTGCAGAAGCACTGAAAATTTCAAAAAGAAAAAAACAATCAAAAAACTCTGTTTAACAAACGTCTGCGTCTCCTTTCATCTTTACTAAAGTGCCGCGAACTGGATCTTCACGGCGCTTACACGTTTTTTAGCTCAGTTTAACGTCAAGACCGTATCCGCCTTTCTCAACTCCATGCCCAAATATGTCGCCAACGTAATATTCGGCATTATCAAGAGAAGGGGCGCCTCGCCAGCCCGGCTCAATCAGCCAACCAGAAGGAGTCGCGCCATAGAACGTCAAAGCCTTGTCATTCGCATGGATACCAAGCTGCAATGCTATGTCGAGTTTATTATCTCTAAAGAGCTGGTGCGTTCGACCCAAATCCTCCATATGAGTGTACTCAACCATCAAATGATTAATTCGTTTTGCCGCGGGCATGGCACCAAACGCAATGGAGTGATCACGTGCATTGCAATGCATGAACAGCAGTTCGGCAGTCATGCCATTTGGCAGAGGAATGCGGTACTCAACGTCACCGCGGAAACCCAACAAACTGTAGAATTTTTGGGCTGCAGCAACGTCTGTTTGGCGAACGATGCAATGCCCCAAGCCTTGGTCGCCAGTCAAAAACTTGCCGTGCAATGGTCGGCCGGGGTGGAATGGGTTGTTCAAATCAACCCGGGGGCCCCAGAAAATCTCGGTCGGGTTGCCGCCCGGATCTTCCATTTTCATTAGACCCAACACCATCCGCTCATCAGCCTCGGCCTTGTCGCAGACGCGGATATTGTACCCAGCATCCTGAAGTTTTTGCCCAAGGAGTTCAAATTCTGGTTTGCCAGCAACCCGCCAGCCCAAGTATTCCAGATCGTCTTGACCACTGTGATGCACGACGATGCGGTGATGCCAGTTGTCCATCCGAAGATAAAAGCGGTCAGCATCTTCTTCATTCAAGACTTGCATCCCTAAAATAGTTGACGCGAAGTCTTTCCAAGCATCCGGGTCTTTCACCGATATGCCCATATAGCCAAGCTCAATGACGGCAGGATATTTTGTCATGGTTACACCTTTTAAATGTTGTCAAAAAGGATATTGCTGATTGAAAGGCTCTATAGTCAGCCACTTCAATTCCGTGAATTCGTCGATTACAGCTCGACCATCGAACCGTCCGTAACCTGTGTTTTTTGTGCCGCCATAGGGAGCCTGCGCCTCATTCTGAACAGTCGAGCCGTTAATGTGAACAGCCCCACATTCGATTGCCATGCCTACGCGTAGGGCCCGGTTTACGTCTCGCCCAAATATCCCAGACGACAACCCGTAAGAACTGTCGTTAGCGATTCGGATTGCATCCTCTTCGCCCTTGCAGCGGATGATCACAGTAATGGGACCAAAGGTCTCCTCGTCGTAGATCTGCATGTCCGCCGTGACGTGATCCAAAATGGTTGCAGGCATCACCGCACCGTCGGCTAAGCCACCACAGACGACTTTCGCCCCTTTTTCAATGGCATCGTTGTACATGGCATTAATCCGCTTGCCTGAGTTCGGCGAAACCATCGGCCCAACGATACAGTCCCCACTTGCGCACGGGTCTCCAGCACTGAGATTTTTGGTCTTTTCCACGAACTTGGCGACGAATTCATCAGCGATCTCTTCATCGACCACAAGGCGCTCTGTTGACATGCAGATCTGTCCTTGAAACAAGAAGCTGCCGAATACTGCAGCTTTTACTGCGGCATCGATATCGGCATCTTCCAGCACAATCAATGGCGACTTGCCGCCGAGTTCCAGCAGGCAGCGTTTGAGGTGCAGCGCTGCTTTCTGTGCAACTATGCGACCCACACGGGTAGATCCAGTAAAGTTGATTCGTCGAATCTCCTTCGCCGCGATTAGCGCCTCTGTAATTTCAGGCGATCGTTCTACTGACGAATTGAGGTAATTGAGGACCCCATCAGGCAGTCCCGCCTCTTGAACACACCGCGCCACCAAAGCGTGTGTAGCAGGGCTGAACTCCGAGCCTTTGAACACCACAGTGTTCCCGCAGACCAGCGGATAGGCGATTGCCCGGGCTGCTAGGACAACCGTGCCATTCCAAGGCACAATGCTTAAAATCGGCCCGACCGGCTGCCTCAGTGTCATTGATAGTGTGGCGGGCTTGTCTGTTGGGATTGTTTCACCCTGGATTTGGGTGGCCAACGATGCAGCCTCGCGAAAAACATTGGCTGACTGATGAACATTGAATCCCGCCCACAAGGCGGAAGCTCCTACCTCCTTGGCCATGACACCAATGAATTCAGGGGCCTTACTCTCCAACACCTCAGCGACCTTCAGCAAGAGGCGCCGCCGTTCTGATGGCCCCGTGGCCGACCAATAGGCAAAAGCGTTTTGCGCGGCCTGCGCTGCTCTTTTGGCATCTTCTACCGCCGCGTCAGCGCATCGGGTTACTACTTCGTCACTGACAGGGTGCACACGTTGAAAAATTCTTTTATCGCTTGAATCAGTCCAACTTCCGCTGATGAGCAGTTTTGTGTTCATGATTGCACTCCTCAAATATGAGTTTAAGAGACCGTTTCAAAAAGACCCCGAGGGGGCTGTTAACTTTACCGGCAAGCTGTTAAGGCAATGCTGATCAAGTCCACCGTTCATGACTGCCATGGATTATAGTGCGAGCATGTAACAGCGAAAGAGTAAAACGATGAAACAACTGACACTGGCGATGGCTGTCGATCAAAGCGCGAGATTCGGGGCGCAGCGCAAACCTACGCGACGCGAAGCGTTTCTCGATGAGATGAACACGATCATGCCCTAGGCGCAGCTTCGCGGAGTGCTGGAGCTGTTTTATCCGAAACGCGGCAGTGGACGCCCGCCTGTTGCGCTCGAGCGCATGTTGCGGATTAACTTCGTGCAGCACTGGTTCAATCTCGCCGACCTTGCATTCGAAGAGGCCCTGTACGACAGCCTCAGCCTGCGCCGTTCGCTGTGTGGAGCGCGTTGCACGAACTGCTGCTCGCGAAGTTACGCGAGGCTGGCGAACTCGATTTCTCACGGGCGGCGGTCGATTCATCCTCGGTGCGAGCCGTTGGGGCGGGCGAAAAACTGGCCCGAGCCCAACCGATCGCTCGCGACCAAGTTCGAGAAGCATCACATCCACCCCTACGCCAATGGCGCCCCCAATCAGTACCATCCTGACTGGCGCGAATCGCAACGACGTTACCCAGTTGCTGCCGATCATCGACGCGATCCCCCCAATTTGCGGCGTACGCGGCCGACCGCTTTGCAAACCCATGTCATCTGCGCAGAGCGTGGCTATGACTCCGAGCCACATCGTCAGCGGCTTCGCACGCGCGGTATCGAACCGGTGATCGCCCGGCACCGTGCGGAACACGGCAGCGGACTCAGCAAATTCCGCTGGGTAGTCGAGCGTACTCACGCATGGCTGCACAATTTTCGTGGTATTCGCATTCGGTTTGAGCGTTGAGCCTACATTCATGAGGCATTCCTTAAACTCGGTTGCGCACTCGTCTGCTAGAACATTCAGATGTACCGAACAGCCTTTTTGAAACGGTCTCTAAAGGGAACGAAACAGTTGAATCATTTGCGTCCTAGAGCCATTCCTCCATCAATGCTTATGACCGTGCCTGTGATGAACTTTCCCTGCTCACGTGAAGCCAGCATCAAATACGGTGCTACTACATCCTCAGGCTTGGCGGCGAAGCCAAGGGGGGTAAGCCCATTGATCATTTCATCGATGCCCGGCATGTCCTTCATTACGTGTTTATCGTATCCTGCGCTTGCAGGCCCGGTTAATGATGTGACGGTGCCGCCGGGCGCAACACCATTAACCCGAACATGCGGAGCCAGCTCGTATGCCAGTGCTTTTACCATGCCCAAAACCGCATGCTTGCTGGCCATATAGCAAGAACCGCCACCACCGACGGCATAAGAAGAAACAGAGGCAGTTACGACCACCGAGCCCCTCGTCTTTTTCAACTCTGGCAAAGCAGCACTGACACCACTGAAATAACTCTTTACGTTGATGGTAAAAATCTCATCGAAACTAGGTCCAAATTTTTCCCATGGCTCCTCAATACTTAGCATGTAATCCCAAATACCAGCATTCGCAATAAAGCAATCAAGGCGACCAAACCTATCGACTGCCTGTTTCACCAATTTCTGATTCACCGCGTGCTCACAGACATCGCCAACAACGATCTCAATTCTGTCTTCAAATTCGCGGCGTAGGCTAGCCTCTTGGAGTTCGTTACGAACGAGAGCAGCCACGCCATATCCCGCCTTTCCAAATACTCGAACCAACTCAAGGCCGATGCCTGATCCGCCGCCTGTGATTGCAACAACTTGTTGATCATTCATAAGATCTACTTTATTTATTTATGTTTAGGGAAGTGCTGATTTATTCGGCTCGGCGGTCATCGCAACGGCCGCCGAGGGCGTTGTAGAAAGAGGCTCACGGAACGGATCCCACTACATGAAGCGGCAGATCGGTTTTTGCAGAAGCGGAAAAGCAAGGGCGCGAAGCACGTAACCAAGCGGCAACGCTTTCTGGCAGAGATGGAGAAGCTTTTTCCTTGGACGCGTTTGCTGTTGGCCATCGAGCCGTACTACCCGAACGGCAAGCGAGGCCGGGCGTCGATTGGTTTGGAGCATACGCTGCGGATCTACGTCCTTCAGCAGTGGTACGGGCTGTCGGACGAAGGGTTGGAAGACGCGCTGTACCGACAGCATCGCGATGCCCGCGTTTGCCGCCATCAATCTGGCGGTCGAGGACGTGCCAGATGCGACGACGCTGTTTAATATCCGCCGCCTGCTGGTCGAGCTTGACTTGACACGCAAGCTGTTCGACGAGATCGGCATTTCGCTGTGCGAACGCGGGTTGCTGATGAAGGGAGGCACCTTGGTCGATGCGGCGATTATCGAGGCGCCGCCGTCGACCAAGAACGCTCAGAACAGCCGCGATCCCGAGATCCATCAAACGAAGAAGGGGAACGAATGGCACTTCGGCGTGGATGCCGACTCGGGCCTGGTACATAGCCTGGTGTGTACATCGGCCAACGGATGGGATGTGTCGCAAGCCCACGCTTTGTTGCACGGACACGAGCGGGAAGTATTTGGCGATGTTGGCTACAAGGGCGCTGAAAGGCGCGACGAGATGCGCGGCAAAGCGGTGCAATGGCGCGTGCTTGTCAAGCACGGCAAGATCAAGGCAATGCGAGAAGGTGCGCTCAAGGATCTGCTGATCCAGGTCGAGCGAACCAAGGCGCAGATTCGCGCACGGGTTGAATATTCGCTTCATGTCGTCAATAACCTATTCCGCTAGCGCAAAGCCCGCTACAAAGGCCTGGCCAAGGATACGGCGCAGTTGTTCAGTCTGTTCGCCTTGGCCAATCTGGTGATCGTAAA
This sequence comes from Pseudomonas sp. NY15437, assembly GCF_048068435.1. NCBI lineage: Bacteria > Pseudomonadati > Pseudomonadota > Gammaproteobacteria > Pseudomonadales > Pseudomonadaceae > Pseudomonas > Pseudomonas sp. NY15437. Next base: position 7,644 of record NZ_JBLUQC010000029.1, read on the forward strand.
GAACCGGCTGCGCTCGATACATGGGCAAAGTTCGTCACGTGTATGAAAAAACGAGCAGCCGGCCCGTATTCGAGCAAAACTCGGCGTGATCGCAACGAAATTCATTCGCCGTTCCCTTGCTCGCAAACTGACTCAACGCAAGCTCAGGCGGCGAACTCTTTGATCAGCGTTTCCTTAGGGGTCAGGACGATCGAACTAAAAATTTTTATCTTTATAAATCAAATATTTAAATCCGACACAGTATACAATCTGTTGCGCTTAATATGTTGATAAATATAGATATATTCATTCCGAGTCCGATTGCCCTACCTTAGCGGTGACCATAGAGCAAGAGGGTCACCGCATTAGTTCAGATAAAGAGCATTAGGTTATGCGTCTGAAGGACCCGCTCGGGGTAGTCAATAAACCGCTTCATCAACTTGAGATGCCCATCGCCATGTCGTCGCCATATATCCTCGCGGGTAGCATGAAATAAGTCGGCTTGATTGCCTCGCCGCGCCCTTTGCACAATCACGTTGGATCGGATATGCAAAAGATCCAAATCATCTTTATCCCTCGCCACCAGAACATTGGTGATATAGCGTGTGTAACGAACTTTTGGGCTATTCCCCCAGTTCTGGGGATCCAACTGATGTTCAACACGAACCTTCAACTGCTGATAGTTATCGTTATAGATGTTCACAGCGTCATTCAATTGATAGCGGCGCTCGGATGCAGCCCGCAGTTCACGGGAAACAACCTGATACTGAACCTCTTGGGCGACGCAATGTGTCAGCCAAGCATTGTATGCTCCGATATCGAGCAGGTGCGCCTCTCGCGTCAAGACGGCATTAGCCTCTTGCAGCAAATCCCAATCGATTGCTTGCCCCCCATGAAATCGGTGAAACTCTTCCGCATCACTAGCGGATACCAGTTTATCTTCCTGAATGTTGATCATCATGGTTATCTCCTATATCAAACAGAAGCAGGCTTCGTCAGCTCTGCATGCCAGTTGTTTGACTTATCATTAACCTCTGCCCAGCTGGAACTGCTGATTTGCGCTTGGTAGGCTCTATAGAATCCGCGGTAACTGGTTTCTCCTATCGCTGATTTGCCAACCACGCCAGGATAGGATTCATCCCCGTATACATCTCTTCCGAAACCGAGATTGGAAATCAATTCAGCATTGCCCGATTGATATTTTTTTGCATTCTGAGATTCCGTTTCCATGTTGTCGTTATCATCGCTCTCCCAGAAGCCAGCGGGGCCGAAAGTTCGCTGAACTGCATCGGCCAAGCGTTGTTTCAACTCTTTAGGCATATCCTTCTCGACGCAGGCGTAGGTCCAAACTTCGGTCGTATTCTCATCGATCGGGTGCCAGACTTTGAATACGCCCGAGCAAGTCAGCATGCTGTTGTTCGGGAACACAGTGCAATTCAAATGACTGCGATAGATACGTGCACGAATTTCGCCTATCTCATTTGCCAACTTCTCTTGCTTCGCACTCGCAAATGCCATCATATCCGAAACTAGGTCAGAACTGTGCACACCTGAATATCCATCCCATAGAAGGCCCATTCCAGAGCCATATTTTGATGTTATCTGCAAACCTGCGCCCTCTGGTGGCAGCATGGCATTGCCTGCAAGAGACGAAAAAATTGACTGCCCCACACGTAACGAGGAAGCGTGAGTCCAGCCGACATGATAGGCATCCCCAACAAAGTTCTCAGCCGGAGCCTTCCAGTTTGCCTTGATCACAACCTTGCCCGGGGGGCCGATCAGTTCCAAACCACCCGAGTACTTGAACATGGGCTCCAAGTACCATGCCGCATCCCCCAAGTATTCAGAAAGATTCGGCGCTTCCTTGTCCCAGCATCCATAGATAAAACCGTGAAAGCTTTCAATACGCGGAACCGCCTTCAGGCCTAAACATTTTTTATCCAGCTCAGCTCCATACAGATCCTTTTCGAAGGGAACACTTTGTAGCTCGCCACTATGACCAAAACCCCAACCATGATAGCTGCAAACAAACCCTTTGGCATTTCCAGCCTCTGAATTCACTAACGTTTTTCCGCGGTGCCGACAAACGTTTAGAAATGCCCGGATGGAGCCATCGTTCTGCCGAGAAACGATTACTTCATCCGTCCCCATCTTTGCAAGCACATAATCGCCAGATGCGGGAATCAAGCTATCGTGAGTGAGAAAAAGCCAGCTTCGCGCAAAAACGGTTTTTAATTCATGCTGGAACAAGTCGCTGTCCCCGTGAATCAGATGCTTTTGGGTCAAACCGGATTCACTTACGAGATTTTGATATTTCACGCTTTCAGTCTCCAACTTTTTTATTGTGAATGTGCATCATGGGAACTCATTGCGGATTTGGGTTTGCGATTACTCCTCGTCTACCAAAAGCTCATTCAACTCCTCGAGATATAGCATGATTCGCTGATTTTCGATTTTCACAGAGTAGGTTCTGATGTCTTCTGTCAAAGGAGCGCACATGGCTCTTCCGGTACAGACATCGAACCGCCCCTGGTGCAGTGGGCACTCAATCTCACGCCCGTCCAAAAAACCATCACTCATACGGGCAGCACCATGTGTGCACAAGTTGTCTGTAGCGTAGATTTCGCCTTCAACTTCGTAGAGCGCAATCTCTCTTCCTTTAACCTTGATAGCAACGACATCCCCCTCAGGGATGTCGTTTCGCGATGCCGCGTCAATCCAGTTTTCGGTCATATTCGTCGCCTCAGATCGGATAGATGATGGAGTTGGCGATCATTTCGCTGTTGTAGACACCAGGCAGGCGAGACAGCAGCTTGAGCCCCTCGGGCTTGCGCACATTCACGTCGCGGTAGAAGCCGGCACTGAACACAGTGGACTCGCCATCGAGCTTGGTGCGGATCACCGTGTAGTTGGCCTCGGACATGATGCGCTCGCCTAGGCGGTCGGGCTGCACGGAGATGATGCGCGCCGTGCCCACGATGTGGCGCTGGTAGGGTGGGGCCGAGGAACTCTTCCAGCGGCTCGACGTCATGGTCGAACGAGGCGAACACCACGCCACCGCGCACGGCCACCTTCAGCGTGGTCATGCTCTTTGAGCTTGAATTCCTTGGGCATGCCGCCGTTGACCTTGCCATCTTGCTTGACACCGCGACGGAAGGGCACGCCCTGCAGGTCACCCTTGAGGCTGTAGTTCCACTGGTGATATGGGCAGAAGAAGTCCTTGGCCGACTTGCCGCTGCGCTCGCCGATCACCGTGCGACGGTAGTCACCCGGGTTGGGGATCTCGGTCTCAAGGCCCACATAGCACCAGTGGCCCGAGTAAAACAGGCTCTCGAGTTGCTTCTTGTAAAGGTCTTCGCGCGTGTAGACCCAGAACGGCACATGGCTAGCGCCCTCACCTTCCCGGGCCGGGTCCTGGGGAAACACGTTGACCTGCTTAGTCATGTTAGTCATGGGTGGGGTTTCTCAAACGGGTTGTGAGATGTCGCTGGGATAGAAAGCGTCGGCGTGCACGTGCTCGTGCGCCAGGCCCAGGCGTTTCACCAGCAGGCTCAGGGCCTCGACCATCGCCGGGGCACCGCACAGGTAGGCGCGCCAGCCTTCCAGGGTCGACAGGTCGGCCATGATCGCATCGGTGACCAGGCCCGAGCGCATACCGGCCGGTGCCTCGCCCACGGCGACCACGATCTGCACACACACATTGGGGTGACGCTCGGTCAGCTCCTGCAGGCGCTCGACGTCATACAGGTCCTGCGCGCTGCGCACACCGAAGTACAGATGGATAGGGTTGTCCATGCCTGCCTCGAGCGCGCCGCGCACGATGGACAGCACTGGCGCCAAGCCCGTGCCACCGCCCACACACAGCATCGGACCGATGTGCTTGCGGCGCAGGTAGGCCGTACCCAGGGGGCCGCTGATGCGAATCGCCGAGCCCACGGACAGCTGATCGAACACGTATTCGGTGACACGGCCACCGGGCACCTTGCGGATCTGGAACTCCATCTCGGCGTCGTCCGGCAGACCGGCCATCGAGTAGGGGCGGATGTGCTCGGGGGAAAACTGCAAGGTGGCGTACTGCCCCGGCGAGAACGACAGCGGTTTGGCCAGCTTCACGCGGATCTTGCGGATGTCGTGGGTAGCCTCTTCGATCGATACCACGGTGCCCTTGATTATGCGCGCCGGGTGCACCACCACCTCGTCCATCTCGGGAATCTCGATGGTGCAGGGCCCGCTCAGCACCGACTGGCAGGCCAGCACATAGCGCTCGCCATTGACGGGCGGACTACCGGCTTCCGGAACGCTGTGGCGCACTTCGCCCTCGATCACCTTGCATCGGCAGGTGCCGCAACGGCCCGACATGCAGCTGTAAGACACCGGCACCCCGCCGGCGATCAGAACCTCTAACAGGTTTTGGCCACTCTCGAACGAAAGGCGGAGGTTGTTCGGTTGTATGTTGAGTTCCATGGGTTTCAGCTATTTTTATAGTTGTCAGTGTGTGCCATCCTGAGGATCGCAGTCATATCAGTCAATTATCTGGGGGTGATAGATATAATCACCACAGCGAATACACAGGGATAACCATGAACCTGCGCGACATCGTTATGAACCTGCTGGTGATCTTTCACCAGTTGCTGCTCGAGCGCAGCGTGTCTGCTGCGGCCGACAAGCTCGGCCTGACCCAACCGGCCGTCAGCAATGCACTCAAGCGCCTGAGCACGGGTCGCGGGGGGGGGGGGGGGGTCCACGCCCCCCACCCCCCCCCCCCCCCCCCCCCCCACCGCCTGCCCAACGACCAGATGGCGTAGAAAAGCTGCCAGAGTCCCATCGCGTTGCCTTGCGAGATCGACTCTGGGTAAGGCACCTGGAGCTTCGAGGTGGTCGCAAACTGGACCGCGACACGCCCCACGAGACGGGTCATCCGGTAGTCCCACAATGGATGCTGGATCAGGACTTGGAGGAAGGGGACTGGGGCGAGTGCAAAGCCTGCTGGCTGACAGCAGTTATGTGGGGCGGCCTTTCGCGCAGGGCGTGAGCGAAATCCTGGGTGGGCACGTTACGGTACAGATAGCCAAACGCAGCGAACTGCACACCTTCAAGGTCATACCCAAGCGCTGGGTGGTAGAGCGCAGCTTCGCCTGGCTGGAAAAGAACCGGCGGCTGTGGAAGAACTGTGAGCGACTGCTTAACACCAGCCTGCAGTTCATCCACTTGGCCTTCTTGAGCCTTCTGCTCAAAAGACTTTGAACAGGCTCTCAGGTCATGCCGGCCTATGCCGAGGCAGGAATCAGCCCTTCCGCTGCGAGCGCGGCCTGAACGGCAGGGCGGGCGGCGCCCCGACCCTGATAGGCCGTCAACGCGGGCCAGGGGGCGAGATCGATCCCGACGTATTGACCCCAGCCGAGTACCGTGAACAGGTAAGCGTCGACCACCGTGAAGGTCTCGCCCATCGCGAAGCTGGTGCCTGCCAGGCGCTGATTGACGTATTCGAGGCGGTTTTTGAGTTGGGCCTTGAGGACGGCCTTGGCTTCATCAGGCAGTTTCGGGTTGAACAGCGCGCCAAAGCCCTTATGCAGCTCGGTGGAAATGAAGTTCAGCCACTCCATCAAGCGGTAACGCTCAAACGATCCTGCCGCGGGCGCCAGGTGTTTTTGTGGAACGCGGTCGGCGAGGTACTGCACGATGGCCGGGCCTTCGGTGAGCACCTGCCCGTTGTCGAGTTGCAAGGCTGGGACATAGCCGTTCGGGGTGATGGTTTTGTAGTCGGTGCCGGTTTCGGTCTGGCCGGTTTGCAGATCAACCCGCACGAGTTGGAAGTCGAATCCGCCTTCACGCAGGACGATGTGGGGCGATAGCGAGCAGGCGCCGGGGCTGTAATAGAGCTTCATGGATATCCTCAAGGTTTATTTGCGGGAGTGGGTCTTATAAAGTAACCTTGATTCATAAACAAGAAGGCACGTGCTGCGCCAATAGTTACTTCGAGGGAACACACATGACGATGGAGGACAGGTTTGTCGGAGCCGATTCACCCACTGACCTGACGACGTCTTACAGCGACCACCGGGCCTGTCCGGTGCGCGACGTGCTCGACCGCTTGGGCGACAAGTGGTCGACGCTGATTCTCGTGACCCTGTCACAGAGCCCGCAACGCTTCAATGCGCTGACCCGCGCCGTGCCCGACATCTCGCGCCGGATGCTGACCGAGACGCTGCGCCACCTCGAACGCGACGGACTCATCTGGCGCAAGGTGACGCCGTCGACGCCGCCAATGGTGAGCTACGGGCTCACCCCGCTCGGGACTTCGCTGATGCCGCCGCTCAACGCGCTCATCGCCTGGGCCGAGCGCAACCAGCCCGAGATCGCCGCCGTCCGTGCCCGGTTCGATGGCCCCATCGCCAACGGCTGAAGGGCTGACGACCATGCGGTCGGCGCTCGCTGGGATTACCCGCGGTGATACCCATCATTCCCCAGGATTCCTCATGTCTGAGATAACGGATTGGATTCCGGTCGCGACTGCACCACCAAAACCCAACCCTTATCGGTTGGGTTTTTTCTGCCCGCAACGCCAGTGCTGGCGCGGTTTCCGGCCGTAGCCTCTTGAGCACACACCTCCCGAAGTCGCCGTTCCCGGCGCGCATTCCACCGTTTTTCTCTCTCTGTTCTCGGCGACCCTCTTGAACATTCAAGGCGCGAAGCCGTGCATCCATGCGGGTTGGAGAGCTGCGGGTTGTCGTTTTCGCTTGCCTTGGGCTGGCGCGACCGCGACCGAGACGGCGAAAGGTGCGTCAGCCTCAGTCAGCAGCGGCCTGCATCCAACGCCTCTCGCTGTGCCGACCAGGACGCCGACACCTTGTCGCGCAGCAGCTGGCTGACGCCTACCTTGAGGTGTCCCAGGGCAAGGCCCTCGACCAGGTCTGGGGCCAGGAAGGGGAACTCTTTTTCGATGCATCGTAGGTACATCACGCCGGGCTTACCGAACGCTGATGGATTCATGCATTGCAGCTCAAGCGCGTAGCGCTGTTCAAAGGCGTTGTATCTGTGCTCAGTCGAGAGGACCACCTCCATCAGGGGAGCATGCAACGCTTTGAGGCTGTGGCGGAGAACCTTCTCAAACAGGACTTCACGGCAGCTGCGCCGAACCAGAAATGGGTGGGCGACATCACCTACCTGTACACGGAGGTGTAGTGGTCAAGCCATCCCGGACAGTGGGTTAAGTTTTTTCTCGGCAACGGCGGGTGGCAGTCCATCATTGGCCTGATGCGGCCTTAGCCAGTTGTATCGATGCATCAGGTAATGGCTGATATCCCGTTGTGCCTCTCGGGCCGTCATGTAACCCGTGGAGGGTATCCACTCGGTCTTCAGGCTGCGAAATAGCCGCTCCATCGGCGCATTGTCCCAGCAGTTTCCGCGCCTGCTCATGCTCTGCCGCATGCGGTAACGCCATAGCCGTTGCCGGAACAGGCGGCTGGCATATTGGGCGCCTTGATCGGAATGAAACATCACCTGTTGCGCCCTGCCACGCTGCTCGTACGCCATGTCGAGGGCCCGGGCCGCCAAGTCGGCATCCGGTCTGTCGGAAAACGCCCAGCCCACCACGCGGCGTACATGCAGATCCAGAACGACCGCCAGGTAATGCCAGCGGCCATGAGCCCAGACGTAAGTGATGTCGCCACACCAGACCTGGTTGGGGCGTTCGACAGTGAACTCACGGTTCAGCAGATTCGGAATGTCGGGACGCTCGACGGTGGCCTGCTTGTAGGCATGGGAAACGGGCTGCTTGCTGACGAGGCCCAGTTCACGCATCAGACGTCGAACCCGAAAGCGGCCAATCACCACACCTTGCTCACGCATCATGCCCATGATGCTGCGGCTGCCCGCAGACCCTCGGCTGTCGCTAAAAAGCTGGTTGACCTGACTACGCAAGCGCGCAGCTGGGTCAGGGATTTCATCCGCTGGTACAACCACCAACACCGGCACAGCCGCCTCCGCTTCGTGACGCCGGCAGAGCGCCATCGGGGCGAGGATCGCCAGGTGCTGGCTCGCCGGCATGCGTTGTACCAAGAAGCCCGTGCTCGCACGCCGGAGCGCTGGCCGGGTGCCACACGAAACTGGACGCCCGCCGGGGCGGTGGCACTCAACCCCGAGCGGGAGCAACAGCAGCCGCTGAAACAGGCGGCCTGAAAACACGGTCGACGCGACAACTACCTTGAAAAACGCCGGAAGGCGTGAACAACAGGATCAAGGTGATCAAGCGCATGGCCTATGGCTTCTGGGACTCGGACTACTTCTTCCGTAAAGTCAAGGCCGCCTTCCCCGGGAAAACGCGATGAACCCTATAAAGGCCACATCACAACCAGGTTCCGCCCTGGCGTTCAACCGGTTCGTTGAGATCGCTAGCGTCGAAGCCGTGGATCCAATCGAGGTGATGCAGCATGGCATCATGTGATGCAAGACGTGCATCGCGGCGATCCCTCTCTTCACCCGGTGGCAAGTGCAGCATATCGCCAGTGGTCACGGACGCATACACAACCTTGCGCGCCCGACCGCGACGCAGTCGCTCGTAACGTTCAAAGGTTTCTGCAATCGACGCGGAACCGGCAGCGGCAATGCAGTCAGCAAGGACCACGGCATCCTCGATCGACTGGTTGGCGCCCTGTCCATGGTGCGGAACTAGGGAATGTGCGGCATCACCGAGCAGCGTTACCCGACCTTTGCTCCATCGGCCAAGGGTCATACGATAAGTCATACCCCATCGCTGATTGACTGTATTCAAGGTGTTCGAAGCGATCAATTCAACGAGAGCAGGATGCCAGTCCTTGAAGAGGCGTAGGTGTTCACCGTCGTCTGCAGGCGCGGTCGACTGTTTTAGTGGCCAAGTCGTCGGAGTGCGTTCAACGAGAAAGAAATTGATGTCTCCTTTCCTGTCTCCGCCGATCGGGTAGTGAAGACAGTGGCCGGACTCTCCCAACCAGAATTGGATTGCAGTTGGATCAGGCATGCTCGATAATTTATCGATTGGAACAATCCCACGAAACGCTGTATACCCAGCGTATATGTAATCTTCATAGCCGAGCATCAAGCTCCGCACGGTGGAACGCACCCCATCAGCACCGATGACTATATCAGCATCCGCTTTGCTGCCATCCTTAAAATGTAGCACTACCTGTTCGCCAGTATCATCGATATTTACTAGGCGTTTATTCAGGTGGATGCGATCCATACCCACCTTGGTGGAGAGAATCCTTTGCAACTCGGCCCGGTGAATGCCGAGATAGGGGCCGCCAAAAAGGTCTCGATACGTCTGCCCCACGGCGTGCCTGCCGATTTCACGGCCAGTTTTTCCGTCCCGGTAGATCAAAGCAGGAATTTCAATCGCAGCCTCGTCGAACGCCTCACCCAAACCCCAGTGATTGTAATAAAACCGCGTGGCATTGGCGGATAATGCGACCGCGGCGCCCACCTCACGCAACTCCTCCGCTTGTTCGTATATATCAACGTCGATACCGTGGTAGCGCATCGCAATTGCAAATGTCAAGCCACCGATACCACCACCGACCACAGCAATGCGGCGTATTTTATTAGTTTCCTTTTCACTCATAATTATTATCTCTTTATTGTATTTGGCTAAATTTGAAGCAGTGAAAATGGTATCATGCTGGAGAATTTAACAGAGGCAACGAGTTGTAGCATCTCATGCTGTGTGTGGCGAGAGAGCCAGCTCTGACTACGCTCCAATTAATAAACCCTGGTCGGAATATAGAGAAGGCTGTTCGCATAGTAAATAATACTATAAATATAACAATTATAAATATTATGAATTTAGGGGGTATGCAGCGTAAGCGCTCCATAAACCCCGTCCGCCAGGACGGGGTTTGTTTTCAGGAAGCAGGGGCAGAAGCTAGTGTGGCGTTTCACAAATAACACTCATATTTTTCGGCCTAGCGCCTCGGCTGCCCGGCCGACGCTCGCCAAGATTTCATCGGCCTTTCGGTGCCAGCGAAAGGGTCG
>NZ_JBLUQC010000030.1:0-11975 GCF_048068435.1 Pseudomonas sp. NY15437
TCTGACCGCTTCGATTTTGAATTCTTCGGGGTAACGCTGGTTGCTCATGGCACCTCCTGATGGGCCTCATTATGAGGCTTGGAGGTGTCTACGAAACTAGGGGCGATTCAACCCTCGCCTTTTAAGATACTCACTCTTTTTCAAACATGAAAACACTATGCAACTCGCAACTGTCTCAGAGTTTGGGTAATTTAGGGATATATAGAATCCTAAAATTACCCTGGTCTTCAAGCAAATAAGCATTGTAATCCAAGGTCGCTTATTTATTACTTTTCGCGTGACCGAATCCACCAGGAGAATATCAATCTGAGTGTGATCCATTTGCACAACCTCAATTGGGCTGTGCACTTTCCTACTGCCTGGCTTGGGCTTATATACCTCACTATTTTTTTCCCCGCCAAACCTTCGCAGGTGTCGTTCTTTTTCGCTCCTGCTATTTACAAATTTTCTGACTTGATAGTAGCTAGGGCATTTAATACTTTCCCTCTTAGATAGTATCTGAACCTTTCTGTATACGCGCGCGATAGAGGACTTTAGGCCCTTGAATGACTCATTGTAGGCCTCCTCTATTATTGTCAGAGATTCTTTTGAAACTTTGCGTAATCCCAGTGGAGCTCCAGGCTTCCTCGCGACAAGCTCACACGCACTGTCTGCCTGCAAGTACTTTTTTCGAAGGTCATATACACGACTTCGCTTTAAGCTGAGTAGTGTCTCTACTTCACTAATGGATATCTCGCCAGCCACCCACTTTCTCATTACCAAGCAAATCTTGGCAGCTCTATTTAAGCCTGCCAAAGATGCGCGACCACTACTCTGGCTAAGTGAGTCCTGCACATCCATTTCCGACTGATCAGAAAGCTTTAATCCGATGCTCAGACCATTGATAGAGATTAGCGTATCATCACTATGAAACGCATCAATTCGACACCCATCCTTAACAACCAACTGATTAGAATTCAAATCTTTCAACATGATGAATCTCATCGAATGAAAGAAATTCTCAGAAGGTATAATTCGAATCTAAAAAACATGCAATAAAATCAACTTAATGCGCCGTCAATATACATATAAATCAGCGCAAATCATGAATTACCCATGAATTGACACTCCAACGAAATCCAATTAACTCAACGACTTAGGGAAACTAAGTGAATCTAGAAAATTTGCTTTACTTGCAAGCACTCAGCTGCATATAAGAAAAAAGTATAAGCCACTGTACAGGCCACCCGCTCTCTCGATTGAGCAGGATTTAGATCGGCTACAAAGCCTGACAAATCCGTGCGATGAATTGGTGGATTTCCGAACGAACTATCTGGGAGGCAGAACAGAAATACGCTCAATTATCGAACGAAAAATAATATTCATTAAATTCAAACAATTAGAGGTGTCCGCTAATTCATCAACGTTTTCACCCGTTGTGCCTTTCCCATTCGATCGCCCCGATCTTCGAACAGCATTTGCCCAACGCCCGGCTATTCTTCTGAGCGTGCGGCCCGACGGCGTTGCGTTGGGCAATCAGGAGATGCTTCTTGAATCGGACTCGTCTGTTCGTCACCGCCAGCCTTTTACTGACGTCCTTCGTCGCTCACGCCGAAACGTCCGCGAGCTTTCTTCAGCAGCGCGTGTATGAACTACGCCGTGATACCTCCCAGCCAACCTGCGTGGAATGGCCGAACGGCCTGCCCGAGGGTGTCTGGGGCAACGGCGGCGACTATGTGGCCGATGGCGAACACCTGAGCGCCAACGGCGAGGTGCTGATCACCTCGGCGATCTACACGCCCACCGGCGTCCGGGTTTCCCACACGTTCTACAAGAACCGCGCGGCCTGCCAGGCGGATATCGCTCCGCAACCGGTCAGCGCAGCGTCCCGCGAGACCGGGCAAGGCTCCTACGTGGACCGACTGCAGCGCGACTTCGGCGCCCGCCTGTACTTCAGTTCCGCCGAGGCCGAGGCGCTGGTGAAGCAGATCAACATCGACTGCAAGGCGCCCGATGGCCGTCACCTGCCGCTGTACAACGCGCTGCTGGCGCGGCTGGACGAAGCCAATACGCCGGATGCGTGGATGGAAACCAGCGTGGTCAACACCGGCAAGAAGCTGCAGGTGTTCGACAGCGTGCGCCTGAAAAGCGGCCGGGAGCTCACCCCGCAACTGACCCTGGAAATCAACGAATACGGCGGTTACCAGACCCACGGCGTGCGTCCGCAGGCCCTGGCCAATGCCTGTTTTGGCACATACGGTCCCATCTGGAAGCTGTGAACCTCGTAAGTCTTTGAATCTGCTGGAATTGTATTTTCCATCGGCGGATCGGCCCGTAAGCTCCCCGGCCGGCAAAAAGCTACGGATCACCCATACTCAATGCACGCCGCACAGCACCCGCGAGGACGTCCAGGACCTTCCTCGGCGCGGCACGGTGCCTGACCGGTGCGTAGCAGAGACAAGCCCCCTGCTCTCTTTCTTTCAAGAAGCCCTGGGAGCAAGGGTGACGTGGCAGCCAGGAAGCGGCCGGCCGGGACATGCCCGCCGGCGTTATCGACAGGGCCGACGGCCCGCAAGGAACCACAAGAGGGCTGATGAATGCCACATGACGGGAGCCTGCTGCAGGCGACGGTAATTTTCCTGCTGACGGTCGTCATCCTCGTGCCCCTGGCGCAGCGCCTGAAGCTGGGCGCGGTGCCGGGCTATCTATTGGCGGGCATCCTGATCGGCCCGTCGGTGCTGGGCCTGGTCAGCCACCCGGAGAACGTCAGCCGGCTGTCCGAGATGGGCGTGGTGATGCTGCTGTTCATCATCGGCCTGGAGCTTTCGCCGCGCCGCCTGTGGATGATGCGCCGGTCGTTGTTCGGCGTCGGTTCGCTGCAGGTGGGGCTGACGGCCCTGGTACTCGGCCTGTTGGCCTTCGCATTGTTTGGCCAGACGCCGGCCGCCGCCGTGGTGCTCGGCGTGGGCCTGGCGCTCTCCTCCACGGCCTTCGGCCTGCAGGTGCTCGCCGAGCGCAAGGAACTGGGCAAGCCCCAGGGCCGGCTGGCGGTGGGCATTCTGTTGTTCCAGGACATCGCCGCGATCCCGCTGATTGCCGTCGTGCCACTGCTGGCCGGAAGCGGCGACCCGTCCGATGAGGGCGTGCGTCCGTTGCTCACGGTGGCCGTGGGCATCGGTGTGGTGGTGGTCGGCGGCCGCTACCTGCTGCGCCCGGTCTTCACCTGGGCGATGGGCTCGGGGCTGCGCGAACTCTCGACCGCGACCGCGCTGCTGGTGGTGCTGGGTACCGCCTGGATCATGGAGCACGTCGGCGTCTCCATGGCGCTGGGCGCCTTTCTGGCCGGCATGCTGATGGCCGAATCGCAGTTTCGTCATGAACTGGAGTCGCAGATCGAGCCGCTCAAGGGGCTGCTGCTGGGGTTGTTCTTCGTCGGCGTGGGCATGACCGCCGACCTCAGCCTGCTGCTCGGCGCACCGCTGCTGGTGCTGGGCCTGACGCTGCTGCTGGTGGCGATCAAGCTGCCGCTGCTGTTCGGCCTGGGGCGCTTCGCCGGCGGGCTGGAGCGCGCCGAAGCCCTCTGCCTGGCCGTGGTGCTCGCCTCCGGCGGCGAGTTCGCCTTCGTGGTGTTCAAGCTGGGCCTGGATCACCGCCTGCTGGACCCGCGCGTCCACGACCTGCTGGTGCTGGTCATCACCCTGTCGATGGCCGTGGTGCCGCTGGTGATGATGGCGCTGGCCCGCCCGTTGCGCGGCGAGGCAGCGGTGAAGGAGCGCCCGGACGACCCGCCGGAGGTCAGCGACGCACCCCGCGTGGTCATCGCCGGCCTGGGCCGCATGGGGCGCGTGGTCGCCAACCTGCTGCAGGCCCAGGGCGTGCCGGTGGTGGCGCTGGATACCTCGATGGACGCCCTGGTCCGCCAGCGCAAGGAGGGTCGGGTGCCGGTCTACTACGGCGACCCGACCCGCCCGGAAATCCTGCATGCCGCCAAGGTCGGCGACGCGGACCTGGTGATCGTGGCCACGGACGATCCGCAGATCAACCTGGACACCGTGGACGCCCTCTCCCGCCTCTATCCGCAGACACGGGTGATCGCCCGTGCGCTGAACCGCCAGCAAGTCCTGCAGTTGCTCGACCGGGGCGCCAACCCGGTGCGTGAGACCTTCCATTCCAGCCTGGAAATGGGACGCCGCGCCTTTATCGAACTGGGTGCGAGCGAAGAACAGGCCGAGGCCTGGGTGCGCCGCTACCAGCAGCAGGAAGTGCAATCGCTGCTGGAGCTGCATCGCCAGGGCCGCGACGACGAGCCGGGTGGCCGCTTCGACGACGATGGTGCCGGGCTTTCCGGCGTCGGTCCGCTCGCCGCGCAGCAGCCCCCCGGGCGGCAGTCTTCCGGGCTGCCGCCTCCTGAAAAGAACCTGCAAAGCGCCGAACCGCGCCAATGACCGTCCGGCCTGAGGAGAACACCATGCAACCCGGCTTCAAACTCGACGGCGCCCTGTCCCAGGGCATGCTCGACATCCTCATCAAGGCGGGGTTGGTCGCCGCCCTGGTGATCTTCTCCTTCGAGGTGTTCCAGCCGTTCCTCGAACTGATGCTGTGGTCGGTGATCCTGGCGGTCACCCTCTACCCGGTGCTGCGCAAGGTCAAGGCGCGCACCGGCTTGAAGGACGGCCACGCGGCGACGCTGCTGGTGCTGTTCGTCCTGCTCGTGCTGATCGTGCCGATCTACCTGATGGCGATGTCCATCACCGAATCCGCCGGCAGCGTCGGCGACATCCTCAAGAGCGGCACCCTGAACGTACCGGCGCCCAAGCCGTCGGTGGCGGAGTGGCCGCTGATCGGCCCGCGCGTCTATGACCTCTGGCTGGCGGCGTCCACCAGCCTGACCGACGTGCTGCGCGGCCTGATGCCCAATATCAAGGATGCCGGGCGCATGCTGCTGGGTGCAGCGGCCAGTGCCGGCGGGGCCTTCCTGCTGTTCGTCGGCGCGATCATCATCTCCGGGATCATCATGGCGTTCGGCGAAATGGGCACCATCGCCGCGCAGCGCATCGCCATACGCATTTCCGGCCCGGAACGCGGCCTGCACATTGCCGCGCTGTGCACCGCCACCATCCGTGCGGTGGCGCTCGGGGTGATCGGCATCGCCTTCATCCAGATGCTGCTGATCGGCATCGGCTTCGTGATCAAGGGCATCCCCGGGGCGGGCATTCTCGCGCTGATCGTCCTGGTACTGGGCATCGCCCAGGCGCCGGCGACCCTGGTCACGCTGCCGGTGATCATCTATGTGCTGAGCACCGAAGGCTTCACCGGCGCAACCATCGCCTTCTCCCTCTATATCTTCGTCGCCGGCCTCGCCGACAACGTGCTCAAGCCGTTGCTGCTGGGCCGCGGCGTCGACGTGCCGATGCCGGTGGTGTTGATCGGCGCCCTGGGCGGCATGGTGGTCAAGGGCATCATCGGCCTGTTCCTCGGCCCGGTGATCCTGGCGGTGACCTACAAGCTGTTCTGGCAATGGGTCGACCAGCAGGTGCCGAAGCTGGACCAGCCGGCGACACCCGGCGAGTGACCCCGCTCGCCATGCCCGAGCGCGCCAGACGCTGCAGCCTGCTCGTGGCCGTCCTGCTGGGCGGCTGCACCCACGGGCCGGACTTCCAGACGCCGCCGTCGCCGTGGCTGGACGACTGGCGCACGCCGTTGCTGGAGCAGGCCGGCAAGCGCGCTGCCGCGCCGGACTTCAGCCGCTGGTGGACGGTGTTCGCCGACCCGACCCTGGATGCCCTGATCGCCGAGGCGGATGCGCACAACACCAGCCTGCGCGTGGCCGGTTTGCGCATCGCCGAGGCGCGCGCGCAGCTGGCCATCGCCCAGACCGGGCGCTACCCGCAGTTGCAGCAGATCAGCGCGGACAGCCTTTACCTCAAGCAGAACCAGCACGGTGCCCCCAGCGCGCGGGACTCGGTGTTCTGGCAATCCAGCATCGGCTTCGACATCGGCTGGGAGATCGACTTCTGGGGGCGCTTCAGCCGCGCCATCGAGTCGGCGGATGCGGTGTATTTCGCCTCCCAGGCCAACTACGCCGATGCCATGGTATTGCTGCGCGCCCAGGTCGCCGACACCTACTTCGGCCTGCGCACGGCGGAAGCCCGCCTGGACATCGCCCGCGAAAACGCCAAGCGCCAGGAGCGCAGCCTGGAGATCACCGAACGGCTGTTCCGCCATGGCGAGAACGACGAACTGGACTGGCAGCAGGCGCGCACCCAGTACCTGGCGACCCAGGCCACCATCCCCGAGTTCGAGAACCAGGTGAACGCCCTGCGCAACATCCTCTGCGCCCTCCTCGGCCGGCCGCCGGGCGAGATGCCCGAGTTGCTCGCCCGGCATGGCCAGTTGCCGATGCCCACCGGCGCGATCCTCCAGGACGTGCCGGCCAGCCTGCTGCAACGCCGACCGGACATCCGCGCCGCCGAGCAGGCGGTGGCGGCGCAGTCGGCGCTGGTGGGCGTCGCCGAGGCGGACCTGTATCCGTCGCTGAGCCTGATCGGCAGCATCGGCTGGAGCTTCGTCTCGGCGCACAACCTGCCCGACAGCTTCAACCTCGCCGCCGGGCCGAGCATGATCTGGAACCCCTTCGATTACGGTCGGCGCAAGAACGCCGTGCGGGTGCAGGATGCGCGCCTGCAGCAACTGATCGAGCTGTACCAGCAGGACGTGCGCAACGCCGCGCGCGAGGCCGATGACGCCGCCAGCGGGCTGGTGCGCTCGTTGCAGAGCGCCGGGATCCGCGAGCAGGCCTCGCAGGCGGCGCAACGCTCGCTGAACCTCGCCAGCTCCCAGTACCGCGAAGGCTTCGCCGACTTCCAGCGGGTGCTCGACGCCCAGCAACTGCTGCTGCAACAGCAGGACGGCTACCTGGTCAGCCGGGGCAACGCGGTCAGCAACCTGGTGGCGCTGTACAAGGCGCTGGGTGGCGGCTGGGACAGCCAGCGCGCACCCATCGACCCGGCCACCCGGCAACAGATGCAACAACGCACCGACTGGGGCGACCTGCTCGACGAGCCCGCCCCGGCCGCCACGGACCAAGGACGCCCGAAATGAGCGACACCCCCGCCCCGCCGCCCTCACCGCCCTCCGCTCCCGCCCCCCGTGCGTCCGCGCCGGACCGGGGCATGCGCCTGGTGCTGCTGCTGATCGTCGTCAGCCTGGTCTGGTACCTGCTCGCCGACCGCTTCACGCCCTACACCCAGCAGGCGCGATTGCAGGCCTACGTGGTGCCGGTGAGCGCCGAGGTGGCCGGCCAGGTGAAGCGCGTCGCCGTGGGCAACAACCAGGAGGTGCGCAAGGGCGACGTGCTCTTCGAGCTGGACCAGGAGCAGTACCGCATCGCCCTGCAGCGCGCCGAAGCCGACCTGGACACGGTGCGCCGGCAGATCGGCGCGAGCACCGCCGGCATCGACTCGGCCCAGGCCGCACTGGCTGCCGCCCAGGCCAACGAGCGCAAGGCCCGGCAGGATGCCGAGCGCCTGCAACGGCTCTACCAGGAAGACCCCGGCACCGTCTCCGTGCGGCGCCTGGAGAGCGCCCAGGCGACCCGCGAGCAGGCGGCCAGCCAGGTCGCCGCTGCCCGCGCCGAGGTCGAGCGCGCCCGCGAACAGCAAGGCGGCCACGACGAAGACAACGCCCAGTTGCGCAGCGCCACCGCCACTGTCGCCAAGGCCCGTCTGGACCTCGCCCGCACCACCGTGCGCGCCGACTCCGACGGCCTGATCACCGACCTGCGCACCGACGTCGGCCACTACGTCGGCCCCGGCAGCCCGATGATGACGCTGATCGCCATCCACGACCTGTGGATCAGCGCCGACATGACCGAAAACAACCTCGGCCACCTGCGCAACGGCACGCCAGTACTGGTGGTGCTCGATTCGCTGCCCGGCGAGCTGCTCAAGGGGCACATCCGCAGCATCGGCTACGGCGTCAGCGTCGGCCAGGGCACGCCGCCCGGCTCGCTGCCCACGGTGCAGAACAGCCGCGAATGGCTGCGCTCGGCGCAGCGCTTCCCGGTCATCGTCGAGCTGGACCGCGACCAGCTGCAAGGACCCGCAGGCCTGCGCGTGGGCGGCCAGGCGGAAGTCATGGCGCTGCCCAGCGAAGGCAACCCGCTGAACCTGCTCGGCCGGGCGTTCATGTGGCTGATGAGCTGGCTGTCGTATGCCTATTGAGCTGCGGCGCCGCCGCGCGCTCCGGTTGGCCTGGGGCACCGCGCTGTGCCTGGCGGCCAGCTACGGCATCGGCCTGCCGATCCCCTTTCTCGCCCCGGTGCTGACCGTGCTCCTGCTGGCGATGCGCGCCCAGGCCCTGCCGCTCAAGGCGGCACCGGCGCTGGCGGTACTGGTGCTGCTCAGCTGCGGCGTCGGCCTGCTGCTGATTCCGTTGCTGCGCCACGCGCCGCTCAGTGGCGTGCTGCTGGTGGGCGTCGGGCTGTACGGCGTGTTCCGCTACGCGCTGCGGGGCGGCAACGGCCTGCTGGCGAACCTGCTGGTGATCGGCCTGACCATGATTGCCGCCGCCGGCACCAGCGATTTCACCCTGGCGTTGTCGGTGGTCGCGGCGCTGGCCAAGGGCATGTTGCTGGCGGTGCTGAGCACCGCCGTCGCCCATGCACTGTTCCCGGAGCCTGCCCATGCGCCCTCACCCCCTGCCCCGCCGCTGCCCAGCGAGGACGACGCCGCCTGGATCGCCCTGCGCGCCGTGCTGATCGTGATGCCGGCCTTCCTGCTGGCGATCATCGCGCCGGACCGCTTCATGCCGCTGATCATGAAATCGGTGAGCCTTGGCCAACAGGCCGGGGAAACCCGCGCGCGCCACGCCAGCCGCGAGCTGATCGGTTCCACCCTGCTCGCCGGCGTGCTGGCGATCCTCGTGTGGGGCGCCCTGAGCCTGTTCGTGCACCTGTGGATGTTCTTCCTCTGGGTGCTGCTGGCCACCCTCTGGCAAGGGCGCCGGCTCTACGCCGTCGTCGCCACCCGCAAGAGCCCGGCCTACTGGGTGAGCTGCCTGACCACCGTGCTGATCCTGCTCGGCCAGTCGGTGGCGGACAGCGCCGGCGGCCAGGACGTCTACCGCGCCTTCGCCGTGCGCATGGCGCTGTTCCTCGCGGTGTCGCTGTACGCCAGCGGCATGCTCATCTGGATCGACCGCCGCCGCGCACGGGTTCGTCCGGCCTAGGGCGTCCAGTCCACCCCGGAATCGGCCAGGTAGGCATCCACCGCCGCGCCGAGGGTCGGGTGGAACGCCGATTCGCCCAGGCCCTCGAACAATTCGAACTGCTTCATCTTGTCCTTCACCGGGTCCTTCATCTCGGCGAACTGCAGCTCCACGCCGCGCTGCTCCAGCACCTTGTCCAGCTCGGCGAGCATGTCGGCGGAGGTCACGTCGATACTGGTCACCGGGCTGGCCGCGATCACCAGCCGCTGCACCGGCGTCGGCGAGTCGTCCAGCGCCGCCAGCACCTGGTTCTGGAACTGCTCGGCATTGGCGAAGAACAGCGGCGCATCCCAGCGCAGCAGCACCAGGCCAGGAATGCGCCGGGCATTCGGGTAACGCGTTACGTCATGGTAGCCGCGCACCCCGTCGACCCGTCCGAGCACGGCGTGGTGCGGCCGCCAGCCGTCCCAGAGGAACTCGATCACCGAAATCACCACGGCGATGCAGATGCCGGGAATGGCGCCGAACACCGCCACGCCGACGAAGCAGCTGATCGACAGCCAGAACTCCCACGGTTGCATGCGGTAGATGCGCTTGAGGTCGGCGAATTCGAACAGCCCCAGCGCGGCGGCGATCACCACCGCGGCCAGCGCGCTGTTGGGCAGGTGCTCCATCAGGTTGGGCGCCACCAGCAGGAGCAGCGTGACCGCCAGCGCGCCGATGATGCCGGTGAGCTGCGTCTTCGACCCGGCCGCCTCGGCCACCGGCGTGCGCGAGGAGCTGCTGCTGATGGGAATGCCCTGGAACAGCCCGGAGGCGACGTTGGCCACGCCGAGGCCGAACATCTCCTGGTTGGGGTTCACCGGCGTCTTCAACCGCGCCGCATAGGTGCGCGACAGCACGCTGGTATCGGCGAAGGACACCAGCGCCACCGCGACACCGCCGAGCACCACTTCCAGCAGATCGATATCGCTCACCCACGGCAATGCGAACGACGGCAACCCCTGCGGCAGCTGCCCCAGCACCTTGACGCCATGGCTGCCGAGGTCCAGCAGGCTTACCGCCAGCGTCGCCAGGATCACCGCGATGAGGATGCCCGGAATGCGCTTGTAGGGCTTGAGCAGGAGGATCAGCACCAGGCTGCCGGCGCCGACGGCGAAGCTGGTCCAGTTGGCCTTGCCCTCCAGCAGCGCCTGGCCGAGCTGCCAGAGATCGCGCAGCGGCCCCTGGCTGTCGATCTTCAGGCCGAACAGCTTGGGCAACTGGCTGATCAGCACCGTGAGCGCGATGCCGTTCATGTAGCCGTAGCGGATCGGCTTGGACAGCAACTCGGTGATGAAGCCCAGGCGCAGCAGGCCGGCGATCATGCACACCGCGCCGGACACCAGCGCCATCAGGCTGGCGATGGCGATCGCCCGCTGCGGGTCGCTCGCCGCGTATTGCACCACCACCGCGAGGATCGGCGCGGCCAGGGCCGAATCGGGCCCGAGCACCAGGATGCGGCTCGGCCCGAACAGCGCGTAGGCCAGCAGCGGAATGATGGTCGCGTACAGCCCGTAGATGCCCGGCACGCCGGAGGCCTCGGCATAGGCGATGCCCACCGGCACCAGCATGGTGGTCAGCACCAGGCCGGCGGCCAGGTCCTTGGGCAGCCAGCTCGCCTGGTACTGGCGCAGGGTGACGAGGCCGGGCAGCCAGCGCTGCCAGTCGAAACCGGAACGGGATTGCGGCGAGGTGTCGGGCATCGGGGCATGGCTCCAGGCGAGTACGGCGCAACGCGAAGCGCAGCGGCAACGTATCGCTCTATAGCGTAGATCAGCACCCGTGGCGACGCGGCGTGGGCACGCGCCCGGCGCGCGGAATCCGATTCCGCACCTACACTTGCCCCAGTCAATCGCCCCGGAGCACCGCCCGCCCATGAGCAGCCTGTTCGACGCCATCCTGCTGGGGCTGCTCGCCCTGCTGCCGCTGATCAATCCACCGACCACGGTGGCCCTGTTCCTCGCGCTGTCCCAGGGGTTCAGTCGGGAAGAGAAGAACCAGCAGGCGCTGCTCACCGCCTGCTACGTGTTCGTCATCATGACCCTCACCTACTACATCGGCGAGTTCATCATGGGGGTGTTCAGCATCTCCATTCCCGGCTTGCGCATCGCCGGCGGCGGCATCCTCTGCATCATCGGCGGGCGCATGCTGTTCCCCGCCCCCATGCCCTCCCGCGAGTCCCGCGAAGAGATGCCCGAGCGCACCAGTTTCGCCTTCATCCCGCTGGCCATGCCCAGCACCGCCGGGCCGGGCACCATCGCGATGATCATCAGCTCCGCGGCGAGCATCAAGCACAGCACCAGCTTCCCGCAGTGGGTGATCCTGGTGGCGCCGCCGCTGATCTTCCTCTGCACCGCGCTGATCCTCTGGGCCTGCCTGCGCGCCTCGGACCTGATCATGAAGGCCACCGGCAAGTCCGGCATCGACGCCATCTCGCGGCTGATGGGCTTCCTGCTGGTGTGCATGGGCGTGCAGTTCGCCATCAACGGCCTGGTGGAGGTCGCGCAGACGCTGATAAACAGCAACGCGCACCTTTTGTTGCCGCAATCGTGATGGCCCGGCAGAGCCCCGCAGGCGCGGGCCGCGCCCGCGATCGCGCGCATGGCGCGCTCCTGCAGGTCCGCGAATGACGGATCAGACGGCCTTTTCCAGCTCCGGTACGGCTTCGAACAGGTCGGCGACCAGGCCGTAGTCGGCCACCTGGAAGATCGGCGCCTCTTCGTCCTTGTTGATCGCAACGATCACTT
>NZ_JBLUQC010000031.1:0-5245 GCF_048068435.1 Pseudomonas sp. NY15437
GACCGCTTCGATTTTGAATTCTTCGGGGTAACGCTGGTTGCTCATGGCACCTCCTGATGGGCCTCATTATGAGGCTTGGAGGTGTCTACGAAACTAGGGGCGATTCAACCCCCGACGTTTTGTCACTAACAAATTCCGATGATATAGACCCTCCAACGGCCTCTAATTTTGCTGAGCGGTTTTTACCTGGATGGGTAGGCGCGAGAAGCTTTGCGCGAGAGAAAATTACCTGTCCACGGAGTAGGCAAATTCGGCTGCGCGCACAGCAGGAAAGGAAAGAAATTCGGGAGACCGCGAGCGGAAAATCAGCAGAAAATCTGACGAACGGTGCATCGGCAAGGTAGAAAGTCGAGCGGAAAACTCAAAAATCTACCCCGCCATCAGGCGGGGAAGGTGGTTTGGACACTTGGACGGGACAACGGGACAACCCAGTCAACGCGAAAAGTCATCATCAGAAGACTCCTCTGGTGTTTTCCTTTCACCATACAAATCCTCCTGAGTCAGGTTCTCTTTATCGTACCACTGCCCCTCAGCAGATTCTTTTGAATGCCTTCGTTTTATGTAGATATTCAATCCCATAAAAAAAGATCCGACTATTGTGGTTCCCGCCAAGGAAACAGCTAGAAATCTATAAAATCTTCTTTGTCCCACAGTAGGAGGATCACTGACTATCCCTAGTAAACTTTCTAGGCTTCCAAAAATTTCAATGCGTACCACATACCAAAAAAACAGAACCACCCAAGAAAAAACCATCTAACACACCCTTTCAGGGTGTTCATCTCTAGGGGGCCACCCGGACGCATTTCCTTTGGCGTTCGCATTAAACTCATTATTTATCTCCATTATCAGCTCCACCCACGACCATCGGCGTGCCTCCAATAACTGCCTGACCCTGCACACAACAAGAAAGCCGGAAAACTGGAGGACTGCGGAAGAAAAATCAGTAGAAAATCTGACGAACGGAGCGGCAGCGAGGCAGGCCGTCAAGCAGCAAACTCAAAAATCTACCCGTCCGAAGACGGGGAAAGTCAATTGGACATTTGGACGGGACAGCAGGAAGTAGTTCGAACTGGGAACACCATTTGTGCGAAAAGTCACCACCAGTCACGACCATACCCATTGAACGCGAACATAAGTAAATAGACCAACAAAGAGAAACCCCCTGCTGCCATCCGCCCCGCCCATGGACAATCTGTCGTTATCCCGCCCGGCCCTATACGAATTGTCCTTCGAGAGATATAGCAAAAAACTGCCTGACCATAGAAAACTTGCACAGCCACCACCCCCCAAAACTCCCCCCACTTGCCTACAAATCTCAGCGCATTTAAAAAACTAGCTATCACCATTATCAGAAGAATAGCGAAACGATATTTATATATAAGATCAGAGAATTTATTTAAACAAATCTCGCCCATTTTCAACCACCCCATCCCAAGTACCCATGACAGTAAGGATATTTGCCAATTTCCCGGCGATGTCGGGGGAAAGACCTCTGGCACTAGCATAGGATTCAAATCCTGCACTTAAAGCTGCGGACGACATCGCTCCCGATAAATCACCCTTAAGATATCCCGCCATAAGGCTAGGAATGTTAGATGCGGCCCCCAAAGCAGTAGCTGTACCTCCGCTGGTGACGATAGCCCCAACCGCAAGTATCTTACTCAAATCGTTAAGAGACTTTGTATCTGCGGCCCTTAAATAGCGCAGCGTTTCAATATTCGAAAAATCCAAATTCGCCCCAGTGGCAATACATTCGCTGGAGGCGCATGGTAAGAACTTAGGAGAATAGACAACCCCTTCAACAGCAACCGGAACTGTGTATCTTCCAGTTTCATCAAGAACATATCCAGTCAACCGGTCGCGCATCTCTTTTCCGGCAGAAGGTGTTTTGCTCCAATCTGGACTTGGCGCCATCGGGAAAGCAGACCAGTTGTAATCGCTCGTGGAGGACTGGATATATGCAACAACATCAAGATCCAGCTTTGCAAACTGCTGAAGATATACATCATCACCAACCTTCAGCCACTTGCCACCCACGTCGTATATTAATTCCCCAGGCTTGCTAAGCATATCTGTAGCCGGTCCTACATCAGTACCGTTAATGTTAGAAAATCGTAGCTGCTCTTCTATTTGCTCAACAGTGTATTTACCACCGCTTTTCTCAGCCAAATTCTTCGCCAACTCTCGTTCCGCGGGGTGCAACTGTCGGTTGTAGGCCATCCCACTCTTGGCAATATCCCCACCAACTTGCACATCGCCATTGACGCCTGCGGCAGCAAGGATGCCCACCATCTGCGCAGCGGCTTGTTGCAGGCGCTTGGCTTGTTCATCAGTGCCTGAAAGGAAGCCGCTCTGCAACGTATCGGCCATGGCTTCGCTGGCACCGGCCGCGATGGCGCCCGTTCTGAAGTCGCTGCCCATGGCCTCGGCCAGCAAACCGCCCGCCAGCGCGTGAGCCGCCGTGTTCTGCAGGCTACTGCCTGTGAGGCCCAAGTCGCCCACATACTTGAAGGCGCTGGCCTGCATGATGCTGTACAGCGCACCCTGCATGGCATCGCCGAAGTTGCCTTGGCCGAGGGCTTCGTTGGCGGCACCGGTCAGTGCGCCTTGGGTCAGTTGCATGCCGGCGAAGCGCGACCAGTTGGCGGGGTTGGTGACATCCGGGATGGCGCCCACTGCGCCTTGGCCTGCCGTGGAGGTGGTGGTGTTGGTGGCGGGATCGGTCTTGCCACCGAACCACTCGGGGCCATAGGCGGCCATGAAGCCCGCCACCACACTGGCGACCAGGGCTTGCTTGAGGCTGTCGCCGCTGAAGGTGTCCTTGAGGCCCTGGCCGATGTCGCCCTTGTTGTTGATCGTGCTCACGGCACCGGTGGAGGCTAGCGACGCTGCGCCCATGGAGAGGGCGACGTTCGCCCAGCCGGCAGCGGTAGCAGCGGAGGTAGCGGTCGCTGCTGTGCCTGCACTGAGTGCCGTACTGGATGCGGCCCCCGCGCCAATCGCCGTGCTGGCCGCGCCATAGGTGAGCACCGTGGCCACAATCGCCACGGCCAACATTGTCCCCTGCCCCATCCCCGAATGGCTGTAGGAATAGCTGTCGTGCAGTTCCTTCACGGCTTGCCAGTTCACGTCGCCACGCGCTTCGGCGTCCTTGATCCAGGCGAGGTTCGGATCGGCCTTGACCATGGCATCGATGGCTTGGCTGACCGATTTTTTGTCAAGGTGCTTGTAGTCGATGCTCAGGCCATCCACCGCCTTAATGACCACGTCGCCGTGTGCGATCATCTGCGTCTGGCGTACGGTTTCGTCGGTGTTGCCCTTGCCCTTGGAGCTGCTCCAGGCCAGGTCGCTGTTGTTCTTTTGGTGGCCTTCCTGGTGCAGGTCCTTCACGGCTTCGAAGTCCACTTCACCGCCGCTGACGATGGCGATGTCGTTGCCGCTGTCGAGTTTGGCGGCCTGGTATTTCTGGCCGCCGCCGCTGAGCAGGGTGATGTCGCCGCCGGCGCTGATTTCGCTGCCCATGGCCTTCACGTCGGTGACTTCGTCGCGCTGGGTTTTCTTTTTGCCCCAGCTACCTTTGGACTTCTTGTCGTAGAGGCTGTAGTCGCTGTCGTTAGCGGCGAGTACTTGGATCTTGTCGCCGGCCACCAAGTAGGCTTCGTTGCCAGCGGTGATCTTGCTGCTGATGAGGGTCAGGTCCTGGCCGGCGGCAATCAGGGCGTCGCCACCGGCAGTAATCTCGGTGGAGCGCTGGTCGATGTGGTCTTGCTGGCGGGTGACCTTTTTGCTCTTGTCGTAGCGGTGCTGCTCATCGGCAGCCGAGGCCAGGACGACATCGCGGCCGGCGTTGATGCCGATGTCGCGGCCCGCATCAATGCGGCTGGCGATGGCGCTGACGTCGCGCCCAGCGTCGAGGCTGATGTCGCGCCCGGCGCTGATGTCGCCGCCCAGTTGGGTGGTGCTCTGGTTGTAGTTGCGGCCATTGGTGCGGCCGTTTTCCAACTCAACGCTGGTCAGGTTGATGTCGCGCCCGGCTTGCATCGATAGATCGCCGCCACTGTTGAGGCTGCCGCCGAGGTTGCTGATGTCGCGGCCGGCGCTGATGTCGAGGTTGCCGGCGGCTTCGATGCGCGCGGCACTGTCGGCGAAGCTCTGAGTCCAGGTTCGCTTGCCAACACCGCCGTCGTGGACGGCGACACTGCGCTCGTTGAGCACGTCGCCAGTGAGGGCGGTAAGGCTGACATCGCGCCCGGCGATGACGCCGCCCTGGCTGTTCTTGATGCTGTCCAAGGCAAGCAGGTCGAGGCGGCCGGCGGCTTCAATGAGGCCGGTGTTGCTGAGGTTGGCAGCGGTGGCGGATAGATCGCCGCTGGCGCGCAGGGTGCCCTGGTTGCTGAGGTCGCCGCCGCTGATGAGGGACACGTCCTTGCCCATGATGAGAGCACCATTAGGCGCCAGGCGGCCGTCGGCCTGGGCGAGGTAAAGCACCGGCACCAGGACTTTTTCACCGTTTACGGTGGCCTCTTCGAGCCAGACAATGTCGTGGGTGAGTGCAGCGACTTGCTCGGCGGTGAGGCCAACGCCGAGGCTCAGGTGCAGGCTGTCCTTGTAAGCGATGGCGTTGTCCATCAAGTACTTGAACAGGTTTTCGTCGTCGGTGATGCCGGCGATGTAGCGCTGCCCGGTGCGGGCAACGATGGCATCGCGGATCAGGCGTTGTTCATAGAGGCCGTCGCCCAGGCGCTTCTGCGATTGGTCGGGGTCGTAACCCAGCAGGCCGAGCAGGTAGTCGCTGGAGACGTCGAGAAGGGTGTCGTCGACGTAGTTGCGCGTGCGCTGGTGGCTGAGGCCGAAGCTCACCCCGGTCTTGCTCACGTCGTCGCGAAACAGCACGCGCTGGGCGCCCAGCTGGTGGGTCTCGTTGTCGCCGTCGTACTTGAAGGCGAAGCCGGCGTCCTCGTTGCGCGTGCGGTAGTAATTGCGGCTGTAGCTGTAGTTGAAGGTCCACCAGCCGTAGGGGACGCTGTACCACAGGCTCTGGTTGTCGGAGTGCTTCCAGTGGTCGCTGACCACGTCCTGGCCGTAGCGCAGGCCGAACTGGTCGGCCAGGCCCAGCGGGCTGTCCCAGTCCAGCCCGACGCCGGCCTGCTGTTCGCCGGAGGTGGAGTCGCCGTTGTTGTCGCGGCTGGCGGAGACGCGCCAGGGCTTGCTGCGCTCGCCCTTGAGCTGCACGCGGCTGCCGCCC
>NZ_JBLUQC010000032.1:0-4930 GCF_048068435.1 Pseudomonas sp. NY15437
GGGGGCCCGCCGGGTCGGGGGGGGGCCCCCCCACGCGCGCACAAACCGATTTCCCGCGGGCCGCGCTGTGTCGGCCCGGGGTGGCGCCCCAACCCGGCGGGCTTTTGCCATCACCGGCGAGCGTAGGAGCGGACTTTGTCCGCGATGATTTCCCGTCCGCTGAGCGGCTTCAGGCCAATCGCGGACGAAGTCCGCTCCTACGCGCCTTACTGGGCCTGGCGCAGCCGCTTGAGCTCGGTGCCCAGCCAGGCGCTGGCGTCCTGCTTGCCGGCCGGGCAGTCCACCTGGTAACGCTGGCCGCTCATGCTGCTCTTGGTCGCGGCGCGTTCGATGAAGTCTTCCGCGCTGCTGACCATATCCTTGTTTTCCAGGTAGTCCAGCTTCTTCTGCAGGTGCGCGCGCGCCTCGGCAGCCGGGTATTCGCTGCCGTTGCGGATGAACTGGCAACCGCTGTGTTCGACGAAGTCGAGCAGTTGGGTGATCTCCTGCTGGGCCTTGGCGTCGACGGCGGCCTGGGTGCCGGCAGCGACGAGCAGGAGGGGAACCAGGAACGAGCGAAGCAAGCGTGAACGGGGCATAGCGATTCCTTGCCGGATGCGTGGGCCGCCGATTATGTCAGCGGCTGCAGGCGTTCGCCGAGGCGACCGTTGTCTACCAGTTCAAGGAACTCGTCACCCATCCGCCGGCTTTCGTCCATCGCCTTGCGCCAGTAGCGCTCGCGGCCGGCGTCATCGCCCAGGTAGCGGTGGAAGTCCTTCCGGTCCGGCAGCTTGTTGTGCGGCAAGCGCGCCAGGTAGTCCTTCGACGGGGCGAGCAGCAACACGTCCTGCAGCCGGCCGGCGTCGCCACGGCGCCAGGGCAGGCCCTTGTCGAACCAGCCGGGGATGACCTTGTCGGTGAAGTGCGGATACAGCACCACGCCTTCGGGCTGGTAGGGCAGGTCCAGGTGGTAGTCGAGCAGGCCGCCATCACGGTAGGTGCCGGGCCCGGCGCCGGGGATGTCGCGCACGCCTTCCATGACCATGGGAATGGACCCGGAGGCGAGCAGGGCGTGGCGCAGGTTGGCCAGGTCCAGGTGCAGGTAGCGCGAGGGGAAATCCGACAGCGACTCCAGTGGCGGTGCTCGGCGGGCATCGTGGATGATCAGCCGCTCGAAATGCCGGTGCAGGTGGCGGCGGCCGACCAGGTTGTCGCGGATCACCGCACCCAGGCCCAGGCCGAGGTGGGTCTTGCCGTCCTGGGCCAGGCGGCCGTGGCTCTTCACCACCACGACGTTGAGGCGGTACCAGGGGTTGTCCAGCACGCTGGCATCGTGGCCGTCGAGCAGGTCATCGAGCATCTTCGCGCAGCTTTTCGACACATCGCTGATGCTCGCCTTGCGGGCGAAGCGCTGCTGGGTATAGAGCTCGCCCAGGCGGCGGATACCTTCGGCCGGGTCGGGCAGGCAGGCGCTGGCGAAGCGCCAGGAGCCGATGGAGGCGCCGATCAGCGAGCGCTCGCGCGGCGCGCGCGGCAGCCATTCACCGAACAGGGCGAGGTCCAGCCCCTGGATGCCCAGCGCCTTCGGGCCGCCGGCGGCGCCCGGGAGAATGCCGACATCGGCCGGGGACAGGCCCTGCGCGCGGATGCGCTGGAACGCGCGGCGTCCGGCCTTGAGGGTGAGGGCAGGGGTCTTGATGTGGATGGCGGTCATGCGGGCCTCGCTTTGGCAGGCCGCGATTATAGAGCCTGTGCAGGGGATTCAAGGATATTTCACGGGGTGAATGTCTGTTGCCGATTCAGCTTGAGTTAAGTCCTTCGCCTTAGCCTGACAGCCGTGAAAAGCTGATGAGGTACGCTCATGAAATGGCTGCTGATCCCCCCTGCGTTCTGTGCCGTGCTGCTGGGCAGCGGCGTTGCCATGGCCCGCGACATCGGGCCTGACGAGGCGCTGCGGCTGCGCGATGCGGGGACCATCCGCGACTTCGAGGCGCTCAACCGCACCGCGCTGGCCAAGCACGCCGGCGGTTCGGTGTACGATAGCGAACTCGAGCTGGAACATGGCCGCTATCTGTACAAGGTCGACCTCAAGGACGCCCAGGGCGTGAAATGGGATGTCGAGCTGGATGCGGTCACCGGCGAAGTCCTCACCGATCACCAGGATGACTGATGAAGACCGTTCTGCCGCGCGCGGCGCTGCTCGGCCTGGCGCTCGCTGCCTTCGCGGGCGTCGCCCAGGCCCATGACCTGAGCCAGGACGAAGCCCTGCGCCTGAGCAAGGAAGGGGTGATCCGTCCCTTCGAGGAAATCCTCCCCGCCGCGTTGAGCCGCTACCCGGGCTCGCGCCTGCTCGAAGCCGAGCTGGAGAAGGAGCACGACACCTACATCTACGAAGTGGAGCTGCTGACCACCGAGGGCGTGGTGCGCGAACTGGAACTGGATGCCCGCAACGGCCGCATCCTCAAAGATAAGGAAGACGACTGATGCGCCTGCTGCTGGTGGAAGACCACGTACCCCTGGCCGATGAACTGCTCGCCACCCTGACCCGCCAGGGCTACGCGGTGGACTGGCTGGCCGACGGCCGCGACGCTGCCGTGCAGGGCGCCAGCGAGCCGTATGACCTGGTGATCCTCGACCTCGGCCTGCCGGGCCGGCCGGGGCTGGACGTACTGCAGGAGTGGCGCGGCATGGGCCTGGCCACGCCGGTACTGATTCTCACCGCGCGCGGTTCCTGGGCCGAGCGCATCGACGGCCTGAAGGCCGGCGCCGACGACTACCTGACCAAGCCGTTCCACCCCGAGGAATTGCTGCTGCGCATCCAGGCGCTGCTGCGCCGTGCCCGTGGGCTTGCCAACCAGAGCCAGCTGGAAGTCGCCGGCCTGAGCCTGGATGAGTCGCGCCAGTGCGTGCAGCAGGGCGGCAAGGAAGTCGACCTGACCTCCGCCGAGTTCCGCCTGCTGCGCTACTTCATGCTGCATCCTGGCCAGTTGCTGTCGAAATCGCACCTGGCCGAGCACCTGTATGACGGCGAGACCGAGCGCGACTCCAACGTCATCGAGGTCCACATCAACCACCTGCGCCGCAAGCTGGGTCGCGAGATCATCGAGACCCGCCGTGGTCAGGGCTACCGCTTCACCGGCAACGGAGTCGCCCGTTGATGTCGATCCAGCGCCGGCTCGGGCTCGGGCTCGGCGTGGTGCTGGTGGTGATCGGCCTGGCCCTGGCCCAGACCGGCCTGTGGCTGTTCGATCAGGGCTTGCGCCGCTATCTGCTGAACGGCCTGCAGGACGAGGCGGAAAGCCTGCTGGTGGGCATCACCCGCGGCCCGGCCGGGCTGCAGCTCGACGGCCAGCGGGTGGACGCAGTGTACGAACGGTTGTTCTCCGGGCGCTACTTCGTCATCCGTTTCGACGACCAGACCTGGCGCTCGCGCTCGCTGTGGGATAACGAGTTGAAGCTGCCTTCGCGGAAGGGTCTCGCCAGGAAGCTGGAAGAGGGGCCGGAGGATCAGCACCTGCTGGTCTATCGTGGCGACTACAAGCGCTACGGTAAGCAACTGAGCATCGTGGTGGCGCAGGACTACACGCCGATCCTCAAGAGCTTCCATCGCCTGCGCAACATCGGCCTGGGTGCCGGCACGCTGGCCTTGCTGCTGATCCTGGTGTTCCAGGGCTTCACCGTGCGCCGCGCCCTGCGCCCGCTGGAGCGGGTACGCCAGCAGATCGCGCAGTTGCAGGAAGGCCAGCGCAGCCAGCTGGACAGCCAGGTGCCGCGCGAGCTGGAACCACTGGTGGAGCAGGTCAACCATCTGCTCCAGCACACCGAAGATACCTTGCGCCGCTCGCGCAATGCTCTGGGCAACCTGGGGCACGCGCTGAAGACGCCGCTGGCGGTGCTGATCAGCCTCGCCGACCGCGCGGAGCTGCGCGAGCACCCCGAGCTGCGGCAGGTCTTGCAGGAGCAACTGGAGCAGATCGAGCAGCGCCTGGCGCGCGAACTGGGGCGCGCGCGCCTGGTGGGCGAAGCGCTGCCCGGCGCGCATTTCGATTGCGATGCGGAGCTGCCGAGCCTGTGCGACATGCTCAAGCTCATTCATGGCGACCACCTTGCCATCGACTGGCAGGCACCGCCCGCGACGCGCCTGCCGTACGACCGCGAAGACCTGCTGGAGATGCTCGGCAACCTGCTGGACAACGCCTGCAAATGGGCTGATGCCCAGGTGCGGCTGACGGTGGAGAAGGGCGCGGACGCCTACCGGTTATGCGTGGACGATGATGGCCCCGGGATTGCCGAGGACCAGCGTGACAGTGTGCTGGAGCGGGGCACGCGGCTGGATGAGCAGGTCGCCGGGCATGGCCTGGGCCTGGGCATCGCGCGGGATATCGCGGCAGCCTGTGGCGGGAGCCTGACGCTGGAAAGCAGTGCGCTGGGTGGGCTGCGGGTGATGGTGGAGTTGCCGCGCCGCAAGGCCTGATGTGGCTCCTGGGAGCTTGTGCCGTGCGGTTCGCGAGCAAGCTCGCTCCTACAGGGTCACTCCGGCTTGATTTTGTAGGAGCGAGCCATGCTCGCGAACCAGATCTGGCGCCGGCGTTACCGGCGGATCGCGGGCATGGCCCGCTCCTACAGGGTCACTCCGGCTTGCTCTTGTAGGAGCGAGCCATGCTCGCGAACCGGATCTGGCGCCGGCGTTGCCGGCGGATCGCGGGCATGGCCCGCTCCTACAGGGTTCGGGGTGGCTCAGACCCGGAACTGATCCATCAATCCCTGCTGGTGGTTCGCCAGCTTGTTCAGCGACTGGCTGACCTGCGCCGATTCCTGCGCCTGGCTCGACAGCGATTCGGTCACATCGCGGATGCCGGCGACGTTGCGGTTGATCTCCTCCGCCACCGCGCTCTGTTCCTCGGCGGCGCTGGCGATCTGCAGGTTCATGTCGGTGATCACGCTGACCGCC
>NZ_JBLUQC010000033.1:0-3833 GCF_048068435.1 Pseudomonas sp. NY15437
AGCTCAATCGGGGCAGCAGGACGGCCGGTTTTCATATGTTGCTCCAAGGCATCTCTGATGCTGAAAAGCCTAGACCAAAATATGAGTGTTATTTGTGAAACGCCACACTAGTGTGGTGAATCATAAGTCAGCATTATAATTTTTTACTGAGCACGGATGCTGCCCTCTTCACGGAGGCCAGGATATCTTCTGCCCCCTTGTGCCAGCGGAAAGGCCGGGGATCTTGGTTGTAGGTCGCCAGGTAATGCTCGATGGATGACTCAAGTTCCTTCACGCTGGTATGCGCCTGACGCTTTATCCATTGTAAGCGCTCCATTAACCGAGGCTCTCTTGGGATGTCCTTTGTTGTACCGCCAAATACGCCAAACACGTAATAGACTCGGGACATTTTTTGGGCGTGCCCCCCTGGAAAACTAGAAGGTCCTCAGCCCGATACAAAAAAAGTCCTACCCCCGGTACAGGACCAAAGGGGCTCAAATGAGCACAGAAAGAACAGAATCCTGCATTTCCGTGGCATTAAATAGCAATTCTGTGGCACAGAAATGGTGCTAAATAGTCCGATTCCATTCAGTCGGTATAAGAATGCCAAGACCAGGCCATTGCAGTGGCACAAAATCGCCAGGTAATGGCTATTTAATGGTGCAAAATTTGGGTTTCGCGCCTAGCAGCCTCTGGCCTCTGGTGAGTTATGAGTAGAAGACTTTGGCATGGAGGATCGACTGACAGTAATGCTGTGCAGGTTTCACCCTCAGTTGGGGAAGGTTATCGACGAAAAGCACGGGTCAAATACCGCGAGATTGATGCCCGACTTGACCAGAGGTAGGCCGTCGATGGGTTTTCAGAAGTCGACGGTTTGGGCTAAAGATTTTTGACTGTTGCATCGAGGTCGCATCATGTTGGATGGGCGCCAGCAAGAAATCGGGAGCACAGCATCCGGGATTAGCTAAACGATTTGAATGTTGGGTTAATGGAGCGGTTACAAAGATTTTTGACTGTTGCATCGAGGTCGCATCATGTTGGATGGGCGCCAGCAAGAAATCGGGAGCACAGCATCCGGGATTAGCTAAACGATTTGAATGTTGGGTTAATGGAGCGGTTACGCATCGGGGATCAGGTAAGCGCTTTGAATGTGGGGTTCATGGAGCGCTTACGTTACGACAACGCACCCATGGAGCGGCTGTTTCGTAGTTTGAAAACGGAGTGGGTGCCGACGGTGGGTTACATGACGACAGCGTTGGCCGAGCAGGACATCGGCCGCTACCTCATGCAGCGGTATAACTGGACAAGGCCGCATAAGCGCAACGGTTTCGTACCGCCGGCGGTTGCGGAAGAAAAACTCAATTCTGTGTCCGGGAATTGTTGACCACTACACGACGGCCCTGCCTTGTAGGTTGCCGGAGCTCTCTAGAATGAGCTTTATAGGCGATTATAAAGTGATTATAGAATCCGGCTTTTTGAGCTCGATGCCCAACCAAGGTATTCAGCTTCAAGACTCGATTTCTCAGACCCCCTCTACGAGCACACCAGCGTGGTCATCACCACCAACCTGAGCTTTGCCGAATGGTCGAGCGTGTTTGGCGACGCCAAGCTGACTACAGCTTTGCTGGATCGCCTCACGAACCACTGCTACATCATCGAAACCGGCAACGAGTCCTAGTAATTATAGCTGCTTCAGCCTCCGCCGAACTTGAAATTAGCGAGCCAATCGAAAATGATCAGATCACTCACTAATTTCGGTGCTTTTCACCCTTTGACAGCAACTTTTCACAACTATTCTCCGCATCATAGACACACCTTTCTTGCATATTCCAGCAAACTCCGAAGCGCCATTCACAGGCTCACCAGCGCAAACAACGTCACAACTGAGCAGTGCTCGTCAGCAACTAACGGAAACACACCTTGAGTAGCTAAAATGTCACTTGAGCACGCGGAACGGATACTTGACTTTGGCACGCGCACCCAGTCCCAGGCCTGCTCGATATGGATATCAGAACATAAAACGGGAAAAGATACTGAAGTGCACATAAACAAGAAAAAACTGAAGCCACTCACAATCTAGCCGAACAGCAGAACAAGTAGCTACAGCCTCGATAAAGTGATACTAGGAAGCATAATACGAATCAAACAGCGGCTTCCTAGCACAGCACTTAATTTTCCATACAACAACCTAGTTTAAATCCACCATCAGAATGAATAAATGTAGTCCAAGACAAAATTATCTTGTGACATGGACGACCTAACAGGGGATGATGTGTTGTAAGTTGATCGGTTAGTCATACTACTCTCAAAGGCGTGTGAGTATGCAGCATCAAATCTACTCGATTTAGAGAAATTATAGCTAAAGCCTAAGGAGGCATGCTTCTGTAAAATCCCTGGGACCAGGGCAAGCAACACCTCATCATTGAATGGCTGAGTAGCCTGACGGTATCCTGCTCGCAGCGTAAGCTTCTGGGTCGCGGCATACGAAGCCCCAATCGCCACAATCGTTTGATCCTTGGCGTTCTGAGGTAATTTCAGATCAACACCACCAGCGTCACTAGCAAAGCCCACGTCAATATCTTTCAAAGCATCCTTCCAGAAAACCCGAGATAAATCTAAAGCGAGCAAGAACCTGTCAGTTACATTATGGCTCAAGCCTACATCAAGCTTGGCAGGCGTGTTGAAATTTAAAAACCGAACCTCCCCATCAATAGGTACATTACCAAGCAAGCCATCGACGGCAGTGATTGTTCCTCGCCCCTTTAGATCGTTCATATGACTCTTGAACATGTAAGAAACACCCAGATTTGTTGTAGGCGCCACCTTGTACAACAAACCTAACCTACCAGAGTAACCCCAACCATCTACACCACTTGCAATTTCTTTGTTTTTGCTAACGCTCAGATGCACACCACGCGGATCAGGTAAAGTACTGATCAATCCCATTAAGGAGCCAGAGACTCGTCCACTCTGAGCAAGGCTACCTAACTGATTCATTCCAAGCAAGTAATCAAGATTCAAACCAGTCCATTTTGCATCCAACGAACCTCCGATGGAAAAACGATCATTAACCTTGAAACTTACTGCAAAAGGTATGTCAAGAATAAACAAACGGCTCGCATTCTCAAGACCTGTATCAGCGCCAGCGGCATAACCCACTCCACCAACATCACCGCGCGACAAAAAACTAGACTTCCCATACTCAACCCCTATACCAGCTTGTGCAAAAATACCCGCACCAACAGTCCAGTTGGAAAATTTACGAGTAAAAGCAAACTGAGGGGCAACATACGGACCTCTATTATTAGAGTGCGTGCTTGATGACACGTCTTCACCTGTAGTAAGACTCGAAGCACTGATGTCAGTGGTAATCAAGTCGAACCCTAGCAACACTTCACCTGTCGCATCTGACAAATCCATTGTCGCCGGGTTAACCATCATTGACGCCGGACCGACATAATGAGCAACAGCGGTCCCTCCCATACCTCTCGAAACTGCACCAAAACCCTCAAGATACACGCCATCTGTCGCTAACGCATAGAATGACCATACACTCAAAAGCACGCCAACGACACTTCGGTAGAATATTTTAGACGCCATAGTCTTCACCATTTTTATTATTTATTGACCCCTGCCAAAACTGTGAATGGAGGATGTCAAATTAATTTCAAGATGACTATCACTTCAATCGTGCAAAAGCCGCGCATACGGCAGTGCACCAATCTATATTTCTAGTGTGCTATTGTGGCGTTTCACAAATAACACTCATATTTTGGTCTAGGCTTTTCAGCATCAGAGATGCCTTGGAGCAACATATGAAAACCGGCCGTCCTGCTGCCCCGATTGAGCTGAGT
>NZ_JBLUQC010000034.1:0-3381 GCF_048068435.1 Pseudomonas sp. NY15437
ACGATTGGGTCTGTAGCTCAGTTGGTTAGAGCGCACCCCTGATAAGGGTGAGGTCGGCAGTTCGAATCTGCCCAGACCCACCAATTGTTGTGGTGTGCTGCTGATCCGATAAGGGGCCATAGCTCAGCTGGGAGAGCGCCTGCTTTGCACGCAGGAGGTCAGGAGTTCGATCCTCCTTGGCTCCACCATTAAATCGTCGAAAGCTCAGACATGAATGTTCAGGTTGAACGAACATTGATGTCTGGTCTTTGTGCCAGAACCGTTCTTTAAAAATTTGGGTATGTGATAGAAGTAGACTGAATAATCTCTTTCACTGGTGATTATTCAAGTCAAGGTAAAATTTGCGAGTTCAAGCGCGAATTTTCGGCGAATGTCGTCTTCACGTTCGAGACAATAACCAGATTGCTTGGGGTTATATGGTCAAGTGAAGAAGCGCATACGGTGGATGCCTTGGCAGTCAGAGGCGATGAAAGACGTGGTAGCCTGCGATAAGCTTCGGGGAGTCGGCAAACAGACTTTGATCCGGAGATCTCTGAATGGGGAAACCCACCCGAGATAACTCGGGTATCTTGCACTGAATACATAGGTGCAAGAGGCGAACCAGGGGAACTGAAACATCTAAGTACCCTGAGGAAAAGAAATCAACCGAGATTCCCTTAGTAGTGGCGAGCGAACGGGGACTAGCCCTTAAGCTTCTTTGAATCTAACAGAACGCTCTGGAAAGTGCGGCCATAGTGGGTGATAGCCCCGTATGTGAAAGGTTCTTTGAAGTGAAATCGAGTAGGACGGAGCACGAGAAACTTTGTCTGAATATGGGGGGACCATCCTCCAAGGCTAAATACTACTGACTGACCGATAGTGAACCAGTACCGTGAGGGAAAGGCGAAAAGAACCCCGGAGAGGGGAGTGAAATAGAACCTGAAACCGTATGCGTACAAGCAGTGGGAGCCTACTTTGTTAGGTGACTGCGTACCTTTTGTATAATGGGTCAGCGACTTATATTCAGTGGCGAGCTTAACCGTATAGGGAAGGCGTAGCGAAAGCGAGTCTTAATAGGGCGATTTAGTCGCTGGGTATAGACCCGAAACCGGGCGATCTATCCATGAGCAGGTTGAAGGTTAGGTAACACTGACTGGAGG
Organism: Pseudomonas sp. NY15437; assembly: GCF_048068435.1. Taxonomy (NCBI): domain Bacteria; kingdom Pseudomonadati; phylum Pseudomonadota; class Gammaproteobacteria; order Pseudomonadales; family Pseudomonadaceae; genus Pseudomonas; species Pseudomonas sp. NY15437. The sequence goes on from NZ_JBLUQC010000034.1 coordinate 1,140, forward strand.
ACCGAACCCACTCCCGTTGAAAAGGTAGGGGATGACTTGTGGATCGGAGTGAAAGGCTAATCAAGCTCGGAGATAGCTGGTTCTCCTCGAAAGCTATTTAGGTAGCGCCTCACGTATCACTCCAGGGGGTAGAGCACTGTTTCGGCTAGGGGGTCATCCCGACTTACCAAACCGATGCAAACTCCGAATACCTGGAAGTGTCAGCGTGGGAGACACACGGCGGGTGCTAACGTCCGTCGTGAAAAGGGAAACAACCCAGACCGTCAGCTAAGGTCCCAAAGTTGTGGTTAAGTGGTAAACGATGTGGGAAGGCTTAGACAGCTAGGAGGTTGGCTTAGAAGCAGCCACCCTTTAAAGAAAGCGTAATAGCTCACTAGTCGAGTCGGCCTGCGCGGAAGATGTAACGGGGCTCAAACCACACACCGAAGCTACGGGTGCATCGCAAGATGCGCGGTAGAGGAGCGTTCTGTAAGCCTGTGAAGGTGAGTTGAGAAGCTTGCTGGAGGTATCAGAAGTGCGAATGCTGACATGAGTAACGACAATGGGAGTGAAAAACTCCCACGCCGAAAGACCAAGGGTTCCTGCGCAACGTTAATCGACGCAGGGTTAGTCGGTCCCTAAGGCGAGGCTGAAGAGCGTAGTCGATGGGAAACAGGTTAATATTCCTGTACTTCTAGTTACTGCGATGGAGGGACGGAGAAGGCTAGGCCAGCTTGGCGTTGGTTGTCCAAGTTTAAGGTGGTAGGCAGAGATCTTAGGTAAATCCGGGGTCTTAATGCCGAGAGCTGATGACGAGTCGTCTTTTAGATGATGAAGTGGTTGATGCCATGCTTCCAGGAAAAGCTTCTAAGCTTCAGGTAACTAGGAACCGTACCCCAAACCGACACAGGTGGTTGGGTAGAGAATACCAAGGCGCTTGAGAGAACTCGGGTGAAGGAACTAGGCAAAATGGCACCGTAACTTCGGGAGAAGGTGCGCCGGCGAGGGTGAAGTATTTACTACGTAAGCCCATGCCGGTCGAAGATACCAGGCCGCTGCGACTGTTTATTAAAAACACAGCACTCTGCAAACACGAAAGTGGACGTATAGGGTGTGACGCCTGCCCGGTGCCGGAAGGTTAATTGATGGGGTTAGCGAAAGCGAAGCTCTTGATCGAAGCCCCGGTAAACGGCGGCCGTAACTATAACGGTCCTAAGGTAGCGAAATTCCTTGTCGGGTAAGTTCCGACCTGCACGAATGGCGTAACGATGGCGGCGCTGTCTCCACCCGAGACTCAGTGAAATTGAAATCGCTGTGAAGATGCAGTGTATCCGCGGCTAGACGGAAAGACCCCGTGAACCTTTACTGTAGCTTTGCACTGGACTTTGAGCCTGCTTGTGTAGGATAGGTGGGAGGCTTTGAAGCGTGGACGCCAGTCTGCGTGGAGCCATCCTTGAAATACCACCCTGGCATGCTTGAGGTTCTAACTCTGGTCCGTTATCCGGATCGAGGACAGTGTATGGTGGGCAGTTTGACTGGGGCGGTCTCCTCCTAAAGAGTAACGGAGGAGTACGAAGGTGCGCTCAGACCGGTCGGAAATCGGTCGTAGAGTATAAAGGCAAAAGCGCGCTTGACTGCGAGACAGACACGTCGAGCAGGTACGAAAGTAGGTCTTAGTGATCCGGTGGTTCTGTATGGAAGGGCCATCGCTCAACGGATAAAAGGTACTCCGGGGATAACAGGCTGATACCGCCCAAGAGTTCATATCGACGGCGGTGTTTGGCACCTCGATGTCGGCTCATCACATCCTGGGGCTGAAGCCGGTCCCAAGGGTATGGCTGTTCGCCATTTAAAGTGGTACGCGAGCTGGGTTTAGAACGTCGTGAGACAGTTCGGTCCCTATCTGCCGTGGACGTTTGAGATTTGAGAGGGGCTGCTCCTAGTACGAGAGGACCGGAGTGGACGAACCTCTGGTGTTCCGGTTGTCACGCCAGTGGCATTGCCGGGTAGCTATGTTCGGAATAGATAACCGCTGAAAGCATCTAAGCGGGAAACTAGCCTCAAGATGAGATCTCACTGGGAACTTGATTCCCCTGAAGGGCCGTCGAAGACTACGACGTTGATAGGTCGGGTGTGTAAGCGCTGTGAGGCGTTGAGCTAACCGATACTAATTGCCCGTGAGGCTTGACCATATAACACCCAAACAATTTGCGTGTTGTACGGTGAAGACGTAACGAACCGAAAGTTCGTGTGAACCGCAAAT
>NZ_JBLUQC010000035.1:0-1741 GCF_048068435.1 Pseudomonas sp. NY15437
CCACCAACTGCCGCGGTGGGACGAGAGCTATTCGGTTGGCTGAAGCTGCGGAATGATCACCGTGGTGTCGTAGGAGCGAACGAAGCGGAACACACTGACGCTGTCGCCGATCTGGAAGGTGTAGGAGTTGTCGCCAGCATCAGTCGGGGTTCCAGCCGATTCAGGGACGACGTAAACCGTGTGGGTGGAAGTGTTGAAGTCCACGCCCGGAACGATTTTCAGCGTCTTCTGTGTGGGCCCGCCTTTCACCAGCAGCAGCAACTCATGCACGTTATCGCCGGCCGCCATGCTCCTCATGGTTACGGTGAACGTGGTTCCGACCCCGGCAGTGCTGATCTGCAGGGCGCGCTGCCCTGCCGGCCAAACGATCGAGGTGGTGTTGCCAGGCGCTAACCCGTCGCTGTCCAGCGCATATTCAACGCCATTCCCGCCCCCGCCGGCAGGCGGGGTTCCCGTGAACACAGGAGCCCCCCAATCCGCCGCCGAAGCTATGCCCGTGGCCAGGTATACCGCCTTGTTGGTGGTGTTCACGAACATGGCACCGACAGACGGCGGGGCCGTGCTCGGCGCCGCGGTGCCGGTTACCACCACCGAGGCGGCGCCGGTCACCAGCGGCAACCAGTCGGCCGAGGAGCTGGTGCCGACGGCGATATAGGTCCGCTTGGCCGTGGTGTTCACGAAGTGCGCGCCAACGGCGGGCGGCGCAGCGCTGGGCGCTGCCGTGCCGGTGACGATAGGCAGCGACCCAGTCTGCAGCGGCTGCCCCCAGTCGGAGGCTGAGGCGATCCCCGTGGCGACGTAGCTCTTCTTGTTGGTGGTGTCGATGTAATGCGCGCCCACCGCAGGCGGCACGCTGGTTGGGGCGCCCGCCCCGGTGACGATATGTTGGACGTTCGCCATGTCATGCTCCACTCAGATAGTTGCCCTGGCCATCTACCAGGTAGTTACCGTTGCCATCGATCAAGACGCCGTCCGGCGCGCTGCCGCCCTCAAGGGCTGTAACCCTCGCCTGTAGATCGCTTATGGCTTGCTGTTGCTGGCTGATAAGTGCGGCCTGATCCGAGATCACCACCTGTTGCTGATTGATCAGCGCGGTGTGTTCACTGATGACGCTCTGCTGCTGATCAATCTGCGCGCCCTGATCGTCGATGACGCTCTGCTGCTGGTCGATCCGCCCGCCCAGCTGCGTGATGGCTGCCGATTGAGAGGCCAGCGTGGCGATGAAGCCCCCGAGCGTTCCCGCTGTCATGCTGCAGAAAACCCACGTCTCAGCCGGCCAGGCGGCAGCGCCGGTCGACTCCTGGGCCCGCTCGATCGCAATGGCCCCACCAGCCCCCGGAATGGCCTTCACGATCTCGACGACGGTTTGCTGGCTGGGGTCGAGTGTTCCGACCAGAGTCAGCAGATAGTGGTCTCCCGCGTCCATCGGGAGCCTTGCGGCCGCCTCAGTCGAGATCGGCAGCACGGCACCGCCGGCCGCCAGCCCACCAGTCAGCCGGGCAAAGAAGTTATTTACGAAGCGCTGCATAGGTCACATCCAGGTCGAGATGCTGTTTCCGTCACTGGGCGCGGTGTGCTCGCCGGTGATGGGATTGAGGGAGCCGTAGCGCAACGGCCCGAAGATAGATGCGGGCTCGTCCAGGTCGGCTCGGCGGACTTGGTACGCCTCCGCACCGTCGACCGGCGCTGCCGGCCCTCGGTAGTGCTGGATGTACAGCTCTGCGGGCTTCACGCGGGCATA
>NZ_JBLUQC010000037.1:0-1374 GCF_048068435.1 Pseudomonas sp. NY15437
AGACGGCCTTTTCCAGCTCCGGTACGGCTTCGAACAGGTCGGCGACCAGGCCGTAGTCGGCCACCTGGAAGATCGGCGCCTCTTCGTCCTTGTTGATCGCAACGATCACTTTCGAATCCTTCATGCCCGCCAGGTGCTGGATGGCGCCGGAGATGCCGACGGCCACGTACAGCTGCGGCGCGACGATCTTGCCGGTCTGGCCGACCTGCATGTCGTTGGGCACGAAGCCGGCGTCAACGGCAGCACGGGAAGCGCCGACGGCAGCGCCCAGCTTGTCAGCCAGGGCGTAGAGGATCTTGAAGTTGTCGCCATTGCCCATGCCACGGCCGCCGGAAACGACGATCTTGGCAGCGGTCAGTTCCGGACGGTCGGACTTGGCCAGCTCTTCGCCCACGAAGGCGGACTTGCCGGCGTCGGCCGGGCCGGACACGGCTTCAACCGCGGCCGAACCACCTTCGGCGGCCACGGCGTCGAAGCCGGTGCCACGCACGGTGATGACCTTGACGGCACCCGAGGACTGCACGGTAGCGATGGCGTTACCGGCGTAGATCGGGCGCTTGAAGGTGTCGGCGCTGACGACTTCGATGATCTCGGAGATCTGGTCGACGTCCAGCAGGGCAGCGACGCGCGGCAGGAAGTTCTTGCCGTTGGTGGTGGCAGCGGCCAGCACGTGGCTGTAGCCCTTGCCCAGCTCAGCGATCAGCGGAGCGACGTTCTCCGGCAGCTGGTGAGCGTAAGCGGCGTTGTCGGCGACCAGCACCTTGGAAACGCCTGCGATCTTGGCAGCGGCTTCGGCCACGCCACCCACGTTCTGGCCAGCGACCAGGACGGCGATGTCGCCACCAATCTTCTGCGCAGCAGCGACGGTGTTCAGGGTGGCAGCGCCCAGTGCGCCGTTGTTGTGCTCAGCGATTACCAGGATAGCCATCAGATTACTTTCGCCTCGTTCTTCAGTTTCTCGACCAGTTCGGCAACGGACTTGACCTTGATACCGGCGCTACGGGCAGCCGGCGCTTCGACTTTCACGGTCTTCACGGTGGAAGCGGTGGAAACGCCCAGGGCGTCCGGGGTCACCACGTCCAGCGGTTTCTTCTTCGCCTTCATGATGTTGGGCAGCGACGCGTAGCGCGGCTCGTTCAGGCGCAGGTCGGTGGTCACGATCGCCGGCAGGTTCAGGGCAACGGTCTGCAGGCCGCCGTCGATTTCACGAGTGACGTTGACCTTGTCGCCAGCCACTTCCACCTTGGAGGCGAAGGTGCCCTGCGCGTAGCCGGTCAGCGCAGCCAGCATCTGGCCGGTCTGGTTGTTGTCGCTGTCGATGGCCTGCTTGCCGAGGATGACCAGCTGCGGCTGCTCTTTATCGACGATGGCTTT
>NZ_JBLUQC010000038.1:0-1341 GCF_048068435.1 Pseudomonas sp. NY15437
GAAGGCCTGGCAACGGCAACCGCCGAAGTCGCGCTCCTTCTCATCGCAGGAGCGGCACGGTTCGGGCATCCAGGCGTCGCCGCGGAAGCGGTTGAAGCCGAAGGATTCGTACCAGATGTGCCGCAGGCTGTGCTCGCGCACGTTGGGGAACTTCACCGGCAGTTGCCGCGCGCTGTGGCATGGCAGTGCAGTGCCGTCCGGGGTGACGTCGAGGAACACGCTGCCCCAGCCGCCCATACAGGCCTTGGGGCGTTCCTCGTAGTAGTCGGGCACCACGAAGATCAGCTTGCACGGGTTGCCTTCGGCCGCCAGGCGCTCGCGATACTGCGCGGTGATGCGCTCGGCGCGCTGCAACTGCTCGCGGGTCGGCAACAGGCCGGCGCGGTTCAGCTCCGCCCAGCCGTAGAACTGGCAGGTGGCGAGCTCGACGAAGTCGGCTTCCAGTTCGATGCACAGTTCGATGATGCGGTCGATGCTGTCGATGTTGTGCCGGTGGGTGACGAAGTTCAGCACCATCGGGTAGCCGTGGGCCTTCACCGCACGGGCCATGGCGAGCTTCTGGGCGAAGGCCTTGCGCGAGCCGGCGAGCAGGTTGTTCACCTCCTCGTCGGCGGCCTGGAAGCTGATCTGGATATGGTCGAGGCCGGCGTCGGCGAACTCCTTCAGGCGCGTCTCGTTGAGCCCGATGCCGGAGGTGATCAGGTTGGTGTAGAAGCCCAGCCCGCGCGCCGCGGCGATCAGCTCGGCGAGGTCCTGGCGCACCAGCGGCTCGCCACCGGAGAAGCCCAGCTGCGCCGCGCCCATCTCGCGGGCCTGGCGGAACACCTCGATCCACTGGGCGGTGCTCAGCTCCTCGCCGCCCTTGGCGAAATCCAGCGGGTTGGAACAGTACGGGCACTGCAGCGGGCAGCGGTAGGTCAGCTCGGCCAGCAGCCAGAGCGGCGGGCCCACCGGCGCCTCAGCGCAGCTCGATCCAGAATTGCGCATGGGCCACCTCGAGGAATGCCAGGATGTCTTCGTCGATGCCCGGCACGCCGGGGAACTCGGCGCGCAGGCCGTCGATGATGCCGGCGACGTCAGCCTGCCCGTCGACGCGGCCGAGGATCGCCCCGGCGCTCTCGTTGAGCTTCACCATCCCTTCCGGGTACAGCAGCACGTGGCAGCCCTGGGCCGGTTCGAATTGCAGGCGGAACCCCCGGCGCAGTGCCGGCACGCTGTCCAGCGAAGGCAGACTCATCACAGCAACCCCCTGTGCCACACGCGCTCGCTCGTCACCGTGTGGTACGGCGGGCGCTTCAGTTCATAGGCCATGCTCATCGCGTCGAGCATGCTCCAGAGCAC
>NZ_JBLUQC010000039.1:0-1180 GCF_048068435.1 Pseudomonas sp. NY15437
TGTGGCGTTTCACAAATAACACTCATATTTTTCGGCCTAGCGCCTCGGCTGCCCGGCCGACGCTCGCCAAGATTTCATCGGCCTTTCGGTGCCAGCGAAAGGGTCGAGGGTTGGCGTTGTGAGTGGACAGGTAGTACTCAATAGACTCCTCCAGATCTTTCACGCTGGTGTGTGCCTGGCGCTTGATCCACTTCTCGCTCAGCGTCGAGAAAAAGCGCTCCACCAGATTCAACCAGGATGCCGAAGTCGGCGTGAAATGTACTTGGTAGCGCGGATGCGCCGCCAACCACGCTTTCACTTTGTCGGTCTTGTGTGTTGCGTAGTTGTCCATTACCAGATGAACAGGCATGTCCTCTGGTACGTTGGCGTCCACCTCTTTGAGGAACGCGAGAAACTCGGTGCTTCGATGACGGCGCTTCAATCTCCCGATGACCTCACCCGTAGCGATATCCAGCGCCGCGAACAGCGAGGTGGTTCCGTGGCGCTTGTAGTCGTGGGTGCGAGTAACGGGTTTGCCCGGAGCAAGAGGTAAGCCCGGCTGGGTACGGTTCAGCGCCTGAATTTGGCTTTTCTCGTCGATACAGAGCACCAGGGCCTTTTCGGGCGGGTTGAGATAGAGCCCAACGATGTCGTGGACCTTGTCGACGAACAACGGGTCGGTCGAAAGCTTGAAAGTCTTTTCCAGGTGAGGCTTGAGGCCGAAGGCATGCCATATCCGCATGACGCTGGCTGGAGAAACCCCGGTTGCCTGACTCATTGAGCGAGTGCTCCAGTGACTGGCATCTTCGGGCTTGGATTGCAGTACCTGGTTAACCACGGCCTGTACTTGTTCATCGGTAATGCTGCGAGGCCGGCCTGAACGATGTGCGTCATTTAGACCATCGAGTCGCAGCCGACTGAATCGCACTCTCCAACGCGAAACCGTGTGCACACCGATGCCAAGCCTGCGGGCGATCGAGGTACCTGACTCTCCACCTGCGCACGCCAGGATGATTTCGGCCCGAATGCGGGATTCAGCAGGGCCTTTACGCTGTCGGGAGCGACGGAGCAGTTCGATGTGTTCTTCGTCACTCAGCTCAATCGGGGCAGCAGGACGGCCGGTTTTCATATGTTGCTCCAAGGCATCTCTGATGCTGAAAAGCCTAGACCAAAATATGAGTGTTATTTGTGAAACGCCACA
>NZ_JBLUQC010000040.1:0-1177 GCF_048068435.1 Pseudomonas sp. NY15437
GAGGTGCCATGAGCAACCAGCGTTACCCCGAAGAATTCAAAATCGAAGCGGTCAGACAAGTTACCGAGCGCGGCCTGCGTGTAGCGGATGTGGCGGAGCGTTTGGGTGTGTCGGTGCATAGCCTCTATGTCTGGATCAGGCGCTATAGCAAGCCCCAGGAACAGCGGCAGCAAGAAGGCGATCAGCAAGCCGAACTGCGTCGTTTGCGCGCCGAACTCAAGCGGGTGACCGAAGAGCGAGACATCCTAAAAAAGGCCGCCGCGTACTTTGCCAAGGAGTCCGGCTGAAGTACGCCTTCATCAGCAAGCTGTCGGTGGAGTACCCGGTTCGACGTCTCTGCCAGACCCTCAAGGTGCATCCCAGCGGTTACTACGCCTGGCTGGCCGAGCCGAAATCCGTACGCGCTAAGGAAGATCAGCGCCTGCTCGGATTGATCAAACATGCCTGGCTGGAAAGCGGTGGGGTCTACGGCTATCGCAAGATCCATGACGACCTGCGTGAGCTGGGAGAGTCCTGTGGCCGGCATCGCGTAGCCCGCCTGATGCGGGGGGAAGGGTTGCGCTCGCAGACCGGCTACCGTCGTCGGCCCGGCTACTACGGCGGCAAGCCCACGGTGGCTTCGCCCAACCGTCTGGAGCGGCAATTCACCGTCAGCGAGCCGAACAAGGTCTGGGTCACTGACATCACTTACATCCGAACTTATGAAGGCTGGTTGTACTTAGCGGTGGTGCTGGATCTGTTTTCGCGCCAGGTGATCGGCTGGTCGATGAAACCTCGGATGTGCAGCGACTTAGCTATCGATGCCTTATTGATGGCAGTTTGGCGGCGCAAGCCCAAGCAGGAAGTGATGATCCACTCCGACCAGGGCAGCCAGTTCAGCAGTTCGGACTGGCAGAGTTTCCTCAAGGCCAACAACCTGATCAGCAGCATGAGCCGACGCGGTAACTGTCACGATAACGCCGTGGCAGAAAGCTTTTTCCAATTGCTGAAGCGCGAACGCATCCGACGAAAAACCTATGCCACTCGCGAAGAAGCTCGCAGTGATGTGTTCGATTACATCGAGATGTTTTATAACCCCAAACGCCGGCACAGCAGCGCTATGCAGCTATCGCCAGTGGAGTTTGAGAAACGCTATTTCCAGAGCTTGGAAAGTGTCTAGGAAAGCCGGGGCGATTCA
>NZ_JBLUQC010000041.1:0-1153 GCF_048068435.1 Pseudomonas sp. NY15437
TCCTGGGACAGCACCTGCTCGCGGTCCAGCCCGACGGATTCGGCCAGGCGCAGCCACGCCTCGATGCCGCCCTCCTCGCCCGGCGCGCCATCGTGGTCGAGGATGCGCTGCAACCACTCGCGGCGCACTTCGCGGTCCGGGCAATTGGCGAGGATCGCCGCGTCTTTCAGCGGGATGTTCAGCTGGTAGTAGAAGCGGTTGGCCACCCAGCCCTGGATCTGCTCGCGGCTGGCGCGGCCTTCGTACATGGCCACGTGGTACGGGTGGAAGATGTGGTAGCAGGCGCCCTTGGCGCGCAGGGCCTGCTCGAATTCGGCGGGGCTCATGACTTCGCGGGTCATCGCGAGCCTCCTTCTAGCCGTCAGAGGAAGATGCCCATGCCGTCGAACGCCACTTCGATGCCGCGCGCGTCCAGTTCGGCGCGTTCGGGCGAGGCGATGTCGAGGATGGGATTGGTGTTGTTGATATGGATGAGCACCTTGCGCGGGCCGTCGATGCCGTCGAGCACCTCGATCATGCCGCCGGGGCCGCTCTGGGCCAGGTGGCCCATCTCGCTGCCGAGCTTGTCGCCCACCTCGCAGACGCGCATCTCGTCGTCGCGCCACAGCGTGCCGTCCACCAGCAGGCAGTCGGCGCGGCGCATCCACGTCAGCAGCGCGTCGTCCACCTGGCCCAGGCCCGGCGCGTAGAACAGCGAGCCGCCGGTGGACAGGTCTTCGATGAACAGGCCGATGTTGTCCCCCGGATGCGGGTTGCCGCGGTGCGGCGAATACGGCGGCGCGCTGCTGCGCAGGGCGATGGCGGTGAAGCGCAGGCCCGGGCAGGCCGGGATGACGAAGGGTTCGGCGTCCAGCTCGATCAGGTTGTGTTTCAGCCCGCCGTTCCAGTGCGAGAGCATGGGGAACAGCGGGAAGCCGCTGGACAGGTCCTGGTGGACCATCTCCGTGCACCACACGTCGTGCGGGCAGCCCTCGCGCAGGCTGAGCAGGCCGGTGGTGTGGTCGATCTGGCTGTCCAGCAGGACGATGGCGGCGATCGCCGAATCACGCAGGCGCCGCGCCGGCTGCAGCGCCGGGAAGGACGCCAGCTGGGCGCGGATGTCCGGGGAGGCGTTGCAGAGAATCCAGTTCGCGCCGTCGTCGGACAGCGCGAT
>NZ_JBLUQC010000042.1:0-808 GCF_048068435.1 Pseudomonas sp. NY15437
TACGAATCCTTCGGCTTCAACCGCTTCCGCGGCGACGCCTGGATGCCCGAACCGTGCCGCTCCTGCGATGAGAAGGAGCGCGACTTCGGCGGTTGCCGTTGCCAGGCCTTCATGCTTACCGGCGATGCCGAAGCCCCCGATCCGGTGTGCGCCAAGTCGGCCCACCACGGGATCATCCTCGATGCCCGCCGCGAGGCGGAAACCGCCGCCATGCCACTCAGCGCGCTGACCCTGCGCAACGAGCGGGCCTCGCAGCTGATCTGCAAGGCCTGAGATGGACCGGTAAAACCGGAATTAAGGCGAAGCATGCGCCTCATGTGGGCGTGGTGGGTTCCACCGCCGGCGAAGCAATTCGTGTTCTTGCCTCGCTCGGTGAAAATCACGCCTTCTCGGCAATCGAGCAGCTGAACAGCAAGCTGCCTACCACCGGATGGCCATGGTGGTCGCGCGCCCCCCGAACCTCTGGAAGCCACATTCCTTTGCAGAGTGGCGGTGAATGCCAGACTTCTTGGAACACAGTGCAGCTGACCAACGAGTGCACAGGCATTGACCGCATTGCTTAACGTCTGCTTCGGGTCGGTAGCTGCCGTCCCTCCCCTACACCTCTATGTACTGCGGCAGGCTTGGCGCCTGTCCTTCATCTTGCCGTCTCTGGTGAAGGCGCTCTGGCCGGCCGCCAGGGCGGTGCCACGGGCGACCACCAACTGCCGCGGTGGGACGAGAGCTATTCGGTTGGCTGAAGCTGCGGAATGATCACCGTGGTGTCGTAGGAGCGAACGAAGCGGAACACACTGACGCTGTCGCCGAT
>NZ_JBLUQC010000043.1:0-653 GCF_048068435.1 Pseudomonas sp. NY15437
AGAAAGTTTAAATTAGCCGTTGACGGCCAATTTAAACTCCCTATAATGCGCACCACTCCCAGCGACGAAGCGCTGAAAGAACTTGAAAATCAAGTACTTACAGAGATTCGAAGTTGAGAGTGGCGATCAGGCAGGTGATTCACTTGCCGCTCTTCACTGGCTGCTCCGGCAGCGAGCTGAAAAGAAGGTCGCCGAGGTGGTTGACAGCGACATTGATCGCTGTAGAATGCGCCTCCCGCTGATGAGAAGGTTTCCTTCGCTGAAGCACAAGCGATTGAGTAGAAAAGAAATTTTCGAAAATAAAGCTTGACGGAAAGAGAGGTTAGCGTAGAATGCGCGCCTCGGTTGAGACGAAAGCCTCAGCCAAACGCTCTTTAACAAGTTGAATCAAGCAATTCGTGTGGGTGCTTGTGATGTAAGACTGATGATCGACTGATTATCAGCAACGCAAGTAACACTCGTGAATTCGAGAGTTTTAGCTCATTAAGTTGAGCATGCGATTGCTGAGCCAAGTTTAGGGTTTTCTCAAAACCCAAGCAGTATTGAACTGAAGAGTTTGATCATGGCTCAGATTGAACGCTGGCGGCAGGCCTAACACATGCAAGTCGAGCGGATGATGGGAGCTTGCTCCCGGATTCAGCGGCGGACGGGTG
>NZ_JBLUQC010000044.1:0-526 GCF_048068435.1 Pseudomonas sp. NY15437
GCAGCGCATCCTCGACCACGATGGCGCGCCGGGCGAGGAGGGCGGCATCGAGGCGTGGCTGCGCCTGGCCGAATCCGTCGGGCTGGACCGCGAGCAGGTGCTGTCCCAGGAACTGGTGCTGCCCGGCGTGCGCTTCGCGGTGGACGCCTACGTCAACTTCGCCCGCCGCGCCAGTTGGCAGGAAGCGGCCAGCAGCTCGCTGACCGAACTGTTCGCCCCGCAGATCCACCAGTCGCGCCTGGACAGCTGGCCGCAGCACTACCCGTGGATCGACGCCAGCGGCTACGACTACTTCCGCACGCGCCTGTCCCAGGCGCGCCGCGATGTCGAGCATGGCCTGCGCATCACCCTGGAGCACTACCGCACCCGCGAGGCCCAGGAACGCATGCTGGAAATCCTGCAATTCAAGCTCGATGTGCTCTGGAGCATGCTCGACGCGATGAGCATGGCCTATGAACTGAAGCGCCCGCCGTACCACACGGTGACGAGCGAGCGCGTGTGGCACAGGGGGTTGCTGTGATGAGTC
>NZ_JBLUQC010000045.1:0-526 GCF_048068435.1 Pseudomonas sp. NY15437
GCAGCGCATCCTCGACCACGATGGCGCGCCGGGCGAGGAGGGCGGCATCGAGGCGTGGCTGCGCCTGGCCGAATCCGTCGGGCTGGACCGCGAGCAGGTGCTGTCCCAGGAGCTGGTGCTGCCCGGCGTGCGCTTCGCGGTGGACGCCTACGTCAACTTCGCCCGCCGCGCCAGTTGGCAGGAAGCGGCCAGCAGCTCGCTGACCGAGCTGTTCGCCCCGCAGATCCACCAGTCGCGCCTGGACAGCTGGCCGCAGCACTACCCGTGGATCGACGCCAGCGGCTACGACTACTTCCGCAAGCGCCTGTCCCAGGCGCGCCGCGATGTCGAGCACGGCCTGCGCATCACCCTGGAGCACTACCGCACCCGCGAGGCCCAGGAGCGCATGCTGGAAATCCTGCAATTCAAGCTCGACGTGCTCTGGAGCATGCTCGACGCGATGAGCATGGCCTATGAACTGAAGCGCCCGCCGTACCACACGGTGACGAGCGAGCGCGTGTGGCACAGGGGGTTGCTGTGATGAGTC
>NZ_JBLUQC010000046.1:0-524 GCF_048068435.1 Pseudomonas sp. NY15437
TTTGGAATTAGGAGCTTGACGATGACCTACTCTCACATGGAGAAACTCCACACTACCATCGGCGATGCATCGTTTCACTACTGAGTTCGGGATGGGATCAGGTGGTTCCAATGCTCTATGGTCGTCAAGCAATTCGGCTGGATGCTCGCCTGGGCGCTCATCCGAATTCGGGCTGCTTACACTAATAAGCAAAACCCCCGGCCAGCGATGCTGACCAGGGGTCTTGGGATAGGAGCTTGACGATGACCTACTCTCACATGGAGAAACTCCACACTACCATCGGCGATGCGTCGTTTCACTACTGAGTTCGGGATGGGATCAGGTGGTTCCAACGCTCTATGGTCGTCAAGCAATTCTTTAGGATGCTCGTGGCAGTTGCACACGCTCATCCGAATTCGGGTATGTGATAAGTAATTTGCGGTTCACACGAACTTTCGGTTCGTTACGTCTTCACCGTACAACACGCAAATTGTTTGGGTGTTATATGGTCAAGCCTCACGGGCAATTAGTATCGGTTAGCTCAA
>NZ_JBLUQC010000047.1:0-478 GCF_048068435.1 Pseudomonas sp. NY15437
CACCCGTCCGCCGCTGAATCCGGGAGCAAGCTCCCATCATCCGCTCGACTTGCATGTGTTAGGCCTGCCGCCAGCGTTCAATCTGAGCCATGATCAAACTCTTCAGTTCAACACTGCTTGGGTTTTGAGAAAACCCTAAACTTGGCTCAGCAATCGCATTCTCAATTTAATGAGCTAAAACTCTCGAATTCACGAGTGTTACTTGCGTTGCTGATAATCACTCGATCATCAGTCTTACATCACAAGCACCCACACGAATTGCTTGATTCAACTTGTTAAAGAGCGTTTGGCTGAGGCTTTAGTCTCAACCGAGGCGCGCATTCTACGCTAACCTCTCTTTCCGTCAAGCTTTATTTTTCGAAAATTCCTTTTCTACTCAATCGCTTGTGCTTCAGCGAAGGAAACCTTCTCATCAGCGGGAGGCGCATTCTACAGCGATCAATGTCGCTGTCAACCACCTCGGCGACCTTCTTTTCAG
>NZ_JBLUQC010000048.1:0-472 GCF_048068435.1 Pseudomonas sp. NY15437
GCGGGCCGCTTCGATGGCGGCGTTGAGCGCCAGCAGGTTGGTCTGCTCGGCGATGCCGCGGATCACGTCCAGCACCGAGCCGATCTGCTCGCTGCTCGCCGCCAGGCCTTCGACCTGGCTCATGGCGCTGCTCATGTCGCTGGCCAGCTCGTCGATCAGGCGGGTGGTGTTGTCGATCACGCTCAGGCCGTCGCGGGTCGCACCGTCGGCGCCGCGGGCGGCATCGGCGGCCATGGCGGCGCTGTTGGCGACGTCGTGGGCGGTGGCGCTCATTTCCTGGGAGGCGGTGGCCACCTGGTCGACTTCGCGGAATTGCTGCTGCATGCCGGCGCTGGTCTGGCTGGCGATTTCCGAGGACTGGTCGGCAGTGGCGCGGGCGTCCTGCACGGAGGATTTCACGTCGCGGATGATCGGTTGCAGCTTGTCGAGGAAGCGGTTGAACCAGCCGGCCAGCTCGCCCAGCTCGTCCTTG
>NZ_JBLUQC010000049.1:0-440 GCF_048068435.1 Pseudomonas sp. NY15437
GAAGGCCTGGCGGCGAGCAGCGAGCAGATCGGCTCGGTGCTGGACGTGATCCGCGGCATCGCCGAGCAGACCAACCTGCTGGCGCTCAACGCCGCCATCGAAGCGGCCCGCGCCGGGGAAGCCGGGCGCGGCTTCGCGGTGGTCGCCGACGAGGTGCGCAACCTCGCCAAGCGCACCCAGGATTCGGTGGAGGAAATTCGCCAGGTGATCGAAGGCCTGCAGAACGGGACTCGCGACGTGGTCGGCGCCATGAGCAACAGCCACCGCCAGGCGCAGGACAGCGTGAGCCAGGTCGAACAGGCCGTGGCCGCGCTGCAACGCATCGGCGAGGCGGTCAGCGTGATCACCGACATGAACCTGCAGATCGCCAGCGCCGCCGAGGAACAGAGCGCGGTGGCGGAGGAGATCAACCGCAACGTCGCCGGCATCCGCGATGTGAC
>NZ_JBLUQC010000050.1:0-400 GCF_048068435.1 Pseudomonas sp. NY15437
TCCGCAAAGTTCTCCGCGGCGGAAGTCGTGATTACCGGCGTTCGCCGAACGGCTGTGCCCCTTGTAGGAGCGGGCCACGCCCGCGATCGCGCGCATGGCGCGCTCCTACAGGTTTGCGCCGGCATTGTTAGGATCGTAGGGCGCATAACGCGCCAGCGTTATCCGCCGCGACCTAATCGGCGGATAACCCGTTCCGGGTTATGCGCCCTACGGTCCTGGCGATGGCCTTTGGTAGGAGCGGACCTTGTCCGCGAAGCTCTCCGCAGCGGAAGTCGCGATTACCGGTGTACGCCGAACGGCTGTGCCCCTTGTAGGAGCGGGCCACGCCCGCGATCGCGCGCATGGCGCGCTCCTACAGATTGGCGCCGGCATCGTTAGGTTCGTAGGGCGCATAACGCGC
>NZ_JBLUQC010000051.1:0-367 GCF_048068435.1 Pseudomonas sp. NY15437
TGCTCGGCTTTTTCGTTTGAAGATGGTGCCCAGGAGAAGACTCGAACTTCCACGGTGTTGCCACCGCTAGGACCTGAACCTAGTGCGTCTACCAATTCCGCCACCTGGGCATGCTTTTCAGCATGGGGTGCGATGATCGCTCATCGTCTTGCGGTGATGCAACCCTTGGTTGCATCGGGCGGTCTATTGTTCGGTTATCAGGGTTCCGAACCCGCCTGATAAAGCCTGTCAGCGACTGACTTTATCCTTGAATAAGTGGTGCCCAGGAGAAGACTCGAACTTCCACGGTGTTGCCACCGCTAGGACCTGAACCTAGTGCGTCTACCAATTCCGCCACCTGGGCACTGGAGTCGATGATTGCTCATCG
>NZ_JBLUQC010000052.1:0-336 GCF_048068435.1 Pseudomonas sp. NY15437
GTCAGGCCCAGATGGCGTTCCAGAAGGGAAAATCAGCGACCCGAATCACCGAGTTTCATGGGCGGCAGTGGTGCTAGGACCAGCCGTCGGCCCTGCCGACGGATCGCGTGCGTGGCACGCTCCTACAGGTCGGCTCGTGTAGGAGCGGGCCATGCCCGCGAACGCGCGAAAACGCGCGGTCAGATCCAGATTGCGTTCCAGAAGGGAAAATCAGCGACCCGAATTACCGAGTTTCATGGGCGGCAGTGGTGCTAGGACCAGCCGTCGGCCCTGCCGACGGATCGCGTGCACGGCACGCTCCTACAGGTCGGCTCGTGTAGGAGCGGGCCATGCCCG
>NZ_JBLUQC010000053.1:0-332 GCF_048068435.1 Pseudomonas sp. NY15437
ATCATCAGTCTTACATCACAAGCACCCACACGAATTGCTTGATTCAACTTGTTAAAGAGCGTTTGGCTGAGGCTTTCGTCTCAACCGAGGCGCGCATTCTACGCTAACCTCATCTTTCGTCAAGCTTTATTTTTCGAAATTTCTTTCTACTCAATCGCTTGGCTTCGGAGAGCCGTAACTCTCGTCGGCAGCAAGCACAAACTGTGTGCTTACACTAATAGGCAAAACCCCCGGCCAGCGATGCTGACCAGGGGTCTTGGGATAGGAGCTTGACGATGACCTACTCTCACATGGAGAAACTCCACACTACCATCGGCGATGCGTCGTTTCAC
>NZ_JBLUQC010000054.1:0-314 GCF_048068435.1 Pseudomonas sp. NY15437
AGGGCCTGCATTTCTGCAGGCCCTTTCGGTATATGGCGCACTCAGGAGGATTCGAACCTCCGACCGCTCGGTTCGTAGCCGAGTACTCTATCCAGCTGAGCTATGAGTGCGTCGTCGGTAAAGTTTAACCAGATTCACCAACTGGTTGCAGCTAATGGCTTTTCAGCCCTTTCGCCACTGAAGCCCCGCTTTCACGTTGCCTCGTATATGGCGCACTCAGGAGGATTCGAACCTCCGACCGCTCGGTTCGTAGCCGAGTACTCTATCCAGCTGAGCTATGAGTGCGCTGATGAGGGCGCAAATTCTAGGGCGAT
>NZ_JBLUQC010000055.1:0-304 GCF_048068435.1 Pseudomonas sp. NY15437
TCGTAACAAGGTAGCCGTAGGGGAACCTGCGGCTGGATCACCTCCTTAATCGAAGATCTCAGCTTCTTCATAAGCTCCCACACGAATTGCTTGATTCACTGGTTAGACGATAGGTTTGCTGCTCGGTTGGTTTGAGCGCGCCCCCGGCTCTTGGATAGAGAGCGGGTGAGGTCGACAAGCTGCCAAAGCCCGAACGATTGGGTCTGTAGCTCAGTTGGTTAGAGCGCACCCCTGATAAGGGTGAGGTCGGCAGTTCGAATCTGCCCAGACCCACCAATTGTTGTGGTGTGCTGCTGATCCGATA
>NZ_JBLUQC010000056.1:0-297 GCF_048068435.1 Pseudomonas sp. NY15437
TGGCCGCCTGGGCGGGCGCCGACCCTATCCGCGGATCGCGAGCGTGGCTCGCTCCTACAGGGGGCACAGCGTTGACCTGTAGGAGCTGGCCATGCCTGCGACAGCCCGGGCACCGGAGCATCGCGGACGGAGTCCGCTCGTGCGCCCAGGATTGGCATCGGCGTTCGGTGGCGCGCGCGGACGTTGTCCGCGGATCGCGAGCGTGGCTCGCTCCTACAGGGGGCACAGCGTTGACCTGTAGGAGCTGGCCATGCCTGCGACAGCCCGGGCGCTGGAGCATCGCGGACGGAGTCCGCT
>NZ_JBLUQC010000057.1:0-257 GCF_048068435.1 Pseudomonas sp. NY15437
CTCACATGGAGAAACTCCACACTACCATCGGCGATGCGTCGTTTCACTACTGAGTTCGGGATGGGATCAGGTGGTTCCAACGCTCTATGGTCGTCAAGCAATTCTTTAGGACGCTCGTGGCAGTTGCGCACGCTCATCCGAATTCGGGTATGTGACAGGTAATTTGCGGTTCACACGAACTTTCGGTTCGTTACGTCTTCACCGTACAACACGCAAATTGTTTGGGTGTTATATGGTCAAGCCTCACGGGCAATTAG
>NZ_JBLUQC010000058.1:0-227 GCF_048068435.1 Pseudomonas sp. NY15437
TTGAGCTAACCGATACTAATTGCCCGTGAGGCTTGACCATATAACACCCAAACAATTTGCGTGTTGTACGGTGAAGACGTAACGAACCGAAAGTTCGTGTGAACCGCAAATACCTGTCACATACCCGAATTCGGATGAGCGTGTGCAACTGCCACGAGCATCCTAAAGAATTGCTTGACGACCATAGAGCGTTGGAACCACCTGATCCCATCCCGAACTCAGTAGTG
>NZ_JBLUQC010000059.1:0-223 GCF_048068435.1 Pseudomonas sp. NY15437
TGCGTCGTTTCACTACTGAGTTCGGGATGGGATCAGGTGGTTCCAACGCTCTATGGTCGTCAAGCAATTCTTTAGGATGCTCGTGGCAGTTGCACACGCTCATCCGAATTCAGGTATGTGACAGGTAATTTGCGGTTCACACGAACTTTCGGTTCGTTACGTCTTCACCGTACAACACGCAAATTGTTTGGGTGTTATATGGTCAAGCCTCACGGGCAATTAG
>NZ_JBLUQC010000060.1:0-217 GCF_048068435.1 Pseudomonas sp. NY15437
TCGTAACAAGGTAGCCGTAGGGGAACCTGCGGCTGGATCACCTCCTTAATCGAAGATCTCAGCTTCTTCATAAGCTCCCACACGAATTGCTTGATTCACTGGTTAGACGATTGGGTCTGTAGCTCAGTTGGTTAGAGCGCACCCCTGATAAGGGTGAGGTCGGCAGTTCGAATCTGCCCAGACCCACCAATTGTTGTGGTGTGCTGCTGATCCGATA